>NZ_JBIOSO010000001.1:2115000-2538239 GCF_051714805.1 Enterococcus sp. AZ091 | reverse complement strand
CTTTTATATTTTTTGATTGACAAAGTCCCTATACAGCTACTATGATAAGGATAATCAAATAAATACGTTGATCGGAAAAAAGAAAGAAGCCAGAGTCATCCAGCGAGCTTGGGATAGTGAAAGCCAAGTTGAATCCTTTTTTCGCAGGCATCCGGGAGTATGACTCAATGAAGCTGCCGAGTAATCGGAAGTAGGGTGGAACCGCGAGAATATCGTCCCTATATCTATGCGCAAGTATAGGTATAGGGATTTTTTGGTGTGGTTCACCATTGCTCGAATCACTGTGATCGACCTGTAAAACAGGACATACAAGTCCTTGTTAGCGAACCCTGCTGGTAGAAGTGACTGCAGGAGTAACACAGAAGAGACGAGCAGATGTGAAACAGTAGGCTCGCAGGGAGAACGTAGTACCTGTGTCCTATTTCATGAAAAACTCAACCTTTGCGGTAGAATCAATGACTTAGAAAAGGAGGGGACTCTCATGCCATTTGATATGACGATTGCTGCATCAGAATTCAAAGAAAAAAAATTAAAAGTGTTAGCAAGTATTCCATTGCAAATCTTAGTCAAGCAAGATGATCAACTAGTCAAAGAGTTAACAACAAAACCGGACCAAATGTTGTATGATTTGTCAGATGTTTTGACGGATGACCATGTTGTTGAAGTAAAATTGATTCCAGGTCATGTTGTTGAATTTTATCCAGTAGTCAATGCGTTGTAAGAAAGGAAGAAAATAATGAGTAAATTAACCGTTCAAGAAATGATCTTGACTTTACAGAAGTTCTGGTCTGATAACGGCTGTATGCTAATGCAGGCGTATGATACCGAAAAAGGAGCAGGAACCATGAGTCCGTATACTTTTTTACGTGCAATTGGTCCGGAGCCTTGGAACGCCGCCTATGTGGAGCCGTCTCGCCGACCGGCTGACGGCCGTTATGGAGAAAATCCCAACCGTTTGTATCAGCACCATCAATTTCAAGTGGTGATGAAGCCCTCTCCAGAAAATATTCAAGAATTATACCTTGAAAGTCTGCGTTTGCTAGGGATCGATCCGCTAGAACATGATATTCGCTTTGTAGAAGACAACTGGGAAAATCCTTCTATGGGTTGTGCTGGTCTGGGTTGGGAAGTTTGGCTAGACGGCATGGAGATCACTCAGTTTACTTACTTCCAACAAGTTGGAGGATTGGCCTGCAAACCCGTTACTTCAGAAATCACCTATGGACTAGAACGTTTAGCATCTTATATCCAAGAAGTTGAAAGTGTCTATGATTTGGAATGGTCGACAGGGGTCAAATACGGCGAGATTTTCCGTCAGCCTGAATTTGAACATTCAAAATATTCCTTTGAAGTCAGCGATCAAGAGTTATTGTTAAGCAATTTTGATCGCTTTGAGGCAGAGGCAAAACGCTGTATCGATGAAAACCTCGTTCATCCTGCATATGACTATATTTTGAAATGCAGTCATACATTTAACCTGTTAGACGCTCGAGGAGCTGTTTCGGTAACTGAACGTGCTGGATATTTGGCTCGTATCCGTAATTTAGCAAGACAAGTTGCCAAGTTATTTGTCGCTGAACGAGAAAAACTAGGTTATCCATTATTAGCACCAGAAGAAGCGGAAAAATTGATTGCGGGAGGGAAATAAAATGGCACAAAATCTATTATTAGAAATCGGTTTAGAAGAAATGCCAGCACATGTTGTCACGCCAAGCATGAAACAGCTACAACAAAAAACGGCGGAGTTTTTGACAGCTCATGCACTGCAATTCAGTTCGATCGAAGCTTATTCTACACCTCGACGTTTAGCTGTATATGTGACTGGGATTCCGGAAAGTCAAGCTGATACGCAAGAAGAAGTGAAAGGACCTGCCAAAAAAATTGCAATCGATGCTGATGGCAATTGGTCAAAAGCAGCCCAAGGGTTCGTTCGTGGACAAGGATTGACCACAGATGCAATTACCTTCAAAGAATTAAATGGTGTGGAGTATGTCTATGTCACCAAGCATATTCAAGGTAAACCAGCGCTTGAAGTTTTAACTGGTTTGAAAGAGGTCATTACTAGTTTGGCGTTCCCAGTAACAATGCACTGGGCAAATTTCGATTTTGAGTATATCCGGCCAATCCACTGGATCGTAGCACTGTTTGGCGCTGAAGTCGTACCATTTACAGTCCTTGACGTAGTAACAGATCGGAAATCCCGTGGCCATCGTTTCCTTGGAGAAGAAGTCACCTTTGAAACTGCCGATGACTATTTGAGTCAAATGGAACGCCAATTTGTGATCGCTGATCCATCCAAAAGACAGCAATTGATCGTAGACCAAATTGAGGCAATTGCTAAAGAAAACAACTGGCGGATCGATCTTGATGAAGATCTTTTAGAAGAAGTGAACAACTTGGTAGAATATCCGACTGCTTTTGTCGGTGACTTTGATGAAAAATATCTTTCAGTTCCAGAAGAAGTCTTAGTCACTTCGATGAAAGAACATCAGCGGTATTTTGATGTGCGCACCCCAGAAGGTGTTTTGTTGCCCCATTTCATTTCAGCAAGAAACGGCGATCGGGTAAAAATCGATAATGTAGTCAAAGGAAATCAGAAAGTATTGACAGCGCGTCTAGAAGACGCGGAATTCTTTTACAATGAGGATAAGAAACTTACCATCGATCAATGTGTGGAGAAACTAAAACAAGTCACTTTCCACGAAAAAATCGGTAGCTTATATGAAAAAATGCAACGGGTAGCTGTTATTGCTCAAATCATTGGAGAAACCGTCGGATTGTCTGAAGATGAAAGAACAGAATTGAAACGTGCATCAGAAATCTATAAGTTTGATTTAGTAACGAATATGGTCGGTGAGTTTCCGGAATTACAAGGAGTCATGGGTGAAAAGTATGCTCTCTTGCAAGGAGAAACACCGCAAGTGGCACAAGCGATCCGTGAACATTATATGCCTGTCTCTGCTGAAGGTGCGTTACCTGAATCAAGCGTTGGAGCAATTTTAGCAATTGCTGATAAGTTAGACAGTTTACTGTCATTCTTTGCAGTGGGCATGATTCCAAGCGGATCGAACGATCCATACGCATTGCGCCGACAAACTTATGGCATCATTCGGATTATTGCTGAGAAACGTTGGTACTTCCCGTTAGCCCGTTTACAGGAAAAAATCCGCACAGCAATCAATGAACAGCCATCAGTCTATGGCATTCAATTGAACGAAGGACAAGAGCAAGTCATTGATTTTGTTGACGGACGTCTGCGTCAATTCTTAGCAACGAAAAACATTCGTCATGATGTGATCGAAGCAGTGATCAACTCTCGTCAAGGCGATATCAGTCTTTTGTTTGAAGCTGCTCAAATGTTGAGAGCACATTTGAATGATTCTGATTTCAAACCATCGATGGAAGCTTTGACAAGGGTCATTAATCTTGCGAAAAAGGCAGATCTTGAACACAAACAAATCAATCCTGAATTGTTTGAGAACGAATCAGAAAATACGCTTTATGAGGCAGTGGTCGCCATTGAAGATAAGTTCCCGCAACAAACGATGGAACAAAACTATCAAAGCCTAGTTTCATTGAGACCATTGATCGAAGCTTATTTTGATCAGACAATGGTCATGGTAGATGACGAGGCAATACGTCGCAATCGTTTTGCATTATTGGATAAGATCGCCAAAATGAGTTTGGCAGTAGCCAGCCTTGATGCTTTAGTCACAAAATAAGATTTGATCCAGCTAGTGTCCAACAATGTGTGTTTGGATACTAGCTGAATTCCTAAAAAAGCCTAGCCATCTTCATTTACTTGAAGATGGCTAGGCTTTTTATATACGCGTCAATTTAACGACAACTTCACAACGAGCAGTTTGAGGAAACATGTCAACAGACTGTAGATACTCAATCTTGAAGACAGACGCTAATTTGACCAAATCACGGGCTAATGTTGAAACATTACAGGAGATATAAACCATTTTCTTTGGCGGCTGAGCAACTAACGCTTGCAACAGGTGGTCATCTAATCCAGTTCGAGGGGGATCAACCACAATACTGTCGGGTCTAAAACCAGCAGCAAACCATTTAGGGAGTAAGTCTTCAGCAGTTCCTGTTTCATAATGCGTATTATTTGCTTGGATTCGACGGGCATTTTCTTTGGCATTTTCGATTGCTTGCGGAATGATGTCCATCCCACGGACTTCCTTTGCATGTTTTGCGAGGCTTAGTCCAATCGTTCCAACACCACAATAGGCATCAACGACGGTTTCATTTTTGGTCAATGCCAGTGCTTTGATTGCTTCGTCATAAAGTATACTAGTTTGTTGCGGATTCAGTTGGAAGAATGCACGAGGAGAAAGGTCGAATGTTAATTCCTGCAATCGTTCTTCAATCGCTTCTTTTCCCCAGAGATGTAAAGTTTCACCCCCCATGATCACCGAGGTCTTCTTGCTTTGGACATTTTGCATGATCGAAACTACTTGAGGCATGCGTTGATTGATTTCTCGAATCAAGGCATTTTTCTGTGGCAGTTTGCTAGAGTTCGTGATAAAAACGACTTGTACTTCGCCGGTCGCTCTGCCCACTCTGACCATCAAAGTCCTCAGGATGCCGCTGTTTTTTCTTTCATCATAGATTGGGAGTTGATACTTGTTCAGTAGCTGCACAAGGCCATTGATCACATCTTGGGTTGCTTTTTCTTGGACGAGACAATCATCAATCGCCACTAAACGATGAGAATCCATTTCGTAAAGACCAGCTTCGATTCGTTTTGATTTTGTATCATATCGCAACTGAAATTGCGCTTTGTTGCGATAGTGCCATGGTTCTTCCATGCCAATCGTATCTTTTAAGATATACTTCTGATAACCTTTGGGCTTAAATTTGGTTAATGCTTGTTTTAATAAGTCTTTCTTAAAGTCTAGCTGCTTTTCATAAACAAGATGCTGTAATTGACAGCCCCCACAACGATCATAAAATTTACAAGGGGGGAGAATACGGTCGCTGCTTTTTTTGATGATTTTGGTCATTCTCGCTTCTGCAAACCTCGGAGTTGCTTTGGTCACTTCTGCAATCACTTCTTCCCCCGGAAGAACTCGCGGGACAAAGACGATCAATTTTTTATAATAGCCGATTCCTTCTCCGTTGATTCCTAAACGTTTGATCGTCAGTTGTAGTTTTTGACCGTTTTTAAGTTGTACGTTTGCCATGATTGCTCCTTATCGATAAATAGTCTCTCTATTTTACCATACTTTTTATAGCTCTTTTGAAGGAATTTCCCCTTTTTTGTGATAAACTAGAATATACGTTCGTGAGGTGAAGAAAATGATAACGATCATTCGTATCAGTAAGGGAAAAGGTCCCTTTTACGAAGTAGAATGCTCCAATGGAGAATCTTTGCGGGTTTCTGAGGATCTTCTGGTTCGTTTCCGTCTTCTAAAAGGAAAAGAAGTGACGGAAGAAGAGTTGACCGAAATCAAAAAAAGCTCCGGTTTTGATATTGGGCTGCAGCAAGCAATGAATTACATTAGCTATCAACTACGTTCCGAAAAAGAAGTTCGTACCTATCTAAAAGACAAAGAAATCAATTTAGAGGATCGCCATTTGGTCGTGCAGCGATTGAAAGAACTAAATTTACTTGATGACCGTACCTACGGAGAAAGCTACTTGCGGACACAAATCCGTTTAGGAGACAAAGGGCCATCAGTCATCAGTCAGCAACTAAAACAAAAAGGGCTGTCTGAAGAAGTGATTCAAGAAGTGATGCCGTTATATACAGAAGAAAAGCAATTTGATGTCGGCTATCATACTGCCGAAAAAGCATTGCGTCGGTTCCAAGGGAAAAGTCACAAAGAGATGATGCAGAAACTATCGCTGCACCTAATGCAAAAAGGGTTTAGACAACCAGTTATCCAATTAATTTTAGATGAACTGCCTACAGATAGAGACGACGAAGAGGAAAACGCAGCTTTGCAAAAAGAGGGTCAACGACTTTTGCGAAGACATCAGCGGTTGCCTTTGAATAAAAGAAAAATGAAAATCAAACAAGGTCTTTACCAAAAAGGTTTTGCTCTGGATGCGATCCAACAATTTTTAGATGAGGAAGTTATGGATGAATAAACAGTGGGAAAAGTGGTCAAAAGAGGACATTCGTTCTTTCCAAGACAAGTTTTTGAATTGGTACCATGATGAAAAAAGGAATCTCCCCTGGCGAGCAACCAACGATCCCTATGCAATCTGGATCTCGGAGATCATGCTCCAGCAAACAAGAGTGGACACCGTCATTGGCTATTATTACCGCTTTATGGAACAATTTCCAACCATCAAAGATTTAGCTGGTGCAGAAGAGCAGAAGCTTTTGAAGGCTTGGGAAGGATTAGGTTATTACTCTCGTGCTCGCAATTTAAAAGCTGCCGCTCAACAAATCATGGCAGAGTTCGATGGAGAGATGCCACAGACCATCACTGATATTCGTTCGTTAAAGGGGATTGGTCCTTACACTGCCGGGGCGATCGGCAGTATCGCTTTTGGATTGCCGGAACCTGCAATCGATGGCAATGTGATGCGTGTAGTGAGTCGTTTGTTTTGTATTGAGGCAGATATAGCTAAAGCGAGTTCTCGCGGAGTCTTTGATGAAGCAATGCGTACAATCATTTCTCACGATGAGCCAGGAGAATTCAATCAAGCTTTGATGGATCTTGGTTCAAGTATTTGTACGCCGACTTCGCCATTATGCGAGGAATGTCCACTGCACGAATATTGTCTAGCCTATCAGCAGGGAACACAAACCGACTTTCCCGTAAAATCAAAAAAAGCGAAGCCAAAAGATATGTATTACATTGCTGGAGCTATTGAAGAAGATGGCCGCTTTTTATTGGTGCAGCGACCAGAAACTGGCTTGTTAGCCAAAATGTGGCATTTTCCGCTTTTGGAAGTGGATCAGGCGACCTATATGCAATTATTGGCTTATTGGCAAGACCAACAGTTAACATTGGATGCAGTTGCAGAAGAACCAGCTCCGATTTTCCCTGAATTTCCCGTCGTTTGGCAAAAAAGACATCTTGGTGAGGTTACTCACATCTTTAGTCATTTGAAATGGCACATACTGCTTTTTTATGGACGCACACCGTCGGAATTCTCGTTAGAACACAGTCAATGGGCTGCGCCAGAAGAATTTGAACAGTATGTCTTTCCCAAACCTCAGTTGAAATTAGTCGAACAATTGAAGAAAAATCATAAAGTCGATAAACATTTCTAGGCAAAGGGTTGTTTTATTGCTATAATATTTACGATATCGGTGTAATGAACACCCAAACAAAACGCAAGTTTTCTTGCTGAGGGAAGGGTTGCTATGCGAGTTCCAAAAGAAGGAGAGTTTGTCAGCATCCAAAGCTACAAACATGACGGCAATTTGCATCGAACGTGGCGGGATACTATGGTCTTAAAGACGAGCGAATTCTCAATGATTGGTGTCAATGATCATACATTGGTGACTGAATCGGATGGAAGACGCTGGGTTACCCGTGAGCCAGCTATTGTATATTTTCATAAAAAATACTGGTTTAATGTAATCGCAATGATCCGAGAAAAGGGGGTTTCCTATTATTGTAATCTCGCTTCACCGTATTTGCTTGATGAAGAGGCCTTGAAATATATCGATTATGACCTTGATATCAAAGTATTTCCTGATGGTGAGAAACGTTTACTAGATGTGGATGAATATGAGCTTCATAGCAAGATCATGCATTATCCGCAGGACATTGATTTTATTTTAAAAGAAAATGTCAAAATTTTAGTAGATTGGATCAATAATGGCAAAGGACCATTTTCTGAGGGGTATGTGGACATTTGGTATGATCGCTACAAGCAGTTGTCTCAGAAATAGCAAGGAGTAGCCGTAAAGGGTCACTTCAATGTGCAAAAGACTCGACTTTAATTAGAAGTCGAGTCTTTTTGTATCAAATAATAGTGCCTGTCATCGAGTGATTGATTTGTAAGGCGGGGCTTCTTTAAAGGAGATTCATCCAGTTCTATAAAGAAGCGAAAGTTGTCAATCACGTGAGTTATAACTGATTGACAGCTTTTAAGATACTTAGTTCTGCAGATATTTACTCATTTTGATGTGGGGCATATCCGCATCAAGAAATTCTTCCCCTTCAGGTTGGTAGCCTAGAGAAAGATAAAAACCTTTTGCGGTTAGCTGAGCACCTAAAGTGATTTTTTGAAACCCTTGTTTCCGAGCAAAATCCTCCGCCCCTTGGATCAAAATTCGTCCGAAGCCTTTTTTGCGATGGGCAACGGGTACGGCCATACGCTGAAGTTTCAATGTGTGGCTATCTATAGGAAGCAGCCGCAAAGTTGCTGTTGCTTCTTTTTGTTCATTATAGAGAACAAAATGGACCGCGTTTGCTTCGTCCTGATCGATCTCAAGACTTAAGGGCACGCCTTGTTCTTTGACGAAGACATCATTACGAATTTTCAACGAGTCCAGATAAATTTCGCTTAATGTATCTTTGGTTTGTGCGACGAACATAAAATCAACCACCTTCTTATTTCATCAATTATTTTCTAAGTATACCATTTTTACGAAAAGAAAAATGGCTTTTGCGGCTAAAGTCGCAAGCTTTTTTTTGCAAAATACTCTATAATAGTGAAAAAAAGGAGGGAATCGTTTGTTCGACAAATTCAAACAATCAAAACTTTTCTTCTGGTCATTAGAAATTCTCGTTCTTGCCACGTTAGCTCTGGTATTGAGCAAAATCAATTTCTTATTTGCACCAGTAGGAACATTTTTTTCGACATTATTTGCGCCGGTCTTAATTGCAGGCTTTTTGTACTATCTGCTTAATCCGATCGTCGTTTTTCTGATGAAGACCACCAAGATCAAAAGAATCTACGCTGTGATTTTAGTTTTACTCTTATTAGTAGCAGCTATTGTCCTAACAGTCGTAAGCGTGATTCCAAATCTGATCAACCAAATTTCACAACTTGCAGAAAATATTCCTACTTTTGCTAAAAATATGGAGACTTGGATTTCTAAAATAGCAGATGACCCAGTATTTAAACAGATCGATTTTGCGCAACAGTTAGAAAATCTCAATCTTTCCTATGGTTCATTGCTGCAACAATTTCTAAGTGGGCTGTCAACAAGTTTGGGATCGATCGTAGGAACGATTGCTTCAGCAACGATGATCATTGTTACAGTACCATTCATCTTGTTTTATATGCTGAAAGACGGCGAGAAACTTGTGCCAAATATTCAATCAGTTTTACCTGAAAAAAGACGAAATCAAATCATCGAGTTATTGGGTGATCTGAATAAAACATTGTCCAATTACATTAGCGGACAAGCGATTGAATGTATTTTTGTCGCGACCTTTACCTTTATCGGCTACTGGCTAGTGGGTGTCAATTACGCCTTTTTATTTGGTGTCATTGCAGGGATCACTAACTTGATTCCTTATTTGGGCCCTTACCTCGGCTTGATTCCGGCAGTTTTAGTGACAATCTTTGATGATCCTTTCCGGGCTCTGTTATGTGGTGTAGTCGTGTTAGTCGTTCAACAATTAGATGGTAATGTGATCTATCCTAATGTAATCGGAAAGTCATTGGCGATTCATCCGCTAACCATTATTTTAGTGTTGCTAGTCGCAGGGAACATCGCTGGATTACTAGGTATTTTCTTAGGAGTACCTTTCTACGCCATTTGTCGTACGATTGTAATTTTTGTGATTCGTTTGATTCGTGACGATAAAAGCAAGAAAAACCAAGAGAAATTGATCGAACTAGATAACTGATGGTTTTTATTGCAAAGAAAAAAGCTTTATGATACGATTTTATCGTGGGTATAGCCCACGATTTTTTTTAGAAAATGTAAAAATAAGGAGAGAATGCTATTATGAATGCTGACCCCGAGAGTCAGTCGCTATTAGCGCAAATTTTATTATTGATCGTTTTGACATTGATCAATGCTTTCTTGGCTGCTTCAGAAATCGCGGTTGTTTCAGTTAATAAGAACCGTGTAGAACAGAAGGCTGAGGAAGGAAATGTCAAATCACAAAAATTATTGAAAATCATTGACAATCCCACCAACTTCTTGTCGACGATCCAAGTTGGGATCACATTAGTCAATATCTTATCAGGGGCCTCACTGGCAGATACGCTATCTACCCGCTTAGCACCCGTTCTAGGTGGCGGAGCTGCAGCAAAAAGCCTGGCTAATATCATTGTATTAGCGATTTTGACCTATGTTTCGATCGTATTTGGTGAGTTGTATCCAAAACGAATCGCAATGAACAAATCTGAAGAAGTTGCTCAATTTACTTCAGGTGTGATACGTGTGATTGGTACGATCGCAAAACCCTTTGTTTGGCTGCTTTCCGCTTCAACTAGTTTGTTAGCTCGAATCACACCAATGGAATTTGATGATGAAGATACAAAAATGACTCGTGATGAAATGCGGTATATGTTAGAAACAGAAGGTGTCTTTGAAGAAGATGAACTGGAAATGCTACAAGGAATCTTTTCATTGGATACGAAGGTGGCCCGTGAAGTGATGGTGCCGCGGACTACTGCATTTATGGTCGATATCAATGATTCAGTAGATGAAATTTTGACAGAAATTTTAGCAGAAAACTATTCTCGAATCCCAGTATATAATGAGGACAAAGACAAAGTCGTAGGTATTTTACATACAAAAAACCTGCTGAAATGTGCCTATAAATATGGATTTGAAACTTTAGATATTAAACAAATCCTCCAAGAACCATTATTTGTGCCTGAAACTGTTTTTATTGATGACTTACTCTATGAGTTGAAAAAGACTCAAAATCAGATGGCTATCTTATTAGACGAATACGGCGGTGTCGTAGGTCTGGTTACTTTAGAAGACCTCTTAGAGGAAATCGTTGGTGAGATCGACGATGAATCGGATGAAGTAGAAGAATTATATGAACAAGTTTCTGATCATGAGTACATCATCCAAGGGCGAATGTTGATTGATGACTTTAATGAAGCATTTGATATGAGCCTGCACATGAGTGATGTTGATACAATGGCGGGATATTTGATCACAGCTTTAGGATTGATTCCTGATGAAGGAGAGAAATTATCCTTTAAAGTGGATAACGTCACACTGATCACAGAAGAAATGGAAGGGTCACGTGTATTGAAGATCCGCGTTATCTTCCATGATCCTGAAGAAACAGCTGTCGAACCTGAAGAAGAACGCCGCTATTTCAAAAAAGATTTTGAAGAAGACGAACCTCGTCGATAAAATGAATGCTTGAAGCAAATGCTTCAAGCATTTTTTTGTCTAAAAATAATATATAGAACAGAATGAGTTAATCAAATGATACAGATTTAGCTAGATAAAAAAACTAAAATAACTAAGCATATTTCTTGCTTTTCTTGTGAATTAAAGAGAGGATAAGAGTGCGATAACTAGAAATCATTGTGGGGTGGGAAAATGAGATTTTACCGAATGAAAAGTGATGATATTCGGATGAACTTAGCTACTGAAGAATATTTAATGAATAACGTAGATATTTCAGAACCTTGCTTGCTGTTATACATACAAAAGCCTTGTGTTATAATCGGTAGAAACCAAAATGCCTACGAAGAAATAAATTTTGACTATTTACGACAAAATGACATCGTTTTAACCCGGAGAACCTCTGGTGGCGGAGCGGTTTATGACGATCTAGGCAACATGAGTTTTAGCTTTGTGACTAAAAAAGATGTGACTCATTTTGGTGATTATCATGGTGCCACCCAACCTATTTTGAAAGCATTGCAGAAGATGGGAGCAAAAGAGGTTGAAGTACGGGGAAGAAATGACTTGTTTGTTGAAGGAAAGAAATTTTCTGGTAACGCCATGTACACAAAAAATGACAGAAGCTATTCCCACGGAACATTGATGTTCGATGTTGACTTAAGCGTTTTGACAAAAGTGTTGAACGTTCCGCAGGAAAAGATCGACTCGAAGGCAACAAAGTCAGTGCGTAAAAGTGTGACCAACATCAAGCCCTATCTTTCTGAAGAATATCAACAGTTGTCAACGAAAGAATTTAGAGATCAATTGCTCTGTCATATTTATGACGTCGACAACATTGAGGAAATCCAAGAAAAAGAAATCAAATTAACGGCTGAAGATCAACGGAAGATTAATCAGTTGTATCAATCGCGATATGCCAATGATCAATGGATTTATGGGGAAGCCCCGAATTATCAATGGACGAAACGCAAACGTTTTGAAAATGTTGGTATCGTTGAACTACGCTTTTCAGTGGCAAAGGGGAAAATCACAGAAGCACAAATCACTGGAGATTTTTTTGGCGAAGAAGATATCGCTGGTCTCGAAAAACAGCTGATTGGTCTTCCTTATAATGAAGAGTTGCGGCAGCATTTTCAAGAGGTGGAAGTCGCGAAATATATCCATCAACTGACAAATGAGCAATTTGTATCACTACTTTTCAATTGAGTTTGAAGGCAGAGGAGCGTCAGGAACCAAATATGATCGAAGTAAAAGAGGTTTCACAAGTATATCAGGACAATGTCCTTGATCGAGTATCGTTAACAATCAACAATGAGATCGTCGGTATCGTCGGCAAAAGCGGTTCCGGGAAGTCTACCTTGTTGCGTCTGATTAATTTGATCGAATCTCCTTCAGCTGGCGAAATCGTGATTGATGGCGTGAACACGACAGGATTGACCAAGAAAATGAGACGAAGTCTACAGCAAGATATTGCGATGATCTTTCAACAATTTAATCTGCTCCATAATCTGACTGTCTACGACAATGTTTTTTTGCCTTTAAAATTAGCTGGAAAATCACAACGACAAGTGATGGAAACGTTAGACTTCGTAGGTATGTCTGAAAAGGCTTCGGTTTATCCTGCTTCTTTAAGTGGAGGGGAAAAGCAACGAGTAGCAATTGCCCGTGCTTTGGTCAAAGAACCAAAGATCCTCTTGTGTGATGAACCGACCAGTGCATTGGATGAAGATACTAAGGGAGATGTTTTATCGTTATTGCAAAAGGTTCATGGCACTTTCCAGCCTACAATCGTGTTTGTTAGTCATGAATTGTCAGCGGTTCGACAAGTTTGTGAGCGGGTCTATGTTATGGAACAAGGAAGAATCGTAGCGGAAGTAGCGAATACGCCGCATCTTTTACAAAAAGAAGAATTAAACTATGTCGATCGTGTGATAAGGAGTCTAAAGCATGACGATAATTGAGAGTATTCAATACTATTTACCAGAATTGATGCAGGCGATGGAGGAAACCCTGATCATGATGAGTATCTCTATCTTCGCCGCTGTTTTGATTGGATTGCCATTAGGTATTCTATTATTTATTAGTCGTGAAAACAACAATCAGGGAACGATTTTGTATCAAATATTAAATTTGCTGATCACGGTCATTCGTTCGTTTCCTTATTTACTGTTTGTTGTTGCGATGATTCCCGTCACTCGTTTTTTGTTAGGCAGCTCGTTTGGGCCGATCCCAGCAAGTATCCCATTGAGTATTGTGTCAATCGTCGTCTATGCTCGTTTAGTCGAGCAGGTATTGTTGGATGTCCCAGAAGATGTCGGACTATTGGCACGCTCATTAGGTGTCTCCACTTATCAATATGTCAAAGAATTTTTGCTCGTGGAAGCAAGAAGCGGGTTAATCCTGTCTCTGACGACAACGATCGTCAGTATGGTGTCTTATTCCACAGTGATGGGAATCGTTGGCGGAGGAGGAATCGGAGACTTTGCCATCCGTTATGGATATCAACGGTACGAATATGGGGTCATGTATTTTGCCATTTTAGTGATGATCGTAGCAGTTTTTAGTATTCAGTTGATTGGGAATGGGTTAGCAAAAAAAGTTGATAAAAGAAAGTAGGAGTAGGAATGAAAAAAGGAATATTTTTTGGGTTAGTACTAGCAGTAATGTTTCTCGGTGCTTGTGGAACAGGGAATGAGTCGCAATCAGAGGATAAAGTGATTAAAGTCGCTTCTCAAACGACCCCTATGACAGATGTTGTCAAAGTAGCAGCCGATGCGGTAGAAGATGGCTGGAAAATTGAATTGGTACAAGTAAATGACAATATTCAATACAATGAGCTGTTGAATAATAAGGAAGTAGACGCAAACTTTGCGCAGCATGAGCCGTATATGCAACGCTACAATGAGGAAAAATCAGCAGATTTAGTGGCTTTAGACAAAATTTATAATGCTAAAGTGGGCTTTTACTCAAAAGAGTATACAAAAATTGAAGACATTCCTGAAGGAACGAAAGTTGCTCTGCCGAATGATGTTTCTAATGAAGGACGAGCATTAGCCATCTTAGCTGAGCAAGGATTGATTGAATTAAAAGATGGAGTTGGAGTCAATGGTACGATCAAAGACATTACTGCGAATCCTAAAAACTTTGAATGGTTGTCTGTGGACTTATTGAATCTAGCAGAAGCCTATAATGAACCAAATGTCTCCCTTGTCTACAACTATCCGACCTATATCGCCAAAATTGGTCTAAAGCCTGACGATGCCTTGTTCTTAGAGAAAACGATAGATGATCGTTTTGCGATCTCTTTAGTTGCTCGTAAGGACAATCAAGATTCAGAAAAAATCAATGTTTTGCGAAAAGCGATGACCAGCGATAAAGTCAAAGAATTTTTGGAAAATGAGCATAGTGATACATTAATTCCAGCCTTTTAGTTTTTTGAGTGTTTTTCATGCTTTCACAGCAGTTCTCGTATAAATACAAATAGCTATCAAGCTGCTTAAACAGTTGCTCTCTAGACTTTCGAATCTGAATGATAGAGAGCATTTGTCTGTAATTTTTCTTTTTTCCGCTCTTGATACATGATATACTGATTTGGTCAGAAAATCTTTGTATAGACACAGAGAGTTCTAATTTCAAGGAATGGAGTAACTACATAACATGGAGAATCCAAATTTAAAACAACAAGTTGAAAGTCGTCGCACCTTTGCGATTATTTCTCACCCGGATGCTGGGAAGACAACGATCACTGAGCAGTTGCTGCTATTTGGGGGAGCAATTCGCCAAGCAGGAACTGTCAAAGGAAAGAAAACCGGTAATTTTGCTAAATCCGACTGGATGGAAATCGAGAAACAACGGGGGATTTCTGTCACTAGTTCTGTAATGCAATTTGATTATCAAGGAAAACGTGTGAACATTTTGGATACACCAGGACATGAGGATTTCTCTGAAGATACGTATCGTACGTTAATGGCTGTTGATAGCGCCGTGATGGTTATTGATAGTGCCAAAGGGATCGAAGCACAGACGAAAAAGCTTTTCCAAGTCGTAAAAAAACGGGGAATCCCGATCTTTACCTTCATCAACAAATTAGACCGTGATGGTCGTGAACCATTAGAACTTTTAGAAGAGCTAGAAGAGTTGCTTCAAATCGAGTCCTACCCAATGAATTGGCCAATCGGAATGGGAAAAGGGCTTGAAGGACTTTATGACATTCACAATCAACGGGTTGAAATTTATCGTCCAGAATCTCATGGCGGTGAACGCCTGATTCTATTTGATCAAAACGGTGAAATTCCCCAAGATCATCCGCTGAATCAAAATGGTGTCTATCAACAAGTGTTGGAAGAAGTCGAATTATTACAAGAAGCTGGCGATTCCTTTGATGAAGAGAAAATCGCTCGTGGTGATCAAACCCCTGTCTTTTTTGGCTCTGCGTTAACAAACTTTGGTGTGCAAACTTTCTTAGAAACATTTTTACAATTTGCACCAGCACCTTACGGACATAAGACAATGACAGGAGAAGAAATTAGTCCATACGAACAAGAGCTTTCAGGATTTGTTTTCAAAATCCAAGCCAATATGAACCCCGCACACCGTGACCGGATTGCCTTTGTCCGCATTTGCTCAGGAACATTTGAACGGGGAATGGATGTCACGCTTGAGCGGACAGGCAAAAAAATGAAATTAAGTAATGTGACCCAGTTCATGGCAGACACTCGCGAAAATATTGAGCAAGCTGTTGCCGGCGACATCATTGGGGTATATGATACCGGAAATTATCAAATTGGTGATACTTTATATGAAGGGAAATTGAAAGTCGCCTATGAAGAATTACCTTCGTTTACACCTGAACTCTTTATGAAAGTAACAGCCAAAAATGTTATGAAACAAAAATCATTCCATAAGGGGATCTATCAGTTAGTGCAAGAAGGAGCCATCCAATTGTATAAAACGTATCTCAGTGATGAATACATTATTGGAGCGGTTGGACAGCTGCAATTCGAAGTATTTCAATATCGAATGCTGAACGAGTACAATGCAGAGGTGATCATGTCGCCAATGGGACATAAGATTGCTCGTTGGATCGATCCTAAAGATTTGGATGAAAAGATGAGTTCAAGTCGCAACATTTTAGCCAAAGACCGTTTCGACCAGCCATTGTTCTTGTTTGAGAACCAATTCGCGATGCGTTGGTTCGCCGACAAATATCCAGATGTCGAATTGAAAAGTTTGATGTGAAAACACTGCTAGTACTTGTGACGGCAAGTGTTCTCAAATGATGGGAGCGAGAAATGAGTTGGTTCTTGTCTAAAAAAACATTCTTATCGTTTTTGATAAGAATGTTTTTTGTTTTGTATCAGTAAAAAATCGAATTGTTTTGGTCTAAAAAGACTGATATAATAATTTACGACGTGAGACGAGCGCTTATAGTGTTGCAAATAGGAGTAAGGGGGTCATTATGAAATTAATCAAGCGTGTCAATTTGCTTGACGATAAAAAGCTAATCATGAAACTGAATATCTTAACGATTCCTCTATTGGTTATTTTCTTTGCTTTATTTACGCTTTTAACATTAGACAGAAAGTTATCGGAAGAAGTCACTATCGATTTAATGTATCTCGTTATTGCCATTCTATCAATGGCAGGGTTAATCATCTTTCACGAATTGATTCACGGGATTTTTTTTAAGCTGTTCAATAAGGAAGGAAAAGTCAAATTTGGTTTTAAGAATGGTTTGGCCTATGCAACAAGTCCTAATTCCTTTTATTCAAGGTGGCAGTTTTTACTTATTTTGCTTGCTCCTTTTGTCTTGATCACTTTGATCTTATGGCTGTTGTATGCGTATAGGGAAATTTCTCCTTATGCATTTGTCTGGTTGGCTTCTTTTCATGGGTCAGCCTGTATTGGGGATTTTTATTTTTGTTATTTAGTGACTAAAGCTCCAGCGCATAGTTATGTAGAAGATACCGAACAGGGGATAAATTTTTATTCCAATCATTAGCAAAGCACAGCCATTAGGGCTGTGCTTTTTTGCACTCATTTGAAAAACGTTTTTGTTGCGTAGCATGGCTATCATTTGTCAATCACTTTGCTATAGAGCATGCACTGAAGATCAATTTTTTTGTTGGGCAATTTTAATGAAATCTTTTTTTCTTTTTGACGTTGAAAACCGCGCTTTTCATAAAATTGATACGTACAAGCACTATCTGTAAAAAGATAAATTTCTTTTCCTTGCACTCTTTTCTGTAGTTCATTTAGCAGCCGCGTTCCGATCCCTTTGATAGGTATATCAGGATTAGCTGCTAAGAAAATGATTTCCCCATCCGGTGAATGGTCACTTAAATATTCAGAAAGGAGTTGATTGTTTCCGGCATCATATGCTCCGGCACTTTCTTTGGCAAAACTATTCTGTAAGAATTCAAATAGTTTTATGTACATCATTTGTCCAAAAGAAGTATGCGCTTTAGGTGCACCGCTTATTTCCGCTAGTAAAACTCCAGCCAATACATCTTCGTGATAGAGAGCAATAATCTCAGTCGCGCGATTTAATTCCAAGTACCAGAAATATCTGCCGTAAAGATTTAAGAGCAGTTTGTTTTTGATATACCAATCAAAGTGCATTCCTTTGATGGCAAACTGGATGGCTTTATGATAGTCTTTTTTTTCTAAATTTCTGAAAGTTAAAGTCATTTTTTATTCTCCTAATCATTGGTTGTCTGTGATACACTTATAGTATAATAGACACTTTGTCGATTATTTATGGACAATCTTACTTGAACTTGTCGTTTAAACGACAAGTCTAGCCATAAGTGTCGAATAGGGGGAAGTAGAATGAATAAAGAGGATCGTCGGTTTAAAAAAACTGAACGGGCGTTGGCAGAGGCTTTATCAAAACTGATGATGGATAAAAAAATACAATCAATCACTATACGCGAGCTAACAGAAACAGCCGATTTGCATCGATCCACGTTTTATAAACACTATACAGATATTTACGATCTATATGAGCAACTGGAAATGCGATTCTTCCAAGACATCAATCAACTGATTTCCTTTGATAACACTCACAGCTATGAAGACTTGTATATAAATCTAGTTGAGTACGTCTATCATCATTCGTTTGTCTATAAGCTATTCATTACTTATTCAAACGGTTTGGAGGTACAAGAAAAAATGAAACAGTTGATCGAAAAAAATTACTTGGAAATTTGGTTGTATGAAGATAAAAAGAATGTGATTACTGAAGAGATGAGATACTTTACGACCTATCATATTCAAGGTTGTCTTTCCGTATTGAATTATTGGGTAGAAACGAATTTTGCTTACTCAAAAAAAGAAATGCTGGAACTATTACAGAAATTAAACAATCATCTCGAAAGAATCATGCCATGAGAAAAATTATAATTTGTAAACGAGGCACGATCGCTGTAAAAAAGATCGCATCCCCTTTTGATTTGGAACTAGAATTACTTTAACATGATGATTGAACGGAACGGATAATGCGTTAGTTTTCAAATAAAAATTCTGCTAGAAAAAATCCTCTTAAAAAGATCTATAAGCTTTTTAAGAGGATTTTTTGTATCTAATTCTAAGCTGGTTAGTCGATTCTGTCAAAAAAAGATTGTACATAATGTGTAATTTTTTGACAAAAAAAGATAACTAAAAAGGTTATAAATGCTTTATTTTAAAGTGTAGGAAGGTCATTTGCCATAAATAATCTCTGAAGGTGATTTGAAAATGATGGAAATATCAGAAAGTAAAAGTATGAGAGGAAAAATGTTTTCCATACGATTTACAAATAAAAGACACGTATATTTTCTTAGAAAATGTGTTTTTCCTGTAAATTATACTTTAAAACAAGTAGAAAATTACTTGCACAATTCATTAAACATTGTAAAAGAAACATTAGAAATCCTCGATGCAACGAATGTTCTGATTATGGATGGTTTCAAACGTTCTAATGAGAGCACAGATAATACATTAATTGATGCCTATTGGATAGACGCCGAACAATACATAATAGAGTTGAACTATACAAATAAGGTAGATTATATCATTTTAATTGCAAATATAGATACAGAGCTGGATGCTGTCGAAAAATTTGTCAAGAGTGAATACCCAAATTCTCAGTTTACGATCGAACATTATGATGAAGCGTGGATAGTAAAATCGTGAATAGTCTTCGTCAGAGAGATGATTATAGGAAAAAGAGAAAACTCATGCCATAGAAGAATCGAATGTCTTTCTAGCAATTGATGAACCAATAAATTTTGATTTTCAAGAAATTGATTTTAGTAAGGAGCTATTAAATCATGAAGGTAGTATAAATGTAGAGATTTCACTGAATGAATTGATTACTGATGACATTTTAGCGATCTCTTCATTTGGTAATGGCTTAAGTGCGGCTTTTGAAAACGCAGAAGAATGGGTAGTTACGCAATCTACAGATGTCCGTAAGTTTTACGTTACATTAGTTCCTAAGAAATTTCTGGCGCATGATCAAGAGAATTATAAAATTGTTTTTACTCTCAGTGAGATGACCTCAGGCGTTACTAATCCTAATTCATCGGACTTAAAAACCGAACTCAGAAATAGTCAAGAAGAAAATGAAGCCTCGACAATGAATGAATGATTGGATGGAGGAATCGCTCTCTGAAACAAGTACTATTTCTTCCTCAAATAGCACCTCAACTGGGAGTGTGTTTCACGGTAGTGAGAGTGCTTTTTTATGGAAGAAGCACAATCGCATAGTACTGTATTTTCATTTTCCCAAGAATCATTCGATTGTCAGACTAATTCTCCCATCTAATTGTGAAGCAGGTTAATTCCAGCTATGGCACATAATGAATATCCCAAGATCTGCCTATCAGACGGTCGGGGTTCAGATTTCTGTGTTAAACAAGAATCCGATCTTTGCAAATTAATAACAGGCGCAAAAGATTAAAACATTACTAGATAAAATTAAAGAATACTTTATTCTTATTGTGAATAAAATTGCAAAAAGAAGAGAATATTATCAAAAAAAATAGTGTATAGTTTTTTTGTAAGACCATCTTCTTACAAAATAAATAATAAAGGAGGAATGAAATTAATGAAAAAGGTTACTTTAGTAACAACATTATTGCTTGCTCTATTTTTTGGAGCATCAGCAAGTGCAGAAGTAGTTACTGTAAATGTCACAGAAGGAGCAGCAACATTTACTTTAGCTACTCCTGTTGAAACAAAAACTGTAGATTTTGCAGATATTAGTTTCACAGAAACGAAAGCGAATCCGCTAACAGGTACTTTCACGTTATCTGGAACATTAACGAATAAGTCATTTGGAGCAAAGCAAGTAGTGATAACAGCAGCAGTTCCTGGAGAAACCTCAGCACCTGGTTTAACGATTGCAACGAGTGAAGTATTCAAAGTTGAAGCAAGTCAAGGCTATGAAACGACTGAAGAAGGTACTTTTGATTATACAATTGATCCTTCAACTTTTGACAACACTAAGGCAAGTGATTACGTAATCACACTAACTGCATCAGAAGTGACAGACGTCACTCCTTAATCGTATGTTATATCCTAGCTACAAGAATGAATCTTATTCTTTTAGGGTGTTTCTTTTGTTCCTGTGCTTAGGAATATTTTTTTTCAGTCCAGAAGCATTGGCAGAAGAATCGATTGGCTCTTCTTTTGAAGTTCAGATCCAAGCAGACAAGAATTCAAGTATAGTAAAAGATATTCAATTTTCGCCTGATCTGAACCAAAAGTATACTTATACAGCAACTGTTACTAATCATGAAAGTCATGCCATTGAAGTATCGGTTTTTCCTAGTATCGCTGTTTCAACTAGGACTTCAATGACTTATGTTGCGGAAACAAACAATTTGCTAAATAAAGATTATGATTTAAAGAAGTACGTAAAACTCTTACCAATTGAAGGTAAATTGGAAGATGGTCTTTTAAAAATAGATGCAAAGCAAAGCAAAAAAATCAAAATCATAATTAATGTAAATAAAAAGATTATTGGGGAAGTATTAGGTGGAATCAATTTCTCTCAAGCAATTGGTTTACAAGAAAATAAAGATTCCGTAAATGTTCAGCAAGTTTATCAAAAAGTAATCGTTGTTCGCTTGAAACAAAATGAATGGGCTCAAGAAACAAAACAGATCATTGGGGACTTTAAATTTACGATTACAGGAAACGCAACGACTCTTTCTTATTACCTTTACAACAAGAATCCACTTGTTACTTATGCAGAAGGTGGCTCCTATCGAGTAATCAATCCTGATCAAGAGATCATAGCTGAAGGGGAGATAGAACAAGAGAAGATTGTGCTTTCACCGTATATAAAAACAATGTTTGAGGCGCCATTGTTAGATAAAGCTGAATTGATGTCTGGGGAGTATCAATTTGTTTTATCCGATGGCGAAGATGAGACGATAACGTATTTTAATTATACGAAAGAAGAAATTGATCAGTTTATAGAGGAGACTACAGATCTTAGTAATAATGTTACAGTGAAGTCAAAAGTCAATCTTTGGTTGATCATCGCCTTATCACTAGTTTCATTTTTGCTTATTTTTTCGCTTGTAAAATTGCTAAAAAAATAAGAAAAGTTTAGGGACGTACTTCGCCTCTAAACTTTTCTTGTTGCTTAAAAGTCCGCTTCTGTCATCTGTTATTAGAAAAGCGCTTGCTGAAATTTTTCCTGGCAGTTTTTATTTCCTCAAAGAATTGTTTTATTTGTTTGATACAAATTGTCTTCGTGAGTTCTTTTATATCGGAACTGGAGCTTTTTAATTTTGATAAAAGAAAGTGTTCACTCATGAGTAGATTAAATGATTCGCAATCATTGTAGATTAGCTCATTTTAGTTTAAACATACCTATCATCCTAGGGCGACAATTCTCAGCGACGACCAGAGGTTCTTATTTTTTATCACTATTTATCTAAAAAAACTATTTCCACCGATAAAAAGAGTATCTTTTCATCTCAATAGGTAACTGTACTTAATAATTGTTTCGTTTCAGAGATAGACAAAATTATCGAAGTAACTATCATTAAAAAGGAGAGCATCATGGATTTATGGAAGTTGTTTCTGACAGAGAGGCAAGAACAAAAATTAAACTTGTTAGAGGATATTATTTCAAAGACTGAAACATCAATTGATGAACTAGCTTGTAAGCATTCGCTGACTAATCGCAAGGTGAAGTCATTGATTATGCAGATCAATGAGGATTACATAGTAGAACTGAATATAACCGACTCACTCATTAAATTTGAAAATAGATTATTTAGACTTTCTGATGTAGAGACCCCAGAAACTTTTACGTCTTTGTATTCAAGTTTAAAGATACAGTATATTAGACAAAGTTCTGTTTTCCAAGTCCTGAATTACTTTCTTAAACATCGAAAAGTAGGGATGGTCAAGTTATCAATGCAATTTAATTATAGTCAGTCTTATTGTTACAAATTAGTCAATAAAGCAAACGATATCATTCGAACGATTGGAGTCGATTGCCAGATTAGAAAGAGAAAATGAATTATTTAGTTGTGGAAGGTAAGGAAAGCCAGATACGAGTACTTTCTTATATTCTGAATACACATTCTTCGACATTTGCTGAGGACAATTATTATAGTTATCATAACGAAAAGAATGTAACGAGGATCAAGCAAGAGAAACTTTCTAGAATAACTAGAGTTTTTATGGATGCCCATAAAATAGGAAGTTATACTGATATAGATTCAAAAGAGGAGACGGCTATAAGCGACTGTTTATATGAAGAAATCCGACTAGGATTTTGTCAGACTTTTTATCCGTTAGATAAAAAGATCAATCATTCTATTTATCAGTCAGAAAAATTCTTTTACTATCTTTTCGCTATTTATTTCTTTCCAGAATATTTGACATCTGAAATCTGTGAACGATTGGGGGAGCGATTAATGAAATTATCTGGAAATCCTATCGTAGATCATGCATGTGAAGCTTTGAAGAAAATGGAGGAGAGTTACAGTATTCCTGCCAACCTTCATAGCACATTTGTTTTTCATCTTGTATATCGTTTTTTGATCACGGATAAGCTGAGTTTAAGTTCCTTCTTTTACCACGAAGATAAGAAATTGTTGTTGAACGATAAGTTTCTAAAAATAAAAGAGATGATAAAATCAGTTTACAAAAAAAGCATAGCGGAAAGAGATTTGGATATATTTAGTACACAACTAACAGAGCTGCTATACTCCTATGTTGGACATGTGATGGCGGAACCTTTGAATGTCATGATTAATATTACCTATCATGCCAACTATGTAATGTTAGTAAAAAATTATATAACAGGTGTATATAAAAAGGAAACTGTAACTATGGTAGAAAACCTTGCAGAAGCAGATATCGTTATTTCTGATCGATTTGTTGAATCAAAAAAGAATCAGTGTTTTTTCTTTCTTGAGGATATCCATAACATTGAAACATGGAAAAGGTTAGGGATATTTATCAATGGGAGGATCATCGAACGGCGAATTCGATCTGAAAGTGCCCCCAAAATTAGCTAGGATCGATCTGTTGATTGAGTCATGGCACAGATGCTTTTACTTAAAGATTGATTGTTTCGCAGGGGCAACGATAAATAAGTCAAAAAAATATATCTATAAAAGAGGGCTGTGACAGTCATCTTTTATAGATATTTTTTATAGTGATTTCATTGGTATTAGGTTTGCGAAGAAAGCGATTTTTGGATAGAAATTTCTACAATATCTGGCATTTCAATAACTGAGATCGTTTCAGGTTCATAAGAACCAGGCGGTAATTTTTTCAAGAAGTAATGTTTGATTTCTTCAATTTCGGTAGGTTTGATTGCGCGTTTTTTGTTGATCAGCAATATTTCGTTGTGATTTGGGGCAGAAGTAAAGATGACTGTGATGTCTCCGGCAGTATATACTTTTACCATTTCAGCATCGGTATTTTCAAGCTGATTCATAACTAATCGAGAATGGCTGTTTGTCACATTGATCAATTTCACCATACTCACCTCACATTCTATGTATTTTTACTAATATTATAGGGCGTTTTTTTTAAAAAGAAAAGCCAGACAGCTTGAAAACCTTGGTTTTTTTGAGGTTATTCAGGCGTCTGGCATAGAAATCTAGACAAATAAGGTACGATGTCTGGCTGTTGCGAGGATTTTACTCATCATCAGAAGGCTGTTTTTCTTGTTCCTTTGGCTCTTCGGGTGTGTCAACAGTTTTTGCTGTCACAATGATTTTGTCTTCAGAATCCAAAGTTGCTTGTAGATCATGGACTTGAGGATGATCAAGATAAAATTCTGCGATACCATCTTCGATATGATCTTGAATCGTTCGGCGTAATGGGCGAGCCCCCATCGTAGCACTATAACCAAGCTCTACCAATTTTTCTTGGACATTTTCTGGAACTTCAATATGCAATTTTTGATTGGCTAAGGTTTGATTGACATCTGCGAGCATCAAAGAAACGATGGATAACAGATTTTCTTTGCTTAATGCTTTGAATTCAATGATGCCATCAAAGCGATTCAGAAATTCTGGTGTGAAGTAGTTATTTAACTGATTCAAGACAGATCGTGTGACACCTTCCCGGGCTGCTCCAAAACCAACATTGGCTTCTACTTTTCCAGTGCCGGCATTACTTGTCATGATGATCAATGTGTCTTTGAAGCTGACCGTGCGTCCTTGAGCATCAGTTAAACGACCGTCATCCAAGATTTGCAAAAACATATGCAGAACATCAGGATGAGCTTTTTCGATTTCATCTAAAAGAATTAAGCTATAAGGGTTACGACGGACTTTTTCCGTTAACTGTCCAGCTTCTTCATAACCAACATAACCAGGAGGAGAACCAATCAGTTTGGAGACACTGTGTTTTTCCATGTATTCTGACATGTCAAAACGAATCATTGATTCTTCAGAGCCAAACATTTCATAGGCAAGTTGTTTAGCAAGTTCTGTTTTACCAACACCAGTTGGTCCGACAAAAAGGAACGAACCGATCGGACGGCTTTGTTTTCCTAATCCCACACGATTACGACGGATCGCTTTGGCAACTTTATCGATTGCTTCATCTTGTCCGATTACATGCGATTTCAGATCTTGAGCTAAGTTTTTCAACTGAGTTTGTTCTTTTTCTTTGAGTTCGCCAACCGGAATGCCTGTCCGTTCTTCAACGATTTGCTCCATATCCTTTTCGGTGATCACGGGTGTTTCTTCTTCACTGATTTGACGTTCTTTCATTTTTTGCAGCTTATTGATTTGATCTCGGTAGTAAGCAGCTTTTTCAAAGTCTTCTTCTCTAGAAGCAGCTTGTTTTTGTTCTTCTGCTTCTTGCAATTTCTTGTCGATTGTTTTCGGATCGACAATTTGAATAGTCAGATTTTTTTTCGAGCCGGTCTCATCCAGAAGATCGATTGCTTTATCAGGCAAGAAACGGTCTTGGATGTAGCGATTGGAAAGGGTAGCAGCAGCTTTGATTGCCTCATCCGTATATCTTACATGATGGTAATCTTCATATCGAGGCTGTAATCCTTTCAAAATACTGATGGTTTCTTCTACAGAAGGTTCATCGACTCGGACAGGTTGCAAACGACGTTCTAATGCTGCATCTTTTTCAATGATGCGATATTCGTTCAATGTCGTTGCGCCGACCATTTGTAATTCGCCGCGAGCCAATGCTGGTTTCAGAATGTTTCCAGCGTCCATGTTGCCATCACCAGCAGCCCCTGCGCCCACGATCTCATGGACTTCATCAATGAATAAGATGACATTTTCGGCTTGTTTGATTTCTTCAATCAATTTTTGGATCCGCTCTTCAAATTGTCCGCGAATACCCGTTCCTTGAACCAGTGACGCAACATCTAAGCGAATCACTTCTTTATCCATTAGTTTTTGAGGAACGTCACCGTCGACAATTTTTTGTGCCAGACCTTCCACGACAGCGGTTTTACCTACACCAGGCTCACCAATCAATACAGGATTGTTTTTCGTTCGGCGATTCAAGATCTCGATCACCCGACGAATTTCATCGTCACGTCCTACGACTGGATCGATCCCGCCGTCTCGAGCTTGTTGTGTGATATTGATGCCGTATTCGCCTAAAAGACCAGAAGGTGCTTGGCCATTGCGCGGAGGTTGTCCGCCGATTATGCCGTTTCCTCCAGTTTGAGTTGGAGGCGTTTGTTCATAAGGTGAATTTCCTTGTTGCATTTGGCGAGACATTTGTCGAAAAAGGTCATCAAGATTTCCGAAGCCGAAGGGATCCTGAGCCATCATATTTGTTGGATTTCCAGATTGTGCTTTTAATTTTTGGTAACAACTTTGACAATAATCGAGTTGTTTTCTTTGACCATTGACATTGGCATAAAGATGAATAGAAGCTTCATTTTTACCGCAATTTTGACAAAGCATATGTTCACGACCTTTCTTATCATTTGCTCATCTATCATTCTACCGCGATTTTTACTCATGGTAAAAAGATACACTTGCAGATTCGGTGAATAATTGTCAGCAGCGTCAAAAATTTCATTGACCTTTACTGACCATAACTTTATTATACAATTTTTTTTTCAGACTGCAAGGATTTCAGCTTTGATGACGGAAACAACTTTTCCCTGAAAAAAGAATCGTTTATAATGGAGAAGATGAAGAGGTGATAGAGATGAATGAAAATCGATTTGTTGAACAAATTGAACAGTTGCGCTCTGGAGAAATCGACGAATTGCTGGTAGAACAATCCGAATTTCTGCTATTTCGAGAAGCATGGTTAAAATTGGAAGACCGCATGAAATTTGTCGGCGAGGCTGGCTTGAATGGCAAGATCATCTATCGGTACCAACCATAAAAACAAATATAGGTTCATTTCAGTCGTTTTCTTAAGAGAAAACGGTTGTCTATCAGAGAAAAAAATGGTAATCTTAACAGTTGAAAGGGCGTTTTTTTGAGTCTGACAATTGACTGAGTCAAAAAAAGCCTTCACCACAAAAAAACCGTATCATAAAGGAGATTGATCAATATGGAAAAGAAAGATTTTCACGTAGTTGCTGAGACAGGGATTCACGCACGTCCAGCTACTTTATTAGTACAAACAGCAAGCAAATTCAACTCTGATATCAACTTGGAGTACAAAGGTAAATCAGTAAACCTTAAATCAATCATGGGCGTTATGTCTCTAGGTGTTGGTCAAGGTTCTGACGTTACAATCACTGCTGAAGGTGCTGACGAAGCAGATGCAATCGCTGCAATCGTTGAAACAATGAAAAAAGAAGGTTTGTCTGAATAATGGTTGAGATGCTAAAAGGAATTGCTGCTAGTGATGGTGTAGCCGTTGCCAAAGCCTACCTGTTAGTACAACCTGATTTATCTTTTTCAAAAGTAAATGTTGAAGATACGGCAGCAGAAGAAGCTCGTTTAGATGAAGCACTAGCAAAGTCAACAGCGGAATTGCAACAAATCCGTGACAAAGCAGCGCAATCTTTAGGCGAGGCAGAAGCACAAGTATTTGATGCTCATTTAATGGTTCTGTCAGATCCTGAAATGATCGGACAAATCAAACAAAACATGGCAGATAACAAAGTCAATGCAGAAGCTGCATTGAAAGAAGTCACTGACATGTATATCGGCATGTTTGAAGCAATGGATGACAATGCATACATGCAAGAACGTGCAGCGGACATCAAAGACGTTGCGAAACGTATCTTGGCACATTTGCTAAATGTGACGTTGCCAAATCCTTCAATGATCAACGAAGAAGTTGTTATCGTTGCTCACGATTTGACACCAAGTGATACTGCGCAATTAGACCGCAACTTCGTTAAAGCTTTTGTAACTGATATCGGGGGACGTACCTCTCACTCAGCAATCATGGCTCGATCTCTTGAAATTCCTGCAATCGTAGGATCAAAAGAAATCACAGCTAAAGTGAATGCTGGTGATATTCTGGCAGTTAACGGAATCTTAGGAGATGTTATCATCAATCCTACTGAAGACCAAGCTGCTGAATTTATTGAAGCAGGGAAAGCTTACGCGGAACAAAAAGCAGAATGGGAAAAATTGAAAGATGCTCAAACCGTTACAGCTGACGGCAAGCACTTTGAATTAGCTGCAAATATCGGAACGCCTAAAGATCTTGAAGGTGTTCACAACAATGGTGCAGAAGCTGTCGGTTTATACCGGACAGAATTCTTGTACATGGATTCTCCTGATTTTCCTACAGAAGATGACCAATATGAAGCATACAAAGCAGTTCTTGAAGGAATGGCTGGTAAACCAGTCGTTGTTCGTACAATGGACATCGGTGGGGACAAAGAACTTCCTTACTTGAAATTGCCACACGAAATGAACCCATTCTTAGGCTATCGTGCATTGCGTATCAGTTTGTCTGAGTTGGGTGACGGCATGTTCCGTACACAACTTCGTGCGCTGTTACGTGCTTCTGCTCACGGAAACTTGCGTATTATGTTCCCGATGGTGGCAACATTGAAAGAGTTCCGTACTGCGAAAAAAATGTACGAAGAAGAACGTCAAAAATTGATCGATGAAGGCGTAACTGTCTCTGAAGATATTCAAGTAGGTATCATGATCGAAATTCCTGCAGCAGCTGTCTTAGCTGACAAATTTGCCAAGGAAGTAGACTTCTTCAGTATTGGTACCAATGACTTGATCCAATACACAATGGCTGCAGACCGTATGAATGAACAAGTTTCATATCTTTACCAACCATATAACCCATCTATTCTACGTTTGATCAAAAACGTAATCGATTCAGCACATGCTGAAGGTAAATGGGCTGGTATGTGTGGAGAAATGGCCGGCGATCAAACTGCTGTGCCACTTCTAGTCGGTATGGGCTTAGATGAATTCTCTATGAGCGCAACTTCTGTACTTAAAACACGGAGCTTAATGAAACGCTTGTCAACAACTGACATGCAAGAATTAGCAAAACGTGCTTTGGAAGATTGCGATACGATGGAAGAAGTAGTGGAATTGATCAATCAATATGTAAAGTAGTTAAAAGTTAGCAGCAAGCGAATTCGCTTGCTGCTTTTTTATGGTCTGGGAGCGAACAGTTTTGTCATATTGTTTTGATGACCTTTGATAAACCAGCTTTTTGACGTATGATAGAAATCAATACAAAAACTAGGCCTTGAGTTGGAGGGTGTTCTCGTCTAGCTATGTTATACTAGATGTAACAGTTTAGAAGGAGGAATCTCGTTTGAAAGTACTTCTCTATTTTGAAAGTGAAAAGCTTTTAGAGAAATCTGGTATCGGCAGAGCACTTGAGCATCAGCAACGTGCACTGAGCAGTATCGGTGTTGAATATACATTAGACAAACAAGCTGAGGATTATGATATACTTCATATTAATACGTATGGGATCAATTCGTTGAATCAAATCAATAAAGCAAGGAAACAAGGCAAAAAGGTAATTTACCATGCGCATTCGACTGAAGAAGATTTTCGAAATTCATTTATCGGCTCAAACCAGTTATCGCCATTATACAAAAAATATTTGATCAATTTATATTCCCGAGCCGATCAATTGATAACCCCAACGCCCTACGCAAAAGAACTATTGGAAGGGTATGGCATCAAGGTACCGATCTGTGCGATCTCTAATGGGATTGATTTGGACAAATATCGTCCGGAACCAAAAAAAGAACAGGCTTTTCGCGACTATTTCCAATTGTCGGCGGATCAAAAAGTGATTATTTCTGTTGGCTTGTATTTTGAGAGAAAAGGAATTGTCGATTTTGTTGAGATTGCTCGCCGCATGCCAGAGTATACTTTTATTTGGTTTGGACATACACCTATGTATACGATCCCTAAAGCGGTTCGAGATCTCGTGAAAGAAAACCATCCTGAAAATGTTATTTTTCCTGGCTATATCAAAGGAGATGTCATTGAGGGGGCCTATTCTGGAGCAGATCTGTTTTTCTTTCCTTCCTATGAAGAAACAGAAGGGATCGTTGTGTTAGAGGCGCTTGCTAGTAAGCAGAAAGTTCTAGTGCGTGACATTCCTGTTTACCATGGTTGGTTGCAAGAGAATCACAATTCTTATATGGGACGGACAGTTGATGAGTTCGTTGAACAAATTGCTAACATCGTAGAAGGTCGTGTACCAGATCTGTCAGCTGCCGGCTATCAAGCAGCTGCAGAACGGAGTATTGAAGAAATTGGAAAAGAGTTAAAGAAAGTTTATCAAAGCGTTTTAGAAGAAAAACCCGTTGATTGACGGCAAGTTTGGAGGTACCGTTGTGAAAATCGGATTTTTTACAGACACATATTTTCCGCAAGTGAGCGGTGTAGCGACATCGATCAAAACATTAAAAGAAGAGTTGGAAAAGAAGGGCCATAAGGTCTATATCTTTACGACTACAGATCCAAATGCAGAAATGGATGAGGAAGATATCATTCGTATGCCTAGTGTGCCTTTCGTGTCTTTCAAAGACCGTAGAATCGTGGTGCGGGGCATGTGGTATGCCTATTTGATTGCGAAAGAGTTGGAACTAGAACTGATTCATACCCATACTGAATTTGGTGCGGGACTACTGGGAAAAATGGTGGGTCGAAAACTACAGATTCCTGTGATTCATACCTATCATACAATGTATGAAGATTATCTGCATTATATTGCGAAAGGAAAAGTTTTGCGACCTACACACGTAAAGTATTTCTCTCGTCTGTTTGCCAATCATTCTACTGGGGTTGTCTGCCCGAGTGAACGGGTCATCGATACACTACGCAGTTATGGCGTTGTGTCGCCGATGCGCATCATTCCCACTGGTATTGAGGTAGAGAAATTTTGCCGCCCGGATATCACTCTGGAAATGAAACGAGCCTTGCGTCAAGAATTGGCGATTGAAGAAGACCAGCCAATGTTATTATCATTGAGTCGTATTTCTTATGAGAAAAATATCCAAGCGATCGTTGATGGACTGCCTGATATTCTAGCAGAAATTCCTTCAGCCAAATTAGTGATCGTGGGCAAAGGGCCTTACAAAGAAAAATTGGAAGAAAAAGTTCAAGAAATGAACTTGTCTGACCATGTTCATTTTGTTGGAGAGGTTGCAAATGATGAAGTCGCCATCTATTATCATGCAGCAGATTTCTTCGTCAGTGCTTCTACTTCAGAGACACAAGGACTGACGTATACAGAAGCAATGGCAGCAGGTACGCCTTTAGTCGTTGAAGGCAATGATTATTTAAATACATTGATCGATGATCCATCTCTTGGTGTGACCTTTGACACCGATCAAGATTTTGCTTCTGCATTTATTCATTATTATCAACAGCAGATTCCTAGGGATGAAAGTGTCTTAGCACGAAAAATGTATGAAATCTCTGCGGCACACTTTGGTGAATCGATGCTTTCTTTTTACCATGATATGATCGCTTACTATGAGACAGAACGTCTAGACAAGGAAACCGAAGAAACATTGAAAAAATTCAAAGTCAAATTGAAATCATTTAAACGAACAATTGATTAAACATTATTGCAGTCAAGTTCACGTTTTTAGCGTATACTAAAGACGTGAATTTTTTTATTTTTGGAGGTATGACTATGAAGCTAGGTTTTATTGGAACGGGTGTCATGGGCCAATCAATGGTCGGTCACTTTTTAGCAAGCGGACATCATGTAAATGTGTATAATCGTACAAAAAGCAAAACAGACGAATTAGTCGCTAAAGGAGCGGTTTGGTGTGATACGCCTGAAATAGTTGCTGCTGAAAGTGAAGTTGTTTTCACAATGGTCGGCTATCCTGCAGATGTTGAGGAAGTTTACTATGGAGAAAAGGGAATTTTTCAAACCGATGTCGCGGCAAAATATTTAGTTGACTTTACAACTAGTACGCCAAAATTAGCAGAACAAATCTATCAAACGGCAAAAGAGCAAGGTGCGGCAAGTATTGATGCGCCAGTTTCTGGTGGTGACCTTGGAGCAAAAAATGGAACGTTGACGATAATGGCGGGTGGTGACGAGGAAGCCTATCAAAAAGTTGAACCACTATTTGAGATTGTCGGAAAAACGTGTCATCTTCATGGCTCTGCCGGCAAAGGCCAGCACACAAAAATGGCCAATCAGATCATGATTGCTGGCACGATGACTGGAATGACTGAGATGCTCGTCTATGCCGATAAAGCAGGTTTAGAACTTCCGCAAGTCATTGAGACATTATCTGGTGGCAGCGCCGCAAACTGGTCATTGGCCAACTACAGCCCCCGTATTTTGAAAGAAGATTATTCACCTGGTTTTTTTGTCAAACATTTTATCAAAGATTTAGGTATCGCACTTGATGAAGCAGCGAAAATGGGACTGGATTTGCCAAGTACGGCTTTGGCAAAAAAAATGTACGATCGCTTAGCGGAAGCTGGCTATGAAAGTGATGGGACTCAAGCCCTGATTAAGCTTTGGTGGCAAGATGGAAAAAAATCTTAAAATGACAAAATAAATTGTAAAAAATCAATGCAAGATAGAATATGATTTGATACAATATAACGGACAGAAAAAGGAGGCTTACGAATGAAAAGTTCGCAATTAGTCGCTATCATCAAACGTTTAGAAGCGATGGTCGAAGCGCAAGACAACGAGGTTCAAGTTCGCCGTTTCGAAAAAGAAGGCGTAGAAAAATGCACAGTGACCTACGATAACACCACAGAAACGTTTGAGTTAACGGAAGCAGAGTCAAGTCAGCCTTATCAATTTGATAATATTGATATTGTAGCCATGGAAATTTATGATTTGATCCAATAAACGTATCAGCGGTCAGATGAAAAATGCCATACGCATTGCCAGCGTTCCTTAAAGAGGAACGCTGGTTTTTTGTTGCAATCATTTGAGCGTTTAGGTATTTGAGAGCACAAAATTTAATTGTCTTAACTGGCGCAAAATTATATGTAGAGGGTCAAGGTCTGTTGGCAGCAATCGTTTAGCTGTTGTTAAAGGTGCTGGAACAAAAGCATCAGAGGTTGATACAACTTCGCTATGAATGATTTGTCCAAAAGAGAGTTGATAGACTTTTACTTGTGATGAATCGGCAGCAAGAGAAGCTTCAAGAGAGGTTTCAAGAGGAATCTCAAAACGAACTTCTGGGAGAGCGATCAGAGTATTCACCTCGAGAATTTCTCGATAAAAGGATTGAAGCAATTTTTTTTGGTACAGTAGTTGATCAGCCTGTTCAAAAAGTAACTGTTCCGCAAAATAATGCAATCGTTGGTCGAGATAACGAAATATTGTCTTGCTTTCTGCACGAAAGAAAAGTTTCAGCTCATTCAGTTTTTCTTCCAAAGGAATAGTTTGCATCAACGGCAACTGTTTGGACAACGAGAGAAGTTTATAAGGATTGACAGAAGGTAATTGATACGTTTCTGTCAATATCTCAATGATTTCCGGCAATTGCTTGGATCGGCGAAAAGGTCCTATTGCATCCTCTGCTGCCTCATTTGTTCGAACGATGTTTCCTGCATCAAAGCGGATGTATTGGTAATTAAGAAAGTTGGTCATTTGACGGTTATAAATGGGACGATGTTGCTGAATCAACTGACATTCTATCAATAGCGCATCGAGTTCTGTGTCTACGAAAATTGTTTCGAAATCTACGACATTGTGAACTAAACGCAGAATCTTGTTTGTATGCTGTGTATTTTTGCGAAAATAAGAAGAAACTCGTTGTTTCAATTGCTTAGCTTTTCCAACATACAGAATTCCGCCATGAGAATCTTTCATTAAATAAATCCCAGGTTTTTGGGGTAACGCATTTGCTTTTTGCTTTAAGTATTCGATCCGTGCGTTGATGTCCATCACCTCATTTCTACACTGCAACGATACCAAAATTTAAGGTGCAGAACAAGTGATGTTCTGACACGATAATCATTTTCGTGAAATGATGGAAGAAATCTTTGATAATCAAAATAATTTTTAACTACACGATTCTCTGGTAATTGTCAACTTAAGAACTTGTGAAGGTTAGAAAAGCGTACTGAAAATAAAAATGCGCTTAAAAAAAATAAAAATCAAAAAATTTTCTTGCAATTCTCTAAAAGTTACTTTATAGTTTGACTATCAAATGATTTGATTATCAAACTATTCGGATGGTGAAAGATATGGAACCAAATTTAGAAACGGTCAACGACTATTTAGTCAGTGTCTTCAATGACATTCTCGTGATCGAAGAATCAGAATTAAAGAAATCACAATTTAAAGATCTTTCAATCACAGAAATGCATACGATTGAAGCAATCGGCATGTACAAGAAGAAAACAACTTCAGAAGTCGCTAAAGAGCTTTCTATTACTGTTGGGACCCTCACCATTGCAATCAATCGTTTGGTTAAAAAAGAATATGTAGAACGCATTCGCAGTGAAGACGATCGACGCGTAGTCAAACTTGCGTTGACAAAAAAAGGCAAATTGCTTTATCGGGTACATCAACATTTTCACCGTGAGATGGTCAAAGGCGTTCTAAGCCAGATGTCTACGGATGAAGAGCAAGCTTTACTTAAAGCCTTAAAAAATCTGCATGACTTTTTACAAGATTATAAGTGAGTGTAACGGATGAATATGTTTGGAAAGATTACCGCAACAGCAAGCTATGTTCCTGAACAAATCGTGACGAATCAGCAACTTTCAGAAATTATGGATACATCAGATGACTGGATTTTTTCACGTACAGGAATCAAAGAACGTCGAATTAGTAATGGAGAAAATACTTCCGATTTATGTACGAATGTTGCTACGAAACTTTTGGCATCAAGGGGACTTGCTCCAGATGAATTGGACTTTATCCTAGTAGCGACCATCACTCCGGATTTCAATACACCGGCAGTTGCTTGCCAAGTTCAAGGGAATATTGGCGCCCATCAAGCTTTTGCTTTTGATATCAGCGCAGCTTGTGCCGGATTTGTTTATGCATTGTCTTTAGCAGAAAAATTGATTCGGACCGGTTCTAAAAAAGGGCTCGTCATTGGCGGTGAAGTGCTGTCAAAGGTCTTGGATTGGGAAGATCGTTCAACCGCAGTTTTATTTGGAGACGGGGCAGGCGGGGTGCTTTTAGAAGCAACCAACCATCAGCATCTCTTGAAGGAATCGCTGCAGTCTGATGGAACCAGAGGACTCTCTCTGACATCAGGTTTTGTTGAAAATAAGAATCCTTACGGAAGTTCGTCAACCCAATACAGTGCTTGTATGCAGATGGTTGGTCGTGAAATTTTTGATTTTGCGACACGCGATGTCGTTCAATCCATTCATGCAATCAGTGAGCATGAATCGGTAGATTATTACTTGTTGCATCAGGCCAATTCCCGAATCTTAGATAAAGTGGCTCGGAAATTAAAGGTCCCGCGACATAAGTTTTTGCAAAATATGCAATTTTATGGCAATACTTCAGCCGCTTCAATTCCGATTTTGTTAGATGAAGAAGTGAAACGCGGCACGCTGTCTTTAGGCAGCGGACAAAAAGTGGTGTTCTCAGGTTTCGGCGGCGGATTAGCATGGGGGACCATGCTGGCAGCTTTATAGCCTGTTCACAATCAATATTGAAGAAAACACATTGGAGGAATATACACATGGTATTCGAAAAAATTCAAGAAATCGTAGCAGAAGAATTAGGAAAAGAAAAAGAAGAAATCAAATTAAACACAAACATTCAAGAGGATCTTGAAGCAGACAGCTTAGACCTTTTCCAAATCATTAACGAGATCGAAGATGAATTCGATGTAAAAATCGAAACTGAAGACGGCATCAAAACTGTCGAAGATCTAGTTAAATACGTTGAAAAACAACAAGCATAAAAAACGAGGCTAGGCAAACAGCCTAGCCTTTCCTTGTAATAGAAAGAGTGTGTTTCACTCGCTGAGATCTGCGAGTGAAGATGCCATTTTCTCCAAAATCTTTCAGTTCAAAAAAGGAGTTTAAAATGAAAACAGCATTTTTATTCAGCGGTCAAGGAGCCCAATATGTAGGAATGGGTCAGGAGTTATATCAGCAAGAATCAAGTGTTCAACAAACCTTTGCGGAAGCAAGTGAGATGCTCGGCTATGATATGACTGAACTATGTTTTAATGAAAATGACCGTTTGAATCAAACTGAATATACGCAGCCAGCCATTTTAACCGTCAGTGTGGCTTTTTGGCGTTTGTTAAAAGAAAAAGGTCTCCAGGCCGATGCTTTGGCTGGTTTGAGCTTAGGTGAATATTCCGCATTAGTAGCAAGCGGCGCATTAGACTTTCAAACTGCTGTAGCCCTCGTGCAAAAACGCGGCAAGTTTATGGCAAATGCCGCACCACAGGGTGTGGGTAAAATGGTCGCTGTGATGAATACTCCGGCTGAAACCATTGAGGCGATTTGTAAAGAAGCTAGCCAAGTAGGGATCGTTTCGCCAGCTAATTACAATACGCCGCAGCAAATTGTCATCGGTGGGGAAGTAGCTGCGGTTGACCAAGCCGTTCAGTTATTGCAAGCGGCGGGAGCCAAACGAATGATTCCATTAAATGTCAGCGGCCCTTTCCATACGAAACTTTTAGAACCCGCTTCTAAACAACTTGCTCAAGAGCTGGCGAAAATTGAAATCAAAGATTTACAGGTGCCGGTGATCAGCAACACGACTGCGAAACCGATGAAACAAGAACAAGTCAAAGAATTATTAGAGAAGCAAGTCAAATCACCTGTGCGTTTTTATGAAAGCATCGAGCAGTTGAAACAAATGGGAATTGAGCAGATGATCGAGATCGGTCCCGGAAAAGTATTGACCGGTTTTTTGAAAAAAATCGACAAAACCATTGCTGCTTCGAGAGTGGAAGATGCTCAAACACTTTTTGACACACTTTCAAGGTTTGATTAGGAGGAATTTATGGAACTGACAAATAAAAATGTCTTTATTACTGGTAGTTCAAGAGGGATTGGCTTTGGCATTGCAGAAGCATTTGCCAAAGAAGGAGCCAATATCGTATTGAATGGGCGGAAAGAGATACCTCAAACTCTTATAGAGACGATTACCCGTTTTGGTGTGAAATGCATCGCAGTCAACGGTGATATATCCGAATACGATCAAGCTGTTTCGATGCTTGCACAAGCGGAAGCTGAATTAGGACCGATCCACATTTTAGTCAACAACGCAGGAATCACCAATGACAAGTTATTGTTGCGCATGAAACCAGAAGAATTTGAAAGTGTATTGAAGATCAATTTGACTGGAACCTTCAACATGACGCAAGTAGCTCTCAAAAAGATGATGAAACTACGCGAAGGACGTATCATTAATTTGACTAGTGTCGTAGGATTGACTGGCAACATTGGTCAAGCAAATTATGCAGCAAGTAAAGCTGGCGTGATTGGTTTTACCAAATCAGTTGCCCGCGAAGGAGCGGCTAGAGGCATTACCTGTAATGCGATCGCACCAGGATTTATTGAAACGGAGATGACCGCAGTTCTTTCTGATAAGGTAAAAGAACAATCGATCAATAATATTCCGTTGCAGCGATTTGGTGCTGTAGAAGATGTCGCAAAAGCTGCGGTTTTTTTGGCCCAAAGCGCTTATATCACAGGTCAAGTAGTCAGCGTAGATGGCGGAATGGCCATGCAAGGATAGAAAGGAGATACTTATGAATCGAGTAGTTATTACAGGATACGGTGTGACTTCCCCAATTGGGAATGATCCAGAAACATTTTTAGCTAGTTTGCAAAATGGAACCAATGGGATTGGCCCCATCACCAAATTTGACGCCAGTGGAACAGGGATTTCAGTAGCAGCTGAAGTCAAAGAGTTTCCACTAGAAAAATACTTTGTCAAAAAAGATACGAAACGGATGGATCTTTTTTCGATTTATGGGATCTATGCTGCCCTTGAAGCAATGAAAATGGCGGGTTTGAATTCTGAAGCGTTAGATGCCGATCGATTCGGTGTCATGGTCGGATCAGGTATTGGAGGTTTGCCAACTATTCAAGACCAAGTGATTCGAATGCATGAAAAAGGTGCAAATCGTGTGTCTCCAATGTTTGTGCCCATGTCGATCGTCAACATGGTGGCAGGAAACATTGCATTGCGTGTGGGGGCAAAAGGCATTTGTACAACTACGGTCTCTGCTTGTGCATCCGGTACTCATTCGATTGGTGAGGCTTTCCGCAATATCAAACATGGTTATGCAGACGTGATGATTGCTGGCGGATCTGAATCAACGATTTGTGAGATTGGTATCGCTGGTTTTGCTTCTTTAACGGCATTAACAACGGAATCTGATCCAGACAAAGCATCCACACCATTTGACAAAAACCGCAGCGGGTTTGTGATGGGAGAAGGTGCTGGGGTTTTGATTCTAGAATCATTTGAACATGCCCAAAAGCGCGGAGCGAAGATTCTCGGGGAAGTTGTTGGCTATGGTGCCAATTGTGATGCCTACCATATGACTGCACCGAATCCTGACGGTTCAGGTGCTGGAAAAGCAATGAAACTCGCGATGTCTGAAGCAGCGATCACTCCAGCCGAAGTTGGCTATATCAATGCTCACGGAACAAGCACACCAGCTAATGATGTAGCTGAAGCTACATCGATCCAATATGGTTTAGGGGACGACTATCGCAAACCTTACGTCAGCAGTACAAAATCTATGACAGGACATCTATTGGGGGCAGCAGGAGGAATCGAAGCAATTGCCTCGCTTTTAGCCTTGCAGCATCAATTTATTCCACCGACCATCAATGTTCGTGAACAAGATCCTGAAATCGACTTAAATATTGTGAAAAACCAAAGCCAGCCAGCAGAAATTACGTATGCAATGAGTAACTCACTAGGTTTTGGTGGACACAATGCAGTCATCTTATTGAAACGTTGGGAGGAAGCTTAATTGGAAACAAATGAAATCAAGGATCTGCTTTCCCAATTTGATCAGTCCTCTTTGACTGAATTGCAGCTCAAAAAAGAAAACATCGAACTTTATTTTAATAAAAATTCGTTCAGTGGCCGTCAAGTATCATCCGAGAGTTCAGATGTCAAAGTTGAAAGCATCCCTGCAGCTGCACCAGTACCAAGCGTACAACCAACAGCTGCTGGAACCTTCGAGGTTAGTTCAGAGCCAATTATGGCGGGAACGGAGATCGTTTCACCTTTAGTGGGTGTGGTTTACTTAAAACCTAGTCCTGAACAAAGCCAATTCAAACAAATCGGCGATTCTGTCAAAAAAGGGGATGTCCTTTGTATCGTTGAAGCAATGAAAGTAATGAATGAAATTGTTAGCGATGTTGATGGCGAATTAGTTGAAATCTTAGTTGAAAATGAGCAGATCGTTGAATACGATCAACCATTATTCCGTGTGAAAGAAGGGTAAGCTATGTCAGTTATGTCAATTCAAGAAATCAAAGAAATCATTCCACATCGCTATCCTATGCTCTTAGTGGATCGCATTGAAGAACTAGAAGAAGGAAAACGGGTGGTAGCAAAGAAGAACGTGACCATCAACGAACCTTTTTTTCAAGGCCATTTTCCTCATGAACCAGTCATGCCTGGTGTATTGATCGTTGAAGCAATGGCCCAAGCGGGGGCAGTTGCACTCTTGTCTTTACCGGATTTTCGAGGTAAAACCGCTTATTTCGGCGGACTTGATAAAGCAAAATTCCGCAAAAAAGTAACACCAGGAGATACATTGATCTTAGAAGTAGAAATACTCAAGGTAAAATCTGCAGCAGGAATCGGCAAAGGGATTGCCTATGTTGATGGCAAAAAAGTTGCAGAAGCAGAACTTACCTTCATGATTGGATAGGTGAAAAATGTTTTCTAAAGTATTGATAGCTAACCGTGGTGAGATCGCTGTTCGCATTATACGTGCTTGCCGCGAACTTGGGATTCAAACGGTCGCAGTTTATTCAGAAGCAGATAAAGAAGCGTTACATGCAGAACTTGCCGATGAAGCCATTTGTATTGGCCCGGCGAAAGCAGCAGACTCTTATTTGAATGTGCAACAAATATTAAGCGCCGCGATCGTTACCAAAGCTGAAGCCATCCATCCCGGATTTGGTTTCTTATCAGAAAATAGCCGTTTTGCATCTATGTGTGAAGAATGCAATATTGTCTTTATTGGTCCTAAGAGTGAAACAATCGATGCAATGGGGAACAAAATCAATGCCCGACGGTTGATGATCGAAGCACAAGTGCCAGTGATCCCCGGCAGTCAAGGAGCGATTTCTGATGTGAAAGAAGCATTGACGATCGCTGAAGAAATTGGCTATCCAGTGATGCTTAAAGCAGCAGCAGGCGGTGGTGGTAAAGGCATACGTAAAGTATTGACAAAAGAAGAATTGCCGCAGCATTTTTCTTCCGCTCAGCAAGAAGCAAAAGCCGCTTTTGGTAATGATGAAATGTATATTGAGAAAATCGTGTATCCCGCAAGACATATCGAAGTCCAAGTTTTAGGAGATTCTTTTGGGAATATCATTCACTTGGGCGAGCGGGATTGTTCTTTACAACGGAACAATCAAAAAGTTTTGGAAGAATCGCCATCGGTCGTAATATCAGCTAGTAAACGTCAAGAACTAGGAGCTGCAGCAGTTCGCGCCGCTCAGGCTGTTGGCTATCGCAATGCTGGTACAATCGAATTTCTGATGGATGAAGCTGGCGAATTCTATTTCATGGAAATGAATACTCGCATCCAGGTCGAACATCCGATCACAGAAATGGTGACCAATATCGATCTCGTAAAAAAACAAATTGAGATTGCTAGCGGCGAACCGCTGGATATCAAACAAGAAGATGTCAAAATGCAAGGTGCTGCCATCGAGTGTCGTATCAATGCGGAAAATCCAGCCTTTAATTTTGCTCCTTCCCCTGGAAAAATTCATAATTTATTTTTACCTGGAGGAGGTCTGGGCGTTCGTGTGGATAGTGCCATGTACTCTGGATATACGATTCCTCCTTACTATGATTCGATGATTGCAAAGGTCATCGTTCATGGAGAAAATCGATTTGAAGCATTGATGAAAATGCAGCGAGCTTTGGCTGAATTAGTGACTGAGGGTGTAGTGACGAATGCAGAATTCCAAATGGATCTGATCGGTCATCCAAAAGTGATTGCCGGAGACTACAACACAGCCTTTTTACAAGAGGAATTCTTGCCAAACTGGACGCCTGAACAATAGGAGGGAAGAGAATGGCTTTATTTAAAAAGAAGAATTACATTCGCATCAATCCTAATCGCGGCCAGGCACCTGCCAATGAACCAACAGTGCCCGACAATCTTTGGGCGAAATGTCCCAGCTGTAAACGGACCTTATATACTAAAGAAATGGGCGCAGAAAAAGTCTGTCCTCATTGCGGCTATAATTTCCGTATCAGTGCCTGGGAAAGAATCGCATTAACGATCGACGAAAAAAGCTTGGAAGAATGGGATACAGATGTGAAAACAGAAGATCCTCTCAACTTTCCTGATTATCTCGAAAAAATAGCTTCCGTACAGGAAAAAACTGGTCTCCATGAAGCCGTGTTAACTGGAGAAGCGACAATCAATCAGCAACCTGTGGCAATAGGAATCATGGATTCCAACTTTATTATGGGAAGTATGGGAACTGTCGTAGGTGAAAAAATCACTCGATTGTTTGAGCGAGCGCTTGCGAAGAACTTACCCGTTGTATTATTCACTGCTTCTGGTGGTGCACGGATGCAAGAAGGGATTTTTTCATTGATGCAGATGGCTAAGATCTCTGCAGCAGTGAAGCGTCATAGTGAAGCCGGTTTATTTTATTTGACAGTCTTGACAGATCCAACTACCGGAGGCGTAACAGCAAGTTTTGCAATGGAAGGAGATGTGATTCTCGCTGAACCTCAGGCATTGATTGGGTTTGCGGGGAGACGAGTGATCGAACAAACGATTCGACAAGAACTGCCAGAAGACTTCCAAAAAGCAGAGTTCTTGTTGGAACATGGTTTTGTCGATCAAATCGTTCCACGGACACAATTAAGGGAACGAATTTCCCAATTGCTTAAATTGCATACGACAAAGGGGTGGATGACAAATGATTGAAGCGGCACATGAGATCGTTGAGTTAGCCCGCAGCAAAGATCGTTTGACGGCACTTGATTACTTTGAACATGTTTTTAGCGATTTTCAGGAATTCCATGGGGATCGTCTCTATGCCGATGATGAAGCTGTTGTGGGCGGGGTCGCTGCCTTAGATGGGAAACCTGTGACAGTGATCGGTATCCAAAAAGGGCGGAACCTGCCAGAGAACCTTCGACGAAATTTTGGTGCTCCTCATCCAGAAGGTTACCGAAAAGCGTTGCGGCTAATGAAACAAGCGGAGAAATTTCAACGGCCTGTTATCACATTGATCAATACAGCAGGTGCCTATTGCGGCGTCGGCGCTGAAGAGCGTGGCGAAGGAGAAGCGATTGCGCGCAATCTCTTAGAAATGTCAGATTTAAAAGTACCAATCTTGGCAATAATTATTGGCGAAGGCGGCAGTGGTGGAGCTTTGGCATTGGCTTTAGGGGATGAAGTATGGATGATGGAACATTCTATCTATGCGATTTTATCCCCGGAAGGCTTTGCATCGATCCTCTGGAAAGATGGAAGCCGTGCGAAAGAAGCTGCCGGACTCATGAAAATAACAGCGCAAGAGTTGCACAAGCTTGGAGTGATCGAAAAAGTGATTCCCGAGACCATCGACGGTGAACTGTTGTCGAAAGAGACAGTGATCGCGGAAATGCGATCGGCAATCACCAAAAAGATCGCTGCTCTCGCACAAAAGAATATAGACCAACTCCTTGCTGAGCGCTATCAGCGTTTTCGCAAATTTTAATCATAAGTTTGATATCAATGTCGATTTTTGATCCGTCATTGATTTCAAGCTTTTTTATTTGTCCTTGTGAAATTTCTCTAATATAATAAACATCAGCAGATAGTTGTTTGAAATTCAATAACATTGTGGTATTATGTATATATTCTGAATAAAGATGGGAATATATGCATAATTATTTATTTTATAAGGGGAGAAAACAAATGAAGAAATTGATGAGTGGATTTATAACAGTTGCTGCTTTATTAACTTTAGCTGCATGTGGGAATGGTGGATCATCAAGCACTGATTCGTCAAAAAAAGGAGAGCAAAATCAGCTAGAAGCTATCAAGTCTGCTGGTGTATTAAATGTAGCGACATCAGCTGATTTTGCACCTTTTGAGTTCCATGCTTTGATTGATGGCAAAGACCAAATCGTCGGCGCGGACATTGATCTGGTAAATGAAATCGCCAAAGAATTAGGCGTCAAAGTCAATGTAATGGACTTAGAGTTCAATGCTGTTCTAACTGCATTGAGCCAAGGAAAAGCGGATATTGCGGTTTCTGGGATCTCAGCAACTGATGAAAGAAAACAAACATTTGATTTTACTGACAACTACTTTACACCTGAACAAAAAATCGTGATTAAAAAGGACAATACGGATGCATTGTCTGCAATCGATGACTTTTCAGGAAAGAAGGTAGGCGCCCAAAAAGGATCGATCCAAGAGGCTGTGGTTCAAAACCAATTAGCTGACTCACAATTGGTTTCGATTGCGAAAGTGCCTAACTTGATCAATGAATTGAAACAAGGATCGATCGATGGGCTAGTACTTGAAAGTGCCGTTGCAGACTCATATGTTGCTCAAAATGATGATTTGGCAGTGGCTGACATTGCTTTGGAAGCTTCACCAGATGATTCTTATGCTATCGCTCTACCAAAAGGCAGCACAGAATTAAAAGATGAATTGAACCGTATTTTGAAAGAATTGAATGATAAAGGGACAATTAATGAATACGTTCAAAAGAATACAGACTTAGCCAACGAAAATGCGGCTGAATAGATCGGAGTAGTAAATTTATGGATTTTTCCTTCTTGTCGACTTATTATCCTTACTTTATCTCAGGGGTATTGATTACGATTGTCATCTCCATTATTACAGTGATCCTAGGCACCATCCTCGGAATCACCTTTGCATTGATGAAGTTATCAAAAGTAAAACCATTACGCTGGATCGCTAATACGTATATCGAAGTGTTACGGGGAACACCGATGCTGGTTCAGATATTGATTGCATTTGGTTTATTGCAGGGGCTATTCTCACTGCCGACGATTTCGTTTGGTGTGTTGAATCTTGACTTTGGACGACTATTTCCAGGGATTATCGCCCTTTCATTGAACTCAGGGGCTTACGTTGCTGAAATCGTTCGTGGTGGTATCAATGCAGTCGATTTTGGTCAATCAGAAGCAGCTGGTTCGCTAGGATTGCGTCCTGCACAAGCGATGCGGTATGTTATTTTACCTCAAGCTTTGCGTAATATCTTGCCTCCTCTAGGAAACGAGTTTATTGTTTTGATCAAAGACTCTTCTTTGTTATCTACTATCGGTATCTACGAATTGATGAATAGCGCACAAATTGTTGTGACAAGTTCGTATCAGCCATTAACTCCTTTATATGTTGCCGCTGTAATTTACTTTATTTTAACGTTTACCACCTCCCGCTTGTTGAATCTATGGGAGAAAAAACTCGGCAAAGGTTACCGGCGATAGGAGGAAAAAAGATGGATACAATGATCGAAGTAAAGAATTTACACAAAACATTTGGAACAAATCAGGTGCTTAAAGGTATCAATACTGAAATCAAAAAAGGTGAGGTCGTTGTTGTGATTGGACCTTCCGGATCGGGAAAGAGTACTTTTTTACGCTGCTTGAATTTGTTAGAAGAACCAACAAGCGGCAATATTTACTTTAAAGGGACGGACATTACTGACAAAAAAAATGATATTTATCAAATGCGGGAAAAATTAGGCATGGTTTTTCAAAACTTTAACCTCTTCCCCAATCTGACAGTAATGGATAATATTACATTGTCGCCAATCAAAGTAAAAAAAATGTCTAAAGAAGACGCTCGGAAAATCGGAGAGAAACTGTTGACTGACGTAGGGTTGCCGGATAAAGCAAAAGCTTATCCCCAAAGCTTATCCGGAGGACAAATGCAACGGATCGCTATTGCTCGCGCATTGGCGATGCAGCCAGAAGTGATGTTGTTTGACGAACCGACATCGGCGTTAGACCCGGAAATGGTCGGTGAGGTATTGAGTGTCATGCAGCGTTTGGCTCAAGAAGGGATGACGATGGTGATCGTTACCCATGAAATGGGATTTGCCAAAGAGGTTGGCGACCGCGTTCTTTTCATGGACCAAGGGGTCATTATGGAAGAGGGGACTCCTGCTCAAATATTTGATGCACCGCAAAATCCGCGGACAATCGATTTTCTGGCAAAAGTCTTATGATCTTTTTTAGACCATGAAGTTGGTTAGTGTGATGTGCGTTCATATCGGTCAAGATGAAAAACAATGAATTGTCTGAACGATTCTTGAGGAAGGAAGCTGCAGAAGTAATCTGCATTGATTGCTCACTCCTCTGATCGTTCGGCTTTTTTATTTTTTAAAGAAAGTAGCAGTGGATGATCCGTTGCTTTTTTCAACTAGATGAAAATCTATTGCTGAGAGTTGTAGCTCAGTCTAGTATTTCACACGATTCTATTGTATAATTACAGGTTGAAAGTAGCATTATAAGTAGGATGCCTTTAAATAATCATCAGTGACCCTGTGGGGACTGATTGACGACTTGTCAGCTGACAAGCTGTTTTTATCTAGACGTGTCAACAAATTGACTATTTTTGTCACATGAATAAAAGAATCAAGGAGAATCTATGTTTTCAAAATTTAAACCGACTTGGATGGTCGATGCCATCTATCAGATCACTCCCCATCAACTTAAGAAGCAAGGCATCAAAGCTGTTCTAACTGACCTTGATAATACCCTGATTGCTTGGAATGACCCTGACGGTAGTGAAGAGCTAAAAAATTGGTTGTTAGAAATGAAGAATGCGGGAATCCCGGTGATTGTCGTTTCAAACAATAATAGTGAACGGGTCGCACGGGCAGTGGCGCCCTTTGGTTTGCAATACGTCCATCGAGCATTGAAACCTTTTTCTCGTGGCATCAAGCAAGGATACCGCCAACTCGGCTTGCAAAAAGAAGATGTTGTGATGATCGGTGATCAAATCATGACCGACATTCAAGGTGCTAATCGAGCAGGGGTCCGTAGTATCTTAGTGAAGCCGATCATTAATACGGATTCATGGAAAACACAATTCAACCGTTTGCTGGAGCGAAGAATTATGAAGTATTTATTGAAACACAATCCAGAAATGAAATGGCGAGGTGGAATTTGATAATGAATGAAGAAATGATTCATTGTATTGGCTGTGGCGCGCTGATCCAGACAGAAAATCCAACAGAGCTTGGTTATACACCGCTCTCTGCATTAGAGAAAGGGTTAGAAACCGGAGAAGTCTATTGCCAACGCTGTTTCCGCTTGCGACATTACAATGAAATCCAAGATGTCTCGCTGACAGACGATGATTTTCTGCGTTTACTGAACGAACTCGGTCAAAAAGATGCATTAATCGTAAATGTAGTGGATATCTTTGATTTTAACGGTTCGTTGATTCCAGGACTTCATCGTTTTGTGGGAGACAATCCTGTGTTGCTAGTGGGCAATAAAGTGGATATCTTGCCAAAGTCATTGAAGAAATCAAAAATGACCCAATGGATGAGAGAGCGTGCCCATGAAGCAGGGCTGCGTCCAATCGATGTTTTATTGACAAGTGCAAAAAAAGCCGCCGAAATGACTGAATTGTTACAGGCGATCGATCATTATCGAGAAGGTCGAGATGTCTATGTGGTAGGTGTTACGAATGTTGGTAAGTCGACATTGATCAATCAAATCATCAAACAGACGGCTGGAGTCCAAGAATTGATTACTACTTCTCGTTTTCCAGGGACAACCCTTGATAAAATCGAAATTCCTCTCGACGACGGTCACTTTTTGATCGACACTCCAGGGATCATCCACCGACATCAGATGGCTCATTACCTTGGAAAGAAAGATTTAAAAATCGTGGCGCCGAATAAGGAAATCAAACCGAAAAGCTACCAATTGAATGCTGGCCAAACACTCTTTTTCGGAGGAGTGGCACGTTTTGACTTTATTCAAGGAGAGCGCAGCTCATTCATTGCTTATGTAGCAAATGATGTGGTACTGCATCGCACGAAGTTAGAAAAAGCTGATGCTTTTTATCAAAAACATGTTGGTGGTCTTTTACAACCGCCTCGTCCTGATGAGTTAGCTGATTTTCCGGAGTTAGTTCGCTTTGAATTTTCGATCAAAGAAAAAACAGATATTGTTTTTGCAGGTTTAGGATGGATCACAGTCACAAAACCAGGAGTTGTTGCTGGTTGGGCACCCAAAGGCGTTGATGTGATCAAACGGAAAGCATTAATTTAAAGGAAGAAGGCAGAACATGGAATTACGAGGAAAACAAAAGCGGTTTTTACGCAGTGAAGCGCATCATTTAACACCGATTTTTCAGATTGGCAAAGGCGGGTTGAATGAGGCAATGATCAATCAAATCGAAGAAGCGCTAGAAAAAAGAGAATTGATCAAGGTATCTTTATTGCAAAATACCGACGAAGTGGCGGAGGACGCTGCTACAGCAATCAGTGAAGCGATTCAATGCGAGGTTGTTCAAATCATTGGACGCGTGATTGTGTTATTCAAACCATCTACAAAAGAAAAATATCAAAAAATCTCTGTAAACGTACGTTCATTATAGGAGTGATTTGACATGCAAGGAAATTCGTTTGGCAAAGTTCAGACCTTATATACAACAGAAGCGGCTTATCAAGCGCCTAAAAAACAAGTGGGCATACTGGGGGGGAATTTCAACCCCGTTCACTATACCCACTTGGTCATGGGTGAAGAAGTTGGGCAAGCTTTGGGCTTGGATAAAGTCTATTTTATGCCTGAGTATCTTCCGCCGCATGTCGATGAAAAAAAGACGATCCCGGCTGCTCACCGACTGGCAATGTTACAGTTAGCGATTGCGGATAATCCCCGATTTGCGATTGAAGACATTGAATTGAAACGCAAAGGGAAAAGCTATACTTTTGATACAATGAAGGAACTGACTGAAAAGAACCCTGATACAAGTTATTACTTTATTATTGGCGGCGACATGGTACAATACTTGCCGAAGTGGCATCGGATTGATGAATTGATGGAGTTGGTCACCTTCGTCGGGGTTCGTCGTCCTAGCTATCCCGTTGAAACACCCTATCCGATCATTTGGATCGATGTGCCTTTGATGGATATCAGCTCCACAATAATTCGTAAGAAAGTGCAACAAGGATGCTCGATTCGCTACTTATTGCCGGAAAATGTGTTAAACTATATTCAAGAAAAGGGGCTGTATCTGGATGAATAGCCAACAGTATACGCCTGCTGAACGCGAATTATTGATGCAGGAAGTACAAATGCATATGAGCCAAAAACGATTTCAGCATGTACTAGGGGTAGAAAAAACGGCTGTCGCATTGGCTGAAAAATTCGGTGCTTCACCGGAAAAAGCCAGTATCGCTGCGCTGACTCATGATTATGCCAAAGAGCGTCCAGATGAAGAATTCCAGCTTGTCATTCGGCGAGATGGTTTTGATCTGGATTTGCTCAATTGGAGCAATGCTATTTGGCATGGTATTGTGGGAGCCGATTTTGTTCAGCGAGAGTTAGGCATCGATGACGAAGAGATCCTACAAGCCATTCGTATCCATACGACTGGCGCTGCAGAAATGAGTTTGTTGGATAAGATCATTTACGTTGCCGATTATATCGAACCTGGTCGATCATTTCCTGGTGTGAAAGAAGCCCGTGAATTAGCTATGATTGATCTTGACGCTGCAGTAGCTTACGAAACGAAACATACATTGCTTTATTTGATTGAAAAGGAAGCACCAATTTATCCCAAGACGATTGAAACATACAATCATTGGGTCGCAAACCATTAGGAGGGAATTACCATAGATAGCCAGAGAATTTTAGAAATTGCTGTTAAAGCAGCAGATTCAAAACATGCCGAAGATATTATGGCATTAGACGTTCGTGAAATTTCATTATTAGCCGATTACTTTGTGATTTGTTCAGGGAACAGTGAAAGACAAATCAATGCCATCATTGATGAAGTTCTTGACAAAGAAGAAGAAAACCAAGTGGAGGTTCGCCGTGTTGAAGGAAAAGATGGTGGTAAATGGGTCTTGATTGATCTTGGTGATGTCATCGTTCACGTTTTCAACGCTTCAGAACGTGCGTTTTATAATTTAGAAAAATTATGGTCAGATGCACCGCTTGTTGATCTGAACGAATGGGTCGTGGCTTAATAATGGCCTACGAAACATTTGCTTTTGTCTATGACGAAGTAATGGATTCCAGTCTCTATCAAAAGTGGCTGGATTTTTCTTGCCGTCATTTAGGTGAAAAAAAACAAATTATGGAACTAGCCTGCGGAACAGGTGCATTAGCAGTAGAATTCGCAAAAGCGGGTTTTGATGTAACCGGCTTAGACCTTTCAGAAGAAATGTTGATGATCGCCAGTCAGCGGGCGGAACAAGAGGATACGCCCATCCAATTGGTAGAAGGGGACATGCTGGATCTGACAGATGTGGGAACCTACGAAGCGATCACTTGTTACTCTGACTCAATCTGTTATATGGAAGATGAGCAAAGTGTCCAGCAAGTTTTCGATGGGGTTTATAACAGTTTGCGTGACGATGGGGTATTTATGTTCGATGTACACTCAACGTACCAGATCGATGAAGTATTCCCTGATTACAGCTACCACTATCAAACAGATGAGTTTGCCTTTCTCTGGGAAAGTTACCAAGGAGAAGTTCCTCACAGCATTGAACATTTTTTGACTTTTTTTGTGCAAAATGAGGATGGAACTTTCCAACGAATGGATGAACTACACCGAGAACGCACCTATTCGCTTGAAAGTTATCAGCGGATGTTAGAAAATGCTGGCTTCTCTGAAATCGAAATGTATGCAGACTTTATTGATAGTCCGCCAAATGAAAAGAGCCGTCGTTGGTTCTTTGTCTGCCGCAAGCTTTGATTGTTTGCGGTTTTTTTAGATTAAAAAGAACTTAAATTTTTTTGCTGATGGGAGAAAGGAGTGGAGAAATGCAAGCATGCGGTATTGTTGTAGAGTATAATCCTTTTCATAATGGCCATGAATTTCATGTCCAGCAAGCTAGAAAAGCATCCGGAGCGGATGTTGTTGTGGCGGTGATGAGTGGCAACTTTTTGCAGCGAGGAGAACCGGCAATCGTTGACAAATGGCAGCGTGCTCGAGCTGCACTCGAAAATGGCGTGGATCTAATTGTAGAATTACCGCCGGCTTGGTCAGTTCAATCAGCTGATTTCTTTGCAAAAGGAGCAATTAGAATTCTGCAATCATTGGATTGCTCCTTTTTATGTTTTGGAACGGACGCTCCCGAACCGTTTGATTATGAAGCATTTGCGCATTTTGAGCAAAACAATCAAGAAGTCATCGACCAGTTTTTTCAAGAGAATGCTTCTGAGAACCAAACCTATACACAAAAAATGCATGCGGCTTTTGCAGCAGTCTATCCAGACTTTTTGGCAGAGGCTCATTTGCCTAATCACATATTGGGCATGCGCTATGCTCGTGAAACGTGTCAGTATCCATCACCAATGAAACTGTTTCCGATTTCAAGGAAACAAGCGGCCTATCACTCGCAAGAATTGTCTGGTGGGATGATTGCCAGTGCGACGGCTATTCGCAAAGCTGTGAAGGCAGGTCAAGAGATTAAAGGGTACGTTCCTGAAAGTGTAAGAAATGATTTATTAGACCAAACGATTGATTGGGAGTTTTTTTGGCCATTGTTGCAGTACCAACTTATCGCAACCCCTCTTGAACAATTGCGAACCCGGTATCAAGTGACCGAAGGATTAGAATATCGGATCAAAGATTGTTTACACGCCACTTCTTTTGCGGAATTTATGGCACTTCTGAAAACAAAACGGTATACTAGAACTAGACTTCAGCGGTTGATGTGTTATCTATTGTTTCAAGCAACCAGTGAAGAAGTCCAACAAGCGCAAAAGAATACCGGGATTCGTATTTTGGGGTTTACAACAGCAGGTCAAACTTATTTAAAGCAAGTTAAAAAGAAGACAGACCTGCCGCTCATTTCTAAATTTGGCAAAAAGGAAAGCGAGCGTTTTGGGTATTCTTTACGGGTAGATCAAATCTATCAGTTGGCATCACCACAGATTGTAGAACAAAATTTTGGCCGTTCCCCTATTTTTCTAAAGAATTGAACTGAAATTACTTCACAGAACAGGAAATCACAAGTATAATGATTAAGGAATTTTGATTATAAAGAAAGCGAAGTGAAATTATGGGTCGTAAATGGGCAAATATCGTAGCAAAGAAAACTGCTAAGGATGCAAACAATAGCCGAGTTTATGCAAAATTTGGAATCGAAATCTACGCGGCAGCAAAATCAGGTGATCCTGATCCTCATGCGAACCAAAAATTGCGCTTTGTTATTGAACGTGCAAAAACATACAATGTACCAAAACACATCATTGACCGAGCAATTGAGAAAGCAAAAGGTTCAGGGGATGAACAATACTCCGAATTGCGTTATGAAGGGTTCGGACCAAATGGTTCAATGGTTATCGTCGATACATTGACGAATAATGTTAACCGTACAGCAGCAGACGTACGAGCAGCTTTTGGTAAAAATGGCGGAAACATGGGTGTTTCTGGCGCGGTTGCTTACATGTTTGATAATACGGCATTATTTGGTTTTTCTGGTACGGATGCAGATGACATCTTAGAATACTTGATGGAAAAAGACATCGACGTGCGCGATGTTCTTGAAGAAGATGGTCAAATCATCGTCCATGGAGAACCTAGTGATTTTCATGTGATTCAAGAAGCTTTAAAAGAAAAAGGAATTACTGAGTTTTCAATTGCTGAGATGCAGATGATTCCTCAAAATGAAGTCACTTTGACTGGAGAAGATCTTGAAAAATTTGAAAAAATGATTGATGCATTAGAAGACTTAGAAGATGTCCAAAACGTTTATCATAATGTAGCAGACAGCGAAGAAGAATAAAAGTAAGACATCCTTGAAAGTTTATCTGTGCTTTCGGGGGTGTTTTTTTACTTTCATTTTTATCGTTTTCAAAAAACAAAGGGGTATTTCTTTTGGTTTAATCGCTTTTTTTATGTTATTATTTAAGTAATTAGCAGTATGAGCAAGAAGGGAGCGGCAGAGTTGGAAGAAAAAATCGTTTTAGAGCCTTTTGATCGGATTTTAAGCGGATACGATAAATTAGCAGAAGTATCTGTCTCAGTTTCTGATTGTTCTGCACTGTGCCGCAAATACAAAAAATACGGTGTAGAGGGATACCGTTTGGGCGGCTTTCGTGGAGCCACCTATTTGAATCGTTACTTGAATGTGACGGTAGATCGTGCGCCTTTACTGATTTATAAACGGAATTTTTTGATCCCGCTGGTTTTTCGAGTATCAGAAGCGTCCCAACGCTTATTTTTGGACAATTATCGGATGGAAGGCTTTTTCTTGTTGTTAGAGTGGCTGCTGCATCATCGTCCAGAAAAAGCAATCATTGATTTTCAGAAAAGTAGTCAAATTGATCCTGAAAGGGAATATGTGATCGACAGTTCTTATATTGCTTTTCGTTTAACAGAAATTCTAGATGGTTCTGGTTTTCCCCTCAGTCACTTTACAGATGTCGAACAATTTATGGAATGGAACCGGATCTATCGATTGATCGACAATGGCAGTATTGGAAAACATAGTAAAATCTTTGATCCTGACAATGAAGAAAATGTTTCAGAACTTCAGATGATTTTGACGATTGTCGCGATGAAATATCCAGAAACGAGACTCTTTATCGGTGAATTGAAGGGGTGATCGAACCCTGTAAAAAAATGACAAAACAAATACCGATCAAACAAGGCTTTTGTCGAGAAGAATATTGTTTGATTGATCATTTATCGCTAAGCAAAAACGAGAGCAAGGGATTGTCCGCTTGCTCTCGTTTTTTTGATGTATCAATCGCTTTCCTTAAAGCAATTGTAATGCGTAGGTTGCGGGATCAGCTTTCTCTAGCAATTGATTGGTGTTATTTTGCAAAACAATCAATTGGTGCATGGCACGGGTCGCCATGGTATAGAAGATCAATTGATCTTGCTCCGTCACAAAAGAAGTCCCATACGTCCATAAGAATACTTGATCAAATTCCAACCCTTTAGCTAAAAAGGCTGGAAAAATCATGATTTTACGTTTCATAAAATCTTCCTCTGAAGTAATTAATTGAACTTGATCCTGCATCTCTTCAGAGAGCTGGGCATAAAGCGCTCGGCAGTCGGCAGCTGTCTTACAGATGATAGCTGTGCGCCAGTGTGACTGTGATTTGGTTAATGCTTGCTGCAAGTAGTCCAGACCAACTGTTTCGTTCTCGGTTTGAATGACTTGAGGGAGAGCCCCTTCGCGTGCTGTCAATTCAACTTGATCGGAACCAGTTAAGAATTGGTTGGCAAAATCCGTGATTTCTTTCGTTGAACGATAGCTGGTTTTTAATTGATACCGAGTCACGCTGTCAGCAGGAAACAACTCTTCCAACGAACCAACGATCGTTTCATTACCGTAGACCTTTTGATTTAAATCACCACATAAAGTAATTCCGGCTTTAGGATATAATTGACGTAAGAGAGCCACTTGAGCAGGCGGAAAATCCTGCATCTCATCAATGAAAATAAACCGTGCTTTTTCATCCACATAGATTGGGTAAAGTTGTTTGATCAGCAAAAAGAATAGCACGGCATCTTCTTGGGTCAATTGGCGTTGCCGCAGACCTTCTCGCAGAAGTCGGAGATGTTGTTGCCAATCTTCGTCACGGATCGCTTGATCGTCTAACAACGTCTTAGGAACTGCCTGTAAGAAATGTAAATACTGCTTGGTTTGGTTGATAAACTGGTATTGTTTGACACCACGAGTTAGTGAGCGGAATTTTTTCTTAACGATTTGCTGCCGGATTTGCTTACGCAATCGGCGTTCATTTTCTTCGGTGTACTCCTGATAAGGATCTTTGGCAAAATGTTGCTGCAACTGCTCTTCGGTTGCTTCTTTGACCCAATCTTTTTTGGCCTCATCTTTTTCAAGACCACCGATTTTTTTCAGTAATTTTGTTTGTAATAATTGACTCCGTTGATACAAAGGAAGCTCTTGATTTGTTTCTTGATACCAACGACGGATTTGTTCTTTCGTAATGTATGTCTGTCCTTGAATTTTTAAATCACGAAATAACGGACCGATCGCAGAAATCTTCTGTACGTATCGTTGAATCAATTTGACAAGTTTCAGACTGCTTTTGATCTTTTCAATCCGATCGTCTGCTCCTGATAAGAAAGTTTCTTCTAGCTGTGTTTCTTTTGTGATTTGGAAATTGGGCAGAGCTCTTTGGATGAAATGGTGGAACGTACGTGTTGGCACTTCACTTTCCCCAAGAGAAGGCAAGACCATTGAAATATAATCAGAAAATAAATGATTGGGAGAGAAAAGCAAGACTTGTTCTTCATCCAGCCATTTGCGGTTGCGATAAAGCAAGAACGCCACCCGTTGCAACAGTGCCGATGTTTTACCACTGCCGGCAATTCCTTCAATCAGCATGAACTTGCTAGTAGTATCACGAATGATCTGATTTTGTGCTTTTTGGATCGTTGAGACAATATTTTTCATTTGAGAAGAAGAGGCTTCGTCTAAAATCTCCAGCAAAAACTCATCATTGATGATTTCTGACGTGTCCACCATAGACAAAATCTGGCCTTCTTGAATTTTGAATTGACGCTTCAGCAACAACTCAACTGTAAAGCGATCGGTTTCTGTTTCATAAAACGTTTCGCCTAATTCTCCTTCGTAATATAAATTTGCGATAGGTGCCCGCCAATCGATGACAATTGTTTCTTCTTGCTGATCCCTTAAAGAGGCGATCCCTAGATAAAGTGTTTCTTTTTCTTGTTCTTCCTGAAAATCAATTCTGGCAAAATAAGGATTGCTAGCCATTGTTTCCAATGTTTTGACCCTTTTCTCTTGAGATTCCGCTGTTCGATATTTTAACAGCAATTCTTGCTCGTGTTGCTGATATTCAACAACAGATTCGTAAAAAGCTTCGCTGTCACCACCACGAATCTTCTTTTCGGAAATCTCTTTTAACTGATCCTCCATTTTTGTAGCCAAGTCCGCTTTTTGCTGCGCTAAGACCATTTGTTCTCTTCGAATCAATGCGATCATATCATCGACATGTAGTTGTTCTTTTTGACGTTCGTTCACAAGGAATCCTCCTTAAAAAAATTGCGACATAAAATTATAGCATATAATCTTTGCAAATGTCGTCTGAAAAATCGTTCTATGGTAAAATTTAAGTATGCTTTTGAGATCAATTGGATCAAAGAAAGGGAGGATACCTGTGCGGAATGAAGCTGAAATGCTAGCAGTGATTTTACGAGTTGGTCAAAAAATAGGTGTCCAAGCAATCGCAATCTCTGGGTCCCGGCGAGAACCTGATGCAATAAGCGATCGGTTTCAAGATTATGATATCGTTTATATTGTTGACAATATGCAAGAACTAATAGCAGAACCTAGCTGGCTGGAAGAATTCGGACAGATCATGATCATGCAGACTCCAGAAAGTTCTGTGCTTTCGCAACCCTCTTTGGGAGGACGTTTTACATTCTTGATGCATTTTGAAGATGGCAATCGCATAGACTTGATGCTTTGCCCGGTTGAATTGATCCATTTGTTGCAAGCTGAACCCTTTCTTGAGCGTCTCTATGATCCAAAAGAACTTCTGCAGGGAATGACAGTTCCTGATGCCTCTATCTTTTGGATTAAACCACCGACAGAAAAAGCGTTTCATGACAGTTGTAACGAATTTTGGTGGGTAGCGATTTATGTCGTCAAAGGGCTTGTCAGAAATCAGCTTTTCTATGCCGCCGACCATTTGTACCAAATTTGCTGGCAAGAGTTGCTTCGGCAATATGACTGGTATCTAGCGCATCAAGCAGACTATTGTCTCAGTACCGGAAAGAGCCATAAATATCTTCAAAGTTATTTATCAGAAGAAGAGTATGAGCGGTTGACGGCACTTTGTTTTTCATCTATTGAAACTTGCGGCGAATCATTATGGAAAATCGTTCAACTATTTGATGAGATTGCTCGTTATGTAAGCAGACAACATCAATTTTTGTACCATGAAGAGGAAGCCAGTAAGGTGATGAAGTATGTTCAAAAATGGCATTCGAGAAAATGGCGTGAAGATCTAGCCAAATGAAATGGAAGAATCTTTAGATTGTCAGAAACGCTTATTCTTGATAAGGGACAGTCATTCGATAATAGAGCAGGTTATTGCAGAGCATAATTAAGAAGCGTATACTAATGAACAGAGGAGTGATGACTATGCCATTTATTCATGTAGAATTAGTAGAAGGCCGATCGCAAGAACAATTGACCAATATGATGAAAGAAATCACTGAAGCAGTCCACAAAAATACTGGGGCACCTAAAGAACATATTCATGTCATTATCAACGAGATGAAAAAAGGACAGTATGCAGTTAATGGTGATTGGAAATAATTTACTTGATTTTTTAAGCAGATAGTGGTTAAATGAAGCCATAATTGATTGATGAAAAAGACACCTGAATTTGAGAGTCTTCGATAAGAGAGGGAAATCACGGCTGAAAATTTCCTGGAAGAAAACCAATGGATGACCACTTTTTCAAACCTTTGTTGAAACAAAGGCGGTCGTACCGTTATCCCGTCAAAGAAATACAGCGTTGTTGTATTTGAAATTAGGTGGAACCACGAAATCTTCGTCCTAGTATCGTTATCTGATACTAGGACTTTTTTTGGTTCGAATCATTCATTGATCAAATAAATCAGTAGGGGGAAAACAAATGACACTAACAATTACATTCCCAGATGGGGCGAAAAAAGAATTTGTAGTTGGCATCACAACAAAAGAAATTGCTGAAGGAATCTCTAAAAGTTTAGCGAAAAAAGCCTTAGCAGGAAAGGTCAATGGTCAGTTGATTGATCTTGATCGAGGGATTGAAGAGGATGCACAAATCGAAATCGTCACACCGGATCATGAGGATGCTTTAGGCTTGGTTCGCCATTCAGCAGCTCACTTAATGGCTCAGGCGATGCGTCGCCTTTATCCAAACATTCATTTTGGCGTGGGACCAGCTATCGATACAGGATTCTATTATGATACAGATAATGGAGAAAGCCCTGTAACTGCCGAAGATTTACCAGCAATTGAAGCAGAAATGATGAAAATCGTGAAAGAAAATCTACCGATCGAACGTCGTGTATTATCGAAAAAAGAAGCTTTAGAACTATTTGCTGAAGATCCATATAAAGTAGAATTGATCAGTGAACTACCAGAAGATGAAACGATTACTGCCTATCAACAAGGAGAGTTTGTTGATCTATGCCGCGGGCCTCACGTGCCATCAACAGGACGGATTCAAGTGTTCAAACTTTTATCTGTGGCAGGAGCTTACTGGCGTGGAAATTCAAATAACCAAATGATGCAACGGGTCTATGGAACAGCGTTCTTTGACAAAAAAGAGTTGAAAGAATTCATTCGTTTACGAGAAGAAGCCAAAGAGCGGGATCACCGCAAGCTAGGGAAAGAGTTAGACTTATTCATGCTCTCTCCAGAAGTTGGTGCTGGTCTACCATTTTGGTTGCCAAAAGGTGCAACCATTCGTCGTACCATTGAACGCTACATCGTGGACAAGGAAGTAAGCTTGGGTTACCAACACGTTTATACACCAATCATGGCCAATGTTGATCTTTATAAGACTTCAGGACACTGGGATCATTATCATGAAGATATGTTTCCGCCAATGGACATGGGAGATGGGGAAATGCTCGTTCTTCGTCCAATGAATTGCCCCCATCATATGATGGTCTACAAAAACGATATTCACTCTTATCGTGAATTGCCGATTCGAATCGCTGAATTAGGGATGATGCACCGTTACGAAAAATCTGGCGCTCTTTCTGGGTTGCAACGGGTTCGGGAAATGACTCTAAATGATGGACATACATTTGTTCGTCCTGATCAAATCAAAGATGAATTCAAACGGACTTTGGATTTGATGGTTGAAGTCTATAAAGATTTCAATGTAACAGATTACCGCTTCCGTTTAAGCTATCGTGATCCAGAAAACAAAGATAAATACTTTGATGATGATGCGATGTGGGAAAATGCCCAAACCATGCTGAAAGCAGCGATGGATGAATTGAATTTGGATTATTTCGAAGCAGAAGGGGAAGCAGCGTTCTATGGTCCAAAATTAGACGTTCAAGTAAAAACTGCTTTGGGCATGGAAGAAACGCTTTCCACGATCCAATTAGATTTCTTATTACCAGAACGTTTCGACTTAACTTATGTTGGTGAAGATGGTGAAAATACACATCGTCCCGTCGTGATCCATCGCGGGATCGTTTCAACAATGGAACGTTTCGTTGCCTACTTAACAGAAGTTTACAAAGGCGCATTTCCAACTTGGTTGGCACCGATCCAAGCAACGATCATTCCTGTTTCAGTCGATGCACACAGCGATTATGCTTATGAGATCAAAGAACGTCTTCAATCACAAGGTTTACGTGTGGAAGTGGACGATCGCAATGAAAAAATGGGCTACAAAATTCGCGCATCACAAATGCAAAAAATTCCTTATCAGTTAGTTGTCGGAGATCAAGAAGTCAAAGATGCAACTGTCAATATTCGTCGTTACGGCAGCAAAGAAACGAACGTTGAAGAACTAAATATCTTTGTTGATGCAATGGCAGCAGAAGTAAAAAATTATAGTCGCGCATAAATCAATTAAAAGGATTGTAATAAAAGGATTGTAATAAAAGGTTTGTAATAGAAGCAAAAAATGAGACTATCCGAATGACAGTGGGAATAAAGTGTTTGTCCAGCTGGCGTTATTACTGGTGACTAGTTGGAGATTAACAGCATCCCCAATGTCCTTCAGAGGTTTCGTTTATTAAAAAGCTTAGATTACATCCTTTTTTTTCATTATTATTGAAATAAATTTCCTTTAAAAGGACTTTCTACTTTTTTGGATTGGTGTATAATTGGAAGAAAAGTAAAAAGATTCAATCTTTTAGAAGGAGTAACCGATGTATCAAAATTATCAATCCAAGAAAAAGTCCATTTTAATGGTGATTTTACTAACTATTATTACTTGCGGCATCTATTCACTTTTCTGGCTATACCAAACCACGCAAGATTTGACAGAATATAGTGAAGATTATCGCCTTACCCCAGGCATGTCTGTGTTGTTGACGATCATTACTTGCGGGTTGTACCAAATTTATTGGTGGTATCGAATCGCGGACATTTTTATCACTGCACAGGAAAAAACGAAATTTCCACGTATCAATGATAATAAAGTGTTGTTTGTTGTCTTAGCGATTTTTGGTTTGGACATTATCAATATGGCCATTTTACAATCGGATATGAATCAAGTGTGGGAGTCTGCAGATTCTGCAAGCCAATCAGTTACTCAAGACACTGATGATTGGACCGATTATTAATGTGTCCGTTTAAACTGCTGACGGGGGTTCCTTGCCCTGGATGTGGAATGACTCGCGCCTATTTGCATCTTTTTGAAGGTGACATACAAGGCGCTTTTTATTTTCATCCACTTTTTTGGCTCATTCCTTTGCTAGTGCTACTTGTCATTTTCTGGAAAAAGCCCATGGTTCAGCGTATCAATCAAAATCGCTACTTTTGGCTTGGACTGATGATTGCTGTTCTGGGCGTTTATGGCTATCGCATGTGGCACTTTTTTCCTGATCAAGCGCCGATGGACTTTGATCCGAAAGCTTTGCTTCCACAAGTCATCACGAAGCTTGTCGCCTTCATTGCTTGAATCAAGAAAGACAGCTGCCTATTTTGAGATAGAGGGAACAAGGAAGTATTCTGAAGGAAGAAATCTTAAGAAATAGGATGTAAAATTTTCAGAAAAAGCCACAAAATGCTAGGATACTTGAATTTGTTAGTAAACTATGTTATATTTACATAGTAATGATACTTAGAGTGAGTGAGCGTTTTTTTCGCTCACTCTTTTTAATGGAATGAAGTTCGTTTCGTTGAGAAATAAAGGAGGCGATGTCGTGTGAGTACAGTGGTGGAAACTGTCACAACAATTGTGACCCCCATTCTGGAAGCGCAAAATTTTGAATTAGTTGAGGTAGAATTTGTTAAGGAAGGAAAAAGCTGGTTTCTAAGGGTGTTTATTGACAAAGAGGGCGGAATCGATATTGAAGAATGTGCCTTTGTCAGTGAACAACTGAGTGATAAATTGGATGCCTGTGATCCAGATCCGATCCCACAAGCCTATTTCTTAGAGGTATCCTCGCCTGGTGCTGAACGCCCCCTCAAAAAAGAAGAGGACTATCACCGTGCAGTTGGAGAATATATCCATCTTTCCTTGTATCAGCCGGTGGAAGGCGAAAAGCAATTTGAAGGCTTTTTGCAGTCCTTTGATGAAGAACAACTAGTCATTAAGATTCGAATCAAAACAAGAGAAAAAGAACTAACGATCGAACGGAAAAATATTGCCAAAGCTCGTTTAGCAATCCAATTTTAAACACGGAGGAATGGAAGAATCATGAGTAAAGAAATGTTAAATGCACTTGATGCATTGGAAGCAGAAAAAGGCATTTCAAAAGAGATCGTCATTGACGCATTGGAAGCCGCGTTAGTGTCAGCGTACAAACGTCATTATGGTCAAGCGCAAAATGTAGAAGTTGAATTTGACCAGAAAAAAGGCAATATTCACGTTTATGCAGTCAAAGAAGTGACCGAAGAAGTAATGGACTCTCAATTGGAAGTGTCTTTGAAAGAAGCCATGACGATCAATCCTGCTTACGAGATTGGCGATAAGATCCGTTTCGAAGTGACCCCGAAAGATTTTGGCCGGATAGCTGCTCAAACAGCAAAACAGGTCATTTTGCAACGGGTGCGCGAGGCAGAACGGACAATCATCTACAATGAATTCAGTGCCTATGAAAAAGATATCCTGCAAGGGATCGTTGAACGTCAGGACAATCGCTATATCTATGTGAACCTTGGAAAAATCGAAGCAGTATTATCAAAACAAGATCAAATGCCAAATGAATTCTATCAACCTCACGATCGGATCAAAGTATTTGTTTCTCGGGTCGAAAATACTTCGAAAGGGCCTCAAGTTTTTGTAAGCCGTAGTCATCCTGATTTATTACGCCGTTTATTTGAACAAGAAGTACCGGAAGTTTATGATGGTACAGTTGAAATCGTCAGCATTGCCAGAGAAGCAGGAGACCGCTCTAAAGTAGCTGTGCGCTCATTTGATGCTAATGTCGATCCTGTCGGAACTTGTGTTGGTCCAAAGGGACAACGGGTTCAAGCAATCGTCAATGAATTAAAAGGTGAGAACATGGATATTGTTGAGTGGAATGATGATCCAGCGGTATTTATTGCAAATGCATTGAATCCAGCAGAAGTGACTGATGTTATTTTTGATGTGGATAATCCGAAAGCTTGTACGGTGGTCGTACCTGATTATCAGCTATCGCTTGCCATTGGTAAACGAGGACAAAATGCCCGTTTGGCTGCGAAATTGACTGGCTTTAAGATCGATATCAAATCGGAGTCAGACATGGAAGAATTTTATGCAAAATTAGAAGAAGGCGCCTATATCGATGAAGGCGAGGCTGTTGAAAGTCAAGAAAGCACTATCGAAGATAATGAGTCTTACGACGAAATGATCATTGCTTCTGATATGACGGCAGACGATTACGAAAACATGGATTTTGACGAAAAATAAGTCAAGGAGAGATCGCGATGAAAAAACGAAAAATTCCTTTACGAAAATCTGTTGTTTCAGGGGAAATGATTCCCAAAAAAGAAATGCTGCGCATCACCCGTTCGAAAGAAGGAACCGTTGCGATCGATCCATCCGGCAAGATGCCGGGTCGAGGAGCGTACATCGCTATCGAACCAGAGGAAGCGCAATTAGCTTGGGATAAGCGGATCTTGGATAGAGTATTAGAGACGAAATTGTCAGATGAATTTTATCAAGAACTCTTAGACTATGTGACGCATCAAAAAGCCCGAAGAGAGTTATTTGCAAATGAATAAACAAAAAGCATTGAATATGTTAGGACTAGCCATGCGTGCTGGGAAATTGATCACTGGCGAAGAGATGACGTTAAAAGAGATTCGTCAACAACGAGCAGCTCTCGTACTTGTCGCTAGTGACGCTGGTAAAAATACACAAAAGAAAATAAAGGACAAAAGTTCTTATTATGAAATTCCGCTCCTAGATACATTTTCTGCCGATGAAATCAGTTCAGCTATTGGCAAACCGCGAATGGTGGTGGGCATTCTAGATGCAGGATTTGCAAAGAAGGTGCAGGAATTAATATTAGGTTAGGAAGGTGATTGCATGGGAAAAAAAAGAATTTATGAACTTGCAAAAGAATGGAACAAATCGAGCAAAGAGGTTGTTGAAAAAGCACAATCTTTAGGCTTTGATGTGAAAAATCACATGGGCGCGATCTCAGATGGAGAGGCGCAAAAATTGCGGCAGTCATTAGGCGGCAATCCAAATGATCGATCATCAGCAAAACCAACTCCCGCAAATCAGAAACCAGCCAACCAGCCGGAAAAACAAGAGCAAAAGAAATTTAAAACGCAGAGAAATAATCCTAACTTCCAGAACCGACACAATAATCAAGGGCAGCGGAACACGACGAATTCTCGTCCTAATGGTCAAGGACAACCCAACCGCCCAACAAGTCAAAGCAACGGATCAACAAATCAAGGAAGTAATCGACCAAATAACCAAGGAAGTCAAAATCGAGTGAATAACCAAGAAAATCGTAACAATCAAGGACAACAAAATCGTCCAACGAACCAAAATAGAACACAAGGACAACAAAATCGTCCAAATAATCAAACCACAAACAATCGGCAAGGACAGCAAAACCGTCCAACGAATCAATCAAGCAATAAACCCGGACAACAAAACCGTCCTAGCGGTCAAGGGCAACAAAATCGCCCAGCACAGGGACAACAAAATCGTCCGAACCAAGGAAATCAAAGTCAAAATCGCCCAGCACAAGGACAACAAAGTCGTCCAAACCAAGGGGCTAGCAGTCAAGGACAACAAAGCCGTCCAGCTGGTGATAACCAAAATCGCGGTGGAAATCAAAACCGTGGTAAGTCAAACTACAACGGACGCAACAATAATTTCAATAACAATAACCGCAACAAGTTTAACAAAAAAGGGAAAAAAGGTCGTCAACAGCAAGAGAAAAAACCACCTGTTCCAGCACGTAAATTCCGTGAATTACCAGAAGTATTGGAATATACAGAAGGCATGAATGTAGCGGATATCGCGAAAAAAATCTATCGTGAACCTGCTGAGATCATCAAGAAGTTGTTTATGATGGGAGTTATGGTCAATCAAAACCAACCATTGGATAAAGATACGATCGAATTGTTAGCAACTGATTACGGTATTGAACCACAAGAAAAAGTTCAAATCGACATCGCGGATATCGATAAATTCTTTGAACCAGAAGAACAAAACAAAGAAAATCTTGTTTCTCGTCCGCCGGTAGTTACCATCATGGGACACGTTGACCACGGGAAAACAACGTTATTAGACACATTGCGCCATTCTCGTGTGACAAGCGGAGAAGCTGGTGGGATCACGCAGCATATCGGTGCTTATCAAATCGATATCGATGGCAAACCAATTACTTTCTTGGATACTCCTGGACACGCGGCCTTCACAAGTATGCGGGCACGGGGAGCAAGTATCACTGATATTACGATTTTAGTTGTAGCAGCAGATGACGGTGTAATGCCACAAACTGTCGAAGCAATCAACCATGCTAAAGCAGCAAAAGTACCAATCATCGTTGCGGTTAACAAAATCGATAAGCCAGGTGCGAACCCGCAACATGTCATGCAAGAATTAAGTGAATATGAATTGATTCCAGAAGCCTGGGGTGGCGATACCATCTTTGTAGAAATCTCTGCTAAATTTGGTCAAAATATTGAAGAATTGCTGGAAATGATTTTACTTGTTGCTGAAGTAGAAGATTTGAAAGCAGATCCATCACAACGGGCGATCGGTACAGTGATCGAAGCTCGTCTGGATAAAGGAAAAGGTCCGGTTGCTACCTTATTGGTACAGCAAGGAACGTTACATGTAGGTGATCCTATCGTCGTCGGGAACACCTTCGGCCGAGTTCGTGTGATGACCAACGATTTAGGACGTCGGGACAAAACAGCGGGACCAGCTACACCAGTTGAAATTACCGGATTGAATGATGTGCCGCAAGCGGGTGATCGATTCGTTACATTTGAAGACGAAAAGACAGCTCGTGCAGCAGGGGAAGAACGCGCGAAACGCGCCGTGATGGAACAACGCGCTTCCAGCAGCCGGGTAACGCTTGACAATCTGTTTGAAAGCCTAAAAGAAGGCGAATTAAAAGAAGTCAATGTAATCATTAAAGCGGATGTTCAAGGTTCTGCTGAAGCGTTGGGTGCTTCATTGAAGAAAATCGATGTAGAAGGCGTTCGGGTCAATATTGTCCATTCAGCAGTTGGAGCAGTCAATGAAAGTGACGTGACACTTGCAGCAGCAAGTAACGCGATCATTATTGGTTTCAATGTGCGGCCAACTCCGCAAGCTAAACAACAAGCCGAAGCCGAAGAAGTCGATATTCGTTTACACCGAATCATTTACAAAGCTATCGAAGAAATCGAAACAGCGATGAAAGGGATGCTTGATCCTGAATTTGAGGAAAAAATCACTGGTCAAATGATCGTTCGTGAAACCTACAAAGTTTCTAAAGTTGGTACGATCGCCGGTTGTTATGTAACGGAAGGCAGCATTCGCCGTGACAGCGGTGTGCGGGTAATCCGTGACGGCATCGTGATCTATGAAGGAAAATTAGCTAGTTTGAAACGTTTCAAAGATGACGTGAAAGAAGTAAAACTAGGCTTTGAATGTGGTGCCATGATCGAGAAATTCAATGATGTCAAAGTAGACGATGTGATTGAAGGCTACGTAATGGAAGAAGTACCAATGAATTAAGACACTAGTTATCAGGGAGGTTTTTTGAATGGCTAATTATCGTGACCGTAGAGTTGCCCAAGAAATCTTAAAAGAAGTGAATCAAATACTTCGTAAGAAAGTACGTGATCCTCGTGTTCAAGATGTTACCATCACAGATGTTCGCGTGACAGGGGACTTGCAGCAAGCAACGATTTTCTACAGCACTTTGAGTGATCTTGCATCTGAAAAGCAAAAAGCACAAGCCGGATTAGAGAAAGCAACAGGGTTGGTCCGTCGTGAATTGGGACAGGCACTGTCATTATATAAAGTTCCGGAGTTGCAATTTGAACTAGATGAATCTGTTCAATATGGAAATAAGATCGATGAAATGATTCGCGATTTGCATAAAGGCGAATAAAGAATCACATAAAAAAAGGCCGCGTATATGCGGTCTTTTTTTTATTACTGAGGGGTGAGGCTATTCTATAATGATCAAACAGATACTGTGCAAGGCCAAAAATCATAACAAAATGGTGATCAATGCAGCAACTGCTAATCCTAAAAACCACCCACCGATAACATCTGTCAAAAAATGGATCCCTAAATAAACGCGACTGAACCCAATCATAAAACTGAGCAGGACCGCAAGAATGCTCATGGGCAGAACAGCAGGTGGCAAAAGAAAAGCCATATTCATCGCTACAGTTCCATAAAGTGCGGCAGAAGTAGCAGCATGGGCACTAGGGAAGCTGTGGTCTTTTTCTTCGACTAACCGATGATCGTTTGGTCGTTCTCTGCGGACGATCCGTTTAATCAGATAAGCGAATGCAGAGACAAGTAAGACACTCGCTGCTGCTTTCGGTGCTAGGATAGTTTGTGTAGCTGGAAAAACATAAAGCAATAACAATAAGATGATCGTGGGCAATGCTTTACCGAAATTTGTAAAAAAGAGCATCATCCGTGTTAAAGCAGGTGTTCGGCTCTTGATAACAAATAAAGCCAGTGCCTCCTCTTGTTGTTGCAGCGTACCACGTTGAACTAAATATAAAAAAAGTATGAAACCAATCAATGAACAAACGAATACAATCATGTGGCACCTCCTTATAATATAAGTGTATCATGAACGAATATCATTCTGAAAGACTTTAAGACCATACTAAGTTTTTTTAGAATATGGTATAATGGTCAAGTTGAAAAAGAAGCGGAGGGATACTATGGATGGAATTTTGCCATTATGGAAAGAACGTGGTCAAACCAGTCACGACTGTGTCTTTAAACTACGAAAAATTTTACATACAAAAAAAGTCGGACACAGTGGAACCCTAGATCCTGATGTAGACGGTGTATTGCCGATCTGCATTGGCAAAGGAACCAAAGTCGTGGAATACTTGGTGGATTCCGGAAAGATATATACAGGAGAAATCACGCTAGGTTTTTCCACAACGACCGAAGACCGTTCGGGTGAAGTTGTTGAAAGGACGCCTTTAGCAAAACCTTTTACTACAGCAGAAGTCGATCGTGCAATGGCAAGTTTGACTGGTGAAATTACCCAGATTCCGCCAATGTATTCCGCAGTTAAAGTCAATGGGAAACGTTTGTATGAATATGCCCGGGCAAATGAAGAAGTGCAGCGTCCAAAACGGCAAGCTTTGATTCATTCATTTAAGCGGATCAGCGATCCAATCTTTGATGAGACAAGTGGCACCCAATCGTGGCGGTTTCAAGTAAGCTGTGGGAAAGGAACGTATGTCCGTACGTTAGCCGTCGATACGGGTGCTGCTTTGGGAGTAGCCTCTCATATGTCTGACTTGACACGGTTAGCAAGCGGCGGCTTTACCAAAGATCAATCTGTTACGCTTGCAGAAGTTCGTGAAGCAATGGAATCAGGGCGAATCAATGAGTTGCTGCAGCCCATTGAATATGGGGTAAGCGGTTTTCTCAAAATTGCAATTGATGAGAAGTTGTGGCAGAATGTCAAGAATGGCATGCCCTTGCCATATCGTAGTTTTGGTCTTCAAGAACCTCCTGCAACACCTGTGGCATTGTTTTATCAAGATAAAGTCGTTAGTATCTATATGCCGCATCAAAGGAAACAGGGGCTATTAAAACCTGCGAAAGTTATTCGTACAGAAATAGGAGAGTAAGAATGGAAATTATCGAGCTACGTCATCCATATAATAAAGATGTCATTCCATCAGAACCTGTCGTTTTGGTTCTAGGCTTTTTTGACGGTGTGCATCTAGGTCATCAAAAAGTTATTGAAACAGGAAAAGCAGCAGCAAAAGAAAAAGGATTAAAGCTGGCATTGATGACATTCAACCAGCATCCATCTATTGTCTTTCAAAAAGTGGATCCTGAGGCAATGCAATATCTAACCAGCTTATCACAAAAAGAAGCCCATATGGCTGATTTAGGAGTCGACTATCTTTACGAAGTGGATTTCACTTCAGCTTTTGCAAATTTAGCGCCGCAAGTCTTTGTCGATCAATACATGGTAGGTTTACATGCGGAAGTGGTCGTGGCTGGATTCGATTATACCTATGGAAAGAAAGAGACAGCAAACATGGCACTTTTACCTTCTTATGCCCAAGGCCGTTTTGAAGTGATTACCGTTCCCAAGGAAACTTTGGCAGGGAAGAAAGTCAGCTCAACAAGAATCCGCGCCGCTTTGCAGAACGGAGAAATGGCAGAAGCCAATCGACTGTTAGGTTATCCTTATGAGTTTGAAGGAACTGTTGTACATGGCGATGCCAGGGGACGCGAACTTGGCTTTCCGACAGCGAATATTAAAGTCAAAAGTACAGTGCGCCTGCCTAAAGAAGGGGTCTATGTTACCGAGCTTAAAGTAGGTGATCGCTGGTATCCGTCTATGGGATCGATTGGTCATAATGATACCTTTGGTCAAGGCCGACAATTAACAGTGGAGATCTATATTTTAGATTTCCATCAAGATATCTATGGAGAGACTGTTGCGATTCGCTGGCACCACTTTTTGAGAGATCAAGTTGCTTTTAGTGGCGCAGAAGCCTTGATTGAACAACTGCAACAAGACGAGATTGATACTAGGAAATACTTCGAATAAATAAGAGCTACCTTTAGTACTCGTAAAAAATCTTAAGAGGATCGGAAAGTGTCAATCAAACTGATCTAATTAAGATTTTTTGTTATTTTAAATAATGGTTAAAAGAGTTTTATGACGAATGTTATCGTTTTTATTGTAGTCTAGACAAAATATAAGTTGATTTTTTTCTATTACTATTCACTTTGTTTAGCGGGATGAGTGGTGTAAGGGGATATCTTGCGTGAATAAAATTATTTTTCTAATCATTAATAGTTAAAAGTCTGAAAAATTCCAAAATTCTGTTTTATCTTTTTTCTAAAAAATTTGTTTAGGTGCTAATTTCCAGTAAAGGAACGGAACGCAATAGAAGTTATTTTAATCTAAATAATGGTTTTTATCTCGTTATTTATATATCGCTTAACCCATTGTTAAAAAACGATGAAAATTGTTATTATTTTCTCTTGACCAAAATAATTTTGGGGTTTATTCTAAAATGAGGTGATGACTGAAACGAAATGAATGGTCAAAAAAAATGATATTCTATTCAATTTCTGGTCAATGTTAATGACAGTTATCGAGAAGTTCGTTAGAAGTGAAAAAGCGTTGTGGACAGCTCATTCGACTTACAAATAAACTTTGCTCGATACATGGAAATCATGATCATTCGAGAATTCGGTTCGATCACTGAAATCATATGTTTAAAGGAGAAAGTAATGAACGAGAAACAATTGCGCTGGTATAATATTGCGCTAATGGCGTTTGTCTCTGTTTGGGGACTCGGGAATGTAGTGAACAACTATGCACAACAGGGATTGACTGTTGTTGTATCTTGGATCTTGATCATGGCATTATACTTTGTTCCCTACGCATTGAGTGTAGGTCAACTAGGATCAACGTTCAAGGAATCAAGCGGTGGTGTATCCTCTTGGATCAAAGAAACTTCAACCAAACGATTGGCCTTTTTCGCTGCTTGGACTTACTGGGTCGTTCACGTCCCATATCTCGCACAAAAACCACAAGGGATCCTGGTATCATTGAGTTGGTTATTTAAAGGAAACGGCTCTTTCGTATCGACTGTCGGATCAATGGAAGTCTCATTAATTTGTTTAGCTATTTTTCTTTTCTTTTTATGGATCGCATCTAAAGGATTGACTACATTGAAGATGATCGGTAATATTGCCGGAACAGCGATGTTTGTCATGTCGATCTTATTTATTATTTTAGCAGTAACAGCACCAGCGATGACTGGAGCTCAAGTAGCAACACCAAATATGACAACTGTTTCAACTTATATTCCTAAATTCGATTTTACTTACTTAACGACGATTTCGATGCTGGTGTTTGCGGTAGGTGGCTGTGAAAAAATTTCGCCTTACGTTAATAACACGAAAAACCCTGCCAAGGAATTTCCTAAAGGAATGATCTTTTTAGCTGGAATGGTCGCTTTATGTGCGTTACTAGGATCAATCGCAATGGGGATGCTGTTCGATGCAAACAATATTCCTAAAGATTTGATGGTAAATGGCGCTTATGAAGCATTCCAACGTCTTGGCAATTTCTATGGGATTGGCAATACATTTGTGATTCTTTATTCGATCGCCAATGCATTAGCGCAAATTTCAGCATTAGCATTTTCTATTGATGCGCCGTTGAAAATTTTGCTTTCTGATGCAGATCCAGAATTTGTACCAAATGGTTTGGCAAAATTGAACAAAAAAGGTACACCGATCAATGGATATATCATGACAGGGATCTTAGTCAGCATCTTGATCATCATTCCTGCGTTAGGTATCGGAAATATGACTGAATTGTATCGCTGGTTGTTGAACTTGAATTCGGTTGTGATGCCATTACGTTACTTATGGGTATTTGTAGCCTTCATGCTGATCAATAAACAAGCCCATCGATTCTCATCAGATTATAAGTTTGTTAAAAATACAAAACTAGGCTTTGGTATTGGTTTGTGGTGTTTCTTATTTACAGCATTTGCTTGTATCTTAGGGATGGTACCAAAATTAGATTATGCTGCTGATCCAAAAGCTTGGTTGTTCCAATTGTCATTGAATATCATCACACCGATCATCTTTATCTTGATTGGACTGATTTTACCAATGATCGCAAAACGTGTGAATAAATAGAAGATGCATCACCTAAAAGTCTTCAAGATATTTTACTGTCTTGAAGACTTTTTCTTGTCTATTACTTGTTTGGTACATCAGTGTTCTCCTAGCTTATTTCGCTAGAATTTACAACAAATTCTAATGGTTTCCCAATGAGTAAAGGGCAAAATTCCGCTATACTAAAAAAGATGGAAAATGATAATTTATGCAGTCAATGTATAAGGTGAAAGGGAGAAAATTGGTGAAAAAGAAAAAAGATTTAACAAAAATGAAAACGCCACACACGTATGTGATCATTTTTGGCGTAGTGCTGGTAGCATGGGTATTGACATTTCTGATTCCTGCCGGAAAATTCAGTACGGAAGAGATTGAATATGTTGATGCAAATGGTGAAGTGAGCACGCGAACGGTTTTGAAACAAGATTCATTCCGTTATGCGTATCCGCTTAATACCGATTTTGTCTTCGAGCAGTTAGAGAATTTAGAAGAAAATCCAGCAGAGCTAGAAGAATTGGGTGTCGATCAAGCAGCACTGCAAAGTGTGCTAGACGAAGGGGAGTCGAAACTTGATCAAGAAAAGCTCGATGAGCTCTCCCTAACGGATGATGTTCTTTATGAGTTATATGGAGATAAAATCTATGATACATCAGAAAAACTTCATAAGACAGCAAAGGTTTGGGGAACAGATGATTTTGGCGGTTTTGGTTTCTTGAACTTTGTGTTTGAAGGATTGGTTTCAGGAGATAAATATGGTTCCGCTGTGGGGATCGCTGCGTTGATCTTAGTAGTCGGTGGCGCATTTGGGATCATTATGAAGACCGGAGCGATTGATGCTGGGATTTTTGCCTTTATCAGTAAGACACGAGGATTAGAACGATTGGCTTTACCGCTTTTATTCTTTGCTTTTTCATTTGGAGGAGCGACTTTTGGGATGGCGGAAGAAGTAATTCCTTTTTCTATGGTCATGGTGCCATTTGTGATCGCACTTGGGTATGATTCGATCGTGGCGGTAACGGTCACCTATGTGGCCTCGCAAATCGGGAATGCAACTTCTTGGATGAGTCCGTTTAGTGTGGCGGTTGCGCAAGGGATCGCGGGTATCCCAGTTCTTTCAGGGGCAACTTTCCGAATTATCATGTGGGTAGTCATTACTGGCTTATCAGCTGCATATTTGATGGTGTATGCAGAACGTATTCGTAAGAATCCGGAGAAATCATTGACTTACAAATCGGATGCCTATTTCCGCGACCATATCCAGAAGACATCTGATGAAAACAAGCCGTTTCTTTTGGGGCATAAACTGATTTTGCTTGAAATGCTGGCAGTTTTGATTTGGATCGTCTGGGGAGTAACACAAAAAGGGTACTATATTCCAGAAATTGCTTCACAGTTCTTCGTGATGGGCTTAGGTGCAGGCCTGATTGCTGTGATCTTTAAGTTAGAAGACATGGGCTTGAACGATGTAGCAAGTGCTTTTCAATCAGGTGCAGCTGATTTGGCCGGAACAGCGATTGTTGTTGGGATGGCAAAAGGAATCCTGCTTGTTCTAGGTGGTTCTGATGCCAATGTGCCTTCAGCGTTGAATACGATCCTACACAGCATCGGCGGATTGCTAAGCGGTGTGCCAGCCTTTATCGGTGCTTGGTTCATGTATATTTTCCAAAGCTTATTTAATTTAGTTGTTACTTCGAACTCAGGTCAAGCAGCATTGACAATGCCGATCATGGCGCCATTAGCTGATCTTGTGGGTGTCTCCAGACAGATCGCCGTTTTAGCTTATCAATTAGGTTCCGGATTCATGGATGCATTCACTCCAGTATCTGCCAGTTTGATCGGTGTGCTTGGCGTTGCCCGAATCGAATGGGCAAAATGGGCGAAGTTCCAAATTAAAATGCAAGGATTTCTGTTTGTGTTAGGTACGATCTTTATCTTTATCGCTGTAGCGATTGGTCTGCAATAAGAGAGGAGCTGCGAGAATGAAACTTATTCGTCAAGCGGAAGTTTATGCGCCAGAATATTTAGGAAAGAAAGATATTTTAGTGATCAATGACAAAATTGTTGCCATCGAAGATCAAATCAGTGGCGGCTTTGATCAACTAACTGTCGAAGAAATCGATGGTTCTTCATTGATTGCGACACCCGGATTCATCGATTGTCATTTCCATATCTTAGGTGGTGGCGGGGAAGGGGGCTACCAGAACCGAACGCCTGAAGTAACCCTTAGCCAGCTAACAACTGCTGGAGTCACAACGGTTGTCGGCTGTTTAGGAACCGATGGTGTTGGGCGTGATATGGTGGCATTGATCAGCAAAGCCAAAGGTTTAGAAGCGGAAGGAATCTCGACTTATGTCTATGACGGTTCGTATCGATTGCCTCTTGATCCAGTGACGGATTCATTGATCAAGGACTTTTTGACGATCGACAAAGTGATTGGCATTGGTGAAATTGCGGTCTCAGATCACCGTTCTTCACAACCTAGTTTTGAAGAATTTACTCGTGCTGTAGCAGATGCTCGAGTAGGGGGCATGCTCTCAGGAAAAGCAGGGATCATCAATGTGCATTTAGGTGGTGGCAAGCGACAATACGAACTCTTGCTACAAACTGTGGAGGAGACTGAGATCCCTATTAGTCAATTTTTACCGACTCATGCAAATCGGACAAGTGAGTTGTTTGAAGCAAGTATCGCTTTTGCTAAAATGGGCGGTACCATCGATTTTACCGCAAGTGAAGATCCTGATTTTTGGGAAAGAGAAGATGATGAAGTTCGCTTTAGTAAAGGACTAAAACGTTTGTTAGATGAAGGTATCGGGTTGGATCAATTCACCATGACATCGGATGGTCAAGGAAGCCTGCCTTACTTTGATGAAAACAATCAATTCATTGGGCTTGGGGTAGGCAGTTCCCGAGCTTTAATGGTAGGAATCAAAGAAGCTGTACAAGTAGAACAGATTCCTTTGGAGATTGCATTGCGTGCAATTACTTCTAATCCAGCAAAGATTTTGAAGTTGGCTCAAAAAGGCCGGATCGCTCCTGGAATGGACGCCGATCTTTGCCTGTTGAATCAAGATACGCTAGATGTTGAAACGGTGATCGCTAAAGGAAAAGTGATGGTCGATAAAAAAAACGTGAAAGTCTGGGGAACCTTTGAACAATTAGTATAAAACAACCGTAAAAAGGCTCACCTGCAAGTTGATCATTTTGCAGGTGAGCGATTTTTTGCGTTAGGGACGTTTAGAGTTGATCTAAAAAGGCCATATCTTCATCGGAAATGGTAAAATCAACTTTTGCATTATCCAAAATATATTCTTCGTGAACGGATTTTGGCAATGGTAAAATGTCCTTTTGCAATAGATAACGAATAGATAATTGAGGGATCGAGCGTTGATAGTTCTCGGCAATTTTCTTGATGTCGGCATTATCCAGCAAGCGACCAGTCGCGATTGGTGAATAACCTTCCACTAAAAGGTCGTTGTCTTTACAGAATTGCAGCAACTCTTCATTTGTTTTTCCAATATGATAAATGATTTGATTGACCATTGGTTTCACATCGCAATGGTCAAAAATATTTTGCAGGTCATCTTGGTCAAAATTGGAAACACCAATCGATTTGATCAAACCACTTTGATACGCTTCTTCCAGTGCTTTCCAGACATCAATGTTTTCTTCGAAATATTTTTTTTGCTCCGGATTATCCCGCATGATTTTCCAAGGTCGTGGAGCATGGATCAAAACAAGATCGATATACTCAGTGTCAAGCTCTGCCATTGAGCGTTTGATGCTATCGACAGCTTCTTGAAAAGACTTCAGTTCAGCAGGAATTTTTGTCGTAACGAATATCTCTTCTCGAGGAACACCAGAATCTCGGAGGGCTTTGCCCACAGCCGCTTCGTTTTTATAGGCAGCAGCAGTATCCACATGACGATAGCCGTTTTCAAGAGCAAATTTTGTCGCATGATAGGCATCTTCCGGAGAGGACTGCCAAGTGCCCAATCCGATCTTAGGTATTTTGATTTGATTCTTCAGTGTGAATGTTTCATTCAGTAGACTCATAGTTTCCCAACTTTCTATTTTTTTTAAAAGCGTTTTCCTATCTATTACTTTAACCCGAGTAGCCTATAAGAAGTCAAGGGAAATGATTCTATTTAAATAAAAAAACGATCACTCGAGAGATAAATTGACATTTTCATAAGATATTGATAAATTGAACCAAATAATCTTTTCAGAAAGTGGGACGATCATGAATTTTGTAAAAGATGACTTTGCCTATTATCGGCGATCTTTTGAACAAATGTATCGCAGTTATTTCCAACGAAGAATGATTGTTGTTGGAATCGCTCTTTTGATTATTTGTGCTTATCTAGCGCTGATCCAAGAGGGATTTCTACTAAACTTGTTTTTGATTGCTGTTTTGCTCGTGCTGTTTGCTTGGCTTTATCTACGTTGGCAAGAAGTCGATCAAATAATTGCTGAATTTGAACAAGAAAATAGCGAACCGATCATATATCAAATCGTAGAATTTGAAGATTATTATGCTGCCAAAAATAAAAACGGGCAGCAAGTGCGAATCAAGAAAAACGGCAATCGGAATTTTCCGTCTGCTAATAAAACGTACACGTTGATGGCAGGATTCAAAAAAGCATTTTTCCCTAAACAACCTCTTTTTATCTTTTACTATGATATGTTGGAGAATACTTATGATGAAGCCTATCGCATTAAAAGAAATGGACAAACTACTTTTAGCAAATGGTCCCGTTACTTTAGTTTCCGCTCATTTCGTGCCTCCATTGGAAATGGCTTCCGCTTTATTTTAGGTAACCTGTTTTTCTTGTTTTTGATCTATCGATTGATTCGTTATCTGATTTCGCTCTTGCGGATGTTTATTCAATGATAGGAAAACGTATAGCCTGAAGAGCTTTTTTTCTCACTATAGCATGCTAAGGTCAGACCTAGTTAAATAAGTCGTTGTTAGCAAAAAATTACTGTGAGCAGTAGTTAACCCAAAACATGAGTCTTTTAAGGAGTGGAGAAATCCACTCTTTTTTTATGGATGGCAGAAAAAAACGATTAACAACCTTATTTAGAGAGAGTTTATAAGTTGATCCATCAACTATCAGTTGAACAAAAGACACTTGAGAAATAGTTTTTGCGATATTCTTTAGGAGAAATGATCGCAAATTGCTTGAATACTTGGATAAAGTGGCTTTGATTCGAAAAATGAAGCAATGCAGCTATTTCTTTATAGCTATAATCAGTAAACAATAACAAATGCTTTGCTTCCGCTACTTTCTGCTGATTGATATAGGTGTGGATCGTTTGGCCTACATGTTTTTTGAATTCTGTGCTCAGATGGGTGGGGTGTTTTTCAGTAAATTCAGCCAAATCGTTTAATGTAATTTTATCGTAAATATGCGTATCAATGTAATTGATGAGACTTCTGATCAAAAAACTTTTCTGGGTAGGAAATGCATGAATCAACCTCATGAAATGATAAGTACTTTCCTGAATATGGGTCAAACATTCCTGAACGTCATAAATATTTTGTAGTTTTTGGAGTAGTGTATCGGATAACCCATAGGCTTGACTCACCGGAACGCCTTCATTGATACTGACCCGAGTTAGAATGGTAATCAATCCTGAATACTTGTATTTCAAACTTTCTAGCTTGTTGTTTGCTAGTTCGACGCTGTAGGTGCTGCTCATTTTATGGAATAGCCAAAGAATTTTTTCGGGTTGATTTCGGCGTACAGCCTCTACGTAACGTTTCTCAAATTCAAACGAGTCCAAATAAGGATCCTCTAACCGTCGTTGATAAAGATTTTCTTCTAATAGGGTGGACGTATTGGAATTTGCTTGTTTCTCTGGAACGCTCCAACGAAACTTGTTGGCATCAGGGATGGCTCCTTTTAGGATTGTGTAAAACAATTCAACGAAAGCGACAAAAGATTCTCGACTTTCTTTCGAGTAATGGACCCCAGCAATGTAATCATATCCTTGAAAAGGAAATGATCTTTTGTTAGTACCTAATATCCCGCAAGGTCCAATCAGCACATTGCCAATTGAAGAATCTGGTAGATCACAAGTAAAGCTGCTGAAAAAAAAGTCATCTCCTTCAAAAAACATCACCACATCCAATTCAGTCGATTGGCTGGTAAGGAAAAAATGTTCCGCCACTTGTTTATCAGTTATGAAGGAATTACGAGGAATCACCACTTGCTGTTTTTCATCGAAGATAAATAAAGGAATCAAATATTTATCGTAGAGTTTTTTCACAATTGATTCTAGTGCTGCTCGATTCATCAAAAACCTCATTTCTGTTTTTTTAGTATGAATTCTCTTTTTTTAGTATACCTTATTTTAGAAGATTCCTATAATAGAATTACGACTAAAAAAGCTTGCAACTACCTGAGAGGGATAGTCGATCAAAACGTGACTATCTGTCTGAGAAGAAAAAGGAGGACAATGATGAAACAACGACAGCATTCTCAAAAATTGATACTAGGAGGAGAAGTCCATAACTCCACTGCTTCATCTATCGCTTACATGGAGGAAAAAGTATGGGACAAGATTGACAAGGTTGCGATCAATACCCTTTTGATACCTATTTATTGGGAGCTGATCGAACCACAGCCTAATCAGTTTGATTTTTCATTAATTGATTCCCATTTGGAAAATGCCGCTGAGAAGAAAATCGATGTGATTTTTTTGTGGTTTGGCCTTTGGAAGAATGGCTTATCCACGTATGTTCCTGAATGGATCAAAACGGATCCCAAATATTTTCGCATAGAGGATAGCGCCGGAAACAAGATGAATAGTTATAGTCCGCTATGTCAAGATGTGATAGCACAGGCTCATTCAGCCTTTGCCGCCATCTGCGACTACTTGGGAAGCCATCCTTTGCGGGCCTTTATCAGAATGGTGCAGATTGAAAACGAGATTGGTAGTCTTGGCACTAGTCGTGATCATTCGTCAGCAGCAGAAAAAGTCTATCAGATGGAGTTGCCGCAAGAAATCAGAAACCTCTATCCCGGAGCTAAACAATGGTCAGAAGTACCCTTTGGGGATGAAGTGTTTATGGCATATCATTATGCCGCAGCAATCCAAGACTATGCAAAGATTGCAAGAAAACGTTTAGCGTTGCCGTTATTTACGAATGTATGGCTCAAAAAGCCAGACAGGCGGCCGGGAGAATATCCTAGTGGTGGCGCTGTATCCACCACTTGGCAAGTTTGGAAAGTTATTGCCTCTCAGTTGGATTTTATTGCCCCAGATATTTACGAAGAAGAAATCGAACCGATCATCGCGGAATACGGGAATGATCAGCCGTTGTTAATTCCGGAAACCCGAATTGACAAAAGATATATTTCGAATCTATTTTATGCTTTTGGTCAAGGAGCAATCGGCTATTCACCTTTTGGTATCGAAGATCTTCTAACGGATGATACTAGTCAGGATTACCGCTTTTTATCCCAGTTAGGATTAGCGAAAGACGCCTTTGATTCTTCCGATACACTGCCTCATTTAAACCAAGGGTATCGAATCATCGCCGCCCTTGAGCCACTGTTGCAAGATCAGGAAGCTCAAATCTTCTCATTTAAAAAAGAAGGGGCTCAGAACCAAATTGTGTATGAAAATGGACAGGATCGCCGGGCAGTCAAATTATTTTCTCGAGACAAAATGATCAATTCCGCAGGTCTGATCATTAAACACAAAGAATATTACTATCTCACCGGTGCTAATTTCGCATTGGATCTGCAAGCGCAGCAGGGTTCTAATCCTTTAGGTATCCTTTCTTTAGAAGAGGGGGTTCTACAAGATGGGCAATGGCGGACAAATCGTCGCCTGAATGGGGATGAAGCCTATTTCCCATTTATCGGTGAAGATTTTAAAATTTTGCGCATGCGATTGTATTCTTATTAACGGATAGCAGTGAGATCTGCTTCTAACTACTTTTAATGCAGAGGCGTTTCGAGATAATCTTACTTATGATAGAATGGGGAGCGGATATACCTCGGATCAGGTTCATTTGCTGCGAGCCGTATTTGTGCAGTTGAACGTTGATTTGATCTCTGAAAGGAATAAAAATATGCAAACCATGAATAAGATTCCAATCAATACACTTCCCACCAGTACTTCTGCCTATATTCACATCCCATTCTGTGAACATATTTGCTATTACTGTGACTTTAATAAAGTTTTTTTAGAAGGGCAACCGGTTGATGAATACATCGACTGTTTGCTGAAAGAAATCGCTCTAACGGTGAGCAAACAACCAATCACTACTTGTGAGACGATTTATATTGGCGGCGGAACACCGACTTCCCTTTCGGCTGCGCAGCTAGACCGTCTGATTACGGGCATACATGAATTACTGCCCACGCAAACGACCAAAGAATTTACGGTAGAGGCCAATCCTGGGGATTTAACAGAAGATAAATTGCTAGTTTTGAAAAATCTGGGCATTGATCGGTTGTCGATGGGGGTGCAGACTTTTGATAACCGCTTGTTAAAGAAAATCGGCCGCAAGCACACGGCAGAGGATGTCTATCAAACGATTCGGTTGTTAGATAAACATGATTTTCAAAATATTACGATCGATCTGATTTATGCTTTACCTGGACAAACGATGGAAAGTTTTCGAGATACGCTAACACGAGCGATTGATTTGGGTTTGCCTCATTATGCTATGTATTCACTGATTTTAGAGAACAAAACGATGTTCATGAATTGGGTTAGGCAAGGGAAAATGGAGTTGCCTTCTCAGGAATCTGAGACACAAATGTTTGAAGAAGCCATCACTGCAATGGCTAAAGCTGGCTTATCGCAATATGAGATCAGTAATTTTGCCCGGCCAGGATATGAGTCTAAGCACAATCTTGTTTATTGGAATAATGAACATTATTACGGATTTGGCGCAGGAGCGAGTGGTTATATCGGACAGACGAGATACAAAAACTTTGGACCGATCCAGCACTATCTGCGTCCATTGAGGGAAGATCAACTGCCGATCCATGAAACAGAATCGTTAACGACCAGCAATCAAATGGAAGAAGAAATGTTTCTTGGATTACGGAAGAAACAAGGTGTATCGAAAACAGCCTTTTCAAATAAATTTGCCTGTTCTTTTGATTCGATCTATGGCAATGTCGTTGAAGAACTTTCTAAAAATGGCTGGTTAGTCTCAGAAGGAGACCGCGTTTATTTAACAAAGGCTGGGATGTTTATCGGCAATGATGTATTTGAAAAATTTTTATTAAGTTAAGAATAACCAAGAAGATCGAGCTGTTTTCGATCTTCTTTTTTTGGAGCTAATTGACAATGAAGTGGATTAGCACTCTCTCTATAAGAGTGCTAAAAATCTGTGTCAAATTCTTGACATTCGTAGGAAATATGGTATATTAATAATCGTGTTAGCACTTAATGTGAAAGAGTGCTAACGGAGGAGTGGATAAGATGTTGACACAACGACAACAAACTATTTTACACCTCATCATCCAAAATTATACGGATACTGGTCAGCCTACGGGCTCCAAACGATTGATGGAGGATGGGGTTGAAGCAAGTTCGGCTACCATCCGCAATGAGATGAAGGCCTTAGAAGAAGCGGGTCTCTTATTGAAGACACATTCCTCTTCTGGACGTGTTCCTTCAATGGCCGGCTACCGCTATTACGTTGATCACTTATTAAGACCATCAAAAGTCAATCAAAATGAGATCAAAGCAATTCGCCATTCCTTGGGGAAAGAATTTCATGAAATCAATGAAATTATTCAGCAATCTGCTACGATCCTATCCAATCTTACGAGCTATACCGCATTATCGTTAGGACCGGATGTCAAAGAACGGAAATTAACTGGCTTTCGGATCGTACCTTTGAATGCACGACAAATCATTGCTATCATTGTTACGGATAAAGGCAATGTTGAAAATCAGATTTTTTCATTACCTTCATCGATGGATAGCAGCGACTTAGAAAAGATGGTTCGGATTATCAATGAAAAATTAGTGGGTGAACCGCTCATGACGGTCTATCATCGATTGCGAACAGAGATTCCGATGATTTTGCACAAGTATTTTCAAACAACAGAAGGAATCATTGATTTATTCGATGATATGTTGAGTCATCTCTTTGAAGAGAAAATTTACGTCGGCGGACGGATGAATCTATTAGATTTTGAACCAAGTCAAGATGTTCGTCAGTTTAAGTCGATGTACTCTTTCATGAAAAATGCAGAAGAACTCACACAATTATTGGCACCGAGAGACTCCACGATTCAGATCCGCATTGGTCAGGAACTAGGGAATGAATTACTCCAAAATATGAGTTTGATTCAAGCAAGCTATGACATTGAAGGTCATGGCCAAGGGACGATTGCTTTATTAGGTCCTTCTAGTATGCCTTATTCGCGAATGTTTGGACTGATGGATGCCTTTCGTCGAGAATTAGCAATGACATTGGCTGATTACTATCGCACACTAGATGCAAACAGTGAATGATCAAATAAGTGAATTATAGAAGGGATGGTAGCAAGTGTCAGAAAAAGAAGAACAGGTAGAAAAAGATCTTGAGACAACTGAAGAGCCTCTGACAGAACCGTCAGAAGAAGAAATCGATGCAGCTGGTCTATCAGAAGCAGAAGTAGAAAAAAGCGAGATCGACAGTTTAAAAGAAAAAAACAATGAACTAGAAGACCAATTTCTGCGCGCACGGGCCGAAATCGCTAATATTACAGCAAGAAACCGTAATGAACGTGAATTGTTGCAAAAATACCGTTCGCAAGATTTGGGCAAAAAATTATTGCCAGCGATCGATAATTTGGAACGCGCTATGGCAGCAAATGTGGAAGAAGACCAAGCGGCTAACTTGAAAAAAGGTGTCGAAATGGTGTTGGAAAGTTTGCGTCAAGCGTTGAAAGAAGAAGGAATCGAAGAAATTCCTGCTGAAGGAGAAACTTTCGATCCCAATCTTCATCAAGCGGTACAGACCGTACCTGCGACAGAAGATGTGCCTGCGGATACGATCGTCACAGTATTGCAAAAGGGCTATAAGCTGCATGATCGTGTCTTGCGTGCAAGTATGGTTATCGTAGCACAATAAATAAAAAGAACGATGAATGAAAAGGAGCGTATTACTTATGAGTAAAATTATCGGTATTGACTTAGGTACAACTAATTCAGCTGTTGCTGTCCTAGAAGGCGGCGAAGCAAAAATCATCACCAATCCAGAAGGAAATCGTACAACACCATCTGTTGTTTCATTTAAAAACGGCGAGATCCAAGTAGGGGAAGTTGCTAAACGTCAAGCAGTTACGAACCCTAACACGATTTCATCAATCAAACGTCATATGGGTGAAGCTGGCTATAAAGTAGAAGTTGAAGGGAAATCATACACTCCTCAAGAAATCTCTGCAATGGTCCTACAATATATCAAAGGATTTGCTGAAGATTATCTAGGAGAAAAAGTAGACAAAGCAGTTATCACTGTTCCTGCTTACTTCAATGATGCACAACGTCAAGCAACAAAAGATGCTGGTAAAATTGCCGGATTAGAAGTAGAACGAATCGTCAACGAACCAACAGCAGCAGCTTTAGCTTATGGATTAGACAAAACAGACAAAGACGAAAAAATCTTAGTCTTCGACCTTGGTGGGGGTACATTTGACGTATCGATCCTTGAATTAGGGGATGGCGTATTCGATGTGTTGTCTACTGCTGGGGACAACAATCTAGGTGGAGATGACTTTGATAACAAGATTATCGATCACATGGTTGCAGAATTCAAAAAAGAAAATGGCATTGATTTAGGTAAAGACAAAATGGCATTGCAACGTCTGAAAGATGCTGCTGAAAAAGCGAAAAAAGACCTTTCAGGTGTGACAAGTACACAAATCAGCTTGCCATTTATTACAGCTGGCGATGCTGGTCCATTGCACTTAGAAATGACATTGACACGGGCAAAATTTGATGAATTAACCGCTGATTTAGTCGAACGGACAAAAGTTCCTGTACGTCAAGCGCTAAAAGATGCTGGTCTTTCACAATCTGAAATCGATGAAGTGATCTTAGTCGGTGGATCAACTCGGATTCCTGCAGTCGTCGAAGCAGTTCGCAAAGAAACCAATAAAGAACCAAACAAATCAGTGAACCCAGATGAAGTAGTAGCAATGGGGGCTGCGATTCAAGGTGGCGTGATCACTGGTGATGTGAAAGATGTCGTTTTACTTGATGTCACACCATTATCATTGGGTATCGAAACAATGGGCGGCGTCTTTACGAAGTTGATCGATCGCAATACGACGATCCCAACAAGCAAATCACAAGTCTTCTCAACAGCTGCAGACAATCAACCTGCTGTAGACATCCATGTCCTACAAGGCGAACGTCCAATGGCTGCTGACAACAAGACATTAGGAAGATTCCAATTAACGGAAATTCCACCAGCACCTCGAGGAATTCCACAAATCGAAGTAACATTTGATATTGATAAAAATGGTATCGTAAATGTATCTGCAAAAGATTTAGGAACACAAAAAGAACAAAAAATCACGATCAAATCTTCTTCAGGTCTAACCGATGAAGAAATTGAACGGATGGTTAAAGATGCGGAAGCAAATGCGGAAGCAGACAAACAACGTAAAGAAGAAGTTGATTTGCGTAATGATGTCGACGCATTACTATTCACTGTTGACAAAACATTGAAAGAGCTTGAAGGCAAGGTAGATGCCGATGAAGTGAAGAAAGCGGAAGAAGCTCGTGATGAGTTGAAAGCTGCTGTCGACGCAAACAATATCGAAGAAATGAAAACAAAACGCGATGCATTGAATGAAATCGTACAAAACTTGACAGTGAAGTTGTATGAGCAAGCTGCACAACAACAAGCACAAGAAAATCCAGAAGCTGCACAAGGCGGCGCAGACGATGTGGTAGACGCCGATTTTGAAGAAGTAGACGGCGACGATAAATAATCGCTGTTTGTGAAAAAGCCAAAGTCACCACTTTGGCTTTTTCTTATGAATTTCTGAAACGTATTTTTCTGAAGCAAATTATATGCTAAAATACGAGGGACGCAAGAAAATAGTGGAGGGAAGCCAATGGCAGACAAAAGAGATTATTATGAGGTCTTAGGTCTACAAAAAGGGGCTTCGGATGACGAAATAAAAAAAGCATATCGGAAGCTTTCCAAAAAGTATCATCCAGACATCAATAAAGAACCTGATGCAGAAGCAAAATTCAAAGAAATTTCTGAAGCATATGAAATACTGAGCGATCCTCAAAAACGAGCTGCTTACGATCAATATGGTCACGCGGGAACTGATCCGAACTACGGTGGTGGTTATGGCGGCGGCTTTGGCGGCTTTAACGGCGGGGGATTTTCCGGTGGCGGCTTTGGTGGATTTGAAGACATCTTTGAATCATTCTTTGGCGGCGGTGGCAGAACGGCAAATCCAAATGCTCCGCGACAAGGAGCTGATTTGCAATATGCTGTGGATCTTTCTTTCGAAGAAGCGATTTTTGGTGTGGAAAAAAATATTCAGTATAACCGCGAAGAAACCTGTCATACTTGTGGCGGTAATGGCGCAAAACCAGGAACACAACCTGAGACCTGTCATAAATGTCATGGCTCAGGTACGATCAATGTGGAACGTCAAACACCTCTTGGTCGTGTCATGAGTCGTCAAACCTGTGATGTATGTCATGGTACAGGGAAAGAAATCAAAGAACCTTGTACGACTTGTCATGGCACAGGACACGAAAAGAAAAAACATAGCGTCAAAGTCAATGTACCTGCTGGCGTGGAAGATGGCCAACAAATGCGCCTATCCGGTCAAGGAGAAGCTGGCAGCAATGGCGGACCTTATGGAGACCTGTATGTCGTTTTCCGTGTTGAGGAAAGTGATATCTTCGATCGTGATGGATCCGAAATTTATTACGAATTACCATTGAACTTTGTTCAAGCAGCTTTAGGTGACGAGGTCAATGTTCCGACTGTTCACGGAAATGTCAAATTGAAGATTCCTGCTGGTACCCAGACGGGCACGAATTTCCGTCTAAGAGGCAAAGGTGCACCAAAATTACGTGGCAATGGCAATGGTGACCAACAAGTCAAAGTTAAGTTGATCACACCAAAGAATTTGAATGAAGAACAAAAAGAAGCGTTACGGGCTTATGCAAAAGCAAGCGGCCATGTAACCAACGAGCAACAACCCGAAGGATTTTTTGATAAAATGAAAGATGCCTTTGGTGGTAAGAAAAAATAATAAGCGGAGCCTGAAGAAAACCACTTTTTCAGGCTGCGCTTTTACTAGTTTTTGTGAAATTTTTAACAAAGTCGGGAATTGGTATAAAAAACTGAAAGTAGGAGAGTTCATGGAAAAAATATTTGTTAGTCCGCAGCGCTACATTCAAGGAGAAAACGTATTAAAAAAAGGCTTGCACTATATTAGCTCATTAGGAGATAAATTATTACTAATAACCGATCCATTTGTTTGGAGGATTGCTGGCGAAGAACTGGCAAGCGATTTAGCCCATCTAGGAATCGAAGTAACCTTAGCAAATTTCAGCGGTGAATCCTCCAATGCAGAAATCAGACGTATTGCAAAAGAAGCAGAAAGAGCAGAAGTGGCAGCAGTTGTTGCTCTTGGTGGCGGAAAGGTGATCGATACCGGTAAAGCAGTGGCCCATCAATTGAAGCGAGCGGTTGCTGTCGTACCAACAGTTGCCTCAACAGATGCCCCTACCTCCTCCATCTCGGTTCTTTATTCGGAAGAAGGGAAGTTTGAACAATATGGTTATTATCCGAAGAATCCAGAACTGGTCTTGGTTGATACAACTCTGTTAGCCAAGGCACCTGCAAAATTATTAACTTTCGGCATCGCCGATGGATTGGCGACGTATGTTGAAGCCAGAGCAGTAGCTAAAAGCGGCGCTCAGAATCTCGTAGGAGGCCGGCCGACTTTAGCAGCTCTGGCAATTGCTGAGAAATGTGAAGCAGTGCTGTTTGCCAATGGGGTCGCTGCCTATAAGGCCAATCAGCAGCAACAGGTAACAGCCGCTTTCGATCAAGTAGTGGAGGCGAATACACTTTTGAGCGGACTAGGATTTGAAAGTGGAGGACTAGCAGCAGCTCATGCGATCCATAATGGGTTGACAGCCGCTACTGGGAAGTTCCACCAACTTTCTCACGGAGAAAAAATTGCCTATACGACGTTGATGCAATTGCTGTTGGAACAAGATACAAACGAGTTGGAACGTTATATTGTTTTATATCAAGCTCTGGGGTTACCAACAACGTTAGCAGAAATGCAGATGGAATCACTTAGCGATCAGGAATTACTAGCAATCGGTATTCAAGCCACTATCCCTAATGAAACGATCCATCGAATGCCCTTTAAGATCACAGCAGAAGAGGTAGCAAATGCATTTCAGGCTGTCGATGCATATGTCACCAAAAATTTTTCACAAAGAAAAAAAGATTGACTTCTATTTTTTCCCATGCTATTTTGTTTACAAGCTTAAAAAGGAGGGGACGTAGACATGACAAACAACAACTTTGCATTGGTATGTTGTTGTTGTATGGTGCTAAAAAGCAGCATACTGATTTGTCATGCCTATTAATCGTTCCCTCATCTGGATAAATCACTCTAAGAGTCTCTTTCGTTGGGAAAGAGTCCTAGAGTCATTCTCTAAGAGGTACTGATTGAATAGTCAGTGCCTCTTTTTGTTTGCTTTGATTTACCTTGCAAAGATCTGTAAACAAAGACAGATCATGCCTTTTTAAGCAGGTGATCACCTAGGAATGACCAATTGTAAAACGCAGTGCCTCTGATTTGCTGCAGCACTTTAGCGGACTGACAACAAAAATTTCATTGAAAAGAAGGTTGCCCATGATCGTATCAGATATTAAAGAATTAATTGGTAAGACACCGATTTTTCAGTTTTTAGCCACTGACTACGGCGGAGAAAGCCAAAGCCGGATCTATGCGAAATTAGAATACTTAAACCCTGGAGGTAGTATCAAAGACCGATTAGGCAGTTATTTGATCTCAGAAGCAGTTGCTGCTGGAAGAATAACGAAAGACACAACCGTGATTGAACCCACCGCTGGCAATACTGGGATTGGCTTAGCTTTAGCCGGTTTGGCATATGGATTAGACATGCTTTTTGTGATTCCAGAGACATTCAGTCAAGAAAAGCAACAACTAATCAAAGCCTTAGGAGCACGAATCATTCACTCGCCTAATCAAGAAGGCATGCAAGGGGCAATCAGGAAAGCCAAATTTCTTGCTGATCAATTGCCAAACTCTTTTTTGCCGCTACAGTTTGAAAATGAACAAAATCCGGCTGCCTATTATCGAACGTTAGGTCCGGAAATCGTTCAAGAAATTCCTGAGAGAATTGACAGTTTTGTAGCAGGAGTGGGGAGTGGCGGGACTTTCGCCGGGACAGGCGCGTATTTAAAGTCGATAGATTCTACTATACGTTTGATTGCTGTGGAACCAGAGGGATCGATCTTGAATGGCGGGCCTGCTCATGAACATGCGATCGAGGGGATAGGCGTTGAAGAGAGGCCGATCTTTTTTAAGAGTCTTATGCCAGACAGCATTGAGACTATCAGTGATCCAGAGGGATTTTATTATACCCGGTTGCTGGCAGCCCGTCATGGTCTATTGGTAGGCAGTTCCAGCGGTGCAGCATTTGCAGCCGCTATCCGAGAAAGCAAGCGACTGCCAAAGGGAAGCACGATCGTCACTATCTTTCCTGACAGTGGAGATCGCTACTTGTCAAAAAATATTTATGGTCAACTAGAGGAGGCATAAACATGGAATTTCGCACAAAATTGATTCATGCTGGGATCAGTCAAGATCAAGAAACGGGGGCTGTCAGTGTACCTATCTATCAAACGTCTACCTACAAGCAAGTAGCTGTGGGACAGCCAAAACAATATGAGTACTCTCGTTCGGGCAATCCTACACGGTTTGCATTAGAAGAACTGATTGCTGAACTAGAAGAAGGCATACGTGGGTTTGCTTTTGCTTCAGGTTTAGCAGCAACCCATACTATTTTTTCTTTATTTCAGTCCGGAGACCATATTTTGTTGGGAGATGATGTCTATGGAGGCACCTTTCGACTGCTTCAGAAAATCTTCAAAAAAAATGGATTGACGTATACATTGGTCAAGACTGATGATCCCCAAGCGATTCAGCGAATTGCCGCAGCGATTCGGCCAGAAACAAGAGGAATCTTTCTGGAGACGCCTACTAATCCTTTGTTGAAAATCACAGATATTCAACAAGTTGCCACGATTGCTAAGAAAAAGGATCTCTTGACCATCGTTGATAACACATTTGCGACACCTTATTTTCAGCGCCCACTGGCATTAGGTGCCGATATTGTCATTCATAGTGCAACGAAATATCTGGGGGGCCATAGTGATGTCGTTGCTGGGTTAGTCGTAACCAATCAAGCGGAACTAGCTGAGCAAATTGGTTTTCTGCAAAATGCTATAGGTGGTGTGTTAGGGCCTCATGACAGCTGGCTAGTTCAGCGGAGCATCAAAACATTGGCTTTGAGGATGGAAGCCCATCAAGCCAATGCACTAAAAATCGCCACATTTCTTCAAGAACATGCAGCTGTAGCTAGAGTTTATTATCCGGGGTTATCAAGCCATAAAGGACATGAGATCGCCAAAAAACAAATGTCTGGTTTTAGCGGGATGATTTCATTTGAATTAAAAGCCGAAAACCGAGTAGCTGCGTTTGTTGAATCGCTAACTATTTTTACACTAGCTGAAAGTTTAGGTGGCGTTGAAAGTTTAGTTGAAGTTCCTGCGGTCATGACGCATGCTTCAATTCCACCTTCAATCAGAGAAAAAGCGGGAATCAAAGATGGCTTGATCCGTTTGTCTATTGGTATTGAAGACGCTGCCGATTTATGGACGGACTTAAAGCAAGGATTAGAAAGGGTGCTGGAAGATGGGGCGTGAATTCATTCCGATTTTTTCTGAGTGGGCCAAGCAATATGACGAGACCGTCAAAGGGAAAGATGAAGAATATCGGGAGGTTTTTCTTCATTATCCAGAATTGTTAGCAAATATTGCTGAAAAAGCAGGAGATTCTGTGATAGAATTTGGTAGTGGTACGGGAAATTTGACGTTGGAGTTGATTCGCAGAAAGAAAACAGTGTTCGCGATCGAGCCATCGGCTGCGATGCGTCAAGTAGCTGAGGCAAAGCCGGAGTTGTCACAGGTAACTTTTATTGATGGAGATATGGAACAATTTCCACAGATCAATTTTCCAATCGATACGATCGTTTCTAGTTATGTCTTTCATCACTTGAATGAAACAGAGAAACAGCGAGTGATCAAAAGATATAAAGCGCTGCTTTCTGAAGGCGGAAAAGTCATTATAGGGGATACGATGTTTTTATCCCCTGAGCATAAAGAAAGCATCCTAAGAAAGGCAATCAAAGCCAATCACTTACGATTAGCAGCGGATCTGCAACGAGAATACTACCCATTCATACCAGATATTGAAACCTATTTTCGAGCCAATGGTTATACCAGTCGCTTTAAACAAATCAATGCTTTTGTTTGGCTCGTCGAAGCGAGAGGAGAAAAAGAATGAAAATGAACGTGGAAAGCTTTAATCTAGATCATACGAAAGTCAAGGCACCTTATGTACGGGTCGCTGACAAAAAACAAGGAACAAAAGATACGATTATCAAATATGATGTTCGATTGAAACAACCGAATCAAGCACATATGGAGATGGCTAGCCTCCACTCATTAGAGCACTTGACCGCAGAATTGATTCGTAATCATGCCGATTACATTGTTGACTGGTCTCCGATGGGCTGTCAAACAGGATTTTATCTAACGGTTTTAAATCATGAAGATTATGATGAAATTTTAACTGTGTTAGAAAAAACGATGGAAGATGTGTTGAAAGCGACAGAAGTTCCAGCTAGTAACGAAGTCCAATGCGGCTGGGCAGCCAACCATACCTTAGAAGGCGCCCAACAATTGGCAAGGGAGTTTTTAGCCGAACGGGAGAACTGGTCAACCGTCTTTGCTTAAATCCATTCTAAAAAGCTGTAAGCCACACGAAACATTTCAGCGTGGTTTACAGCTTTTTTTGTTTTGTTACGTAGAAAGAACCTTCTGAATACGTTAGTAACAGTGATATACTATTCTTACTATAATATTTTTTTGCAACTTTTTTGTTGTTCACTCGTCTATATAAGTAAGGAGGGGTAGTGTTGGAGGAGATTTATCAGATCTATTACGAGAAAATTCAGCACTACTTTCAAAAAAGAGTGGGGGATGAGTATCAAGCAGAGGATTTAACGCAAGATGTATTTGTTAAAGTTTTTTTGGCTTTGCCAAAGACAAAGCCAGATGACTTTGAGAGGTGGCTCTTTACGATTGCTAAGTTTACACTATATGATTTTTACCGTCGTAAGCGGTATCTTTTGGTAGCAGAAGAAGTCGATACTTTGATGCAGGAGATTCCTATCGAAGACCAAGATAGTCTTGAAAAAGAAGAAGCACTCCGTCATGTGAATCAATTGCCTAACAAATTAAGGCATCCTTTGATATTGGCGATTCGCGGCTATAGCTATCAAGAAATAGCAGAAATATTAAATCTAACGTTAAGTACAGTGAAATCTCGTGTTTTTCAAGCGAGAAAACAAGTGAAAAGCAGGTGGTCACATGGATAAAAAACAGTACCAGCGATTACAAAAGTCAGTGGATCGTACAAAGAAAAGCATGGTACTCCAAATGATCTATAGCGTGTTGTTTTGGGGGATGGTAGTGCTTGTTTTATGCTACTTTTTACCATTAGCCTATTATCGTGCAACCGGAAATGACCGCGAGGATTATCAATCGATTCCTTCGGCGATGAATGCTCCATATTCGGAAGATGCGCTCAAGAATGATACGTTAGAGAAGTACCGCTACTATTGGTATGAGATGGGACAGCGAAACCTCCATTACGATCCTATCAATCGGCAATCTCTGCTTGCATTTTTGGGGAAAGAGGACGTTTATCCGGTCATTTCTCGTTTAGGAAATCAGAAGACGGTCGCGTACACAGTCGAAAATCGCTATATTTTTGATCAGGCAGTTCAGACAATTGTTTCCAGCGATACGCTGACCGCATTTGCTCCCTCTGCAACACTATATGAGCCAGGCAATGCGGTTTCGACCTATGACTCCTTTCTCGCCTATTTACGTTCACTCGGCGAGTACAAGCAGGCTGAAATTTCTATTACTTTAAAAAATCCTCAAATTCCTAGTGAGCTAAGGGAAAAACTGGCTGATTTGTCTGTTCAACATTATAGTATTGATTATCATTCAGGCAATATTTTTGGTTATTCAGATGAAATGGTTCGTCAGACAACAGGAAATGATTATGATCGGCAAGTAACAGAAAGCGTCACGCAAGGACTGGATTTTTTGGAAAAATATTATCCGACTTTTGGGGATCTAGGCTGGGATAGTCCTGACAATCTCCATTTTACCAATGATCTTACCAATCAAATCAATTTCTATGATTTCGGCGACATTCTAGATTATGTCAAAGATAATGGTGTGAAAGTAAGTGCCGTTCATGTATCGGCCTCTTGCACTGAATTAGCTCGATGGTTAGCGGAGAATCGGTCGCTTGTCATGAGAGTCCAGCTGCAGCAGCTCTCAGATATCATGGTCCAAGATGTAATCACGGAAGGAGAATGAGTATTGTTGAAAAAAATTCCATTTAGCAAACTATTCCGTTGGTTTGCAAAAGGGTATTCATTGGTGTTTTTGTCTTGTTATGTTTTCAGTCGTTTCATTCTTTTTCGTTTCAGTTCTTTTAGGTTAAGCACAGGGGGTGATCAACTAACAACCAGAACCTATTCAGGTAATTTGATTGGCTTATTGTTTGAACCGACTATTTTATTGCTGATCATTGGCGGTTTGCTGTATCTTGCTTGGAAAGAAAAACACTGGATTAGAGAATTGATGTATCCAGTTGTTGTTTTGTTATTAATAGTCATTGGAACAATTCTTTATTGATCAAAGGAGGGTATGGGATGAGTTTTTTCAAGGAAATAAAGGAGCAGCGGCAGCAAAAGAAAGAAGTGAAGAAACAAGAATTGCGTAAAAAGAACGCTGAATTAAGGAAACAAGGAAAAGATCCGCTGAAAGGCTGGGGGCAAATGATGGATACTGGTGCTGGGGGATTCAACAAAGCCAATCCAATCGATACAAAAGTTTATTTTGGTGAAAAGCAGAAACGAATCGCTTTAGAAGCACAGCACAAAAAGCAGCAACGAGAAACTAAAATGTCAGATGAATAACAAAATCCGCAGAAAACGACCAAGTTTTCTGCGGATTTTGTTTAGATATTCAAGACTTTGTCTAAAAAGTCTTTGGTCCGTTCGTTTTTCGGACTAGTGAAAATTTGTTCTGGTGTGCCGTCTTCGAGGAAATTTCCGCCATCGATAAACATGACGCGATTGGCTACTTCTTTAGCAAAACCCATCTCATGGGTAACGATAACCATCGTCATGCCTTGTTTTGCCAATTTTTTCATAACATTCAAAACATCGCCGACCATTTCAGGGTCCAACGCAGATGTAGGTTCATCAAACAGCATAACATCAGGATTCATAGCTAATGCACGGGCGATGGCTACCCGTTGTTTTTGACCACCAGATAGATTGTCTGGATACATGTCTTTTTTGTCAGCCAAACCCACTGTGTCCAGCAATTGAATGGCTTTTGATTCAGCTTCATTACGGGACATCTTTTTTAAATCCATCGGTGCTAAGATAATATTCTCTAGTACAGAAAGATGAGGAAACAGATTGAAATGTTGAAAAACCATGCCAATGTGTTGACGGACGGCATTGATATTGGTGTTTTTATCCATTAGATGAGCACCATCGATAATGATATCACCACTAGTAGGTTCTTCTAAACGGTTCAAGCAACGCAGGAAAGTAGATTTTCCTGAGCCAGAAGGACCGATGACACAAACGACTTCACCTTCTTGGATCGAGACATTGATATCATTTAAAACAGTGTTATCCCCATATTTTTTTACAAGATTTTCGACTAAGATTTTTTCCTTCATTTATTTCACCTTCTTTTCTAAAACTTTAGCAAGTTTTGTTAAGGCTGTGATAACAATTAGATACATGACAGCAACGATTAGATAAACATAGGTACTTTGTGTGGTTCTTGCGACAATGATCTTACCAGTTTGCAGCAGCTCCACAACACCAATAACCGAAATGATTGTCGTATCTTTCAGCGAGATAACGAATTGATTGACGAAAGATGGGATCATGATCTTGATGGCTTGCGGCAAAATGATTTTTTGCATGGTTCGGGTATAGGTCAATCCCAAACTGCGGGAAGCTTCCATTTGGCCTACAGGAACAGCCTTGATCCCTCCGCGAACGATTTCTGCGATATACGCACTAGCGTTCAGTGTCAAAGTGATGACTCCTGCAGCAAAGTCGGGGATTGTTATCCCAATTGCATCCGAAAGGCCAAAGAAAATGAAGAAAGCTAACACCATCATTGGTATCCCGCGAATAATATCGACATAGATACCGGCGAAGATACGCAAAGCTCGGATTGGGGACACGCTGAAGAGTCCCAAGATGATCCCAATGATCAACGCTAAAGCAAAGGAGATCAATGCAAGCAGCAGGGTATTCCATAAACCTTTTAGCAAAACTTTGTAATTGTTTTTGATTAAACCAGCGACTGTTGATTCATCGGCTTTCTTTTCTGTAGCCGAACCGTCTTTGATATAACGGCCGACGATTTCATCGTATTCGCCAGTTCGTTTCATTTCTTTTAACGCTTCATTGAACATTTGGATCAATTCAGGATTTTGCCCTTTTTTGACGGCAAACCCATATTGTCCGCCCACTTCTTTTTCAATCGGCGTACTTAGTTTTTGTCCTTGACTGATGGCGTAGCCAATGACTGGGTAATCATCCATCATGGCGTCGATCTGACCGCCACTGACTGCAGCATAAAGTTGATCAGCTGCGTCATAATACTTAATGGTATAGCCGTATTTGTCTTCATTTTCAATCAAGAAGTCTGCACTCTCGGTACCAACTTTAGCACCAACTGTTTTTCCTTCTAAATCTTCATAAGACTTGATACTATCGTTTCCTTCTTTGACCGCAATTTGAATACCACTTTCAAAGTAGGAGTCTGAGAAGTCATACGCTTTTTTGCGTTCATCATTGATACTCATCCCAGCAATCATACCATCCGCTTGATTCCCATCTAACGCTTGTAGCGCTCCTGAGAAACCAATGAAATTAAACTCAATGTTGAATCCTTGCATTTCCGCCGCTCTAGTTAAGAGATCGACATCGATTCCGACATATTCATTGTCTTCATTTTGAAACTCGAAAGGTGCGAATGCAGAGTCACTTGAGATTCGATAGACGTCTTTTTTCGGTTCAACTTTAACCATTTCACTTGCTTCATCAGAAGTGCTTTCTGATGAAGCAATATAAGTAGCAATGATTTCGTCGTATTTACCACTGGATTTCAACTCTTTTAGACCAGCGTTGAATTTAGCCAGTAATTCAGAATTTTGGCCTTTTTTGACTGCGAACCCGTAAGATGCCCCTTTTTCAGGCTCACCCACAAGTTTCATAGCTTCACCATTACTAATCGCATAACCTAAGACTGGATAGTCATCAAAGATGGCCACAACTGTTCCATTGCGAACGGCACCATAAAGCCCGCTAGCATCATCATAGTTTTTGATAGAGTAGCCATATTTTTTTTGATTGGTTTCTAGAAAACGAGCACTCTCGGTATCAACTTTAGCGCCAACTGTTTTATCTTTCAAATCAGCGTAAGTTTTGATATCTTGGTTGTCTTTTGCGACAGCCATCTGAATCCCACTGTCGAAGTAAGGATCTGAAAAATCAAAGGTTTCTTTCCGTTCGTCTGTAATACTCATCCCAGCGATCATCCCATCAAGTTGATTGGATTGGACGCCCTGTAACGAGGAATCAAAGCCTAATGGGCGCAAATCAACAGCAAAGCCTTGATCTTCAGCAATAGCATTTAACAGATCAATGTCGATCCCTACATACTCATTTTTTTCGTTTTGAAATTCGAAAGGAGCAAATGTCAGGTCTGTTCCGATTTTATACGTTGTTTCTGCTGCACTGACTGGCTTGTTCGCAAAAGCGAAAAAGCAGAAAATCACTGAAAACAGTGCACAAAACATATATTTTCTTTTCAAGAAAATTCCCCCTTTTGATTTTAACGTATTTTTAGATTATAGGTATTTTTGTAAAAACACACAAGTCTTTCGGTCAATATTTGCAAAAAACAGCGCTATTTCTGACATTGGGTGTTAGAAAAACTGACATCTTAAGTAAAATTAAACTAGCAGAATAAAAAGTACAAAAGATGGCGAAAGTATGTTCGCTATGGTATACTATTCTATGGAAAAGCGTCAGCTTTCTTTTTGTTTCACGGACGCTTCGCAAATATAAATACAGGGGGAATGAAGATGATCGAAAGAACGACTTCCCATGAATTTGAATTAATCTCAAAATATCAGCCGGCAGGAGATCAGCCAGAAGCCATCCATCAATTGGTCGATGGCGTCGTTGGGGGCAAGAAGGCGCAGATTTTGTTGGGGGCAACTGGAACAGGTAAAACCTATACTGTTTCAAACTTGATCAAAGAGGTCAATAAGCCAACACTGATTATCGCACACAACAAAACGTTGGCGGGTCAATTATACGGTGAGTTCAAGGAATTCTTTCCTAATAATGCAGTAGAATATTTTGTCAGCTATTATGACTATTATCAACCAGAAGCATATGTACCTTCCAGTGATACTTACATTGAGAAAGATTCAAGTATCAATGATGAGATCGACAAGCTGCGGCACTCGGCGACCAGTTCATTACTGGAACGCAACGATGTGATCGTGGTTGCTTCAGTCTCTTGTATTTTTGGTTTGGGTTCACCAATCGAATATGCTAAGCAAGTGGTTTCTTTACGAGTAGGAATGGAAAAACCGCGGGATCAACTACTGAAAGAAATGATCGACATACAATTTGAACGCAATGATATCGATTTCCAACGAGGACGCTTTCGTGTTCGAGGAGATGTGGTAGAAATTTTTCCGGCATCGCGGGACGAGCGGGCATTACGCATCGAGTTTTTTGGCGATGAGATCGATCGAATTCGAGAAGTGGATGCGTTGACTGGGGAGATTTTAGGGGAAACAGAACACGTTTCTATTTTCCCAGCTACTCACTTTGTGACCAACGAAGACCATATGGAACATGCTATCGCTTCGATACAAAAAGAACTCGAAGATCGATTAGCTGTTCTTCGAAGTGAGAACAAATTATTGGAAGCACAACGTTTAGAGCAACGCACCAATTATGATATCGAAATGTTGCGGGAAATGGGCTACACATCCGGGATCGAAAACTATTCACGACACATGGATGGGCGCAAAGAAGGCGAACCACCTTACACGTTGCTGGACTTCTTTCCTGATGATTTCCTGATCGTGATTGACGAGTCTCACGTAACGATGCCCCAGATTCGTGGGATGTACAACGGCGACCGTGCCCGCAAACAAATGCTGGTGGATTATGGCTTTCGTTTACCGTCTGCGTTAGATAACCGGCCGTTACGTTTAGAAGAATTTGAAGAACATGTGAATCAGATCGTTTATGTCTCAGCAACGCCGGGATCTTACGAGCATGAACAAACGGATACCGTTATCCAACAGATCATTCGTCCAACAGGGTTATTGGATCCAGTAGTAGAGGTTCGCCCGATCATGGGGCAAATTGATGATCTTGTAGGAGAAATCAATGAGCGGGTAGAGAAAGATCAACGGGTCTTTGTTACCACATTGACGAAAAAAATGGCAGAGGATCTGACCGATTATTTTAAAGAGTTAGGAATCAAAGTCAAATATCTTCATAGCGACGTCAAGACACTTGAGCGGACAGAGATCATTCGCGATTTGCGGCTTGGTGAATTTGATGTATTAGTCGGGATCAATCTGCTTCGAGAAGGGATCGACGTTCCTGAAGTTTCTCTCGTAGCGATCTTAGATGCAGATAAAGAAGGATTCTTGCGTAGTGAGCGTTCTTTGGTCCAAACAATTGGTCGAGCTGCTCGGAATTCTGATGGTAAAGTGATCATGTATGCGGATAAAATGACTGACTCTATGCAGCGAGCGATTGATGAAACAAGTCGCCGCCGCAGTATCCAAGAGGCGTATAATAAAGAGCATGGCATCGAACCAAAAACGATCATTAAGGAAATTCGCGATTTGATCGCTATTACGAAAGTTGCGGAAGAGTCAGGCGATTATACAACCACTTCGTATGAAGACATGACTCGTGAAGAGAAAGCAACTCTCTTACTGAAACTGGAAAAAGAAATGAAAGATGCCGCAAAAGCATTAGACTTTGAAACTGCAGCTACTTTACGAGACACGATCTTGGAATTGAAAGCAGCTGAGTAAAAGGAGACAAGAGAATGGCAAATGATAAAATCGTAATCCATGGCGCTCGCGCACACAATTTAAAGAACATTGATGTGACGATTCCTAGAGATAAACTGGTTGTTGTGACCGGTTTGTCTGGTTCAGGAAAGAGCTCTTTGGCGTTTGATACCCTTTATGCAGAAGGACAGCGGCGGTATGTGGAAAGCTTGTCTGCATATGCACGACAATTTCTAGGACAAATGGATAAGCCAGATGTGGATAGTATCGATGGACTGAGTCCAGCGATCTCCATTGATCAGAAAACGACGAGTAAGAATCCTCGCTCAACGGTCGGTACGGTGACCGAGATCAATGACTATCTGCGTTTGCTGTACGCCCGTATTGGACACCCGATCTGCCCGAATGATCATATTGAGATCACTAGTCAATCAGTGGAACAAATGGTCGACGAAGTACTGGCATTGCCAGATCGGACAAAGATCCAGTTGTTGGCACCGATCGTTTATCAAAAGAAAGGCCAGCACAAAAAAGTTTTTGAAATGATTCAACGAGAAGGGTATGTGAGGATTCGAGTAGACGGTGAAATCTATGATGTTTCTGAAGCGCCTGAACTGGAAAAAAATAAAAAACACGACATCGCCATCGTGATTGACCGGATCGTTGTCAAAGAGGGCATTCGTTCGCGATTGTTTGATTCTTTTGAAGCCGCATTACGTTTGGCAGATGGCTACGCTGTAGTAGATGTGATTGGTCAAGAAGAAATGTTGTTTAGTGAACACTATTCTTGTCCTTATTGCGGATTCACAGTAGGCGAGTTAGAACCACGTTTGTTTTCTTTCAATGCACCTTTTGGGGCTTGTCCGGATTGTGATGGATTAGGGGTAAAATTAGAAGTTGATACTGATCTAGTGATTCCTGATACTAGCAAAACGTTGCGTGAAGGTGCGATCGTTCCTTGGAATCCCATCAGTTCACAATATTATCCACAAATGCTGGAACAAGCTTGCTTGGAATTCAATATTGACATGGACACGCCTTTTGAAGAATTGCCAGAAGAACACCAAGCAATTATTTTGAATGGTTCCAATGGCGAAATGTTCCATTTTCATTATGAAAATGATTTTGGCGGTGTACGGGACGTTGAAGTACCCTTTGAAGGAATTCTTCCTAATATCAAACGTCGCTATCATGAAACCAATAGTGATTTCACCCGGGAACAAATGCGTCTGTACATGACAGAATTGACCTGTAAAACCTGTCATGGCTACCGGCTAAACCCGCAAGCATTATCCGTCAAAGTGAATGGCAAGCATATTGGTGAACTTAGTGAGATGGCAATTAACAACGCCTTATCATTTGTCGAAAAATTAACGCTTTCTGAACAAGAAAAGATGATCGCAAAACCGATCGTCAAAGAAGTGGATGACCGGTTAAGCTTTTTGCGCAATGTGGGATTGGATTATTTGACTTTAAGTCGGGCTTCTGGCACTTTGTCCGGGGGCGAAGCTCAACGTATTCGCTTAGCGACACAAATTGGTTCCAATCTTTCTGGTGTGCTTTATATCTTGGATGAACCTTCGATCGGTCTTCATCAGAGAGACAATGACCGCTTATTGGATTCATTGCGTAAGATGAGAGATCTTGGCAATACATTGATTGTGGTCGAACATGATGAAGACACCATGCGTTCTGCCGATTATTTGATTGATGTAGGTCCGGGAGCTGGACATGCTGGCGGCGAGATCGTTGCAGCAGGGACCCCAGAGGAAGTTGCGGCTAATGAACATTCGCTGACTGGACAATATCTTTCAGGAAAACGGGAGATTCCAACGCCGGCAGAACGTCGAGCAGGACATGGACAGTCCATTCGCTTGACTGGAGCAGCTGAGAACAACTTGAAAAATGTCAGCGTTGATTTCCCTCTTGGAAAGTTTATTGCTGTGACTGGGGTATCTGGTTCGGGAAAATCAACATTAGTGAATGAAATTTTGAAAAAAGCTTTAGCACAAAAAATCAACCGCAATTCGAACAAACCGGGAAAATATAAGAAACTAACCGGATATGAAGCAATCGAAAAGCTAATCGACATTGACCAAAGTCCCATCGGGCGAACCCCTCGAAGTAATCCGGCAACTTATACAAGTGTTTTTGACGACATTCGTGATTTGTTTGCAAAAACCAATGAAGCCAAAGTCCGCGGTTATAAAAAAGGTCGCTTCAGCTTTAATGTCCGCGGCGGTCGCTGTGAGGCATGTAAAGGAGATGGGATCATCAAGATCGAGATGCATTTCTTGCCGGATGTCTATGTTCCTTGTGAGGTTTGCCACGGCAAACGATACAATTCAGAAACCCTCGAAGTGCATTACAAAGGGAAGAATATAGCAGAGATCCTTGAGATGACGGTCGAAGATGCTGTCGAATTCTTCAAACATATTCCTAAGATCCATCGAAAATTACAAACGATCGTTGATGTAGGTCTAGGGTATGTCACGATGGGGCAACCGGCAACCACTTTATCAGGTGGGGAAGCACAGCGAATGAAACTTGCCAGTGAACTCCACAAAAATTCTCATGGAAAAAGCTTCTATATATTAGATGAACCTACAACTGGTTTGCATACGGATGATATTGCTCGTTTATTGAAAGTCTTGGAGCGTTTTGTTGATGCAGGGAATACAGTTCTAGTGATCGAGCATAATCTTGATGTGATCAAATCAGCAGATCATGTGATTGATTTAGGTCCAGAAGGCGGCGAGGGCGGAGGAACGATCCTTGCAACTGGTACACCTGAAGAGATAGCAGCAGTTCCTGAAAGCTATACCGGAAAATACCTCAAGAAAGTCTTATGAGAGAGGTAGGATAAAGGCGGAGATAAAGGGGATTTTAGCAAAATTTAATATTTACTGTAATAATTCTGCAAATTCTCAAATAACTCTTGTAATGCACCGTTTATTTGTTAAAATAGCAATAGGTAAATGTCTATTCGTAACAGAATAAACGACCTATAAGTTCTATCCGTTCAAAGAAGAGGAAGGCAATCAGAGGTACATACTTTGATTGCTTTTTTCTTTATGGTATTATAGGTCTGTTGTAACAAAGTAAATAGGTAAAAATCTAAATTTATATATGCAAAAGAGAGAGTGGTTTTATGAATCCGGAAAAATTCGTTCCTATTTTGTTAGGAAGCGATATGAATGTCTATGGTATGGCAAGAGCCTTTCACGAAGCATATGGCATCCAGTCAATTGCTTATGCTGGGACACAGCTTGCCCCCACCCGCTATAGCAAAATCGTCAAGGTCAATCAAGTAGCAGGATTTGATCATGATCCTGGTTTTTTAGATACATTGATTGATTTGGCAAAAACCACTTATAACGATCCCTCTATGGCTTATTTGTTGATTCCTTGCGGGGATGGTTATGCTGAATTGTTAGCGAAACATAAAGCAGATTTAGCGTCATATTACACATTTATTGCGAATGATTATTCTTTGTTGAAACGATTAATCAATAAAGTGAGTTTCTATGAAGTGTGTGAAGAGTTTGGCTTACCTTATCCAAAAACTTTTATTTTGACACCAGATCTATTAGAGGATGGCCGCTTTACTCAAGAACTGCCATTTGAGTTTCCCGTGGCATTGAAACCGGCAAATAGTGTCGCCTGGTTATCTGTTGATTTCGAAGGACGGAAGAAAGCCTTTATTATTGAAGATCGTGCCGAGTTCGATAAGATTGTTGAGCGGATTTATCAAGCTGGCTATAATTACGAGATGATCGTGCAAGATTTTATTCCAGGGGATGACAGCAATATGCGTGTGCTGAATGCCTATGTTGATAAAGACCATAATGTACGAGTGATGGCATTGGGTCATCCACTTTTAGAAGATCCAACTCCTGGAGCAGTCGGCAATTACGTGGTTATTCTGCCGGATGAAAACCAACAAATCTATCAAATGATTTCGACGTTCTTAAAACAAATTCAATATGTTGGCTTTGCCAATTTTGATTTGAAATATGATAGCCGAGATGGGCAATACAAATTATTTGAAATCAATCTTCGTCAGGGGAGAAGTAGCTTTTTCATCACATTAAGTGGATTGAATCTTGCTAAATTTCTGACAGAAGACTTAGTATTTGATGTGCCTTTCCAAGAAACTGTTTATGGGAAAGCAGACGCTCCAACAGCGAAGCTTTGGTTGGGTGTACCGAAAAACATCTTTTTGGATTATGCCAATGAAAATGAAGAAAAAGAACGGGCTAAAAAGCTGCTAGCCGAAAATCGCTGGGGGACTACCGTTTTTTATGACAAAGATTTCTCAATCAAACGTTGGATTCTACTAAAAAGAATGTTCTATCTTTACAACAAACGATTTAAACTGCATTTCCATTCGAAAGAAGGCTAGTCTATGGAAAACTTCTTTAGTATCTTAGGTGGAATGGGAACGATGGCGACTGAAAGTTTTGTACGAATCTTGAACCGTCGAACCGTTGCTCATAAAGACCAAGATTATTTGAACTATGTGTTATTCAATCATGCGACAGTGCCAGATCGCACTGCGTATATCTTGAACAACGATTTAGAAGATCCTGTTCCTTATTTGCTTGATGATATCGCTAAACAGAACTTATTACAGCCAAATTTTATTGTGCTGACATGTAATACTGCGCATTATTTCTTTGATCAGTTGCAAGAAGCCACACCAATTCCGCTGCTTCACATGCCACGGGAAGCTGCTAAATCTTTGCAAAAAGAAGGTGTTACCGGGAAAGTGGCCTTTTTAGGAACAGAAGGTAGTATCAAGGCTGGGATTTATGAAGCCGAGTTACGTGCTTGTGGCTTTGATGTCTACTTGCCTGAGCCGCAATTACAACAAAAAGTAAATACATTGATTTATGATCGGATCAAAGAATCTGATACATTAGACCAAGATCTTTATTTTGAGATCTTAGAAGAAGTAACGCATAAAATTGGTTGTGAGAAAGCTGTTCTAGGCTGTACCGAACTTTCATTGATGGAAGAATTCACGGAAAATAATCCTTATCCGGTAGTCGATGCGCAATCGATTTTAGTCGATCGAACAATTGAAAAAGCGTTAACTTATCGAAATTGAGCGAGGCATTGACATGGGAGTCAACTCTCATGTTGATGCTTTTTTTGTGCGGTAGTGTTTAAATGATACGCCCGGCATGATATACTGTTAATGAGTGAGGAAGGAGTTTTACGATGACAGAAGTAGATAATTTAGAACTAGTGATCATCACTGGTATGAGTGGAGCAGGAAAAACCGTTGCTATTCAAAGTTTTGAGGACATGGGCTATTTTTGTATTGACAACATGCCGCCGAGTTTAATTCCTAAATTCTGGGAATTGATCAAAGAGTCAGGGAAAGTGACCAAAATTGCATTGGTCGTTGATTTGCGTTCGCGTTCCTTTTTTGAAGAAATCCAAAGCATGCTGATCGATATCGAGAATACTCGATTCATCGATACAAAAATATTGTTCTTAGATGCTACAGACAATGAGTTGGTTTCTCGTTATAAAGAGACACGCAGAGCCCATCCCCTTGCGATGGACGGCTTAATAACGGAAGGGATCCGTAAAGAGCGTGCGATCTTGGAAGACTTGAAGACAAAAGCGAATATCGTGATCGACACGACAACTTTAACACCAAGACAGCTGCGAGAAAAGATCAATCAAGAATTTCGTTCTTCCCATGAACATGGATTTCGGGTGGAAGTTGTTTCCTTTGGCTTCAAATACGGATTGCCTATCGATGCGGATATCGTGATGGACGTGCGATTCTTACCAAACCCACATTATATACCCGAATTGCGTCCGCTAACGGGAAAAGATGAAACCGTATATGACTATGTCATGTCTTTTCCAGAAACTGAAGAGTTTTATCAGCAATTTGAGACATTGCTTGAAACTATAATGCCTGGGTATATCAAAGAAGGAAAAAGCAGTTTGACGGTCGCAATTGGTTGTACGGGCGGACAACATCGTTCGGTCGCTTTATCTGAACGGATCAGCGCTGCTTTAGCAAAAAATTACAAAGTCAATGTGACCCATCGTGACAAAGATAAGCGCAAAGAGACGGTGAATCGATCATGAAAATGAAAACCTATCGAATCCGTAAACCTAAGATCGTTGTCATTGGGGGCGGAACTGGCCTGCCGGTCATTTTAAAAAGTTTGCGGAATCAAGGTGTTGATATCACAGCAATTGTGACGGTCGCAGATGATGGTGGCAGCAGTGGTGAGATCCGCAACCTAGTTTCGTCTATTTCGCCTCCAGGTGATTTGCGCAATGTGCTGGCTGCTTTGTCAGATATGCCGCAACTCTATAATGATATTTTTCAGTATCGGTTCAAGAAAGAAGACAAATTTCTTGCAAACCATGCCTTAGGTAATTTGATCATTGCCGCCATTGCGGAAATGCGCAACAGTACCTATGAAGCGATCCAGATACTTTCAAAAATCATGCACATTGATGGCCATGTCTATCCCTCTTCTGACCAACCTTTGATTCTGCACGCTGTTTTTAAAGACGGGACAGAAGCAGTGGGAGAATCCAAAATTGCCTTGGATCGTAAAACCATCGATCACGTGTTTGTGCGGAATCAAGATGACGAAAATGAACCCAAAGCTGCACGTAAAGTTGTGACGTCGATATTAGAAGCTGATATGATCGTATTAGGACCGGGTAGCTTGTTTACGAGTATCTTGCCGAATTTGATGATCAGTGAGATCGGACAGGCGTTGCTAGAAACGGCAGCGGAGACTGTTTACATCTGCAATATCATGACGCAAAAAGGGGAAACAGAACACTTTACTGATGCAGATCATGTTCGAGTTTTGCATCAACATTTAGGGAAGTCTTTTATTGATACCGTGTTAGTCAATACAGAGAAGGTCCCAGAAGGCTATATGGATCCAGAAATCTACGATGAATACCTTGTCCAAGTGAAACATGACTTCCAAGGACTGCGGAATGAAAGTTGTCGCGTGGTTTCAGCGGATTTCTTAGAGTTACGTGATGGCGGTGTCTTTCATGACGGTGATAAAGTGATCGATGAATTACTGCGGATCGTCTACGGTGCCAAAATCTAGAAAGGAGGCGACGCTATGTCCTTTGCAGCAGAAGTCAAAAAGGAACTGACATCACTAGAAGTACATCGGGAACATGCAAAAGCAGAATTAGCTGCTTTGATACGAATGAATGGATCGTTAAGTATTAATAACCAGCAGTTCGTTCTCAATGTGCAAACAGAAAATGCTGCCATTGCTCGGCGGATTTATTCCTTATTGAAAGATCACTACAATGTCCGAAGTGAGCTGTTGGTTCGTAGAAAAATGAAGTTGAAAAAGAACAATGTTTACATCGTTCGCTTAAAACAAGAGACCAAACGTGTATTGCTAGATTTGGATATTATGGATGGATTGATGTTTCATAGTCATGTATCGGATGAAATTATGGGGAATGCCCAAAAAATGCGTTCCTATTTACGGGGGGCATTTATGGCATCAGGTTCAGTCAACAATCCAGAGACCAGCCGCTATCATTTAGAAATCTATTCGATCTATGAAGAGCACAATCAAGATATCTGCGATATGTTGAACTATTATGGATTGAATGCGCGAGCCCTTGAACGACGAAATGGCTTTATTTCTTATTTAAAGGGCGCAGAAAAAATCGCCGATTTTCTCACACTGATCGGCGCGACCAATTCGATGCTCAAGTTTGAAGATGTTCGGATTGTCCGCGACATGCGCAATTCAGTCAATCGTTTGGTTAATTGTGAAACAGCAAATATGAACAAGACCATCGATGCAGCTTCCAAACAGATTGACAATATTGAATTTATTCAACAACGGGTGGGGCTGGGAGCTCTTCCAGAGAAGCTGCAGGAAATTGCCGAATTGCGATTGGAACATCCTGAAGTCAGCTTGAAGGAGTTGGGAGAGATGATTCCTTCTGGAGCGATCTCCAAATCAGGCATCAACCATCGAATCCGTAAAATCAATGAATTTGCGGATCGTTTGCGAGATAAAGTCAGTTAAACTAACCTGTGCCACAGGTCATAACAAGACAACAGTTGAAGGGATAGAATGAAGCTAAAACGGCTAAGTATCAAGTAGTTTTGGCTTCGTTGGACCGCACGTGCGAGTCGATTATCCTTCAAGAGTGGGTTGCTGTTAGAACTGTGGCACAGGTTTTATTCATTGATCAATTGTGTCAACTCATCCGCTGAGATTGATTCATCGAAAATGTGACTGCCTACGATAACGGTCGGCACAAATTGAATATTTGCTTTTCGGGCTTCTTCCACGATTTCACCAGCATACGTGGAATGGTTATGTTCGGTTAATCCTAACTGTTTTTGCGCAAATTCTGCAACCTCCTCTAAAGTTAAATGTCCCCATTGATCTTGTGTTTGATAGATTTTAGTAATATCTGCGATCGTTTGAGCAGGATTATCCGTTGCTACAAACCGATGCATCACATTTCCCCGTTGAAGAGACTCTTTTTCTTTATCGAATAATTTGATCACTCGTTGAACTTTTCCCGCAGCAACAGCTTCGGTTAGGATCGGCAATGACTCTTCAAACCATTTGCGGCAATAAGGACAACGAAGATTCATGAATTCAATGATTGGCTTAGCATTTTCATCACCAATCTTGATTCCTGTAGTCGTATTTGTTTCTTTAGCTTTGATAATTGAAATATCCATGTTTCATCCTCCTTTTTTTTTAAGTTTAACAGAATTTCAACTAGAAAGAAAAGGAGAAACAACCAAATGAAATTTGTGAAAAAATCTTAGATTAGATAGAAACTGTATCGTTTGCTCTTTCACTAAATCGCTGCTATTTTGATTTGCAGTATTTATTCAAATAGATTTTTCAGCTATAATAGATTGTGTGAGAATGCTCAAAATGGAAGATAAAGGAAGTTAGAGAGATGCGCAAGAAAAAAACAATGGACGGAAATACAGCGGCAGCCTACATTTCTTATGCTTTTACAGAATTAGCCGCAATCTATCCTATTACCCCTAGTTCAACAATGGCGGAATTGGTAGATCAATGGTCCGCCAGCGGAAAGAAAAATATTTTTGGACAACCAGTGAAAGTGGTTGAAATGCAGTCAGAAGCCGGAGCAGCTGGTGTAGTACATGGTTCATTAAAGACTGGAGCTTTAACGACGACTTATACAGCTTCGCAAGGATTGCTGTTGATGATTCCAAATATGTACAAAATCGCGGGAGAACGTTTGCCTGGCGTATTTCACGTTGCCAGCCGAGCAGTCACTACGAATGCATTGAATATTTTTGGTGACCATACAGACGTGATGGCGGCTCGCCAAACAGGCTTTGCGATGTTGGCGGAAAGCAGTGTTCAAGAAGTTATGGATCTTGCACCTGTGGCTCATTTAGCGGCGATTGAAAGTGGGATTCCCTTTCTGAATTTCTTTGATGGTTTTCGAACCAGCCATGAAATCCAGAAGATTGATGTACTTGAATACAGTGAGTTGGCTCAATTGATTGATCAAGAAAAATTAGCAGCTTTTCGCGAAAAGGCAATGAATCCAAACCATCCAACGGTTAGCGGAACGAATCAAAACCCCGATATTCATTTTCAACAGCGAGAAACGGTCAATGCCCATTACGATGCGTTACCGGCAACAATTCGCAAATACATGAAAGCCATTAATGATTTGCGCGGAACCAACTATGATTTGGTCGATTATTACGGCTGTGCTGATGCAGAAGAAGTAATTGTAACAATGGGTTCTTCGGCTCAGACTGTACAACAGACGGTGGATCATTTGCTCAAACAAGGAAGAAAAGTCGGGGTCTTGACAATTCATTTGTATCGACCATTTCCATTAGAAGTCTTTTTGGAAAAACTTCCATCAACGGTCAAAGCAATTGCCGTTTTAGACCGTAGCAAGGAGCCGGGAGCAAACGGTGAGTCTCTGCTTTTAGATGTCCAAAGTGCCCTTTATGATGCAGCGATCCGGCCAGCTGTCATTGGTGGTCGCTATGGATTGGGTTCAAAAGATGTAACGCCAGATCAAATCGTTGCTGTATACGAAGAACTGACGAAACCAAAAAGTGAGCAAAAAAGACGGTTTACGATTGGGATCATGGATGATGTTACCCATCTCTCGTTGAACACGGAAGCTACTTTGGACTTGACCAATCCCAATACATTTCAGGCGAAATTTTGGGGATTTGGCTCCGATGGAACCGTGGGTGCCAATAAATCAGCGATCAAAATTATTGGCGATCACACAGATAAGTATGTTCAAGGTTATTTTTATTATGATTCCAAAAAATCAGGAGGATTAACAGTCTCCCATTTGCGTTTCGGAGACACACCGATCCGCTCGACTTATTTGATCGAGCATGCTGACTTTGTCGCATGCCATACCCCTGCGTATCTGCATACATATGATTTGCTGAAGGGGCTAAAAAAAGGCGGTACCTTCCTACTAAATACCACCTGGAATGAGCAACAAATTGCAACTAGTCTTCCTAAACACATCAAGCGTTACATTGCAGAAAATGACATCCGTTTTTATACCATCAATGCCATGCAATTAGCGATGGAGACTGGGCTCGGCAGACGCATCAACACAGCAATGGAAACTGCCTTTTTCTATTTGTCTGATATTATGCCTTTCGACGAGGTTCTGCCGATTTTAAAAGCGGAGGTATTAAAGAATTACGGACATAAGTCCATGGAAATTGTCGAAAAAAACTATTTAGCGATTGATCGGACCCTTGAATTGCTTTGCGAGATTCAAGTGCCAGCTGAATGGGCCTTCATTGATGTGCCTGAACGGAAATCAACTGCAACATCCCGTTATGTTCGGGAGATCGTTGAGCCAATCAATCGACAGGAAGGCAATCAATTATCAGTGGGGACGCTCGTTCGGAATCAAATGACGGAAGGAGCGATGCCTCTAGGGACCACTGCAGTGGAAAAACGAGGGATTGCTTTAGAAGTGCCAGAATGGTTATCCGACCGTTGTACGATGTGCAATGAATGTGCATTTGTTTGTCCGCATGCAGCGATTCGACCTTTCTTAGTGGATGAAGATGAACTGACAGAGGCACCAGAAGGGTTTATTGTTCGAGAAATGCGAGGAAAAGATGGTCAGAAGTATCGAATCCAAGTTTCAATCGAAGATTGTACTGGCTGCGGGCTTTGTGTTGAAGCGTGTCCCGCAAAGGACAAAGCTTTGGTCATGCGCTCCTATGAAAGCCAAAAAGAGCAAGCAATGAATTGGGCCTTTGCTATGACACTACGTCAGAAAGAGAATCCGGCAAAACCGGGTACCGTAATGGGCACCCAATTCAATAAACCGCTTCTAGAATTTTCAGGAGCCTGTGCAGGATGTGGCGAAACTCCGTATGTCAAACTGTTGACTCAAATGTTCGGGGACCGCATGATGATCGCAAATGCCACCGGCTGCTCATCGATTTGGGGCGGCGCTGCTCCGGTGTCTCCTTATACGACCAACGACCAAGGGCAAGGACCGGCATGGTCCAATTCACTATTTGAAGACAATGCCGAATTTGGTTATGGGATGTTTCTAGCAAATCGAACACGAAGAGAAGCCTTAGCAGCAAAAATGCAGGCAGCCTTAGTCACTGTTCCGATAGATCTACAAGGGATTATGCAAGACTGGATCGATCATCGGGAAGAAAGTGCAGGAAGCCAACAGAGGGCGGCAAAATTACAGGCTGCTTTACAACAAGAAATTCATCAACAGCCAAGTTTGCAAGCGATTCTTGACGACAGCGACTTGTTTGTTAAGCCAAGTCAATGGATGATTGGTGGCGATGGTTGGGCTTACGATATCGGATTTGGCGGAATCGATCATGTCTTGGCCTCAGGCGCGGATGTAAATATTCTAGTTTTAGATAATGAAGTCTATTCTAATACTGGCGGGCAAGTCTCTAAAGCAACCCCAACTTCAGCGATTGCTAAGTTTGCAGCTAGTGGGAAATATGTGTCGAAAAAAGATTTAGGGATGATGGCTATGACATATGGTCATGTATACGTGGCGCAAATTGCTTCCGGAGCCAATCAAATGCAGACGATCAAAGCTTTCGAAGAAGCGGAGAAATTCCCTGGACCATCTCTGATCATTGCTTATACACCATGCATCACCCATGGATTAGCAGGTGGCATGAGACAATCCATCAAAGAAGCAAAAGAAGCAGTAGCTTCCGGTTATTGGTCTCTATACCGTTACAACCCATTAATGACTGAAAAAGGTAAGCCAGCAATGACACTAGACTATAAAAAACCTGATTTTTCGTTGATGCCAACGTTTATGAAAACACAGGTTCGTTTTTCAGCCTTAGATGCAGCTAACCCAAGTGCTGCAAGTGCATTATTCACAAAAACAGTCTTGGATGCCAAAAACCGTTTCTATAATTATGCGCGTCTTGCTGGGCAAGAAGAAAAGATTCGAGCAAAATTAGAAAAAGAGCCATTGTCTGAAGCAGAACCTCAATCGGTGGAAAAACAAGGAGAATCTGTTAGAACTAAACAGCGTAGATCAGTCTCTGATCCTGAAGTCGAAGCAGCTCGCGCGGCAAGAAGAGCTGCCAGAGCGCAGCGGAGAAAAAAATCAGAATAGACAAGTGTCACAGCTCTAGCCAGTATCTGGCAGAGCTGTTTTTTTTAAGCTCCATTACGTAAAGATCAACCGTGTTATCCAATAATCGAGAGTCCAGAAAAAAGTGAGATTTTTTTTTTGGAAAAATGAGATAAATTTGCTTTTTTTCAACGTGTTAAAAGAAGTCCTATGTTATACTATTATTTGAAGTCTTAAGAATAAAGGAAGGCTGTTTATGTCGATGAATTTCAGTGATTTTTTTAATTTTGATTATTGGAGAGAAGTTTTCTCGTTTAATATATTTTCTATTTCGTTTTTAATCAATGTTTTGGATGTTTTAGTTGTCTGGTATGTGGTCTACAAATTGATTCAGTTAGTCAGAGGGACCAAGGCGATCCAGCTATTCAAAGGGGTCGGGCTGTTTATCGTCTTACGTTTTTTAGCGGGTTTGATTGGTTTGAGAACTCTCTCATGGCTGATGGATCAAGTAATCACCTATGGGGTGATCGCTGCTATTGTCATTTTTCAACCGGAGATTCGGCGAGGTTTGGAACATTTAGGTCGGAGTTCGCTATTCAAGACCTCTAAGTCTGAAAAGCACGAAGACGAAGTGATGGTCCAATCTTTAGATAAAGCGATCCAGTATATGGCGAAACGCAAAATAGGTGCCTTGATTACAATTGAGCGAACTACCGGTTTGGAAGAGTATGTCGAAACTGGGATTGCCTTGGATGCCGATATTACCGGAGAACTATTGATCAATATTTTTATTCCCAACACACCTTTGCACGACGGAGCAGTCATTATACGAGACGGCAAAATTGCGGTTTCGAGTGCGTATCTGCCCCTTTCAGAAAGCTTGTTGATTCCTAAAGAATTCGGGACTAGGCATCGGGCGGCAGTGGGGGTGTCAGAAGTCAGTGATGCTTTGACGATCGTTGTGTCTGAAGAAACTGGGGATGTCAGTATCACTATGAACAACCAATTGTTATCTGGGTTATCTCGAGAACAATACTTGGATATTTTGAATCGAGAGCTTGTGCCTGAAGAAAAAACAGCAAAACGTAATCTACTGCAATCTTTCCTTGACGGTGTGAACAAAGGGGGAAGAAAATGATTAAGAAAGAACGCCAACGAAATATTTTTTATGGTATACTAGCGCTGTTCTTTAGTTTGGTGTTGTTTTTTATTGCTAGTGGTTCCACACTGCAAGTCAATCTATCCGGCTCTACTAGTGGTTATGAAGAACATCTTAGCAATGTTCCCATCCAAACGACGTATGATACAGATAGCTATTTTATCCAAGGGTATGAAACCACCGTGAATGTCACCTTGAAAAGTCGAAATCGTATCCAGTTGAATGCAGAAAAAAATGATGAGACACGAAACTTTCGCGTGATGGCGGATCTTTCTGAATTAGGGGAAGGAACGCATGAAGTTCCTTTAGAAGTTCAGAATTTGAGTTCGGGTGTAACAGCTGAAATCGAGCCGAAGACCATCACAGTGACTATTGAAAAGAAAGTAACAAAAACATTTACTGTTGAACCAGTCATATCGGGCGCAGATTTAAAGGAAGGGTATTCTATCGCTTCTCTAGAGGCAGATCCTCAGAAAGTAGCGATCACAACGGGTGATCGCACCTTAAATGATATCGATCGTGTGGTGGCTGTTATTGATCCTAATGAGATCGGAACGTCCTCTTCAACAGTCAAAGGAACGATACAAGCGTGGGATACCGCTAAAAATGCATTAGCAATTTTGCCAGATCCCGAAACAGTTAACGTAACGGTAACATTAGAAGCCCCGACAAAACAAGTGGAATTATTCGTCACCCAGCAAGGAACAGTTCCTAACGGCATCTCCCATTTTATCTATAGAATGAGTGCAATCAGCGGAACGATTTCTGGTAGCCAGTCTATTTTAGATACATTAGATCAAATTGGCATACCAATCGATATTTCAAGAATCACCTCAACTGTTGAGCGAACTGTTGAAGTGCCAGTGCCAGATGGTGTGACGATTGATCCTAAAGTAGTGACGATCCAAGTGACACCTGTTTTCCAATCAACGGAAACGAATGGTCAAACTGGCAACGAGTCATCTGCCGAATCTCGATCAGATGAAACTAGTGAATCATCTAGTGAAGAAAACCGTGATTCAGAAAGCGAAACAACTGTTACAACTTCAGATGAGAGTAAAGAATAAGAGAGGGTAATACATTATGGGAAAATATTTTGGTACAGATGGTGTTCGTGGAGAAGCAAATAAGGAACTTACACCAGAATTAGCGTTTAAACTTGGCCGCTATGGCGGATATGTATTGAGTCAACACGAAACAGACGATCGTCGACCTCGCGTCTTAGTTGGGCGAGACACACGAATCTCTGGTCAGTTATTAGAAAATGCACTGATCGCTGGTTTGCTATCTGTGGGAATCGAAGTGTTTCAACTAGGCGTCATCTCAACGCCGGGTGTGGCTTATCTGACACGGGTCCAAAAAGCTAGTGCTGGAGTAATGATCTCAGCATCACATAATCCAGCACAAGACAACGGAATTAAATTCTTCGGTAATGATGGCTTCAAATTGGTGGACGAACAAGAAGCGGAGATCGAAGCTTTATTAGATGCTGCAGAAGATACGTTACCACGGCCGTCAGCTGAAGGTTTAGGAACCGTTGATGAATTTCCAGAAGGTCTTTTGAAGTATTCCCAATTTCTCCGTCAAACGATCCCGGGTGATCTAGAGGGCATCACCGTCTGTGTAGATGCAGCCAATGGGGCGACTGCTACAAGTGTCAATCGGTTGTTTGCAGACTTAGAAACTGATTTTTATACCATGGGAACTTCGCCGAATGGTTTGAACATCAATGATGGTGTTGGTTCCACTCATCCTGAGAAATTAGCAGAGTTTGTTGTCGAAAAAGGGGCCGATGTTGGACTAGCCTTTGATGGAGACGGTGATCGGGTGATCGCTATTGATGAACAAGGTAATATTGTTGACGGCGATAAGATCATGTACATTTGTGCAAAATACTTAGCTGAACAAAAACGTTTGAAACAAGATACCATCGTTACAACTGTGATGAGCAATTTAGGTTTTCATAAAGCTGTTGAAGCCATTGGTTTGAAAGATGTGATTACTCAAGTGGGTGATCGCTACGTTGTAGAAGAAATGCGCAAAAATGACTACAACTTTGGCGGGGAACAGTCCGGACACATGATCTTCTTAGACTTCAATACGACAGGGGATGGAATGCTGTCTGGTATCCAGTTATTGAATATCATGAAGCAGACTGGGAAAAAACTTTCTGAGCTGGCAGGGGAAGTTACGATCTATCCGCAAAAATTAGTTAATATTCGTGTGACAGATAAAAATGGCGCGATGGATGTACCGGCAATCCGAAAAATCGTCGAAGAAACAGAAGCAGAAATGAATGGGGAAGGTAGAATCTTAGTACGCCCTTCTGGAACAGAGCCACTATTGCGCGTGATGGCTGAGGCACCAACAACAGAAAAAGTAGATTATTATGTCGATAAAATTGCAGCTGTCGTACGGGAAGAAATCGGTGCGGAATAAATGAGATCAAAAACCAACGAAAGTCGTTTTCGTTGGTTTTTTTATCTTGTGAAAATATAATGATAATCCAAATAATGATTTTCATGTGGTATACTCACTGTATAAAGCGCAAGAAACCGATTGGTTGAATGGATCTAAACGTTAGGCAGATGTGTAGAGAGGATGAATGTGTGATGGGAAATACAACAGGATGGTTAGTCGTGGGTTTGTTTTTTATTACAGGTATCCTATTTTTAAGCAGACATGGATGGCAATTGATTGCTGGATACAATATGGCTTCTGAAGAAAAAAAGGCACAGTATGATTTAGATCGTTTGTATGTAGCGAATGGCATCGGTATGTTGGTTCTGGGTGCTTTCATCCTGCTTTCATTACTTTTTAGTGATCACTGGTCATTAATGGGGAATATTTTATTCGTTGCAACTAGTTTACTGACGATAGTAGGGATAATCATCATAAATGGCACGTGGTGTGTAAAGAAATGATACATTTCTCCTCTGTTGATCAACAGAGGTGCAATGAATCTGAGATGAATGCTGCTTGCTGTTTTGTGCATTACTTAAAAGACTTTAAAAAAATTGAGGGACGAGAAAAGAAAGGATGATCAAAATAGGCAATTCCAAGCAGTTTCAGCTTGTCTAAAAAAATTGCTTTTAATTGGTTGTACGAAAAAAAGAGCTGCGACAAGACGATTGTCGCAGCTCTTTTTTCTGCCTAAAAACTTTTAAAAGTTTTATTCGACAGTCACTGATTTAGCTAAATTTCGAGGTTTATCCACGTCATACCCTCGTTGCAATGTTGCAAAGTAAGCCAACAGTTGCGTAGGAATCACGGCAACTAAACTAGTAACCAATGGATGGACCGAAGGCAAAACAATGTGATCCGTCGCTTTCGCTAGTTCTTGGCTGACGATGACTAAAGTATGAGCGCCACGAGACTCAACTTCTTTCAAATTTCCTCTCGTATGGGAGCCGGTCACTTCTTCAGTGATGATTCCGATGACTGGGGTTCCTTCTTCGATCAGTGCGATGGTTCCATGTTTCAATTCGCCAGCTGCAAATCCTTCTGCTTGAATATAAGAAATCTCTTTTAGCTTCAGTGCAGCTTCCATGGAAACATAATAGTCATTGCTTCGACCAATATAAAACGCATTGCGGCTGTCAGACAAATACTCTTCTGCTAATTGACTGATGACCGCTTTTTCATCAACTAATGTTTCCATAGCAGAAGCAACGATACTTAATTCATGAAAAACATCGAAGTCCCGTGCTGCAGCAATACCTTTAGCATCACCGATTGCTTTTGCTAATAAGGTTAACACAGCGATTTGAGCAGTGTAGGCCTTGGTAGAAGCTACGGCGATTTCAGGTCCGGCATGAAGTAACAATGTATGGTCAGCTTCACGAGAAAGAGTCGAGCCTGCTACATTTGTAATAGTCAGACTAGGCAAATTCATTTGATTGATTTTTACCAAGACTTGTCGGCTGTCGGCTGTTTCTCCACTTTGTGATAGAAAAATAAAGAAAGGTTTTGCAGACAGCAAAGGCATGTTGTAGCCGAATTCACTTGATAAATGTACTTCAACAGGAATCTGTGTCAGAGATTCTAGAATCGCTTTTGCGGCCCAACCAGCGTGATTACTGGTTCCGCAAGCAACGATGTAGATGCGGTCGCTCGCAATCATTTGATCCTTTAATGCGTCATCGATCGTCACTTCTCCTGTGCCTTGATACTCTTGAACGAGACGACGCATCACAGCTGGCTGCTCGTCGATTTCTTTCAGCATATAGTAAGGATACGTTCCTTTTTCGATGTCTGTTAAATCAAGTTGTGCTTCATAAGACTCGCGATAAACAAGATTTCCTTTTAGGTCTTCGATTTCAATCGTTTCTGCCGTCACAGTTACCATTTCACCGTCTTCAATTTCAACGAAATGAGTAGTCTGATCCAACATAGCCAATGCATCACTACAAATAACGTTAAACCCATCCCCAAGCCCAATCAATAACGGACTTTTATTTTTTGCTACATAGATGGTTTCAGGGTCATTTTTATCAACTAATGCAAAGGCATAAGAACCACGAATCAATGAGAGTGCCTTTTTGAACGCTTCTTTAGTCGAAAGGTCTTTTTTCAATACTTCGATCAAGTGGACGACAATCTCTGTATCTGTCTGTCCTTCGAAGTGATGATCACTTAAATAGTTTTGATGCAATTCTTCAAAATTCTCGATTACTCCGTTATGAACCAGTACTAATTCTTGGTTAGAAGAAGTATGAGGGTGGGCATTTTTTTCTGATGGTTTACCATGAGTTGCCCAGCGAGTGTGTCCGATACCGATCGTTCCTGTTACTTCTGGTGTGACTTTGTCTTCCAAGTTTTTGATACGCCCTTGTGCTTTGACTAAGTGGCCAGAAGTACGATCAGCAACATATAAACCTGCTGAGTCATACCCACGATATTCTAAACGTTCCAAACCATTCAAAATGACTTGTTCAGCATTTGATTTTCCTACAATTCCTACGATTCCACACATAATGACAAATCCTACTTTCCACTACTTATTTACGATTCGTTATGTATTTCTACCTGCGCAGCAAGAGGTTTGTTTTCATCTCACGATGAGGTTTTGTTCTTGCTTATAGAGTGCAGTCCCTAGAGTTACCCGCCGAAAACTTCGATAAACTCTTTCCTCGTCATCTGTTGTACAGATCTGGCGCTATTCCTATTGGTCTATCTATCCTCCTTAAATTATTTTGTAGAAATACATGCATTATCATAATATTTATAAGGACGTTAGTCAAGAGAAAAAGCTAAAAAAAATAATTGGTATAGATGTTATTAGAGGCAATGTTTGTTCTGTAATGGAGATTTAAAGAAGGAGAATTGCGGATGATCCAATTCGTAAAATTGGAATTGTCGTTTTTGACTATCCTTTTTTTTTTAATTTCGATACAATGACAGAAGAAAGTGAGGGATGAAGATGTCAGAAGCTGTACAATGTATGACGTTTTCCGAGTTAAAGGAAATAGTGGAAAGATTAGAGAAACAAGAAAATGTCAATGATGATACAAAAATCATGTTAGACACTGGTTGGGACAGCCTGCAGGAAATTCTTCCGGGTGCAATCTCTGTTCAAGAAGCACAAGCGTTTCGAGTGCAAGATGAATTAACTAAAGAATATTTCGGCGGCTACGCATTGAAAGAAAAAAGCGAAAAATTCGATGCAAGTGGACTAGTTGAAGCGGTAATTGTGATTGAGAACCGCTATTAAAAAGGAGTGGAAAAATGAATAAGAGAAGATGGGTGGCTGTTGCGATTGCAATTGGATTGTTTGTGTGCTCAGGTGTTTTTGCTTTGATGGCTCCGCCAGCAAATGAAGAGTCGTCACTGGACGGATTGAATGCTCTTTTATACGGAAGCAATGAATTGGAGGAACATCAAATAGCGGCTGGAGATAGCAATAACCGTATCCTTCGCTTGACTTTGGAAGGGACGATTGCGAATACTTCAGGTGGTGGATTGTTCTCATCAGAAGGATATGATCATCAATTATTTCTTGAAGAATTACGTGCCGCGCAAGAGGACCCAACGATCAAAGGGATTCTATTTGAAGTGAATTCGCCTGGGGGCGGAGTTTACGAAAGTGCAGAGATTGCTCGTGAAATGAAAAAGATCAAAGAAATTGGAATTCCTGTCTATGTCAGTATGAAGAACACCGCAGCTAGCGGTGGTTATTATGTCTCAGCGGGTGCGGACAAAATCTTTGCCACAGATGAAACTGTGACAGGTTCTATCGGAGTTATTATGTCTGGATTGAATTATTCAGGTTTATTGGATAAATTAGGGATCGAAGATAGCACCTATAAAAGTGGTGCCTTGAAAGATATGGGTTCCTCTACAAGAGCCGCTACCGATGAGGACAAGAAAGTTCTGCAAACTTACGTGGATAATGCATACGGACGCTTTGTTTCCATTGTAGCTGACGGACGAGGCATGTCAGAAGAAGCTGTAAGAAAAATTGCTGACGGACGGATTTATGATGGTCAACAAGCAGTGGAGAACGGGTTAGTTGACGAAATTGGGTTTCCTGAGGACGCCTTCGCTGCATTAGAAGCAGATCAAGGGTTAGAGGATGCGGAAATTTTTGAATATGGTGTCGGTTCCACAGGGTTCGCTTCTACATGGCTGGGTTCAAAGCTGGCAGAGTTTCAAGGGCTGAAGGCATCTGAGTCTAGTCGTCTTTTGCAAGTAGTGGAAAGCCTAGGTACGATGGATGCGCCGAAACCTCTTTATTATTATGGAGGTGAATAACTATGCCTGAAAAAGAAACGAAAGAGCCACGAATCAAACAACAACCTGTTGAACAGGGAGCAGAAAACGTAACTCTGGAAAATCTAGAGTCGACCTCTGGAATCTCTACAGAGCAGGCGAATCAAGAAGCACAACTAGCTGTGGATACCCCAAATCAAGAGGCCGCTGTGACGAATCATCCAGATGATTTCTATCAACAAGTATTGGGCTCGTTTAAGAGAAAAGAATTTAGCGAGGAAGAGATTGATCAGCGTCAAAAAGAATGGCAACGGTATGAGGGGATAGAAGACAAACAGAAAGAACGCAGACGAGTGAATGATTTTCCAGATTACTTTTTTGCTGGGTTTTGGATTCGGCTATTTGCTTATCTCGTAGATGTACTTTGTATCGGAGCTATTACAGGAATTACTCTGGATACGATCTATCACTTAGGTGGTTGGTCAAGTAGCGGGCATCCTTTTGGACTCTACCAGTTACTCTCGTTGGCCATCTACTTAGGCTATTTTGTTTTATTAACAAAGTTCAATCAGGGACAAACGGTAGGTAAGATGATTTTCGGTATTCGGGTCGTGTCATTTACAGAAGCTGATTTGAGTTGGAAAACAGTTCTGACAAGAGAACTGTGTATGCGCTACGTTTTGCAATTCAATCCTTTCTTTTATTGCGGTTATTTGCCAGTGATTTTTACTAAAGAAAAGCAGCATGCCGGAGATTATTTTTCTGAGACCAGTGTGGTTACTATCAATTTGATTAAAGCATTCAATAAACAGGCAAATGCCAATATATAACAAGAATAGACAATAACGTAATGAGCGGTCAGTCTCTATTTGAGGCAAACGAAGACTGACCCGTTGAAAAGCGGTCTTGCTACCAGAAGATTGCACCATGCAAGCGGAAGTGCGATTGCAGATCGATTACAGATAAAGGAGAATGAGATATGGGAGACACGATCCAGTTTCCAAAACCTGAAGACCGCCTGCGTCATTCAGCAGAAAAAGCATATCAGGCAAAAGATTATCTGAAGGCTTACCATGATTACCAGGAAATTTATACTGAGCATTCTTCTTTTGAGATCAATCAGTCTCTCGTTAAGTGCTTACAGCAACTGGCTGATTTTGCAAAAGCGTTGGAAGTGGCAGATGATTTCTTGGATGAATACCTACAAGATCCAAATGGTTTTGTTCAAATTGGTCATTTGTTGATTCTTGATGGTCAATACTTGCAAGCGAGAAAATGGATAAGACTCGCAGAGGAATTTCCGGTGATCTCTGAAGCGGTAAGCGAAAATTTAGTGAAAGAATTGGATAAAGTAGAAGAAGTTCAACAAATACTTGGTTTGGAAGATTTTTTAGGAAAAAAACAGTCATTGCTTGCAATGGACAGCAGCAACCAACCAGTTAGCGGGCACACATGGCACGTTTTTTCCCAAGGACTCACAAAGGATCAGTTTGTATCGTTGATGACGGAGCTGCTTCCTCAGTTAACGAATCCTTTTTTGTTACCAAAACTAGTAGAAGAGCTTGTCCGTTTAGGAAGTTCACAGCAGTTTGAATTGATAGACTACATGGGGGATCAACGGCAGATCATTCCTAATCAGTTATCTTTATTGAGGGATGTGCCAGTTTTCAGCCAAATGCGACAAGCTGTGAATGAACGAATCGGGCAAGAAAATCCAACCTTAGCAGAAGGCATTTTAGAAGAGTTGAATGATCATTTTGCTTTAAGCTATCCGTTCTTGCCAGAAACCCAAGAGATTGATCGCTGGGTACAAAGCTATATAGATGAGTATCAAGATCTTTTTGCAAAAAGCGAACCACAAGCGATCGACGAAGAGATCCAACGTAAGAAAACAAGATTACGAAAGATTTTGGGTTCTTTCTAATTCTGAAAGCAGATCACTCAAGAAAAAAACGAGAAGTTTCTAGGTAAAATGTTTACAATTAAAGAACGTTAGTGTACTATTTAAAGGTATGCATGAAACTATTTCATATGTAAAATATAATTGTTATTCGGAGGGAAATAAATGACTGCAAAATGGGAAAAAACAGGCACCAATGATGGTGTATTGACATTTTCGATCGAGCAAGCTGAAATCCAAAAAGGCTTGACGACTGCATTTAATAAAGTGAAAGGCAACTTAAACGTACCTGGCTTCCGTAAAGGAAAAGTATCTCGCCAAGTATTTAACCGTATGTACGGAGAAGAAGCATTGTATGAAGATGCATTGAATGCTGTCTTGCCAGAAGCTTATGAAGCAGCAGTTAAAGAAGCTGGTATTGATCCAGTATCACAACCAAAAATCGATGTTGACAGCATGGAAAAAGGTCAAGACTGGGTGATCAAAGCAGAAGTGACTGTGAAACCAGAAGTTAAACTTGGTGATTACAAAGAGTTGACTGTTGAAAAACAAGATCGTGAAGTAACAGAAGAAGACGTAGATGCTCGCATCAAACGTGAACAAGAAGCACAAGCTGAGTTAGTCATCAAAGAAGACGAAGCTGCTGAAAATGGCGATACAGTCGTTATCGACTTTGAAGGTTTCTTAGGTGAAGAAACATTTGAAGGCGGCAAAGGCGAAAACTATTCATTAGAATTGGGTTCTAACTCTTTCATCCCAGGTTTTGAAGATCAATTAGTAGGCGTGAAAGCTGGCGAAAGCAAAGAAGTCAACGTCACTTTCCCTGAAGATTATCAAGCAGAAGATCTAGCAGGTAAAGATGCGGTCTTTAAAGTAACAGTTCACGAAGTCAAAGCAAAAGAATTGCCTGAATTAGATGATGAATTTGCCAAAGATGTTGATGATAGCGTTGAAACACTTGCTGAACTAAAAGAAAAATACCGCAAAGAATTGACAGAAACAAAAGAAAAAGCTGCTGAAGATGCAAAAGATGAAGCAGCGATTCGCCAAGCAGTTGAAAACGCAGAAATCGTTGAATTACCACATTCAATGGTCCATGACGAAGTTCACCGCTCAATGGATGAGTTCTTGAACAACATGCAACGTCAAGGAATTTCACCAGAAATGTACTATCAATTGACTGGTTCAACGGAAGCTGACTTGCATCAACAATTTGAAGGCGAAGCAGAAACCCGTGTGAAAACTAACCTTGTGATTGAAGCAATCGCAAAAGCAGAAGGTTTGGAAGCAACTGAAGAAGACATCGAAAAAGAAATTCAAGAGCTTTCAGAAGCTTACAACATGCCTGTTGATCAAATCAAACGCGTCTTGACAGAAGATATGTTGAAACATGACATCACAATGAAGAAAGCCGTTGAAATCGTAACTGGTACGGCGAAAGAAGCTTAATTTTCATCAAAAGAGCGGCAAACGTCTTTTCCGATGTTTGCCCTTTTTGATTGATCAAAAAGCAATGGTGTGTATATTTCATACGATCGTTTTTTGCTTACTTTGCCTTTTTGAGCAGGAGGATCTTGACTTATTTTGCGGACGTGGTCAATTGCTAAGAAAACGTAACGGCCATGAGAAATAGCTTTTTCTTTCAAATGAGTTATGATAAGATGATTAAAGACTGTAAAGATAGTAAAACCAATTCCACTCCTTTACAGGTTAGAAATTTATCAAGGGGTGAACAGTATGTACGACAATACAAATGGAAATGACGCTGTTCGTTGTTCTTTTTGCGGGAAGACGCAAGAGGAAGTAAAGAAGATCGTTGCCGGTCCTGGTGTATACATATGTAATGAATGTATCGACTTGTGCAAGGAGATCATTGACGAAGAGTTCTACGAAGAAGCCATTCGTGAATTTACCGAGGTACCTAAACCACAAGAATTGCTGCATATATTAAATGATTACGTCATCGGACAAGATCGTGCGAAAAAGACACTTGCTGTAGCGGTTTACAATCATTACAAACGAGTGAACGTTGAGCCGACCGCAGAAGACGTTGAGTTGCAAAAAAGCAATATTTGTCTAATTGGACCAACGGGCTCTGGGAAGACGTTCCTTGCTCAAACATTGGCCCGTTCATTGAATGTGCCATTTGCTATCGCCGATGCCACCAGCTTGACAGAAGCTGGATATGTCGGAGAAGATGTAGAAAATATTTTGCTGAAACTTCTGCAAGCAGCGGACTATAACGTTGAAATGGCAGAAAAGGGTATCATTTATATTGATGAAATCGACAAAATCGCTCGTAAAAGCGAAAATGTTTCGATTACGCGAGATGTATCGGGTGAAGGGGTGCAACAAGCGTTGCTGAAGATATTGGAAGGGACACAAGCAAGTGTACCGCCTCAAGGTGGACGGAAGCATCCTCATCAAGAAATGATTCAAATCGATACGACGAATATTTTATTCATCGTTGGTGGTGCATTTGACGGGATTGATACCATCGTTAAAAACCGGATGGGTGAAAAAACGATCGGTTTTGGAACGAACAACAAACGGTTCTCAGAAGATGAAAGCATCATGCAACATATCATTCCTGAAGACTTGTTAAAATTCGGCTTGATCCCAGAATTTATTGGCCGTTTGCCGGTTATGGCAGCTTTAGACAAATTGACGACCGATGACTTGGTCCGTATTTTGACGGAGCCGAAAAATGCGCTAGTCAAACAATACCAAAAACTGTTAGCATTAGACGATACTGAGCTTGAGTTTGAACCAGCTGCTCTACGCGCGATTGCGGATAAAGCGATCGAACGCAATACGGGTGCTCGTGGTTTACGTTCGATTATCGAAAATATCATGATGGACGTGATGTTCAATGTTCCTTCTGATGAGTCGATTGAGAAAGTCATTATTACCGAAGATGCAGCCAAAGAAATCGGTGAACCGACAATCATTTATAATGAAGAAACAAAAAAAGCAGTTTGATTTTAGTAAGTCGGATAGTTTGATGACTATCCGACTTTCTTTCTGAAAGCATATGAGATTTTATTAGAAGGGAGCGAGCAGATGAAAGTACATGATGCAGAAATTGTGATCAGTGCTGTTTCACCGGCACAATATCCGGATACGCATTTACCGGAAATCGCGTTAGCGGGACGTTCCAATGTTGGGAAGTCTTCCTTTATCAATACATTGATTAATCGAAAAAATTTAGCGCGAACGTCTTCGAAACCTGGTAAGACCCAGACATTGAATTTTTACTTGATTGAAAACACCTTGCATTTTGTGGATGTGCCAGGATATGGCTATGCGAAAGTTTCAAAAACGGAGCGGGCAAAGTGGGGGAAGATGATCGAGACGTATCTTGCAGAGAGACAGCAGCTGCGGGCAGTCGTCTCTCTAGTGGATCTGCGCCATGCGCCTTCTCAGGAAGATATTCAAATGTATCAGTTTTTGAAATATTATGAGATCCCAGTAATCGTGGTGGCCACGAAAGCAGACAAGATTCCTCGCGGGAAATGGAACAAGCATGAAAGTGTGATCAAAAAAGCGCTGGAATTCGATCCAGCAGACACCTTTATTCTTTTTTCTTCCATCACTAAACAGGGGAAAGAAGAAGCTTGGCAAGCGATAGAAGCGGCCATCAAGCAATAATAGATAAGAGGTAAGATGCATGGGGCAATCTCTCAGGACTAGAAAATAAACGGAGAAAGTTTGCTCCGGAACATCTTTTATCGGAAAAATTCTGTGCAAACAAAAAACATCAATTAAGATGTTTTTTTTGTTTGTTTTTTAAGATCCGTATTTTTTTCAGTTTCTTCTTTATCTTCTTTCGCATTCAAGAAGCGTTCGATGTCGGGTTTGTTTTCTTTTTTGTCATTGTCGGGAAGAATAGCAAACTCATCGAACATTTTATCAAGAGAATCTTCACGTTGGAATTTTAATCCCATATTCCCACCTCCAAGCGCCTCTAGTTTACCATGAAAACCAAAGTTTTTCATCTCAAAAGTAAGCGAAATAGTGTTCAATCATGAATCCCTTTACTATAATAAAATAAGAAGTACATAAAGAGGTGAGAAAGATGATCAAAACGAAGAAAATCTATGCCTTTATTCAATCGGCACAACTCGCCGATGCTCTGATGCGTGAACAAATAGCCAACTGGTTCGCTTTGGTCCGTCTTTCCTTTACCCCCACCAGCTACTATTTAAATCAAAAGGAAATCCACTCCTATGATATCGCTGAAGTACGCTCATTGCTGGAGGGAAGTATTGATGAGGTCAATTTTGAACTGATTTTAACCGATGGACAAAATGAATCCAGTATACACGTTGTCCAAGAAGCCGTACTGCAACGACATCTTTTTACATTTGATGTTTTTCAGGGATCGCGAGAACTATTACTGAGTTATATAAAGACCACAATGGAACAAGGCGGTCTCTTTAGTTATATTCGAGCTTATGATGAATTCCTCAATCATAATGTCGAAAGTGTAGAGAAACGCTATAACTTTCAGAAACCAGAAGAAATCGCTGAATTACCAAAGCGAAAAAACCATGCCAAAGAAATCGTGATCGATTGCAATCAATTTGCCGGATATGATGTTTTTTATAACGGGTTTTGTTTAACTTCCTGTTGGCGCATGTATTTCTCAGAGTACTATGAGCGAGTGTTGCCGTTAGTGATTATTAAAGATGCCCAACAAGTAGAACAAATCCAAACGATGGAGGAAGGGGTTGTCATGGTGGAGCTTTACCGTGATCCATTTCAATGGGATCATCCTGCCAACCTTTCTTATCAACGTTTGTTTCGGGACCAAATCGGGGTGGATCAACTTACTTGGGATAACGGAGTAGGGATTTTGCGAGAACCGTTTATTGAATACGCGTTTGGCCATCAGTTGATCCAAACGATCCAATATCAAAATGATCGTTTACAGCCCACCGTCAAACGCAAAGCGACCCATTTTATCACTCGGAACTTTGATTTAGTTCGTGAGATTTACCAAGAACGTCGGGTGAGGGGATTATTGAATGCACAGGCTTATTTCCCTTGGATCGACCAAGAAGGCATGCGGATGATGGATTACATTGTCTTAAAACCACAGTTAACGCTCGATAATGGCTTAGATGCTTATGAATTTTATATTCGCAGTCATTTAGAGGCGGATTACACTACGGAACATTTTGAAGAATACACCGTCTGTTTGCAGTTCTATTTGCCGCAAGAGGCGATGACAGATATACCTATTGACGAATTGAAAGATCGTATGTCAGATGTTCGCTTTGGTTTTTTGCATCGCAGCAAAAAATATACCTGGGTCAATCTAAAAAAAGAAACCCATCGCTTGCGGGTCTATTTTATGAATATGGAACGCTTAGCTGAACACCAATCCATTTCCGGAAATAAATAGAGCCATATAAAATAGCAAAGACAAGAAAGTTGAATGATTCTCGCAAAAAAATCTCCAGTGTGTTTCAAACACACTGGAGATTTTTTTGCATAGGAGACGCTAGTTGTTTCACACAACACGTATTAAGCGGTAGTTACTTCTTTTTTTAACAAACCGAAGATGATTCCTGAAACAATCGCACCAATTAATATGAACAATAGGAATAATAATGGTTTTGATAGCAAAAGGACCACAAAGATCCCGCCGTGAGGAGCCATCAATTGAATATTGAATGCACCGACTAGGGCACCAGTTAAAGCAGAACCAATCACGAAACTTGGAATGGCCCGAAGAGGATCAGCTGCTGCAAAAGGAATCGCACCTTCAGTAACAAAAGATAAGCCCATCACGATATTCGTCAAACCTGCTTCTTTTTGATCTTTAGTGAATTTATTTTTGAATAAAACTGTTGCGATAAAGATCGCCAATGGCGGCACCATTCCACCAGCCATGACTGAGGCCATTACGACACTACCACCTTCGGCAACCGTTGTGGCAAGTGTTGCTGTACCGAACACATAGGCAGCTTTGTTGATTGGACCACCTAGATCGGCTGCCATCATAGCTGCTAACAGAGCACCTAGTAAAGCGGCATTTGTTCCACTCAATCCTGTTAAGAAGCTGTTTAAGCCGTCATTGATCGCTTTCATTGGGACATTGATCATTAGCATGAGGAACCCAGTAATCAACAAACCAAAAACAGGGTAAAAGAGAATCGTTTTGATTCCGTCTAATGACTTAGGCAAACCTTTGAAAAGATTGCGCAAGAATTTGATGACATATCCTGCTAAAAATCCACCAATCAATGCACCAAGGAATCCTGCGCCACCACTGTTTGCCAATGCGCCAGCAGCAAAACCAACGATCAAACCTGGGCGATCACTGATACTCGATGCAATAAATCCAGCCAAGACAGGTAACATGAATCCGAAAGCGGCATTACCGATTTGATTGAACCAAGCAGCTTGTTGATTATAACTACCTAATTGATTTAAAGCGTCTTGCGGTACACCCATGAATTGATCGACCATAAAGGAAATAGCGATCATGATTCCGCCTGCAATAACGAATGGCAACATATGGGAAACACCATTCATCAAATCTTTATAGATTCGTTGACCAAACGTACCATCAGCAGAAGATTCTTCTGCAACTGTTTGTCCGCTACTGTGAAAGACAGGAGCATCACCGCTTAAAGCTTCATTGATCAGTTGTTCCGTCTTACGAATCCCGTCACTAACAGGACGATTCACTAGATGTTTGCCGTTGAAACGATCCATCTCGACCTTTTTATCAGCAGCGACAATGACGCCAGCTGCTCGCGCAATGTCCTCTTCTGTTAATCGATTTTTAATGCCTTCCGAACCATTCGTTTCAACTTTGATTTCTACGCCTAGTTCTTTGGCTTTTTTCTTTAATGCATCTTCAGCCATGTAAGTATGAGCAATACCTGTTGGACAGGCTGTAACAGCAACGATATAAGGGCGATCACTCACTGACTCTGTAGTTGTGACATCTGTCTGTTCTTCTTTTTGTACTTCTGCTTCAGCAAATAGTTGTTGGACTGCATCCGCAGTTGGTGCTTTCTTTAATTTCTCAACAAATTCTGGATCAATCAACAAGCGGGAAAGAGCAGCTAAGGCTTGTAAATGGGTATCATTAGCCCCTTCAGGAGCAGCAATCATGAAGAAGAGGTAAGTAGGTTGACCATCCAGTGCCTCATAATCCACACCGGTTTTACTTTTAGCAAATAAAACAGTCGCTTCATTGACTGCTTGATTTTTCGCATGAGGCATTGCGATACCGTCGCCAAGACCGGTTGATGTTTGGGCTTCGCGAGCCAAGATCCCTTCTTTGTAGACATCAATATCTGAAATGCGGCCAACTTCATAAAGTTTGGCAACCATTTCGTCAATCGCACCTTTTTTATCCGTTGCTTGAAGGTCCATGATCATGGCATCTTTTAAGAGTAAATCGTTGATTTTCATTGTTTATCCTCCTTATGTTAAGTCAAAGTATCTTTTCAATAACAACTTCTGGCAATAATTCTTGAATAAATGCTGATGTGGCTAAATCATCTGAAAAAGCAGTGGCGCTGCCGCAAGCAACTCCCCATTTAAAGGCTTCCAGTGCATTTTTTGTTGTTGTATATTGTCCGATAAAGCCAGCAATCATTGAGTCGCCAGCTCCAACCGAGTTTTTCAGTGATCGCTTCAGAACATTCGAGCGGTAGATTTCGTTTCCAGTAAAGAAAATGGCTCCATCTCCGCCAAGGGAGACAATGACATTCTTGGCGCCATCAGCGATTAATTTTTGTCCATAAGGTAAAATATCTTCGAAGGAGTGGAATGTCGTTTGATACAATTCCGCTAATTCATGATTGTTGGGTTTGATCAGCAACGGTTGGTCGGGTAATGCTGCGAACAACTCTGGACCCGTTGTGTCAATGACGAACTCGGCTCCAGCTTCTTTGACGATGGCGATCAACTCTTGATAGTAGTCAGCCGTCAGTCCATTTGGTTTGCTACCAGAAAAAATGACGATATCTTCCTTGGTAAGAGAAGACAGTTTGTCTTTCAATTGCTGACTTTCATCCTTTGAGATTGTTGGCCCTAATCCATTGATTTCAGTTTCTTCGCCAGATTTTAATTTAATATTGATCCTTGTATCGGCAGCAACTTGTGTGAAACCGGTCGTGATTCTTTCATTGATCAGCCAATCTTCAATGAAACGTCCAGTGAATCCGCCAATAAATCCAAGTGCAGTGGAAGGGATCTGGATCCGCTGTAAAATACGAGAAACATTGATGCCTTTGCCGCCAGGAAGTTTAAAGTCTTGCTTCATTCGATTAAGTTCGCCCAATTGTAATGCTTCGACGTGGACAATATAGTCAATTGATGGGTTGAGTGTGACAGTATAAATCATTCGGATACCTCCATAATAGTTGTTTGTGTTCGAAATTTAGCCGCATAGTTTTTCGGACAGAAGTCTGTGATAATCTCTGCGTCTTCAATGGCAGCAACTTGAGCAAAAGTAGTTTGTTGAAATTTAGAATGGTCCAGTAATACATAAGCTTTTTGACTATTTTCAATCGCGATTTTTTTGATCATTGCTTCTTCAGGATCTGGAGTCGTAAAGCCTGCGTCTACATGAGCACCATTCATTCCAATAAAACAGCGATTGAAGCGCAGTTTTCGCAATTGCTCACTGGCACCGCTCCCCAAGACAGCGTTCGTACTGATTTTGATCGTTCCTCCTAAAATCAATGTCTCGATTCCTTGATCGATCAGTAATGCCGCATGTTTGACAGAGTTGGTTACAACCTTCACATTTGAGATCGATGACAAGAAAGGGATCATTTCTAAAGTTGTGGTTCCAGCATCCAAGTAAATGACCTCATCCTTTTTGATCAATGAGACGGCATATTGGGCGATTTTTTGTTTCTCTACTTGGAACTTTTGCGTTTTTTCTTTCATATTGGGTTCAAATCCAAGGTGCTGGATCTTTTTGGCACCTCCATGGATTCGGACCAAAACTCCCTGTGCTTCAAGTTCTTGTAAATCGCGACGGATAGTGGACTCAGATGCTTGTAATTGATGGATCAATTCGCTGACTTTCACGATATCCGTTTCTTCTAAAAGGGCTAAAATCCTTTGATGACGCTCTTCTGTAAGCATTTACATCACCTCTTCAATTGTTATGATAGCACATAAAACAGTCATAATCAATCACAATCGGTTAAAAACGGTCAAAATGTAAGGGTAATACATTTTTAAACGGTCAAAAACGGTCGGTAAATCATTCAGAAAAGAATCGAAATGGGTTAATATTTGACAAGAATGGCTATTCTTTGGCTTAATTATTTTAAGGGGGGAATTATATGAAGAATGAAGTGATATTGCAAGGCTTCGAATGGGACTTGCCTGCAGACAGTCAACATTGGAATAGATTGAAAGAAATGAGTAGTGAGCTTAAAGATTATGGATTTACAGCGGTATGGTTGCCTCCTGCATATAAAGGTACAGCGGGCGTCGAAGATGTTGGCTATGGTGTCTACGACTACTACGATCTTGGAGAATTTGATCAAAAGGGATCAATACCAACCAAGTACGGAACCAAAGATGAATATCTTGAAGCAATCAAAGCGTTGCAAGATCAAGGGTTGGAGGTTTACGCAGATATTGTATTCAATCATTTGATAGGAGCCGATGAAAAAGAAACGGCACCAGCGGTCAAATACAGTTGGGACAATCGCAACAAGCCGATAAGTGATGAAGAAGAGATCGAAGCTTGGACGAAGTTCACTTTCCCTGGAAGAAAAGGGAAATACAATGACTATGTCTGGACGTGGAAAAATTTTTCTGGCGTTGATTATGATGACCGAACCAACGATCATGCCTTGTTTAACTTTGCCCAAAAAGGGTGGGAAGATCAAGTGGATGATGAGATGGGCAACTATGATTATCTAATGGGCTGTGATTTGGATATGGAGAATCCAGAAACTATCGAACAGCTGGATAAATGGGGCAAATGGTATCAAGAGTTAACGAATGTGGATGGCTATCGCCTAGATGCTGTCAAACATATTGAGTTTAATTATTATGTTAATTGGCTTTTGAATCGCCGGGAAGAAAAAGGCAAAGATTTATTTGTGGTGGGAGAATATTGGTCGGGTGATCTGCCGAAACTAGAAGAGTATCTCGATTCTTCCGGAAATCTGATCCATCTGTTCGATGTGCCACTGCATTACAATTTCTATGAAGCATCTCATTCGAATGGTGCGTACGATATGAGTCAAATCTTTGCAGGTACATTGACTGCTTCTCGAGAAGACTACGCTGTGACTTTTGTCGATAATCATGATACGCAAGTCGGTCAGAGTTTACAGTCATGGGTAGATGGCTGGTTTAAAGTGCATGCCTATGCGTTGATCTTGTTGCGAAAAGCTGGAGTACCAGTTGTTTTCTGGGGGGATCTATTCGGTATTCCTGAACAAGGTATTGAACCAGTTGGAGAAGATTTAGAAAATCTCCTGAAATTGCGTGAGAAAATCTCCTTTGGCAATCAAGTTGATTATTTCGATGACCCAAATTGTATCGGTTGGGTACTGACAGGAGATTATGAGCACGAACTGTCTGGCTTGGCCGTGGTCATGACGAATGCCCAAGGTGCTGAGAAAGAAATGACCATCAGCGCCATTCATGGTGGTGAAACTTACGTAGATATTTTGAAAAATAATGAAGCAAAAGTTGTCTTAGACGAAACAGGTAAAGGAATTTTCCCAGTCAATGACGGTCAAGTTTCCGTTTATGTGGATGAACGTTTGGTGGAAAAATACTATAGCTAATTTCAGAAGCTGATTTTAGAAAGAACCGTTTGGCAATATTATACGACAGCGATTGTATGGCAATGAAAGAAGGAGCAAAACTGCAGAACATGTGTCTGTAGCTTTGCTCCTTCGATTTTTTTCTGATCGATAAATAAAAACAGGAGAATGTTGACGGCAATTTGGCAGCCAATGTTTAAGTCAGAGGACCATCAGCTAAATAGCTGATTTTTTTCTTCACTTCCGAAACACTATTCGAATCCGTTAGGATCAAAAGGGCATCACCAACTTTCATGATCGTATCTCCGCGGGTCAAAATTTCGTTTTCGCCACGACGAATGGAAATCAGCAACATGTTTTCTGGCCAAGGAAAGTCTCGAACGGCCATCCCATCAAATGAACTTTCTGCGGTTACCGGATACTCGATCACTGTTTTCGTTCCTCGGATATTCACAGCGGGTTCTTTATGCATCTTTTCAAGGAGAGACTCATAAATAGGATGACCACCAAGACCATCGACCACGATATAAGCTACTAAACTAACTAGTCCTAACGGCATTAGGTGATTGATTGATCCAACCATCTCTGTTACTAAAATAATAGCAGTTAAAGGAGCCTTACCGATCGCTGTAAAATAACCAGCCATTGCTACGATCACGAAATTCTTGATATAAATAGGATCCAGACCGATCGACTGTGCCAAAAAGGTACCAAAGATCGCACCAATCAGCGCACCTAATGTTAAGATAGGTAGGAAAATCCCCCCAGGCAGTCCAGCTCCATATGAAATCATGGAAAAACAGTAACGCAAAATCAGCAACATGACCAAAAACAACAGTGGAGCCCCGGTTTCTCCTAAAGTCAAGATAATTTGATTCCCGCCGCCTAAATAGTCTGGTAAAAATAGACCGATTGGAATAATCAGTACAAAAGGAATCAATCCATACCAGTCAGAGGATATGGGTAGTTTTCCATACCATTTAGGCAAAGACAGCAATGTCCACTGGTAAAATCGTCCTAAGATCCCTAGTAAGATACCTAAGATGACTAAAGCACCGTAATATTTCAAAGGCAAGTCATTGATCTTTCCTTGGTAAAGGACAGGTTTCAATCCAAAAAAATTTAAAGAGACAAAGTTAGCAGTAATCACTGAAGCAAAAGATGTCAGCCATACAAGAGGTGAAAAGGAATGATGGATCTCTTCTAAAATGAACAATAAACCGGCGATCGGTGCATTGAAAGCCGCCGACAATCCTGCACTGGCGCCACTGGAAATCAATATTTTTTCTTCTGACTTTGGGGCTTTGAAGAACTGACTTAAACCTTGTCCGACAGCAGCACCTAGTTGAATCGAAGGACCTTCCCGCCCCAAAAAAAGACCCGATCCGACGGATAAAATGCCCCCGATAAACTTTTTCCAAAGGACAGAGAACCAATTATAATCAATCTCGCCACTTAACTTCCCTTCAACTTGAGGAATACCGCTGCCTTTGATTTGAGGTTCTGATTTTACTAAAAGGATCACAATAATTGCAGTGATGATAGAGAGAATTACCCACAGTATGATCTGATCTGGATGATCAGCAAGGTATCGATAGACAGCAGCAACTTTTTCGCCTATCCATTCAATCGCAAGGCGAAACAAACTAACCACGATCCCCACAAATGCTCCTACCAAGATTCCTTTGCCTATAAAGGCCAGGCGGGTTGTATCTAAATAATGGATTTCATGTTTCTTCATCAAACTCCTCACTTTCCTTATTTAATTTAGCCCTTTTTTGAATAGATAACAAGGAATTTTTTTGAAGGACAAAAAAGAAAAATTTAGCAACTTTTCAAGGCGTTCGGTTTTCCCTACAATCGGATAATGCTATAATTGAATGGATTGAGAAAGAAAGGATGGTTAAAACCATGTCATCCAAAAATGAATTACTTGCGAATATGAATCCCCGGCAAAAAGAGGCCGTGATGCATACAGAAGGACCTCTGTTGTTAATGGCCGGAGCCGGTAGTGGCAAAACGCGGGTCTTAACCCATCGGATTGCTTATTTGATTGAAGAAAAAAATGTCAATCCTTGGAATATTCTAGCCATTACTTTTACGAATAAGGCGGCTAGAGAAATGAAAGAACGGGTGAATCAGCTTCTTGGATCTGGGGGAGAAGATGTTTGGGTCTCTACGTTTCACTCGATGTGTGTCCGGATTTTACGAAGAGATGTTGATCAGATCGGCTACTCTAGAAACTTTACGATCATTGATACCTCTGAACAAAACACTTTGATGAAACGAGTCTTAAAAGAGTTAAATATTGATCCAAAAAAATATGACCCGCGTTCCATTTTAGGAGCGATCTCCAATGCCAAAAATGAATTGTTGACTCCGGCAGATTATGAAAATCAACAAGGGAGCTTGTTTGAACAGATCGTAGGCCGCTGTTATGCGCTGTATCAAAAGGAATTACGAAATAATCAATGTATGGATTTTGATGATCTGATCATGAATACCATTCGCTTGTTCAAGGAAAATGAAGATGCACTGCAGTTTTATCAACGAAAATTTCACTATATCCATGTGGATGAATACCAAGATACGAATCATGCCCAATATACGCTTGTTAATTTATTAGCGGACCGCTTCAAAAATCTTTGTGTCGTGGGAGATGCGGATCAAAGTATCTATGGCTGGCGGGGTGCCAATATGCAAAATATTTTGGACTTCGAAAAAGATTATCCGGATGCAGCAGTGATTTTGTTGGAACAAAATTACCGCTCAACTCAGACGATTTTGAATGCTGCGAATCAAGTCATCAAAAACAACCGCAACCGTCCAGACAAAAATTTGTGGACTGAAAATAGAGCCGGTGAAAAAATCACTTACTATCGCGGGGATAGTGAACGAGATGAAGCTCGTTTTATTGTCAGTGAGATGCAAAAACAAATTGCAGATAAAGGACGTAAATTCGGCGACTTTGCTGTTTTGTATCGGACCAATGCTCAATCCCGGGTGATTGAAGAAATGCTATTAAAAGCAAACGTACCTTATACAATGGTGGGCGGACGCAAATTCTATGATCGGAAAGAAATCCGTGATATCTTGGCTTATCTTTCGGCCATTGCTAACCCAAGCGATTCTCTAAGCCTAGAACGGATCATTAATGTGCCTAAACGTGGTATCGGGGCGACTTCTGTCGAAAAACTTCGTGAGTTTGCTTCGCTTCATGAATGGTCCTTGTTAGAAGCTGCGATGAATGTCGATTTAGCCAATATCTCAGGCAAGGCCGGCAAAGAACTTGGTAGCTTCGGCATGATGATGGACCAGTTTGCCCAAATGATTCCTTATCTGTCAGTGACAGAACTGACGAAAGAAATTTTGGATAAAACAGGTTACAAACAAGATTTGATCAATCAGAACAATCTGGAATCACAATCCCGGCTGGAGAACTTGGAAGAGTTCTTAACAGTGACCCAAGAATTTGACAAACGCTTTGAGGCGCAAAATGAAGATGATGCCGATGCGCCAGAAGAAAAATTGACTGTCTTCCTCAATGACCTCGCTTTACTTTCCGATGTTGATTCCTATGAAGAAGAAAGCAGTCAAGTGACATTAATGACATTGCATGCGGCAAAAGGATTGGAATTTCCTGTGGTCTTTTTGATTGGACTAGAAGAGAACATCTTCCCGTTATCTCGAGCATTGATGGAAGAAAGCGAACTGGAAGAAGAACGTCGTTTGGCTTATGTGGGGATTACTCGTGCAGAAGAAGAGCTATTCTTGACAAACGCATTTTCTCGTACATTGTATGGACGCACTCAATACAATCGTCCTTCTCGGTTTGTGGAAGAGATTGAACAAGATCTTCTGCAGTCACTGGGAGAAAGAACTCAGCCGAAAGGGGCAGCTGCTTTCTTTCAGCCTAAAGTTTTCAAACCAACGTATACCCAACCTCGTCAGTCCACTGTTTCGTCGAGACAAACCACGACTGCAGCCGGCAATCAATGGCAAGTGGGGGAAAAAGTCAACCATAAAAAATGGGGTATCGGCATGATCGTTCGGACCACAGGGGCCGCCCAGGATCTAGAATTAGATGTCGCTTTTCCCCAACAAGGAGTAAAACGGCTGCTTGCAGCATTTGCTCCGATCGAAAAACTATAAGGAGGAATCGAAATGGCTGTGCCATCAACTGAAGTTCAACAACGAGCGGAAGAATTAAGAACCACTTTGAATCAATATGCCTATGAGTATTATGTGAAGGATCAGCCGTCTGTCGAAGATTACGTCTATGATCGACTTTATAAAGAACTTGTTCAATTAGAAACGGATTACCCGCAGCTGGTCACAGAAGATTCTCCTACTCAGCGAGTGGGTGGAATCGTTCTGCCTGGATTTGAAAAGGTCATCCATGATATTCCTCTGTACAGTTTGAATGATGTGTTTGATAAAGAAGAAATCATCGCTTTTGATGCGCGAGTCCAAAAAGCGCTAGGTCGTGCCGTTGATTATGTCTGTGAATTGAAGATCGATGGGCTATCAATCTCTTTGAAATATGAGAATGGACGGTTTGTGCGTGGTGCAACACGGGGTGACGGAACAGTCGGCGAGAATATTACGGAAAACTTGAAGACAGTCAAGTCAATTCCATTAAAATTGAAAGAACCTGTTTCATTAGAAGTCCGAGGCGAATGTTACATGCCTAAAGCTTCTTTCATCCGTTTGAATCAAGTACGGGAAGAAGAGGGCTTAGAGGTATTTGCCAATCCTCGAAATGCCGCAGCAGGAAGCTTGCGGCAACTGGATACACGGATTGCTGCCAGCCGTAATTTGAGCACATTCTTATATACTCTGGCAGATTTCGGTCCTATCGAGGCACACGATCAATTCTCAGCGCTTGATGAATTAGACAGTTTGGGTTTCCGGACAAATCATGAACGGCGTTTGTGCCGAACGATCGATGAAGTTTGGGCGTATATCGAAGAATTTCACGAAAAACGCAGTGAGCTGCCTTATGAAATCGATGGCGTTGTCATCAAAGTCAATGACTTCTCCGATCAAGATACACTAGGATTTACGGTTAAAGCTCCTCGGTGGGCGGCAGCTTATAAATTTCCACCCGAAGAAGCAGAAACGACCATTGAAGATATTGAATGGACAGTTGGACGCACAGGTGTTGTGACACCAACAGCGGTCATGACGCCGGTTCGAGTAGCTGGTACAACAGTAAGTCGTGCCAGCCTGCATAATGTCGATTATATTCGCGCCAAAGATATTCGCTTGAATGACTCTGTGATTATCTATAAAGCAGGAGACATCATTCCAGAAGTTGCCAACGTATTGACGGATAAGCGGTCAAAAGCCAGTGAGCCCTATCCGATTCCTATCCATTGTCCCATTTGCGACAGTGAATTGGTCCATTTAGATGAAGAGGTGGCACTGCGCTGCATCAATCCGAAGTGTCCTGCACAAATGAAAGAAGGATTGAGTCATTTTGTTTCCCGAAATGCTATGAACATTGAAGGGTTAGGCCCACGAGTTCTTGAACAAATGTATGAAAAGCACTTAGTTGCTGATGTTGCAGACCTATATTATTTGACGGAAGAACAATTGTTGACATTAGACAAAATCAAAGAAAAATCGGCAAACAATATCTTGTCAGCAATCGAAGCCAGTAAAGAAAATTCTGTTGAGCGTTTGATATTTGGCTTAGGGATTCGCCATGTCGGATCTAAAGCAGCAAGAATTCTTGCGGAACATTATCGCAATCTGCGTAATCTAAGCAAAGCGGATGAGTCGGAGATCGTTTCTTTAGAAACGATTGGGCAAACCATCGCGGATAGTGTTGTCACTTATTTCAACAACGAAGAAGTCCATGATCTTTTAGATGAGTTGGAGAAAGCAGGGGTCAATTTTGATTACCTTGGTTTAAAAAATGAGGAGCTCTCGGCTATTGACTCACCCTTTAAAGGTAAGACAGTTGTCTTAACAGGAAAGTTGACTCATTTCACTCGGGAAGAAGCAAAGGAAAGAATTGAGAACCTTGGCGGAAAAGTGACGGGAAGTGTCTCAAAGAAAACAGATATCGTCGTAGCGGGAGAAGAGGCTGGTAGTAAATTGACGAAAGCGCAAAGCTTGGGCATTACAGTTTGGGAAGAGAATCAAATGGTGGCAGCGATTGAAGGGAGCCATAACCATGAAGATTAAACACTTCTTGATCGTCGCGATGTCGTTAAGCTTTTTGTCAGGTTGCGGCAATCTCAACAAAGGAATCACGAATATCAACGAAGGTGAAGAGACGGCCAGCGGTAATATTACCACTGGCCGTGTCGATAATTCAGTCTATCAGGCAGTCATGACAGACGGCAAGTACCAACCGAGTGCTGCTAGAGGATTGAATGCAGAGCAAATGAACAGCGGGTTCAATCAAACCAATTTTGAGAATGGCTTGCTGAGGCTGTCCAAGCAGACTTTTTCTGTCGATACGTGCTACTTTCAAGAAGGTCAAAAAATTCCTGCTGATACGATCAAGAATTGGCTGAAACGTGTCTCTGATGATAACCCGCAAGGTCTTAACCCTGCCGGTTCAGATCAGCCGCTTATTTTTCAACAATTGATGGAGCAAGATTTTATTAAAGAAGACGGCAAAACATTGGCAGGTATTAGTTTAGGCTTTGCCTTTAATACCGTCTACTATGGCAGCGACGAGACCATTTCTATCTCTCGTGATGAGTGGATGGCAAACGCGCGGAAGACAGTCAATGCTGTTTTGACACAAGTAAGAAAAATCAAAGGGTTGGAGACTGTACCTATCGTGATCGGTTTATTCGAACAAGCTGCTAAAGATGATATCGCCGGAGGCAATTATGTTTATCAAGCAGTCAGCCAAGATGGAGGAACAACTATCGATCAGTATGAGAAAGTAGCAGAGGCCCACATTATTTTACCTGTAGCTGCGGGGGTCACCAATGCTGCCACCGATGATGGTTTGGATAATAAGTTCAAAACATTTCGTGATGCTGTCATTAGTTTCTTTCCTGACTTGAGTGGTGTGACCGGCAATGCGTATTACGTAGATGATCAACTCCAAAAACTTGTTTTGAAAGTCGAGTCGAATTATTACAGTAAAACCGAGATCACCAGTTTTGTTCAGTATAGCGCAAAGCAAGTGGAATCTGTCTTCAAAGGAGTTCCTGGCGAGATCGAAGTCCAAGTTGGCTCTCTAGGGAAACAGCAAGCTTTTATTGCCCGTAAAGATGGAGCAGAAAAAATTGAGACCTACATTTTCAATTAAGTATGATAATTTTCAAAATGTATTTCATGATTTGCTGGAAAAGTGATACAATACATTGGAAAAACGTAAACGTATTTTTATGGATGCGAGAAAGAGGAGGATTTTATGGCGATAAGCGAAGAACAAGTCAAACACGTTGCCAAGCTAGCAAAATTATCATTCTCAGATGATGAATTACATGAGTTTACCTCTCAGCTAGGAAAAATTATTGATATGGTAGAAACCTTAGAGGAAGTAGACACAGAAGGTGTGCCATTTACATCAAACGTTGCTGAAACAATCAATGTGATGCGTGAAGATATCGCAGCAGAAGGCTGGAACCGACAAGAATTGATGCGTAATGTGCCGGAATCAGAAGATGGTTTCATTAAAGTACCAGCAATTATTGATAATGGGGAGGCCGGTGCGTAATGACAGAATTAGTAAGTAAAAGTTTGGAAGAGCTCCATGGCATGCTTGTTTCCAAAGAAATTTCAGCTGTCGATTTGACAGCAGAGACATTCGAGCAAATCAAAGCGACTGAACCAAAAGTGGATTCTTTTATTACATTGAACGAGTCAAACGCGATGGCATTAGCCAAAGCAATTGATGAGAAGGGTATTTCTGAAAGCAATGTTTTGGCAGGGATTCCGATTGGGATCAAAGACAATATCGTGACCAAAGACCTACTGACTACAGCTGCATCTAAGATCTTGGCTAACTTTGAACCAATATATGATGCAACTGTGATGGAAAAAGTCTACCAAGCAGACATGATACCAGTCGGTAAATTGAACATGGATGAATTTGCCATGGGAGCAAGTACGGAAACTTCTTACTTCAAAAAAACAAAGAATGCGTGGGATCATACCAAAGTTCCTGGCGGTTCTTCTGGTGGTTCTGCAGCTGCAGTAGCTGCTGGGCAAGTACCAGTCTCATTAGGGAGTGACACAGGTGGTTCGATCCGGCAGCCTGCTTCTTTCAATGGAATCGTAGGAATGAAACCAACATATGGTCGTGTTTCACGTTTTGGTCTGATTGCGTTTGCTTCTTCATTGGATCAAATCGGACCAATGACTCGTTCAGTAAAAGATAATGCACTGGCATTGTCTGCCATTAGTGGATTTGACGCCAAAGACAGCACTTCTGCTGGAGTAGCAGTACCAGATTTTGCTGCAGGGTTAATTGGCGATATCAAAGGTATGAAAGTTGCGCTGCCAAAAGAATATATGGGTGAGGGGATTCAACCTGGTGTCCGTGAAGCTGTGTTGAAAGCGGCAGAAACATTCCGAGCATTAGGAGCAACAGTCGAAGAAGTCAGCTTGCCTCATTCTAAATATGGCGTTTCCGTTTATTATATTATTGCCTCTTCTGAAGCAAGCTCTAACTTGCAACGTTTTGACGGAATCCGTTATGGCTACCGTTCAGAAAACGTAAAAAATCTAGACGATGTGTATGTCAATTCTCGTAGTGAAGGATTCGGAGAAGAAGTAAAACGCCGGATCATGTTAGGGACATTCTCATTAAGTGCTGGATATTATGATGCTTACTTCAAAAAGGCTGGACAAGTCCGTACATTGATCAAACAAGATTTTGACAAAGTATTTGCAGATTACGATTTGATTATTGGTCCTGCATCTCCAACCGTTGCTTTTGGACTAGGTGAAAATATCAATGATCCAATCACAATGTACATGAATGATATCTTAACGATTCCAGTCAATTTGGCTGGATTGCCAGGTATGTCTGTACCAGCAGGATTTTCTGAAGGATTACCAGTCGGTTTGCAAATCATTGGTAAACATTTTGATGAAACAACGATGTATCAAGCGGCTTATGCGTTTGAACAAGCAACTGATTTTCATACGAAAAAACCAGTGATTTTAGGAGGGAATAACGCATGAACTTCGAAACAGTCATTGGGCTTGAAGTCCACGTAGAATTAAAAACCAACTCAAAAATCTTTTCACCGGCGCCAGCACATTTTGGTGCCGAGCCAAATAGCAATACGAATGTGATTGACTGGGGTTATCCAGGGGTATTACCGGTGATGAATAAAGCCGCGTTAGAATTTGGGATGAAAGCAGCACTAGCGTTAAACTGTGAAATTTCCAAAGATACTCATTTCGACCGCAAAAACTATTTCTATCCGGATAATCCGAAAGCCTATCAAATTTCTCAATTTGACCAACCAATCGGTCATGATGGTTGGATCGAGATCGAAGTAGCAGGCAAAAAGAAAAAAATCCGTATTGAGCGGGTTCATCTTGAAGAAGATGCTGGGAAAAATATGCATGGCATCGGCGGCTATTCCTATGTGGATTTAAATCGTCAGGGCACGCCGTTGATCGAGATCGTTTCTGAAGCAGATATGCGCTCGCCAGAAGAAGCCTATGCTTATTTGGAAGCTTTGCGCTCTATCATCCAATTTACAGAAGTATCTGATGTGAAGATGGAAGAAGGATCCATGCGTTGTGATGCCAATATCTCTTTACGTCCTTATGGTCAAGAAGCTTTTGGTACCAAAACCGAATTGAAAAACCTAAACTCTATGTCCTTTGTCAAAAAAGGCTTGGCTTTCGAAGAAAAACGCCAAGCAAAAGTATTGCTTTCTGGCGGTGAGATCCAACAAGAAACACGTCGTTTTGATGAAACCACTAATAAGACAATCTTGATGCGGGTCAAAGAAGGATCATCTGATTACCGTTATTTCCCAGAACCAGATATTCCTAAATTTGTTATCGATGACGAATGGATCGAACGAGTACGGCAAACATTGCCAGAACTTCCACAAAAACGCCGCCAACGGTACATCAACGAACTTGGATTGCCAGAATATGACGCAATGGTCTTGACACTGACCAAAGAAATGTCCGACTTCTTTGAAGCAACCATCGATGCTGGGGCAGAACCAAAACAAGCATCAAACTGGTTGATGGGTGAAGTTTCGGCCTACTTGAACAGTGAAAAATTGGAATTAGAAGTAACCAAATTAACGCCGGATAATCTTGCAGGAATGATCCAACTGATTGCTGATGGAACGATCAGTTCTAAGATTGCGAAAAAAGTCTTTAAAGAATTGATCACCAATGGCGGCGATGCCAAAGAAGTTGTCAAAGCGAAAGGATTGATCCAACTATCCGATCCAGCACAACTTCTGCCAATGATCAATGAAGTCTTAGATAAGAATCAACAATCTGTTGATGACTTCAAGAACGGAAAAGACCGAGCAGTTGGGTTCTTAGTTGGTCAAATCATGAAAGCAACTAAAGGACAAGCGAACCCTGGCGTTGTGAACAAATTACTTCAAGAAGAATTAGCAAAACGATAAGAGGCGGAATATGAAAAGAGCCAGAGTCATTTATAATCCAACATCAGGAAAAGAACTGATTCGTAAACATCTTGCCGATATATTAGAAGTCTTAGAGAAAGCCGGTTATGAAGCCAGTGCTTTTGCGACGACTGCTCTCCCATTCTCTGCTCGCGATGAAGCGAGTAGGGCAGGGAGAGCCGGATTTGATCTGGTTGTTGCAGCCGGAGGCGACGGAACCATTAATGAGGTAGTTAATGGTATCGCTCCGCTAAAAAAGCGCCCCAAAATGGCGATCATCCCAGGCGGAACAACCAATGATTATGCTCGTGCATTGAAGATTCCTAGAAACGATGTGAAGGCTGCTGCAGAAGTCATTCTCAAGGAACAAACGATCAAAATGGATATTGGAAAAACTGATCGGGATTATTTTATCAATATCGCTGCAGGTGGACACCTGACTGAGTTGACCTATGATGTTCCTTCAGAGTTGAAGAGTGTGTTCGGTTATTTGGCATATCTTGCAAAAGGCGCAGAATTGTTGCCGCGAGTCAAACCAATCAAGATGCACTTTAAATATGACGATGGAGAATATATTGGCGGCGCTTCGATGTTCTTCCTAGGATTGACGAATTCAGTGGGAGGTTTTGAACAAATCGCCCCGGATGCGAAACTTGACGATGGGAAATTTTCGCTGATCATAGTGAAAACGGCAAATATTTTTGAGATCGTTCATCTGATTGCATTGATGATGAACGGTGGCAAACATATCAATGACCGACGCTTGATCTATACAAAAACGTCTCGTTTAGAAGTCGATGCGCCAGATGCAAAAGATCGTTTGATGATCAATTTAGATGGTGAATACGGCGGCGATGCCCCGATGATCTTTACCAACTTGCATAATCATATTGAATTTTTTGCTAACCTAGATCAAATTCCAGATGACGCAGTTGTTGGGGAATCTTACGAAGAACTTAGTCAGGGATTCATCAAAGAAGTCGAACGGTTATCAGATGAGGACATCAACGGTGATGGCTTTATCGGTGAAAAGCAGAAACAGTAGTAATCAAAAGAACATGAAGCGGTGCGCTTCCTGTTCTTTTTTTGAAAGGAAAAAAGAACATGTGGACAATTCCACTTCTTTTTTTTCAATAAAGGCTGCTGGATCAATCTTTTATCTTTTTCCTTATTAAGAGAATCGCAAAGAATGTTTCACAATTGGTTCGTGTTTCACGATTTACAAAGCAAAGCGGAACCCAATGAAATAGAAAAAAACGAATGAAAATACTTCTTTTTTTTATATCAGTCGATAATTCGCTTTTTTTGTTAGCAAAAAAAAATTTATGTTCGTTATTTGCGGTTGAATTTATGACATCCTACTGTGCCAAATCGGTATAGAATATGCTATAATAATGAAACTAAGAAATGGGGGGACCAGAATGGCGCAGATTGATTCAGAAATGGCATTGAATCTGCTTTTAGAGGATGCCGAACGAATCAAACGATTGATTCGCAATCAAGAAAATAGTTTGTGTATTGCTCAGTGTAAAGCATTCGAGGAAGTCGTTGACACACAAATGTATGGCTTATCACGACAAGTCGCTTTCGCAACACGCTTGGGTATTGTAGACAATGCTGCTGGCCAACAATTGATGGCAGATCTGGAAAAAGACCTAAATCAATTGTATAGCGAAGTATATGAAGAACAAAAATCTACTGAAATCGGCAAGGAGGCATAATCTTGCCAGAAAAAGTTAAAAAAAGACACCTTTTAGACTATAGCATTTTAATACCTTACCTTATTTTATGCGTAACTGGTTTGATGATGGTTTACAGTTCGACCTCATATGTCGCAATGACAGCAAAGCCACCGACTACTTCAGCAGCTTATGTGATCAATCAAGCCGTTTTTTGGGTGGTAAGTTTGATTATGATCACGATCATGTACAAGATGAAAACTGATGTCTTTCGCAATAAGAAATTTGTCCAAATTGCCATGATCGTTATTTTCTTTCTTTTGATTGCCGCCTTTTTCTTCCAAAAAAGGAATGGTGCATGGGGCTGGCTCTCGATTGCAGGATTCTCTGTTCAGCCAGCGGAGTACTTAAAGTTTATTATCATTTGGTTCTTGTCGGTCACATTCTCTTATCGCCAAGAGGGCATCCAGCAAGACTTCTGGGGTTCTGTGAGAAGACCAATGGCGATCGTATTGGCTTATACAGTGATTTTGGCCTTCTATCCCGATTTCGGGAACGCTGTTATTATTTTCATGCTGGCTTTTGTGGTTTTGCTGGCTAGCGGATTAAACTATGTGTATACCTTGATATTAGGTGGGGCCACAGTTCTCTTTAGTTTTTTGGCGATTACTTTTGTCAATTTGACAGGTGGGAAATTTCTGCCTGAATATATCTACAATCGATTTGCCGCTTTCACCAATCCTTTTGCCGATGAATTTGATACAGGACATCAAATGGTCAATGGATATTATGCCATGTTCAATGGCGGATTATTTGGTCGCGGATTAGGAAATAGTATTCAAAAACGAGGCTTCTTGAATGAAGCCCATACCGATTATATTTTTTCAATCGTGATGGAAGAACTTGGCTTGATTCCATCAATCGTTTTGTTAGGGATTCTCTTTTATATGGTAGGAAGAATGTTTTTGATTGGCATTCGATCAAGAGATTCCTTTAATTCCATGATGTGTATTGGGATCGGGACATTATTTATGTCACAGATCTTTATTAATTTAGGTGGGATCACCGGCTTGATTCCGTTAACGGGGATCACTTTTCCTTTTTTGAGTCAAGGAGGATCAAGTTTGTTAATGTTGTCGATTTGTATCGGCTTTATTTTGAACATTAGTGCAGAAGAAAAGAGGAAACAATATAGTTTGAATTATTGATCAATGGAATGGAGTGGTATGATGAAAAAAGTATTAGTCGCTAATCGTGGAGAAATCGCGATTCGAGTTTTCCGTGCGTGTGCAGAGTTGGGCATCAAAACAGTGGGGATCTACGCTGCAGAAGATGAATATTCAGTCCATCGTTTTAAAGCGGATGAAGCGTATCTTGTCGGAAAAGGCAAGCGCCCCATTGAAGCCTATCTGGACATAGAAGATATTATTCGCACCGCGAAAAAGGCCGGTGCCGAAGCGATTCATCCCGGTTACGGATTTTTATCCGAGAATTTAGCGTTTGCGCAACGCTGTGAAGAAGAAGGCTTGATTTTTATTGGACCTTCGACACACCATCTGGATATCTTTGGCGATAAAATCAAAGCCAAAACAGCTGCAATCGAGGCTGGTATCCAATCCATTCCAGGTTCCGACGGACCCGTCAACACTATTGATGACGTTTTGCTGTTTGCTGAAACCCATGGTTATCCAATCATGATCAAAGCAGCCTTAGGCGGTGGTGGCCGCGGCATGCGGGTCGCTCACGATGAGAAAGAAGCCCGAGAAGGTTACGAACGAGCGAAAAGCGAAGCGAAAGCGGCATTTGGTAGTGATGAAGTCTATGTAGAGAAATACATCAGTAATCCAAAACATATCGAAGTGCAAATATTAGGGGACAGTCATGGCAATGTTGTCCATCTATTTGAAAGAGATTGTTCTGTCCAACGTCGACACCAAAAAGTGGTGGAAGTCGCTCCATGTGTATCAATGAATGCTGCCCAACGAGAAAAAATTTGTCAAGCTGCGGTACAGTTGATGAAACATGTCGGGTATATCAATGCGGGAACCGTAGAGTTTTTGGTAGAAGGAGACAATTTTTACTTTATCGAAGTGAATCCTCGGGTTCAAGTAGAGCATACCATTACTGAAATGATCACTAACTTGGACATTGTAACGACACAAATTTTGATTGCTCAAGGGAAAGACTTGCACAAAGAAATCGGTATCCCGCAACAAAAGGATATCCACTTTGAAGGGGTTGCGATCCAGTGTCGTGTAACGACAGAAGATCCTGCCAATAACTTTATGCCTGATACTGGAAAAATCGATACTTATCGTTCACCTGGTGGTTTTGGCGTTCGGCTAGATGTTGGTAATGCCTATGCTGGCGCCGTTGTAACTCCCTATTTTGATTCATTGCTGGTAAAAGTTTGTACCCATGCAGCGACATTTGATCAAGCGATTCAAAAAATGATGCGCTGCTTGAAAGAATTTCGGGTTCGTGGAGTCAAAACCAATATTCTCTTTATGCGTAATGTTGTTTCTCATCCGCAATTTCGTTCTGGCGAAGCGAAAACGACATTTATTGATAATACTCCTGAATTGTTTGAGTTTCCTCGCATTCGCGACCGCGGAAATAAAACAATGAAATATATCGGTGAGATTACGATCAATGGCTTTCCGGGAATCGAGAAACAGAAAAAACCATTTTATAATGATCCAAGAATCCCGCAACAGATCGAGACATTGCCTGATTTCGTATCGGCTAAAACCATTTTAGATACTCAAGGTGCTGATGGTGTCATTCGTTGGATCAATCAGCAAAAAAATGTTTTACTAACGGATACGACTTTCCGTGATGCGCATCAAAGCTTGCTGGCTACACGAGTTCGCACCCAGGACTTCAAGAAGATCGCTGCGTTGACAGAAGAGGGGATTCCTCAACTATTCTCCAGTGAAATGTGGGGCGGAGCAACGTTTGATGTTGCTTACCGTTTCTTGACAGAAGATCCATGGGAACGGCTGCGTATGTTTCGTAAGAAAATGCCGAACACATTGTTACAAATGCTGTTTCGAGGATCAAATGCGGTGGGATATTCAAATTATCCAGATAATGTGTTAGAAGAATTTATCAAAGAATCTGCTGCGCAAGGAATCGATGTCTTCCGAATTTTTGATAGCTTGAACTGGGTTCCGCAAATGGAAAAAAGCATCCAAGCAGTAAGGGACGCAGGCAAAATTGCAGAAGCAGCGATCTGTTATACCGGAGATATTAATGATCCGACTCGTCAAAAATACTCGATCGATTATTATAAGGATATGGCCAAGGAGTTGCAAAATCTTGGTGCACATATCATTGCGATCAAGGATATGGCAGGATTGCTGAAACCACAAGCGGCGTATCGCTTGATCAGTGAACTGAAAGCGAGTATTGATGTACCAATTCATCTGCACACCCACGACACAAGTGGCAATGGCATCATCACTTACTCTGCCGCAACCAAAGCGGGTGTCGATATTGTCGATGTTGCTATGTCTGCAGTCAGTGGAGCAACTAGCCAGCCAAGTATGAGTAGCCTTTACTATGCGTTAGTCAACGGCGAACGTTGTCCAGAAATTAATGTCGATAATATCCAGCAGTTGAATCATTACTGGGAAGATGTTCGTATGTATTACCATCCTTTCGAGAATGGGTTGAATGCTCCTCAGACAGAAGTGTATAAACACGAGATGCCTGGTGGTCAATATTCGAACCTGCAACAACAAGCAAAAGCAGTGGGACTTGGGGAAAAATGGGACGAAATCAAAGAAGTTTATCATGAAGTCAATATGATGTTCGGTGATATCGTCAAAGTCACGCCATCATCAAAAGTGGTTGGCGATATGGCTCTTTTCATGGTACAAAACGGGTTATCTGAACAAGACATTTATGATAAAGGTGAAACCTTAAGTTTTCCAGAATCAGTCGTTACTTTCTTCCAAGGTGAACTAGGTCAACCAGTCGGCGGTTTTCCAAAAGAATTACAACGGATCATTCTGAAAGGTCGGCCAGCATTCACAGAACGTCCTGGTGCGTTTGCTGAACCAGTAGATTTTGAAAAAGTCAAAGCCGAATTAGCAGAAAAGATCGGCTACCAGCCTAAAACAGAAGAAGTATTGAGCTATTTGATGTATCCGCAAGTCTTTTTAGACTACCGAAAAGCATATGAACAGTTTGCCGACGTCAAGGTCCTAGATACACCAACATTCTTTAATGGGATGCGATTAGGTGAAACGATCAATGTTGAACTTGAAAAAGGGAAAATCTTGATCATCCGCTTGGATGAAATCGGCGAACCAGATATTGAAGGCAACCGCACGTTGTTCTTTAACTTGAATGGACAACGTCGGGAGATCTTAGTCAAAGATTATTCGATCATCAGCTCCGTTCAAACAAAACGCAAAGCTGAGCCAACAAATAAAGAACAAATTGGTGCAACGATGTCAGGTTCTGTTCTACAAGTATTAGTCAAAAAAGGGGATCGGGTAGCGAAAGGACAAACCGTTCTAGTAACTGAAGCGATGAAGATGGAAACAGCGATCGAAGCTCGTTTCTCAGGTGTGGTAGAACACGTCTATGTTGCAGAAGGAGAAGCCATCACATCAGGTGATTTGCTGATCGAAATCAAAGAGAAGTAGGAAGTAGGTCTTGAAGATGAAACGTAGAGGAATTTTATTTTGCTGCTTGTTTATTTTGGCGCTGGTCGTCGTCTATCTGCAGCCAGTATTTTTTCAGCGGGTTTCTCCTTCAAGACCTCTTTTTGATAATCCTGTAAAAGCGCCTACCAATTTGAATTATGAACCAATCAAAGCAGATGGCTTAGCAAAAGCGATCGGTGAACCTCTTTCTGATTTTGAAGAAGATTTTGGCTCGCCGATACGCACGTATCGCACAGGATATGACTTTGAAGTTCGCGTATATAATCACCTAGATGATCAACAATATCTCGAAATCAACACCGACGGCGAAAGTGTTCAGGCAATCAAAGTGATTGGCCAGGGCGGCGCATCCTTAGCCCCATTTTCGATTGGGATGACAATGACAGATCTTACAGAGCTTACGATGATCTATCCGAATTTTACATTGAGTCAAAATGATCGTTCAGTGAGTTTTGAACTTATGGAACAAGATATGAACTATCGTCCCTTAGTGGCGTTTGACAATGGCACTTTCGCGGTTTTGTTTTTTGATCAAAAGACATCGGAATTAGCAGCAGTCACTTATCTGGATCAAACGACATTATTGAAGCTGTCTCCTTATCAATTAACAGAAGGGGAGCTGCCGCTGTTTCAAGAGTCTCAAACAGTGAACCAAGAAACAGCTGCTCTTGAAAAAGAAACGTTAGCTTTTGTGATCATCCAAAAAATGCGTGATCAAAAAGAGCTGGAAAGTTTTGGAATGGCTTTAGATACTCATAGTGAAGCCAAAGATCTCCTTCAAGAAATCACGGAGAATCTTTCGGATCACTTAACATCTCAACGGATTCATGCCTATCAAAAAGCATTGACAGCAGAACGAACCAGCACCTTCACTCTGACCCAAGAAGAATGGCAGGATATTTTAAAGGAAAAGGAAATTTCAACCGTTTCTTCCATCTTTGAAGCACCTGTCTACGATCCGACATTTACGATTTTATCATGGTATAGTGATCCTTCGGTTTACAATGTTTTATCGAATCAAACCCCTGAGAAGATAGGAATTGCTTTTTCTAAAGCAAATATGGTAGTCTTAATCCAAGAAGATGAGAATGAACACACAGAGGATAGCACATCAGATGATTTATAATGACCATTTATATGCAATTGAAGACCAAATTGAACAATTAATTTCCAGTATCAAGAATAGTCAGTTGTTTCGCTCTTATTGTTACAACAAGAAGGCGATGTACCAAGACCAAGAAGTATTGGGATTAATTGATTCATTTGTACATAAAAAGACCGATTTTGAAAAAATAGCTGCTTATGGCACGTTTGCTCCCGGGTATAAAGAACAGCAGCGGGCATTACGCAAAGCCAAAAGGGCACTTGATTTGAATCCTCAAGTCGGAGAATTTCGACACAGTGAAAACCAGCTGCAAGTCTTGCTTGATGAGATCACAGTGTCGATTGCTGATTGTTTCTCAGAGGAAGTCAAAGTGGACGCTGGAAGTCCTTTTTTTCAATCGAAATCAACATGTGGAGGAAGTTGTCATGCAAGAGGAGACGAAAGAAACGTTTGAGATCCAAAAACGACGGGGACTGATCGTATGGGTCTATAGTTTACGCCAATTAAAAAATTTACGCAGATTCGGATTTGTCCATTATGTGTCACGCAAAATGAAATATGTGGTCATGTACTTGAATGAAGAAGACTATGAAATGAAAAAAAATAAAATCGAACAATTTCATTTCGTACGGCAAGTGGAACCTTCATATCGACCAGATGTTGAGATGAATTTTGCGGAAAAAATCGGCACTGACGCAGCATACCAAGTGAGTGATGATGGATTTGATGTGGAAGAAAAAAATACGACGATTCGACTGGCAGAAAATGTATAACAAAAGTTTGGGTGCCAATCGCACCCATTTTTGTTGCTCAAAAAGATGACGGTCACTGGAATACTTTTTTAAGAAATTATGGAACCTTTGGAGGAACGCATATGCGTGTTGTTGCAGGAGATTATCGAGGAAGAAAATTGAAGAGCTTAAGCGGGGATAATACCCGGCCAACCACCGATAAAGTGAAAGAATCGATTTTTAATATGATTGGTCCTTATTTAGATGGCGGCTTAGTATTGGATTTATTTGCGGGCAGTGGCGGATTAGCTATTGAAGCTGTTTCTCGCGGCGCCGCACATGCCATCTGTGTCGATCGCAGTTATCCAGCGATTAAGATTATTCGAGAAAATGTTGGCATCACAAAGGAGCCCGAAAAGTTTACTGTTTTAAAAATGGATGCCAAACAAGCCCTAAAAGACTTTGTGGGCACTCAACAGCAGTTCGACTATATTTTTTTGGATCCTCCTTATGCGAAGCAAGAGCTGGTTTTGCAGCTGGAACAAATGGTACAAGCGGATCTTATGGCAACTCATGCGGTCATTGTTTGCGAAACAGCAAAAGAAGTGGATTTGCCAGAGAGGATTGGCACATTGGTCCAAAGTAGACGGCAGGTTTATGGGATTACGGCAGTCACGATTTATAGAAATGAGGGATAAGATGAAGAGAATAGCATTATTTCCGGGCAGTTTCGACCCATTGACTGCTGGTCACGTAGATCTGATCGAACGGGGAGCTTCCCTTTTTGATGAATTGATCATTGGTGTCTTTGTGAATACTAGTAAAGTCAACTTCTTTACCGGTGGCGAAAAAGTGGAATTGATCACTGAGGCACTAGCGCATGTCCCGAATGTTCGCGTTGTTGCGCAAGAGACGGAATTGACCGTTACGGCTGCCAAAAAAATGGGTGCCCAATTTTTACTGCGAGGAATTCGGAGTGTCAAGGATTATGAGTACGAACGAGATATCATGGAAATGAATCACCACTTAGATCCGACGCTCGAAACAGTCTTTTTATTGGCAAATGCCAAATACAGTTATATTAGTTCAAGTTTGCTAAAAGAAATCTTGCATTTCGGTGGCGATGTGGAAGCCTATTTACCACCAAATATTTACCAAGCAATCGTAAAGAAGCGTGATGCTCATGAATCTTAAATCAACCGTTAAATATACCTTATTACTTGTTGCAGCATTAGTAGTTGCCGCCTGTGCCTTTTTACCAATCCCTTATTATATTGAACAGCCTGGGGCAACGATCAATTTGAAAGAACTAATTACAGTCAATGACCAAAAAGATCAAAACGATGGCTCGTTTTCATTGACCAGTGTCGGTATTCGGCAGGCAACCGTTTTTACGGCAATTGGCAGTAAATTTAATCAATTTCAAGACTTGGTTTCTGAAGAAGAACTTTTTGGCGGTGCAACGGATGAAGAGTACAATCGGATCCAACGTTACTACATGGAATCCTCTCAAAATAGTGCCATTGAGCAAGCACTGAAGCTAGCAGATATTCCCTACACAATGAACTATAAAGGTGTTTATGTTATGGGTGTAGAATCCAACTCTAGCTTCAAAGGAAAAATTTCTGTTGGTGATACAGTAGTAGCTGTCAATGGAAAACGATTTGACAACAGTCAAGATTTTATTGATTATGTTCAAAGTCAAAAAGTCGGTGATAAGATCCAAGTGACGTATCTCCAAGATGATGTAGAAAAAGAAGCAACCGGATCGCTGATTGAATTGCCATCGAATAAAAAAGCCGGCATCGGCATTTCGTTAGTTGACCATACGGAAATTAGTTCAGATCAAGATATTGTTATTGATGCAGGAAATATCGGTGGGCCATCAGCAGGCTTGATGTTCACATTAGAAATCTACGAACAATTGACGCAGCAAAACCTGCGTAAAGGGCATAATATTGCCGGTACTGGAACGATTTCCAGTGACGGAACCGTTGGCCGCATTGGTGGTATCGATAAAAAAGTAGCAAGCGCAAGTGAAAGTGGTGTAGAAATCTTTTTTGCACCAGAGGATGAAATCACGAAGGAAGAAAAAGAAGTTGATCCTTCGATCAAAACAAATTATCAAGAAGCTTTAGCAGCTGCGAAGAAACTAGGGACTGACATGAAGATTGTACCAGTCTCAAATGTGCAAGACGCACTAGATTATCTCAAAACGCTTAAATAAAAAATTTTACTTAACGAAATAGAAGCAAGAACCCATCAGATAGAAAAACAATTTATCAAGTCAAGATTGTATCCTAACGATCCAATTGTAACGACGGAACAAGTTTTCTAGCATGGAGGAGATCTTGCTTCTTTTTGTCTGGATTTTTTTAATGAAGGTAGGCTGGATGTCATCGGTATGCTATACTTTTAATCAAGGAGTGTGAAGACTGTGGAAATCAAACGACAACAACCAATCGTCGAAGCTTATCATTTCGATATGAAGCCTAAAGACAAAGAAATGGAAACCAAATTGAATGTTGGCTTTGCCCCGTTGAAGGTACAAGATGAAGAGTATATGAAACAAAATAGTATTATTGGCGCCCGCTTGGAATTTCAACTCGTTTTTCCTGAATATGTGCTGTCCGGTCGGGTAGGGCAGGTCAACCACATCTTGAACCGGCAAGTCCGTTCAGGTGAAGACTTAAGCAAAGCGGAGACAGACCGCTTAGTGGAGCCGCTGTTTGATATTATCAAACGCTTAACCTATGAAGTAACAGAAATCATTACCGACAAACCAGGTCTGCAATTGAATTTCAATACGTCAAATGAAGCCTCAGAAACATCAGAATCATCAACAACAGAGGAGTGAGAGATATGTTTGCGAATCAAATGCAGATCATGTTATATGTAGAGGACGTGCCCAAATCCGTTGCGTTTTGGCAATCATTGGGATTTGAAATCATTGATGAGCAAACGGCAGATGGGACTTCTGTCGTTGAAATAGCACCAAGCAGAGAATCAGATGCTCGTTTTGTGCTTTATGATAAAGGCTTTATTGAAGCCCATTCTCCTGAAGTAGCATTGAACTCACCATCGATCATGTTTTTTTCAGAAGATATCACAACGCTTTACAAGAAATTACTAGATACAAATGTAGAAGTTGGCGACCTGATCCAGATGGAAGAACGAATGGTCTTTAATTTTGCAGATCCAGATGGTAATTACTTTGCTGTTTCTGGAAAATAAAAAAAAGAGAATTCCCAGTACTTAACTGGAGAATTCTCTTTTTTTTATTCAATCAATTAACGTTCAAAATTCAAACTATTTCTTACCATGTGCAGCGATAGCTCCTGTATCAAAAGCTTCTCGCATGTCTTTTTTAAAATGGATCCATTGTTGATGCAGCCAATTCATCTTCTCGCTCCTTTAGTTGGTTTTATTATAAGGAAAGGGCTAACAGTTGTAAAGTTTCGCTGGCTTTTTTATAATAATTTAAAGAAGGGGATGAACCCAAATGAAAAAACTCATTTACGTCATTAGTGATATCCACGGGATGTATGATCTTTTTAAAAAACTTTTATTGGATTACGATCCATCACTGCATCAGCTTGTTCTGATTGGGGACTTGAATGATCGAGGGCCACGAAGTAAAGAGTGTCTCTTGTTGGGTAAACAATTGGTGGAAGAGACAGGAGCGATTTATTTGCGCGGGAACCATGAAGAATATTTTCTGCAATTTTTGAACGCACCAGAAGACTGGTATTCCGCTTATGTCCGCAATGGAGGCAAGGAGACGATGGAAAGTCTTTTACATCCGGGAGCAACAGAAGAGTACTCGCCAACTGAGATTGCATTAATGATCCGGAGTCGCTACCGTGACTTAGTGGCGTTTTTGATGGCAAGGCCGCTTTCTTATGAATGGCAAAAATATCTTTTTGTTCATGCTGGTGTTGATTTGACCAAGAGGCATTGGCAGGATACTTCTGACCATGATTTTATCTGGATCCGAGAGCCATTTCATACTGGAGAAAATCATACGGGAAAAACAATCGTCTTTGGGCATACCATCACACCCATGCTTCATGGTGACATGGAAACAACGGATTTATGGTTTCATGATAATAAGATTGGTATCGATGGAGGGGCAGTTTTTGGTGGTTCTGTTCACGGCGTGATTTTTGATGAAGACGGCATTGTACAAGATATTGAATACCAAAATTTAACTGGCCCTTGGCATCCAGACTTTTAAAAAACTCTTCTAATCATAGAGGAATCTATGTGTCATTATGACTATTGGGTCTAAAGGTCCTTGGAAAAAGATAGGGTATACAAACTATTTCCAAACAGATTAGTTAAGATGGATCCGCATAGTAAAAAGGAAACATCCATGCTTGGTAATAACTAAGGCTTTCGAGGACGTTGAAGAAAGATTTTGAATGTAGATGACACTTCCTGCTGATGATTCAGCGGAAGTGTTTTTTGCTGGTTTATACCTTGAGCTTTAATTTCGCACCTCATGTTCTGTATGTTCTGTTTTTAGCCTGTTACTTACGTCTCTTTTCTGAGGTGTCTTTTTTATGTTAAACTTTTTATGTTAAACTTAGAGCAGTTAAATTGAAAGGTGAACGAATATGGCAGAATTAAATCATGATGTGTTGCACTTACTAATGCAGGAAACCACATCTTACAATCAACGACAAATCACGAAAGTACTGGAACTGCTCCATGAAGGAAACACCGTTCCGTTTATCGCTCGCTACCGCAAAGAAATGACTAGCGGTTTAGATGAGGTACAAATTCGTGAAATTGAAGAGCGCTATCAATATCTGGAGAATTTGGAAAAACGCAAGCAAGAAGTTGCTCGGTTGATCGACGAACAAGGAAAATTGACTAGTGAATTGGCGCAATCGATTCAGCAAGCAACAAAAATGCAGCAGGTCGAAGATCTTTATCGTCCTTACAAACAAAAACGGCGTACGAAAGCAACTATTGCAAAAGAAAATGGCTTGCAGCCGTTAGCTGACTGGATAGCGGCATTTCCAACAACAGGAGATGTCTATGCAAAAGCGGCAGAATTTACCAATGAAGCCATCCCTGACCCTGAATCTGCGTTACAAGGTGCCCACGAGATCATTGCTGAAACCATTGGTGATGAGCCGATCTATCGTTCTTGGATCAGAAGTTATTTTGCAAATAAGGGAAGTTACACGAGTACACTTCGCGATGCTGAAAAGGATGAGAAAGGTGTTTATGAAATGTATTACGATTTTCAGCACCCCATCAATAAAATGGTTTCTCATCGTATTTTGGCAACGAATCGCGGTGAAAAAGAAGATGTTTTAAAGGTTGCCTTAGTTGTCGATGAGTCAAAAATCACTGATTATTTTGAACGGCAACTCATTAAGCTCGCCAATTCACCAGCAACTCCATTTGTTCGTGAGGCTTATCTTGATGCTTATAAACGATTCATTGCACCATCGATTGAGCGGGAAATCCGCAATGAATTAACAGAGAAAGCAGATGAACAAGCAATTGCCATCTTCGGTGAAAACTTGCGAAATCTTTTGCTGCAGCCACCTTTAAAAGGAAAAATCGTCTTAGGGTTTGACCCGGCTTACCGAACAGGCTGTAAATTAGCTGTGATTGATGAAACTGGGAAAGTATTAGCCATCGAAGTTATTTACCCTCATAAACCGGCACCGATGAATAAACGCCAAGCAGCTGGTCCAGCACTGCAACGTTTGATCAATCGATACGGTGTCCAAATGATCGCTATTGGGAATGGGACGGCAAGTCGTGAATCAGAACAATTCGTTGCCGAACAATTGAAACAAATCGATCATGAAGCATTTTATGTGATTGTGAATGAAGCGGGTGCATCCGTGTATTCCGCCAGCCCAATCGCCCGTCAAGAATTTCCGGATCTACAGGTGGAAGAACGCAGCGCCATTAGTATCGGGCGCCGACTCCAAGATCCTTTAGCTGAACTGGTCAAAATCGATCCTCAATCTGTAGGGGTTGGTCAATACCAGCACGATGTTTCACAAAAACGATTGAGTGACCAACTTGATTTTGTGGTCGAAACTGCCGTCAACCAAGTAGGGGTCGATGTCAATACTGCTAGTCCTCAACTGCTGCAGCATGTCTCAGGATTGAATAAAACGACTGCACAAAATATTGTTGCTTACAGAGAAGAAAACGGTAGCTTCACGCAAAGAAGCCAATTAAAAAAGGTGCCTCGTTTAGGACCTAAAGCTTATGAACAAGCGATTGGATTTTTGCGGATCCCTGGTGGGAAGAATATTTTAGACAACACTGGAATCCATCCGGAAAGTTATACTGCAGCCAAAGAAATTTTAGAAGTTGCTGGAGTTAAACTAACTCAACTAGGAGCCCAATCAGCAGAAGCCAAAGAACGACTCGCACAGTTAAATGTTGCTGATCTTTCTAAACAACTAGCGATCGGAAAAGAAACGATCACAGATATCTTGAAATCACTGATGCAACCTGGAAGAGATATGCGAGATGAGATGCCGGCACCATTATTGCGTAAAGATGTCCTGAGCATGGAAGACCTTAAACCAGGAATGGAATTGATGGGAACTGTCCGGAATGTGATTGACTTTGGTGCGTTTGTTGATATTGGTGTCAAACAAGATGGTTTGGTTCATTTATCAAAATTAAGCCGAAATTTTGTCAAGCATCCGAAAGACGTTGTCGCTGTCGGAGATATCGTTACTGTCTGGATTGAACAAGTCGATACCACGAAAGGCCGAATCAGCCTGACAATGGTTGATCCAACACACGGAAAATGACCACCAAAGAATTGCAGCAGCTCGTTGAAAAAGTTTCTCTAGAATCGTTTGGCAAACCATTTCAACATGAGGCGTATTTCAATGGGCGGCTAAAGACCACCGGTGGACGTTATCACTTAAGCGATCATCATTTAGATTTCAATCCGCATTTATTAGCTGAATTTGGTGTAGATACATTCATTCAAATCATCAAGCATGAGTTGTGTCACTATCATCTGCATTTAGCTGGCAAAGGCTACCGACACCGAGATCCAGAATTCAAAGCTCTTTTGGCAGCTACTGGTGGACTTCGTTATGCTCCAAGTATGATGAAAAATACGAAGCATCAGTACCAGTGTCAACAATGTGGAGCTGTGATCAAGCGAACGAGAAGGCTGAACACTAAACGTTTTGGCTGTGGAAAGTGTCGCGGACGCTTGAAAGAAATAGCGATTTGAGCAAAAAGTCAAGCCCAAAAACAAAACTCGTTGCTATTTTTTTCATTTTGTATGATAATGTAGGACGTGCAACAAATCTAAATGTTAATAAACATGCGTTTATTGTAATGTGAACTTGAGAAAAGAGGATTTTAAAAAATGGAAAATCAAGACAAAGTATATCATTTTGTTGGAATCAAAGGTTCCGGCATGAGTTCATTGGCTTTGGTTCTGCATGAAAAGGGCTATCATGTACAAGGTTCAGATGTGGAAGAGTACTTCTTTACACAGCGTGATCTGGAAAAAGCCGGAATCACATTACTGCCTTTCGATAAAGAGAATATTCAGCCAGAAATGGTGATTATCCAAGGAAATGCCTTTCCGGATACCCACGAAGAAATCCTTCGTGCGAAGGAATTAGGGTTAGAAATTACGCGTTACCATGATTTTATTGGTAAATTCATTCAACCTTACACAAGTATTGCAGTCACTGGTTCTCATGGTAAAACCAGTACGACAGGTCTATTGTCCCATGTGTTGAGCGGTGTTCGTCCAACTAGTTTTCTGATTGGCGATGGAACAGGTCATGGAGACCCTAACGCAGAGTTCTTCTCATTTGAAGCCTGTGAATATCGTCGTCACTTTTTAGCGTATTCTCCAGATTATGCGATCATGACGAATATCGATTTTGATCACCCTGATTATTATCAATCGATCGACGATGTTTTCTCAGCTTTTCAATCGATGGCCAAGCAAGTCAAAAAAGGAATCTTTGCGTTTGGTGACGATGCCTATTTAAGAAAATTAGAAGCAGATGTACCGATCTATTATTATGGTGTGAATGATGATGATGATGTACAAGCAAAAAACATTCAGCGTACAACGACAGGTTCTGAGTTCGATGCCTATATCCATAACGAAAACATCGGTCATTTCGTGTTACCGGCATTTGGCCAACATAATATCAACAACGCTTTAGGGGTCATTGCAGTAGCCTATAAAGAAGGGCTGGATATGACAGAAGTTGCGGAAGAAATGTTGTCATTTCCTGGTGTTAAACGTCGTTTCAGTGAGAAGAAAGTCGCTGATATGACAATCGTTGATGATTATGCTCATCATCCGGCAGAAATCAGAGCAACAATTGACGGCGCACGCCAAAAATATCCTGAAAAAGAAATTATCGCTGTTTTCCAACCCCATACCTTTACCCGAACGATTGCATTGATGGACGAATTCGCAGAGGCATTGGATCTAGCCGATAGCGTTTATCTATGCGATATCTTTGGCTCGGCTCGGGAATCTCGCGGCGATGTGAAAATTGAAGATCTTGGGAACAAGATTCAAAAGGGTGGACAAGTGATCAAAGAAGAGAATGTTTCACCATTATTGGATCATCAAGATGCTGTGATCATTTTCATGGGTGCTGGGGACGTACAAAAGTTTGAATCAGCCTATGAAAAGTTGTTGAGTAATACGACTCGAAACGTGTTATAAAAAATACGGAGCGATGACCAAATCAAATCACCCGAGCAGATCAACGAAACAAATGGTATCTCATTTGCACTGGCTGTCAACAGAACTATGATACAAAATCAACCAGTGAGACCTACTATTTAGCCTTCGTTGCTATTGCTCGCATCGATTTGACAAAAGTCAGCGCCCCGTTTTTGCTTTTTTGGGACATCGCACCACGAACTTGCACTTTTATCTGCATCTGATAAAATGAAATCAGAGTAAAATTATTTATTTTGGAGGAAATAAATTTGAACATTGGTAAACCGCGAAAATTAGGTAAGAAAATTGATGAAATCGAGGAAGGCGATTCGTTATCTTTAACAGAATCGATCGAAGACTGTCAGCTTTTGTTGTATCTCGGTTTGACAAATGATGCCAATCCGCTTTATATTCAGCATGACTATACCCAAAAAACAGAATACCAACGGCCAATCGTGCCTTCGGTAATGTTGATGGGGATTATTACAAGTGCGATTTCTAAACATTTGCCAGGACCAGGTTCTCATGTGGTGAATTTTTCGGTGAACTTTATTGAACCTGTTTTTCATTATGAGACGTTGACCTTCGATTTCGAAGTGATCAAAGTCGATAAGATGAAAGACGTAGTGACGATCTCTGTTGAAGCTGTCAATACGCAAGAAGATCGTGTGTTGGATGCAGTAGTGATGGTCCAACCTCCAAAAATCGTAGAGGAAGGTGAAGAAAATGAACAATGAAGTAGTTAATGCCCAAGGGCTCAATCGTTTTTATTCCAAAGTCTATCTATTTTTTGCTGTAGGACTAGGAATCAGCGCAGTGTCTGCCTACTTTTTCGGACAAGTATTTGCAGAACAAACAATGAATTTTATCCGTAATTTTCCACTAGGCTTTACAGGGTTATGGATCCTTCAAATTATTTTGGTCTTGGTCTTAGGCGCAAAAGCGCAAAAGAATCCTTCGCTGACCATAGCAGGATATCTGGTTTACTCCCTTTTAAATGGGGTGACGCTGTCAGTTACACTAATGTATTATGACTTCGGATCGATCGCAGGTGCATTTGTTTCCGCAGCGATCACTTTCGGCGTAATGTCAGCATTTGGTATCATGACAAAACGTGATTTAAGTGTTGTGGGACGAATCGGCTACGGCATATTGATCGGGATCATCATTTCGACATTGCTGAATGTGTTTATTTTGCATAGTGGTCCAGTTGACTTTTTCTTGTCGATCGTGACAGTATTTGTCTTTATGGGAATCACAGCCTATGACAACCAACAGATCCGTAATCTATACCAAGCGACGAATGGCCAAGCAAATACTGGAATGGCTGTCTTCATGGCATTACAGTTGTATCTTGACTTTATCAACTTGTTCTTAGCGATTTTGCGAATCTTTGGTAAAAACAACTAATGAGGAAATGCGAGGAAACTCGCATTTTTTTTTGCAATTGGCTTAATCGAACAAAGGCAATCCATCGCTTTTCATGGATTTCTTTGATAGAATAAGAGAGAACTTTTGAGGTGAGGAGTTATTCAAATGACAAAAAATAAATTATTGCTAGTTGACGGAAATAGTGTCGCATTTCGGGCTTTTTTTGCACTGCACAATTCATTGGAACGTTTTAAAAACAACAATGGTTTGCATACCAATGCGATTTACGCTTTTCACACCATGTTTGAAAATGTAATGGCAAAAGAACAGCCAACTCATGTCCTGGTGGCTTTCGACGCGGGCAAAACAACTTTTCGGACTGCGATGTATGAGGAATATAAAGGCGGCCGTTCAAAAACGCCTGGAGAATTCAAGGAACAAATGCCCTATATTCGCGAATTGATCACCGCTTTAGGTGTTCAGTATTATGAACTGGACAATTATGAAGCGGATGATATTATCGGCACATTGGCACAAAAAGTTGACAAAGAGCAATTTGATGTTGTGGTATTATCTGGAGATCGCGATTTGACCCAATTGGCTACCGACCATGTGAAGGTTGATATCACAGTAAAGGGTGTCAGCGAGATCGAAAGTTATACGCCAGAACATGTTGCAGAAAAATATGATGGTTTAGCGCCATTACAGATCATTGACATGAAAGGATTAGCTGGAGATGCCTCTGACAACATTCCCGGTGTCACAAAAATCGGTGAAAAGACGGCCATCAAACTTTTGAAAGAATATGGTTCAGTTGAAGGAATCTACGAGCATATCGATGAGATGAAACCAAGCAAGATGAAAGAAAACTTGCTCAATGATAAAGAGACAGCCTTTTTGTCAAAAAAATTGGCAACGATCGATGTGGATGCGCCAGTGGATGTGGCCATTGATTCATTGAAGTACGAAGGAAAAGATCTGGATAAATTGATTCCATTCTATCAAGAAATGAACTTCAATTCTTTCTTGGAAAAATTAAATGTGGTGACTGAACCGGAAGAAATGGAAGATATTCTTTTTGACGTTGTAACAGAGGTCACTCCGGAAATGTTTACTGAGGATATGGCTCTTTATATCGAGATGCTGGGCGATAACTATCATTTAGAAGATATCGTTGGTGTCGCTTGGGGGAATCAGCAAAAAATTTATGTGACCAATCAAGATGATCTCTTTGAAAATGAGTATTTTATTGCTTGGCTAAAAAATGCCTCTTCACAGAAGAAAGTCTATGATGCAAAACGAACGTATGTGGCGCTGAATCGTTATGCGACTGCACCACAAGGGATTGTCTTTGATACATTATTAGCTGCTTACTTGCTAGATACCAATGATTCAAATAATGATATTGCAGGTGTTGCTAAGCATTATGGATTTGATGCGATTCAATCGGACGAAGCTATCTATGGCAAAGGTGCGAAACGAGGACTACCGGCAGATGAAGAAGTCTTTTTCGCTCATTTAGCTCGAAAAGTTGCGGCGATCAACTACCTTTCTGTCCGTTTGGCGAAAGAGCTAGCAGAGAAAAATCAGACTGCACTCTTTACTGATATGGAATTGCCATTATCAAAAATTTTAGCAGAGATGGAAATCACTGGGATTCGCGTGGACGCTTCTCGTTTGCATCAGATGAAGGGCGAATTTGCAGAACGTTTGCATGAAATCGAACAAAAGATTTATCAAGAAGCTGGCGAAGAATTCAATTTAAATTCGCCAAAACAATTAGGCGTGATTTTATTTGAAAAAATGGGGCTGCCAGTGATCAAGAAAACTAAGACTGGCTATTCAACGGCAGTGGATGTTTTGGAACAGTTGAAGGAACAGGCACCGATCGTCGAAGACATTTTGATCTATCGTCAAATTGCCAAAATCCAATCCACCTATGTGGAAGGACTGCTTAAAGTGATTCAAGGAGATGGCAAAGTCCATACCCGTTACGTGCAGACTTTAACACAAACTGGACGTTTGAGTTCCGTTGATCCAAATCTGCAGAATATCCCAATCCGATTAGAAGAAGGGCGGAAAATTCGAGAAGCCTTTGTTCCAAGAGCCAAAGATTGGGTCATTTATTCTTCGGATTATTCTCAGATCGAGCTGCGGGTTTTAGCCCATATCTCGAATGATGAGCATTTAAAAGCGGCCTTTGTAGAAGGACAAGATATTCATTCAAGTACCGCTATGCGAGTCTTTGGGATCTCCACTCCAGAAGAAGTTACACCAAACATGCGACGTCAAGCAAAAGCGGTCAACTTTGGGATCGTTTATGGTATCTCTGATTATGGACTCTCCCAAAATCTTGGGATCACTCGCAAAGCGGCGCAGCAATATATTGATACCTACTTTGAAAAATATCCAGGGGTCAAAACTTATATGGAAGAAGTTGTCCGTGAAGCGAAAGACAAAGGCTATGTGGAAACATTGTATCATCGTCGTCGCTATTTACCAGATATCAATTCCCGCAATTTTAATTTGCGGACATTCGCGGAACGTACAGCAATCAATACACCGATCCAAGGCAGTGCCGCAGATATTTTGAAAATTGCCATGATTGATTTGGATCGTCGTCTAAAGGATGAAAAATTACAAGCAACGATGCTTTTACAAGTCCACGATGAACTTGTCTTCGAAGTACCAGAAGATGAATTAGAACGCTTAGATGCTCTTGTCAAAGAAGTCATGGAAAATGCTGTTTCACTGCATGTGCCATTGTTGACAGATAGTAACTGGGGCAAAACGTGGTATGAAGCAAAATAAATGAGGTGAAATGTTGTGCCGGAATTACCAGAAGTGGAAACAGTTCGCAGAGGACTAGAGAAACTGATTTTAAATAAAACGATCAAAGAAATGGAGATTCGTTGGCCCCGGATCATTGAATCTCCAGAAGTACCGATTTTTGCAGCGATGCTAAAAGGACAACAATTTCAAGCTTTTGATCGTCGAGGCAAATTCTTGATTTTCAAATTGACCGATTATGATCTGATTTCCCATTTACGCATGGAAGGCAAGTATGAATTTTTTGAAAAAGAAGGGGTGCCGGACAAACACACGCATGTGATTTTTCAATTCACTGATGGCAGTGAATTGCATTATCGGGACGTGCGAAAATTTGGACGTATGACTTTAGTTGAAAAAGACCAGAGCAGTACGTATAAAGGAATCATGCAGTTGGGGCCGGAACCATTGCCGGAACTGTTTCTGTTGACAGACTTTACTCGTGACCTAAAGAAATCAAAAAAAGCCATCAAGCCGCTGCTTTTAGATCAAAAGCTTGTGACAGGTTTAGGCAATATCTATGTGGATGAGGCTTTATGGGAAGCAAAGATTCATCCCGAGCAATCGGCAGCGACACTGAATGAAGCCGAAATTAACTTGTTGCATCGGGCGATCATTGATGTCTTAGCCCGAGCAGTGGAGGCAGGAGGCACAACGATTCGGACCTATTTGAATGCGTTAGGCGAAGCGGGGCATTTCCAAGTCTCTCTACACGTTTATGGTCAAACCGGCAATCCTTGTGTCCGCTGTGGTACCCCGATCGTAAAAACAAAAGTTGCACAACGAGGGACCCACTATTGTCCATTCTGCCAGCAATTACACGCGGGGACAGAAAGATGAGCTTGGTTGTAGGTGTAACGGGCGGGATTGCTACTGGCAAGAGTACCGTTGTCAAGTGCTTTGAAGAAGCTGGTATCCCAATCATCGATGCTGATATCGTTGCTCGCGAAGTGGTGGAGCCAGGGATGCCAGGGCTTGAAAAAATCGAAACTGTTTTTGGGCCAGAGGTCATCAATCCCGATGGGACACTAGCTCGGAAAAAATTAGGAAAAATCATTTTTGCGGATGACAATAAACGGGAATTGCTGAACCGCACATTAGGACCCTTTATCCGTAAAGAAATCCTACGACAGATTGAAGTCATGAAAGCAAAAGCTGATCTTGTGATCGTAGATATTCCTTTGTTATACGAAACTGGTTATGAATCCCTGCTAGATCAAGTAGCGGTGGTCTATCTTCCGGAATCGATCCAGTTGCAGCGACTGATGAAGCGAGACCATTTAACCAGCATCGAAGCCCAACAACGTATCAATAGTCAAATGCCAATAGAAGAGAAGCGCAAACGGGCAGATATCCTCTTTGACAATCAAGGAACCATTGAAGAAGTTAAGACGCAAGTACAAGAATGGCTTGCTAAAAGAAAGAATTAAGACAGAGACACCGGCACAAAGGAGCCCCCTTTATTTCTGAAAAGCTAACAGTTGACGCATTATTTTGTCGTTTGCTGGAAACTGAAGTTAGAAAGGATATCTGGAAAGAGGCTTTGGTTGTCGCTGTCTCTTTTTTTGTTTCATTTTTTGTTTAGTGAGTTGCTTTTTGGTAAAACTGCCAGACGATCGGAAGTGACTTCATGGAAAAAAACAGGTTTCCCATAAAAAGCAGATAACGTTTTTTCGTTAAAAATTTGCTGGCGCTTGCCAGAAGCGTGGATTTTACCATTTTTCAGCATCATGATATGGTCAAAAATCGGTAAAATCTCTTCTGTATGGTGGGTCACATAAATCAACGTAGGTGATTCCTTGTGCGCCATCTCGCCAATTCGACTTAGCAATTCTTCTCGAGCAAAAAGATCCAATCCATTACAAGGTTCATCTAAAATCAACAATTCGGGATTTGCCATCAAAGCGCGGCTGATTAAGACTAATTGACGTTCCCCTTGAGATAACTGATGAAATGGCTGGCCAATCAGTTGACTGCCGCCAGTTGAACAAAGAATGGCAATAGCTTGGTTCAAGTCTTTCATTTGGTAGTCTTCATAAATACCGATACTAGCATATTTTCCCGATAGAACGACCATTTCTGAGAGCTCCTGAGCAGGAATCTTCTCTTGCAAGGTCGCACTTATCCAACCAATTCTGCGTTGAAGGTCTGGCACAGATGTTTTTCCGTAGACTTGACCTAGGACTTGCCGTTTGCCAGAAGTCGGCCAGATCATCCCAATGATCAGTTGTAATAAAAGTGTTTTGCCAGCACCATTTAATCCTAAAAGTGCCCAATGCTGATTTTTAGCAATTTGCCAGTTGATGTCTTGCAACAAAACAGTTTGCTTGCGAACCAACTGGATGTCTTCAAAATTTAAGATGTCCATAAACTGCTCCTTGTCAAAGAATATTCTGAAAATTTGATTCAGTATACCATATCTTTAAATGAAGCGCATACGTATCTTTTGTCAATCGAAGAAATTCTTGCTATGCTAATAAAAAAGGAGGAATCATCATGGGATCATTGAAAGACGAAAAAGATGTAATTGTTGGTTCTGCAAAAGAAAAAATTGGTGAATGGATCAATAATGAAAAAATGGAACAAGAAGGAAAAGAACAGGCAAATGAAGCAAAAGCCAAAAAAGATCACCGTCAACAACAGGTAGACGAAATTGAGGATCGGCATGATGAATTAGATGCTCAACCAGGTGATAAAACATCAGAAACACTTGGTCGGGACCGATTGCTAAACGAAAATGAAGACACAGATGCTGCAAAGATCTCTTCAACCGAACGACGGGATGCTGATCATTTGAAACATTATACAGGAATCGAAGAAAAACTCTAGACAGGATCTGGAGTTTTTTTTATGATAAACCATATTCGTCAATCAATATAAATAGATAAAAAAGAAGGAAATCCTGTTTTAAAAGGTATCAATAATTCCACTTTGACAAGAAAAGAATGCTGTCTGCGGACAATGATTGACAACCCCTGAAGGAAAAACTATAATAGCCAATGACTTTCCACAAAAAAAGGGAAGTCCAGGAGGTGGTCAACAAATGCTGAATTCTGCATTGTCCTTGACTGTGGTCAGAGGAATTTATCAGTAATATCTTTTGTTTTTTCATTAAAGAGAGGATCGATATCTATTATGACCACCATTGAACCCTATCAATTTCATTTCATCAAACATCAAGTCCAACAATTAGTTCGGACTTATCAGTCTGTTAATGATCGCCATACGATTCGCACAGTTGAAATGTTAACTAAAGAAGCCATTCAACCATTTTTTTCTGAGGAGGACAAAGAAGCACAGTCTCTGATTCGTCAATTTTTTGATTCATCTTTGACGATGTCAAAGAGCTTGACCATTCTTGAAGCACTAAAAAAGAATGTCCGACCTTTTCAAGTGCCTTCAGTCAAACAAACAGAGAAACTGTTTCGTAAAGTAAAAAAATTAAAAGTACCTGATTTTTCCCAAACAGACCTTCGTGATTATACGTATTTGGCTTGGGATGACATCGGCAGTCAAAGTAAATTTATGATCGTAAATACTCAAAAAGGCTACCAAGGAATCTATGGTCATTTATCTACAGAAGTAAAAAAAGGAATCTGTCCTTTATGTCAGCATGAGTCTACTGTCTCCATGTTTTTATCGTTGACAAAAAGTGGTGGCGATGGAACATACACCAAACGAGGAAATTACATTTGTCGCGACAGTGAGCAATGCAACCAACAAATGGAACAACGGGAAACTCTGGATGAGTTTGTGTCACTGTTACAAATGAGATAAGGAGGAGAACGACAGAATTGATTCTGTCGTTTTTCTTTTGTGGCTAAAAAAACACCCGTCACATTATTTAAAATTTGTAATATTTCTTTCGCTTGAAAGACTTTACCTATTAGATAAAAGAATTTCATGTTATAATTAAGCATATAAATCATCGCTGTCTCGCCATCATTCGAGACACGGAAGAGAGAACGGGGTGGAACTATGCAATGTCCAAAATGTCATCATAACAATTCTCGAGTGATTGATAGCCGCCAAGCCGACGATGGTCGCGTGATTCGCCGCCGCCGCGAATGTGAAAACTGTGGTTATCGATTTACCACATTTGAACGAATTGAAGAAGCACCATTATTAGTTATTAAGAAAAATGGCGCTCGTGAAGAATTTAATCGTGAAAAGATATTAAGAGGGTTGATACGCTCTGCTGAAAAAAGACCCGTTACAATGGAACAAATGGAAAAAATTGTTGATCATGTGGAGAATCGTGTGCGAGCACTAGGTGAAAATGAAGTTTCGACAACGATGATTGGCGAATATGTCATGGAAGATCTAGTCGACTTAGATGAGATTGCTTACATTCGGTTTGCTAGTGTCTACCGCCAATTCAAAGATATGTCAGTCTTCTTAAAAGAATTGCAGGACATCGTTGAAAAGGCAAAAGAACCAAGTGATCCGCAAGAAACAGCAGAGAATCAAGAAGAATAGGAGGTCCCTGAATGGTGGGCAACATATTACCAAATCAATTGTATCGTGTCTTCAAAAGTCGTCCACTAACAACTGAAGGGAAGGATGCGCTGATTCATCTTTATCAGCCAATCATCGAAAGTGATGCCTTAGCACTCTATCTGACACTGACTGCGGATCAGCAGGATCCGCAAGAAAGTGAGTTTATTCATCTAGATATTTTGAATGCGATGAATGTAGGGTTACAGCGTTTTATTCAAGCACGAAATAAGTTAGAAGGAATCGGCTTACTCAAAACGTTTGAAAAAGAAGATGACGAGTTAGGAATCACATTTTTGTATCACCTGCAAGAGCCAGTTCATGCGAGCGATTTCTTTCAAGATGAACTCTATAGTTTCTTATTGCTTAACCATGTTGGCGAGCGAAAGTTTCGACAACTTGTTTCATTGTTCCAACCAGCAAAATGGCAAGCAGAAGGCTATCAAGAAGTTACGGCTTCTTTTATGGATGCTTATCGCTTGGATACACAACAATTTGCAGCCAATGAAGAGGAATTACAGGAAGTCAATGGCAAATTCCAAGACACTCAAAGCAGACTGGTGTTAGATGAACAACAACTAGATTGGGATTTTCTTCTTTATGAAGCACAACGCCGCTACATCCGTGCAGACAATTTCGATAAAGATTTTCGGCAAAAACTACTCCTATACCATTCATTATACGGCTATGATGTGATGGAGCTGTTGGATCTGATGACAGATTCGGTTTCTTTAACTACTGGAAAAATCGATCAGAAGGCATTAGAACAATTGATTTTACAAAAAGCACGGACGCGTTTTACCAAAACTGTAAATAAAGTGGATCCCACTTCAGATGAAGAGATCCGACGATTTAATACATTAAAACAAAATGGGTATAGTGATAACGATCTAGCATTGATCCGCGAAAGTGAGAATAATGCGCCGATGGCATTCTTGAAAGCAATCAAAGCTGAAAAAAAGAGCTTTGTCACAGACTCCGAACAATGGCTGCTAAAAAGCTTAGTGGAACGCTCGCCATTATCCAATAGTGTGATCAATGTTCTTATTCATTATGTGTTAGTGGTAAAGAACAATGCGGCTTTGCCAGCAAGTTATGTCAATAACATTGCGGCACAATGGTCTGAATTGCAAGTAAAAACCGCGGAAGAAGCGATCAAGCATGTACGGGACTTAGTTAAAGAAGCAAAAGAAAAACGCACACGGCTGCAAAGCCCGTCTAAAAAGATCATTCGTGAAGAAAAACTGCCAAGCTGGGCCGAAAAACCAGTTGAAGAAACGACATTATCCCCAGAACGTCAGGCAGAGATCGACAAAAAACTGCAAGCCTACTTGCAAAAGAAAGCAGGTGACAATTAATGGAAGATGTTGGGAAGAATCTATCAAAAATTTTAGACAAACGAAACTATCGCGATCGTTTCTCAGAAATGATGGGGGACGTATTGAAAGATCCGGATGTCAAAGAATTCATTTCAGAACATCGGGAGGAACTGACAGATGCAGATATCCAAAAAAGTTATGCGAAACTCTATGAATTTGTTCAAGAAAAACGAAAGTTTCGTTTGAATGACCCTACGATGATTGCACCTGGATATGAGCCACGACTAGCGTTGAACTTTCATTTTATCGATGTCACTTATGTGCCCACGCAAGAGCTTTTAGCGCATCAACGACAAGAAGAGATCCGTAGTCGCATCAAAGCAATGGATATGCCGAAAGATATTCAAGAGTCCAATTTTGCTCAGTATGAAAGTACTCCCGGCCGGGGCGAAGCTTTGATGGCTGCAGTCGAGTTTATTGAAAACCTAAAAAACGATCCAAGGGCTTTTCACAAAGGATTATATCTGGTGGGTAGTTTTGGGATCGGCAAAACTTATTTACTAGGGGCAATTGCCCGGGACCTTGCGGAAGCAGGTTATACGACGACCCTTGTTCACTTCCCGACATTTGCTGTCGAAATGAAACAAGCAATCGGCAAAGACTTGGTTGGCGACAAACTCAATGCAGTTAAAAAAGCCCCCATCCTAATGATGGATGATATTGGTGCAGATGCCATGAGCAGCTGGATCCGTGATGAAGTCTTTGGTGTCATTCTGCAATATCGGATGCAAGAACAACTGCCAACGTTCTTTTCCTCCAACTTTTCCATGCAAGAGTTAGAGAAGCATCTATCCGTTACTCAACGTGGAGAATCAGAGCCATTGAAAGCCAAGCGGATCATGGAACGAATTCGTTACTTGACAAAAGAGATCCAAATGACTGGCAAAAATCGCCGGAATTCGGAAATATAGAAGAGAGGAGAACTTCTTATGAAGAAATTGACGATTTTAGGTTTGGCTTTGACAACCTTATTATTAGCTTCCTGCGGTTCGCCGTCAGATAATGATTCGATGAGTGAAACAACTAAAAACGATGAAAGCACGACAAATAGCACTGTCGAAAGCGAGGCAACGACTATTTTTACAGGAGTTCTTCAAGAAAATGCAACAGCTGGCGACAACGAAACGATACAGATTTTTCTAAATGATATCGAAGCAGTCGACGATCAAGAAACGATTGTTCCTAACTTTCAAACAGACGGCGTGATCCTACACGCACCGCAAGAATCATTTGAAGGTCAAGTTTCTGAGTTGACCAAAGGAACAACGGTCCAAGTCACATTGTCAGGCTTGCCAGTAATGACTATGTCAATCCCACCTCAAGTTCCAGGAAATTCAATCAAAACAGTTGAAATCGTGCAATAACCCCACGCGTTGTCCCAACGGACAACGCGTTTTGCTGCGAATCACTGCGATTGGCTTGCGAAGCAAGACAGAGCAGATGATGAGCAGTACTAGGCGACCGAAGGGAGAGTAGTAACCTTCGTATGAACCACAACGATTGGTTTGAAAAGCAAGATATGCAAGTTTTCTTTACGAAAAGTGCAAAAGCAACTCTAGGCGAAGTAAAGCCGTAAATAAAAGGAGTAAAAACTCTCCCTTTAAAATGCAATAAAGAATGATATACTATTTCTGAAGGAGTGACGTTATGAACGAACAATCATTATCCCTGCGATTGACTCGTGTTGGCGAACAGATTCCGGATCAAGCCCGCTTGGCAGATATTGGATCAGATCATGCCTATTTACCCGTGGCATTGATGCTACAAAATAAAATTCAGTATGCAGTAGCAGGTGAAGTTGTAAAAGGACCATTCGAATCTGCTTCACGGCAAGTCGAAAAAAATGGCTTGAGCGACAAAATCACTGTTCGCTTAGCAGATGGGTTAGCTGCAATCCAACCTGATGATCAGATTGATACGGTGGTTATTGCTGGTATGGGTGGCACTTTGATTCGAACAATTTTAGAAAATGGAAAATCTCAGCAGAAAATTACTGGGAAGGAGCGCCTTGTCTTGCAACCCAATGTGGGGGAGCGAACTTTGCGAGAATGGCTTCAAGAGAATAATTACATGATTTTACACGAAGAACTGATTGAAGAAAACCATAAAAACTACGAAATCATCGTAGCTGAAGAAGGCAGTAAAATCTATACACCACAAGAATTATTTTTTGGCCCGTGTTTATTGAAAGAAAAAAATCTCGTTTTTTATAAAAAATGGGCCCATGAATTGCAGCAGCGAGAAATCGTTTTGCAAGAACTAGAGAAAGCGGCAATTCCTCCTCAAGATAAAATAAGTGAGTTAAACGAACAGATTGATTGGATCAAGGAGGTGCTGGAATAATGTTAGCTAGAACGTTTATTGAACGTTTCGAAAGATATTGTCCGCAATGGTTAGCAGAAGATGGTGATCCAGTGGGATTGCATATCGGAACGTTGGACAACGAGATCCAACGGGTAATGATGACACTAGATGTTCGTCCAGAAGTCGTTGCAGAAGCAATTGAAAAACAAGTAGACTTCATTGTTGCCAAACATCCACCGATTTTTCGTTCCATACGTCGTTTGAGAGCCGATGATCCGCAACAAAAAATGTATATGGATCTGATCAAACATAATATTTCAGTCTATGCTGCGCATACGAATATGGATATTATTCATGATGGGCTGAATGACTGGTTTTGTGAAATGCTTGGAATAGAAGAAACCACGTATCTCGTTCCCACCCATACAATCAAAATGAAAAAATTGGCTGTTTTTGTTCCAATTGAGCAAGGCGCATCAATGAGGAAAGCTTTAGGAAAAGCTGGAGCTGGACAGCAAGGCAATTATCAAAACACCAGCTATTCACTGATTGGTACCGGCCGTTTTACTCCTCAAGAGGATGCGCATCCTGCGATTGGTGAAATTGGGGAAGAAGAGTCGGTACAAGAAGCAAAAATCGAAGTGATTTTCCCAGAAACCATCACCGAAAAGGTGTTGCAAGCGATGGTTGAGGCGCATCCCTATGAAGAACCCGCCTATGACCTTTATTCCTTGGATAACTTGTCTCAGCATTATGGGATCGGGCGAGTAGGTCAATTAAAAGCACCTGTTTTGTTGGAAGATTTCATCGATGAAATCAAAAGTGTTTTTCAGTTAGAGGGGTTGCGTTTGATCGAACCAAAAGCAAAGCGGCAAAACGTTCAACGGATTGCTATATGCGGCGGCAGTGGCGAACAGTTTTATCAAGAAGCCGTGAAGGCCAAAGCAGATGTGTATATTACTGGAGACATCAGTTATCACACCGCTCATGATATACAAGCAAACAGCTTGACGGCAATCGATCCAGGTCATAACATTGAACGGGAATGTATCCCTCGTTTTATCAAAAAATTCAATGAATGGAAAGCGGAAGAAGGTTGGCAGGTAGACTTTATTCCTTCAGAGACTTCCACAAATCCATTCCAATATAAATAGGAGTGATCAATTATGTACGAAAATTTATTACCGCGTTTTTTAAGATATGTAAAGACGGAAACTCGTTCTGATGCGACAAGCCAAACAACACCCTCCACACAAACGCAAGTGGCGTTTGCCAAGACATTGCAAAAAGAAATGGAAGAATTAGGACTTCATGATGTCCATTATAATGAGGAAAATGGTTTTGTGATTGGTACGTTACCAAGTAATGTTTCCGAACCAGTTCGTTCCATTGGATTTATCGCACATATGGATACGGCGGATTTTAACGCGGTGAATGTGGATCCCCAAATTATTGAAAACTATGACGGTGAGTCAACGATCAAATTGGATAAAGAGGGCAAATTTACACTGAATATCAAAGACTTTCCTAATTTGAAAAATTATCGTGGAGAAACATTGATTACGACAGATGGCAGCACGCTTTTAGGAGCCGATGACAAAGCAGGTATCGCAGAGATTTTGACGGCGATGGAAATTTTGCTTAACCATCCTGAAATCAAACACGGAGAAATCAAAATCGCCTTTGGACCAGATGAAGAAATTGGGGTGGGGGCTGATAAATTTGATGTGGCTGATTTCAATGTTGATTTTGCTTATACCATGGATGGCGGTCCAGTGGGTGAGTTGCAATATGAAACTTTCAATGCTGCACAAGCTGAACTGACGATCCAAGGGAAAAATGTGCACCCAGGAACCGCAAAAGATACGATGATCAATGCTTTGCAATTGGCGATTGATTTTCATAATCAATTGCCAAAAGATCAAGTGCCGGAAAAAACAGATGGTGCTGAAGGGTTTTTCCATCTGATGGCGTTGAATGGAACCGTCGAAGAAGCAAAAATGGCGTATATCATTCGTGATCATGATCGTGAAACGTTTGAAAATCGTAAAAAACAATTGCTTACAATCCAAGAAAAAATGAATGCTCAATTTGACGAAGCAAGAATCCAAATGGATTTATATGATCAATATTACAACATGAAAGAAATCATTGAAAAAGACATGAGTATTATTGAGTTAGCTAAGTCTGCAATGGAAGATCTGGGTATCGAGCCAGTGATCGAACCAGTTCGAGGCGGAACAGATGGATCGAAGATCTCTTATTTAGGGATTCCGACACCAAATATTTTTGCCGGTGGTGAAAATATGCATGGACGCTATGAATTTGTTTCCTTGGAATCAATGAAAAAAGCAACTGATGTAATCGTGAAGATTGCCGAAAAAAACGCACAGTAGAACTTTATTTTGTTTCGTTTTCAAGTGGAAAAATATCGCTTGATAATGAAAAATGAGTTGAATAATGGGCTGAGACTTGATGCAGAAGTCTGCACCATTCGCAGCCCTATTTTATTTAGGAAGTGAAAAATATGAAGATCATGGTTTTATATAATGATACGGCTGGTAAAAGCGATGCCAAGGATACTGCAGAGTCTTTTAAGAACTATCTAGAAGAACATGATCCTAAAAGTGAAGCAGTCTTGCAACCTTCCAATCCTGATATTGAGCCGGAAACAATCCAAAAAAATGCGAAAGAACACCAAATCGATACGATTGCAATCATTGGTGGAGACGGTACAATCCATCATGCGCTGCAAACATTTGTGGATCAGTTAGATAAGCTGACAGTGGCAATTATTCCAGGCGGAACGGTCAATAACTTTGCCCGTATGTTAGGGATTCCTCTCAAACCTGAAGAAGCATTTGAAACGATATTGAATGGGACTGATCGACAAATTGATTATGGATTGGTCAATGACTCCATGATGATCTCGACGATGACCATCGGATTGCTGGCCGATACGGCAGCGGCTACTTCGCAAGAAGAAAAACAACAGTTCGGACCACTCGCTTTTACCAAGCGGTTTTTCCATTATTTATTCAAAAAGAAACAATACAAATTAGAAATTATTGCAGACGGAAAACGCTGGCGTGGCAAGAGTCAATTGTTAACAGTAGTCATGTCCAATTCAGCTGGCGGATTTACCAATTTCGATGAGTTGGCACGACCAGATGACGGGCTGTTTCACATGATTTTATTGCCAAAACTCAATCTATTGGAATTCATTATTTATTTGCCCCGGATCATACGTGGTCGTATTGCGAAAGTGCCAGGTGTCGAGTACTTTACTGCAAATGAAATTGAGATTCGTGCTCAGGAAAAAACTGTTTATACACGAACTGATGGCGATCCGACAGATAATTTGCCTGTTAAAATGAAGGTGATGAAACAGGCCCTTCGTGTCCGTGTTCAAGAAGAAGACTTGGATGCTAAATAATATCAACCAGGGGAGAAATGATGACAGAATTTATACAAAATCCATTGTGGTTTTATTTACTTATAGCGAATCTTTATCTTTTTGGCTTGATGGGGTATGATAAATACCAAGCCGTAAGAAAAAAATGGCGTGTCCCTGAATGGAATCTGTTGTTTATGGGATTGATTGGCGGCGGAATCGGTGGATTGATCGCGCAACGCGTTTTTCACCATAAAACACGCAAACGTAAATTTTATATTTTTTTTGCTTTCGGTGTGATTGTAGATCTTCTATTGTTTATTAAGTTTGCCTAAGGAGTTAAAAATGAAAGCAAAAGTGAAATTTGCCTTAAACCTGCTATTAATGGTCGTGATCTTAGGTGCGATGTACTATTTTATTCGCAGCTCTATGACTGATATTTTGGCGGAATTAAGACAAACCAGTCTGTCGATCGTTACAGCAGTGATGGCGTTAGGAACAATTTACTTATTTATTGAAGGACGTTCCGTCAAAGAGATCGCTGTAGGATTTCAACCGGAGTTTACAACGAAAGACGGCTTATTTACCGTTTGTTACTCTGGATTCTATCGAATTATTACTTTTGGTGCTGGGAGGTTGATATCAGAAGTCAATTTTTATCGTAAAAATGGATTGAAATTGTCACAAGGTGTGGGTGTGACTACGTTGCATATGGTCATGTATAAATTGGCGGTCTTGACTTATGCTATCGCAGGGCTAGTGATTCAATTTTCTTTATTCTTTGAGAAAGCCCCAAATATGATTTGGGTGATATTAGCTGGTATGGTCGTTACTTTTCTGATTATTGCCTTTTTACTTGCACTTTCTGTAAGTGTCAACGTTCAAGTCGCTTTTGTGGTAATCAGCGACAAACTTTTCAAAAGTAAGAGCATGCGCAAAATCATCGATACTTGCAATACGCAGATTTACTCGTTACGGGAGACAGTCTATTCGATTCTCCGTGATCGTACGGCTTTTTTACGGATCTATTTCTGGAATGTCGTTAAATTGGCTGCTTGGTATGTGATTCCTTATGTAGTATTGGCACCTAAACATCCAGAAATCGACTTCTTACTGACGCTTTCTTTTGTCAGTTTTGCAGTGATCCTATCGGGTGTTATTCCTACGCCGGCTGGAATCGGTTCGTTTGAATTTGTTTATATGTTACTTTTTGGACCAATGGTAGGAACTGTTGATGCAGCGTCATCGATGTTGCTTTATCGATTTGCTACTTTTATTTGGCCATTCGTGATCGGTTTCGTCTATGTCATTTTGGAAAAACGCAAAACCATGAGTGCTGAGTTGGAAGAGTTGAAGAACGAAAAAGCGTGAGCAAAGGAATGAAACTTTTTCTTTCTCCTATTAAATCTAAATCAAAAAAATCTCGAAGGCATGCCTCAAAAACTTCAGCTAGTTCGCTGAAATTTCGGCACTTCTTCGAGATTTTTTAGTGTCGTACTTATTCACTTAATTCAATAATTCGATCTGCAAAGTCTTCGTAGAAATCGGCTTCGTGGGAAACCACTAAGACAGTTCCTTGAAAATCAGCCAGTGCTGCATTCAGATTATCTTTGGTTGCTTGGTCAATATGATTAGTAGGCTCATCCAATAGAAGAAAATTGCTTTTGATCATCATCATTTCAGCAAGTTTGACTTTTGTTTGTTCGCCACCACTCAATGATTTTAGCGCTTCTTGTGCCAGCTGACTCGGCAATCCTGCACGGGATAATTGGCGGCGTAGTTCTTTGATTGTAGCTTTAGGAAATTTATCGCTCATATAGTGCAAAGGATTTTGTAATGGTTGTTCCCAAGTTAAGTCTTGCGAGAAATAATTGAATTTTGTGTGTTGGGGAAATGAAACCGATCCATTGATAGCCGGTATCTGACCTAAGAGTGTCTTGATCAACGTTGATTTCCCAATTCCATTAAACCCGCGAATAGCGATTTTTTCACCGTAGCGTATCGTCAAATCGATCGGTGACAAAAGCGGTTTGTCATAGCCAATTTCTAAGTGTGTTGTTTCCAACGCCAATGTTGTGACGATAGGGGCATAAGGAAAAGCAATATGCGGTGTCGGCGCATCTGTTGGTGGCGTTAATCGTTCGATTTTCGCTAATTGTTTTTCTCGGCTTTTAGCCATCGTAGAACGAGAACCCGCTTTATATTTTCGAATATAGGCTTCCGTTTTCTTGATATGTGCCTGTTGGGCTTCATATTGTTTCAAATAACTTTCATTTTGCAACGCTTTGAGCTTCAGTGATTTTTCGAGATTGCCGGTATATTTCGTTAATTTGCCAAACTCGATATCGATGATATGCGTCGTGATCTGGTTGAGAAACTGTTGGTCATGAGAAACCACCAAATAGGTGCCATTAAAATCTTGGAGAAATTGAACCAGCCACTTGATGTGCTCATCATCTAAGTGATTGGTTGGTTCATCCAAGATCAGCATATCGGGTTTTTCCAATAACATTTTTGCTAAGATTAATTTTGATCGCTGCCCACCACTTAAATTGACCAGTGGGGTCTCCATACCAAGAATGGCAATGCCCAGACCTTCCGCTAAGTCAGCAATCAGTGTGTCCATTTGATAGAAGGAACCTTGATCCAATTGATTTTGTAATTCACCGGCTTTTTCAAGTAACTCATCATCCAATGTTTCAGCATATTCACCATATAGTGAAGCAATTTTTGCCTCTTTTTCAAAATCAGCAGCAAAGGCTGAGCGTAAGAAATCGCGAATGGTTTGGGTTTCGTCCACATTGACATATTGATCCAAATAGCCCATTTTCAGATTTTTTGGGAAAGTGACCTGGCCTTCATCAGGAAGAATCTCCCCGGTAATGATTTTGATCAAGGTACTTTTTCCGGCACCGTTTCGTCCAATCAGTCCGACTTTCTCGCCACGATTGATTTGAACGCTGACTTCTTCATACAAGATTTTGTCGCCGAATTGTTGCGATAGATTTGATAGTATTAACATGATTTTCCTCCATATAAAAAAGCCATAGACAGTCATTGTCTACAGCTTACAATCTTTTTAGTATCCATCAAAAACCAGGGCATGAGAAAGAAACCTCACTCCGAGTCTTTGATGAAGCAGATGCGCTAGGCGCTTGTAGGCTCTTAACAATGCTTCATCGTGTTCTTGTTAAGAGCAGATTTTCTGATAAATTTAAAATAGTAGCGTGACATCTGCTTTTCCTCCGTAGAAATTGTTCATTAAGCATAACATCTTAGCTTTCCTCGTGTCAACTTTTGCTGATAGTTTGCTAAAAAAGAAAGTCAAAAAGTGCTTGCATATCTTTTGACCATTACTGACCAAAGTGGTATACTACAATGTAGGAGAAATCCTAGAAATGACGGGGAGGTAGAACAATGAACCCAGAAAAAATGACAACAACTTTACAAAGTGCCATTGCAGAAGCACAACAAGTAGCGATAACACGCCATCATCAGGAGATAGATATCGCTCATTTATGGAAAATTTTATTGCAAGCCAATCAATTTGGCCGCAATTTTTATACGGACGCTGGTCTTGATGTCGATGCTTTCGAGAAGGAAGTTGACCGACTATTGGATGAAATCCCATCTGTTGAAGGTGGCAATGTTCAATACGGACAAAGCATGAGTCAAAACTTATTTCGTTTGCTTTCTGAAGCAGACCAACTAAAAAAAGAGTTCAATGATGAGTATTTATCGACTGAAGTCGTTTTACTCGCATTAATGAAACTAAAAAACCATCCATTGACCAATTACTTAAAAGGTCAAGGAATCAATGAAAAAGAATTAAAAGCAACCATTGAATCTTTGAGAGGGGGAGAACGTGTGACATCTCAAAACCAAGAAGAACAATACAAAGCCTTAGAAAAATATGGTGTGGACCTCGTTCAACAAGTCCGCAGTGGAAAAATGGATCCGATCATTGGCCGGGATGAAGAGATCCGCGATGTGATCCGTATTCTTTCAAGAAAAACCAAAAATAATCCTGTTTTGATTGGAGAGCCTGGTGTCGGTAAAACAGCGATCGTTGAAGGACTGGCGCAACGAATCGTTAGAAAAGATGTACCGGAAAACTTAAAAGACAAAACGATTTTCTCTTTAGACATGGGCGCATTGATCGCTGGAGCAAAATTCCGTGGTGAATTTGAAGAACGGTTGAAGGCGGTCTTGAAAGAAGTCAAGAAATCTGAAGGACGGATCATCTTATTTATTGATGAGATCCACAATATCGTGGGTGCCGGCAAAACGGAAGGCAGCATGGATGCTGGTAATTTACTAAAACCAATGCTGGCTCGTGGCGAACTTCATACGATCGGTGCAACAACATTGGACGAATACCGTCAATATATGGAAAAAGATAAAGCTTTGGAACGTCGTTTCCAAAAAGTTTTAGTCAAGGAACCAACGGTTGAAGATACCATCTCGATCTTGCGGGGACTAAAAGAACGCTTTGAGATCCATCACGGGGTCAACATTCATGACAATGCACTAGTTGCTGCAGCGACATTATCCGATCGTTATATCACAGATCGCTTTTTACCGGATAAAGCAATCGATCTGATTGATGAAGCGAGTGCAACGATCCGCGTAGAAATGAATTCAATGCCAACTGAACTTGATCAAGTCACTCGACGATTGATGCAGCTGGAAATTGAAGAAGCCGCATTGAAAAAAGAAACGGATGATGCTTCTAAAAAACGGTTGGCAAACCTGCAAGAAGAATTAGCTGATTTGCGGGAAGAAGCCAATACCATGAAGATGCAATGGGAAACTGAGAAAGATGAAGTCAATGCGGTTTCCAATAAACGGGCAGAAATCGACAAAGCCAAACATGAATTAGAAGATGCTGAAAATAATTATGATTTAGAGCGCGCTGCTGTTTTACGCCATGGAACGATTCCGCAATTAGAAAAAGAACTTGCCGAATTGGAAGCAAAAAACCAAGCGGAAGGCGTTCGAATGGTGCAAGAATCTGTGACTGAAAACGAAATTGCACTAGTTGTTGGTCGCCTAACAGGCATTCCGGTTGCGAAATTGGTAGAAGGCGAACGGGAAAAACTACTGAAATTGAATGAAACACTCCATCAACGCGTGATTGGCCAAGACGAGGCAGTCGATGCAGTAAGTGATGCGGTGATCCGTTCCCGTGCAGGTCTCCAAGATCCAAATCGACCATTAGGTTCTTTCCTATTCTTAGGGCCAACAGGAGTCGGTAAGACCGAGTTAGCCAAAGCGTTAGCCGTCAATCTGTTTGATTCAGAAGATCATATGGTGCGGATTGACATGAGTGAGTACATGGAGAAACATTCTGTGTCACGTTTAGTCGGAGCACCTCCAGGTTATGTTGGTTTTGAAGAAGGTGGCCAACTGACAGAAGCTGTTCGCCGTAACCCTTATACGATCGTCTTATTGGATGAGATCGAAAAAGCCCATCCAGATGTTTTCAATATTTTATTGCAAGTATTGGATGACGGCCGATTGACGGATTCAAAAGGTCGAGTAGTAGATTTCAAGAACACGGTCTTGATCATGACGAGCAATATTGGCTCGCAAATACTATTAGATGGTGTGACTGGGGAAGGAACGATTCCAGAATCGGTGGCTGAAAATGTTCGTTCGCTATTACGCGGTCATTTTAAACCAGAGTTCTTGAACCGTATCGATGATACAATTTTGTTCACGCCACTAAGCCTAGCCAATGTTACAGGTATCGTGGATAAAATTATTGCTCAATTGTCTCAACGATTGGAAAATCAAGACATTCAATTATCCATTACAGAAGAAGCCAAAAAATGGATCGCAGAGCATTCGTACGAACCCGCTTATGGCGCAAGACCATTGCGACGTTTCATTACACGGGAGGTAGAAACACCTCTGGCTAAAGAAATCGTTGCAGGACGTGTTCTGCCGAAAACAAAAGTGACGATAGAAGTGTTGAAAGACCAGCTTGTTTTTGAAAATACACCGATAAGTGAATAAGAGATTTCTTAGTCATCTAACTTAAACGAGAAAAATACCCCTTGAATTACCTGAATGATAGACGGAATGATACTGTGGGAAAGACCTGAATAAAGTCTTCTGCCTATTCCGCTATTTTTCAGGTTTTTTCTTTTGAATAAAAAAATCATCATGTTATTATGCTACGTCAATGTGGTTTAAGAACTTTCTTTTTATTAAACAAAGATTGGTAAATTTCTCGTAAAAAAAAACTTTCGTAAAAAGATTTTACTTGCCGAAAAGGCAAATTAAACGTAAGATTGAGAAGTAAACGCAAAACGCAGGTCTATTTTCTAATAAAGGATCTACTGAGAAAATAGTTGAAGGAGCAAATAAAATAAGATGCAGAAATTTTTAAAAGAGAATTGGTTTATTCTCGCTTTTATTGTGGTGATTGTTGTCGTTCGATTGTTTATTTTAACGCCTGTCAAAGTCAGCGGGCATTCAATGGATCCGACTTTGGCTGATGGGCAACGCTTGATTGCTTCCAAGATTTCAAGTTATCAGCGGCAAGACGTGATTATTTGCGTAGAACCGGATGATACCAGTAAAATTGCGGTGAAACGCCTAATTGGTTTGCCTGGAGATAAAATCGAGATGAAAAATGACGTCCTGACAATCAATGGCAAAGAGTATCACGAAGAATACTTAGAAGATTTTAAGAAGCAATTTGCGGATGATCAGTTGCAAAAGGAATATAGCTACCGGGAATTATTCCAGCAAATCGCGGCCAGTGCAACCCAATTCACTGAAGATTTCTCTATTACCGTCCCTAAGGGAAAATATTTTGTTATGGGAGACAATCGTCTGATTTCAAGAGATAGCCGTTCTTTCGGTGTGGTGGATGCCGATCAAATGCAAGGAAAAGTTATCTTGCGTTACTGGCCATTAAGTGAAATTTCATTATTTTAAAAGCACAGTAAAAAAGCATTCTTGCACAGGAGCGAGTCTTCACTCGAAACATGCAAGAATGCTTTTTTAAACGACCCAAGCTACTAGCGCAATCACGGAAAAGAACATTGTCCAAACGGCAATCGCCGCAGAAGCAATGAAAATGATTTTAATAGGCAGGGGTTGGACGAATTTTCGTGCATCTTTAGAAAAGGCATAGGTAATAGATGAAAAGATCATGCAGCACAAAAGAAAAAATACCGTCAAAATCATGGCGATCTCCTTACTGACTTCCAGGTCGACTTATTGTTAAATATTATAACAGACCTTTTGAGAATCGTGAAATCAAATACACTGCATTTCAGGCAATTCTTTTTGCAATTATTGGTATAAAGAGGACTCGTCCAATAACATAAATTATTAAATAACGTTTATTCCTTTATTAATGAAAGCGGGTTCAATGAATTTGGGAGATTTTTGCTAAAAAAAGATCATTGTCAAAATTAGTTTTTGCGAAATCATTAGGATAAAAAAACTGTCTGAACTAATTTTATTAGTTCAGACAGTTGATAAAAATCACTGTTCAATTTTTTTGATACGATAGCTTTCAAAATAATCAGGCTTGCCTCGCCCTTGGAAGTAAGCAATCAATCCCATCAATACAGCTCCGATCGTGTTGGTCAAAAGATCACCCATCGTATCCATCAATGCCTCGCGGCCAATGAATGGGGTGCCTTCTAGCGTCGCATAGCGCTGCAGATTCATTCCACCAAGCGAATCGCAGATAAACTCCCAGAACTCCCAAAAAACACCACACAGGCCTGCAAAAGCAAATCCCATCAGAAGAAAAAGCCATGGAGAAACTTCTCGTACTGGAACATCTTTTAGGAACATACAGATCAGCCCATAACCAACTGCTGTCAGAACCATCGGACTAACTGTGTGCAGTACTTTATCCCAGAAGGAAATAATTTCAATCAGATGCAAAATCGTTCCCATAAAGACCGAGATCAACAGAAAGAACCAATAAAAGTAAATAGTCGCATTGGGAAGTTGAATACGGAACAGCTTTTTACTGAATTCAGGTACATAGATCAACAAAATACCTAGTAATGCTTGAACTAGAAAAATCAGTGCTTGCTGTTTAGGATAGACACCTTGAAAGAATTCCCAAACAGAAAATGCGAAAACAAGGAAGCCAAATAGTGTAAATAGTTTTAATAAACGTTTATAATTATCACCCATTTATTGTTCCTCCCCGAGATAGGCAGCCAAGCCTTCTAGTAAAGCAGTTTCTGAAGAATAGATCTCTCCATTCAGTTTGATCAAACCGACTGTATAGAGATTCAAATAATGAAATTGATTTTCGGCTACAGTTTTCAGTGCAGTAATCTTTTGCTGATTATCTGCTCCTTGTTGGCGACTGTCTGTATATAGCCCTAAGACAGGGATTTCTTTGGCAAAAGCCACGCCGATTTCTGAAGCTACGCCTGGATCGATCGTTAGACCATCTAATAATGCAATCATTAGGTCACTTTCCAATACTTTTTCTGTATCAGCTTGAGCTATCATTTTACTATCAGCATAAGCAGACTTATCATTAATGGATGCATTTTCTTGTGGCAAATAGATATCTGCTTGTGGATAGGTGCTTCGGATTTGATTGACTAGATCGGCATTATAAAGCAGATCACTTTTAGCAAAGAGGGGGGCTGCAAAGTAAATATTCATTTTCATTCTCCTTCATTTATCAACATGATTAAAAATAGTCGCCAAAATAAGCTTCCATATCAGGAATAATAGTCTCCAATAACTGTAACGTATCCGAATCGGTATGGAGACGCTCGATTCGAGCCAAATACGCAGGTCTTCGATAATTCATCAGTACGCAAGTTAACGTTTGGATATCTAATTGGACCGCTTTTCCGATCGGATCATTCGAAACGATGACTTCACCTTTAGCATAGTTCAATCCAAAAATACCATTATTCCATTCAGCAACAGGATCGGAGACAACGAAATGAAAAGGCTGATCGAATGCTTTAAAGGGGAATTTTTTCAAAAACTCTGTTACGTCAACGATGCGTGCCATATAGTAAGGTTCGATCGTTTCTTTGATTTGGCTGTCTTCCAATAAGAAAGCCAAAGGTTCATTTTTATAAATATCGCCTTTGACCCAGTAGACCATGGAGAAATGAGCAGAGATAAAGTTCCATAATCCATTGCGGGCTTCTTGATTCAAGTAAAACATTTCTTTCACGTGAAAGACTTCTTCGGCGACCCAATAAAAAAGTACACCAGTGGGGTGACCACTTTTATTATAATAGACAGCTGCTGTTCGGCTTTCTTCGTTTTCGTAGCGCCAGTATTCTTCCCAGTGGAAAGCGGTCCGCTGTAATGCGCCATGATTTTCTCTTGAGAATTGATTATAGACAGTGAAAACGTCAGGATCATCTACCTCTTTTCGTTCAACGATCCCTGGAACTTCCACCGTTTTTGGTAACTGGGTATCACGTATTTTGAAGGTTAATTTATCTGACATCATCTCCCAGCCCTTACGACGATAATAAGGGACATTATAAGGATAGAGATAAGAGATCCATTGCTGATCTGCTCGCATCGTTTCAAGAGCGAGTTTGATCAAGTCTTTCATCAGTCCATGTCCCGCATATTCAGGGTAAGTTCCGACACCGGTCACGCCGCCCATTTTGTAAAGAGTTCCATGAATGTTCACTTCACAGGGATAGACAGCAATTTGTGAAACAAGCTGATCACCGTTGAACCACCCGAACACTTTAGATAATTCCAAGATTGGTCGTTTTGATTTGATCATTTCACGCTTGCTTTCATAACCGCTTTCCTCGATGTCCGACTCAGTGATTTGAAAAACATAGCTTAGAAGCTCATTGAACTGATCGACATCTTTTTCTTCTACTGGTCGAATATGCAAATCTTGATGAAAATTATTGTCCATTCTTTCAACTCCAATTTATTTACTAGCTATAGTATAGCAAAACCTGAACAAATTTGTTTAGATATCGGTCAAGAAAAATACTTTAATTATCAGCATTTCGTTGGTATAATAGAAAAGCTGACTAAAAGAAATGAGGAACGTATCCATGAATATAGAAGAAATGAAAAAACGACAGGAAAAGATTCGTAACTTTTCCATTATCGCTCATATTGACCACGGAAAGTCTACGCTAGCCGATCGGATTTTGGAACAAACTCATACGGTAACGTCCAGAGAAATGCAAAATCAATTATTAGACTCCATGGACTTAGAACGGGAACGGGGAATCACCATTAAATTGAATGCGGTTGAGTTGAATTATACCGCAAAAGATGGTGAAACCTATATTTTCCATCTGATCGACACACCAGGACACGTGGATTTCACTTATGAAGTATCGCGGAGTTTGGCTGCGTGTGAAGGTGCTGTATTGGTTGTGGATGCAGCTCAAGGGATTGAAGCTCAAACATTAGCCAATGTTTATTTGGCTCTGGACAACGACTTAGAGATCTTACCAGTCATCAATAAAATCGATCTGCCAGCAGCAGACCCAGAACGAGTACGTACAGAAATCGAAGACGTTATCGGTATTGATGCAAGTGAAGCGGTTTTAGCTAGTGCCAAAGCCGGAATTGGCATCGAAGATATCTTAGAACAAATTGTCGAATATGTACCGGCACCAGCTGGAGATATTGAAGCGCCATTGAAAGCATTGATCTTTGATTCTGTCTACGATTCTTATCGAGGGGTTGTTCTGAACGTCCGTATCATGGATGGGATGGTCAAACCTGGGGATAAAATTCAAATGATGAGTAATGGAAAAACCTTTGATGTCACCGAAGTTGGGGTGTTTTCACCTAAAGCGATCCAACGGGATGCATTGATGGTGGGAGATGTTGGTTATATCACAGCAGCTATCAAAACAGTGAAAGATACACAAGTAGGGGATACTGTGACACTAGCAAATAATCCAGCCCAAGAAGCTTTGGAAGGGTATCGTCAAATGAATCCAATGGTGTATTGTGGACTCTATCCAATCGATACTTCTCGTTACAATGATCTGCGGGAAGCATTAGAGAAGCTGCAATTGAATGATGCGGCACTCCAATTCGAGCCTGAAACTTCTCAAGCGCTAGGCTTTGGTTTCCGTTGTGGTTTCCTAGGTCTCTTGCATATGGATGTTGTTCAAGAGCGTTTAGAACGTGAGTTCAATTTGGAATTGATCACGACAGCGCCTTCTGTTATCTATCATGTCAACAAGACAGACGGAACAACCGTGACAGTCGATAATCCAGCAGATTTCCCTGAACCAGGTACTATTGAAAATGTCGAAGAACCTTTTGTCAAAGCACAAATCATGGTACCAAATGACTATGTAGGTGCAGTTATGGAACTCTCACAGCGTAAGCGGGGAGATTTTGTCACCATGGACTATCTAGATGATTATCGGGTCAATGTCGTCTATGAAATTCCATTATCTGAAATCGTCTTTGATTTCTTTGACAAACTGAAATCCAGCACAAAAGGTTACGCATCACTGGATTATGAAATGTCCGGTTACCGCACCAGCAAGTTAGTTAAAATGGACATCTTGTTGAACGCTGAAAAAGTCGATGCATTAAGCTTTATTGTTCACCGAGATTTTGCCTACGAACGCGGAAAAGCCATCGTAGAAAAATTGAAAAAACTCATCCCGCGTCAACAATTCGAAGTACCGATACAAGCAGCGATTGGCCAAAAAATCGTGGCTCGCTCCGATATCAAGGCTCTGCGCAAAAATGTTTTAGCGAAATGTTATGGTGGGGATGTTTCTCGTAAACGGAAACTCCTAGAGAAACAAAAAGAAGGTAAGAAACGCATGAAACAAATCGGTTCAGTAGAAGTTCCGCAAGAAGCCTTCATGGCCGTTCTGAAAATGGATGAGGATGAACCGAAGAAATAGCAAAGGATTCTTGAAAATGAATTAAGTTTTTCATGTCCAAAGATATATTTTGTCTACCATTTGCCTACGATTAGATTAGCTCGTAGGCAAATTTTTTTTTACTTTATTTGCTGACCATTTAATAGAGTTAGGTGTAACTGGTTCACCATTTCCATTGTGCAAACAAATGATGTCAGCAGGAATTCAGAAGCTTGTAAAATAATTAGGGAAGCGAGCAGGAGTAGTAAACGTCCAGCCTCATAGTTTCAGACGTACTGCAGCAACTTTAGCAAGAAGACATGGAATACAGACTGAGACACAAAAGAACATAGAGAACAACTAAACTATTTAATTGGTACAATTAATATGTGGGCTTATATGCCAGAAAGATTTTCACCATCCATGTATGAGTCTCTTAACTTTTGTGAAGGTAAGTACAAAGTTTATCTGTATTCAACAAATCTGATTTGAAGATTCAATCAAAATGTAGATTTAGAAAAAATTAAATTTAACCAAAAGAATAATCAATGGGAATTAGTCTAGTATCGACAGAAATAGCGGAATAGGGGGGAAATAAATGACAGTTGCTGAACTAATTGAGGAACTAAAAAACTAGCCATCTGATGCAAAAGTTACCACAACAGTTGGTGGGGAAGTATGCGAAGAACCTTAGTTGGAGTACAACGATAACTACAACATTCTTGATTTAGGCACAACATGATTAAGTCAGCAATCCAACAAAAAAACTAGCTAGAAAGCTAGTTTAAAATAGAGATTAGATATTCTTCGGTGACTTTTTCTTGAGAAAGTAAGTAGCAGTATCAACAAGTAAAACCGCAATAAAAAATTTAACTAGGGAACTAATTATTTCTGGATGGGGAGTATTAGTAATAAGGCAAAATAAATAGAATACGATGCCAACGAAAAAAGTTGCAATTAGTCTTTTAATCAAATGTTGTAACACGAAGTATCACCCCTTATAGCGTTTGTCCAAAATTATACATCTATAAAATAAAAAGGCAATGTTATTTTATGCCGATTCATTTATCCACCGAAATAGTTGACTTCGAAGCGGTCATAAAATAATGGACCCTAACCAGCTAGAGAATAATGCAGTTATCCATTCAGAATCTTTTCTTCTGTTATCAAATGGAGTATAGCCGTTATAAGAATAGTTGTAATCAGTTTTCCATCCGCCAGAAGATGTTTGTTTTTTTCGGAGCACTTCCAACAGTGGGGAAACTTCTGGGCGATTAAAACTATTTGTTTTACTGACTATATAAACAAGATCCGTAAAGGAGAGCATATAACTTTGAGGAAACATAATGTCGGTAATATGAGCACTAATCGGTTGACGATTACTTAGGCGTTGGAACATATTGTGCTGTAACATATATTCTAATCCGATATGAATTAAATGATTTACCTCTTTATCTGGAACAGGAGAAAATTCACGATAGGTAATTAATGCTCGAATTGTTTTACCTATACCAATATAACAAGGAACATTCTTCATACATCCGCCATGTTTACAAATACCACTGTAGGGCCAAGTAGTTTTCGTAACACGATCAAAAACTTGATAGTTTTTAATCCAATAAAGCGCATTTTGAGCCTCCGTAGATTGATGTAAACCAAGTCGGCAGTAAGCTTCAAAAATCATTGCATTGTAACAAGGAACAATATCATTAATTGATCCGGTGTAAGAAAAACCTTTGTCAGTGGATAAATTTTTATTAATAAAGAGCATTAAGTTTTTTGTGTGTTCTAGGTAAATTGAATTCGGTATTTCTGCTATTCCGATTAAATTCCAGATATAACTCAATAGATTTTTATGTTCAATACTCGTCAACTTTTCAATAAGCTTTGAGTCTGTTAATAGACGCATCACTTCTATATGAGTCTGGTTTTTGAGTAAATTTTTTTCTTTAAGCAATCGAAGTTTTAATGCAGTATCCATTCCTTACACCTGCTTTTTACTTTAATTATAGCAAATAAAAGATGTTTTAAAAGTCAGTTATCCGACGAAATAAAAAACTACATTCTAGTATCCAGGTTGAAACGTGTGAAACAGAAACGCTATTTGACATGAATGGAACAGTGCTCAAAAAAATTAGTCGTGCAGAAGTGAGAAGAGGGGATATCTTTATCGTCGGAACTCCTGGGGCTTCTCATGGATCAGAAGGGCATACCGGTATTATTGGAACGGAATCCATACTGATAGTCATGATTCATACATGAGCACTCGATTAACGCATCATTTCTATCGAATTGTTACGATCGGCAATTCTGATGCAAACACTGACAACAGCACACAAATGATTAAATTGGCAATCGATGAGCAATGGGGACCACTTGTCACTCTACGTTTGCAAGAATACTACAATACAACTAGAGATAAAGTGATTAGTCATCAATACAAACAAAAGTACAATCAAAATATCTATTCCGCAGAATTTGATACTACTTTGATCGGATCCGACGTGATTCGTGCAATCCAGATGGGTCTCAAAGCAAGAGAATATTATTCTGGTGTAATTGATGGTCTATGTGGTGAAGCAACAATCAAAGCGATGCAAAAAGCATTAGGAACAACGGTTGATGGTATTATCAGTCCGCAATCCGATATGGTTAAGGCATTACAGAGAGCATTGAATAGCAATAAACTTCCATGGTAAACAAATAGCCCGCTTCGGCGGTCAATACATATGTTGCAGTAAAAAAACAAATCGTATATTAAATAAAAATTAATTTGAGAAAAATTTACTATTAATTTTTATATATTTCTTATAGACTAAAATAAAAAGATTCCATAAACAATTGGAGGGTTAAGAATGCTAATAATCATTTCTATTATATCCATTTTAGTAGCGGCTGTTTTAGCTTATTTTTTCTATGGTATTTTTGCAGTTCATATTGGTGAGATGCTAAGAATAAAAAAAGAAACAGGAATTCCGGTAACGGAGCAATTAAAAATTTTTTATTCACAATTAAAAGACAAAATAAAAAAGCAGTGATTTTCACTGCTTTTTTAGACTGTAGACTAAAAGCCTCTTCCTCCACCACCCATTTGGGTCCGACTAGATATAATTCTCCAAGGCTTAGTACCAATTTCCCATTGATGACCACGGTTGCCATTTACGGATTTTAATTGATTATGCATTCCATTTGCCACCATTGCATCCAAAGGGAGTCCTACAACTGCTCCATAAGCTTGGATAGCATAAATAGCTGCTCGTCCACCATACTTCCATGTTTTTACTATTGCTGAGTTTACTCCAATTGATATTCTTGTTTCTTTGCCAACCTTATAAGTTTTGATCCAAGAGCTACCTGTACGGAGCATATCCTGTCTTAGAGCGGCTTTGTATTTATCTTCGCCTAAAATACTCTTCACATTTATACCTGCAGATTCTGCTGCGTCGAATGCTTGTTGATTTGAGATGAAATAAAATTGTACATCTGTTTCTTCAACTTGTGCAGAAGTTGCTTGTTGAGCAGGGGGCACAGTAGTTGCATTTGCTACACTAGGACCTGACAATAAAAAAGTTGAAAGGAGCGTGAAAATAGAAAAAGTGGTGACTGACAGTTTCTTCATAAAAATACCCTCTCTCTTTATTTAATTAGTACAAATATATTATAAAACGATGTAGATGTAAAATCAACGGATAAAAACATGAATACAATATTTATTTATTGATTTAGTAGTAGTGTCTTGTCTCCTTTTTGTTCAAATGCAAACTGTCGTTTGGTATAATTCTTACATAATCCTCATACGATTATATCTGCTATAGGAAGCCTAGGAAAACGCTTGTTTTCGAGGCTTCCTTTTGGTTTAATTTATTTAGCAGATATGAATCAGAAGAGGCGGAGTTTATGGAAAATATTATTCAAGAAAGCACAATAAGAAATTTACCACAGTTTGATCCGAACACTAAATACTGGCTTGTAAGAGGCGAAGGCGGAATATTTTATGATGACTTTCTTATCAATAACTATATTGCGATAGGATGGAACGAATTTCTGCAGAGGAAGTTGATCAGAACGTTTGGAATTCAGATACAATTAGGGCTAAATTGATAAGTGAAAATGGACTTGTGTTCAACTCTAGAAACAAAAGAAAAATGGGATCTGCTGCTAAGCAAATGATTAAGTTTCAAAATGATATAAGGCCCGGACATATAATTTTAGTACCCTCGCAAAATTCCGAAAGATTTTCTGTAGGGGAAGTCGTGGGGGAAGTCTATTCTGAAGAAAAAGAATAGAAACTGCTTGCTTGTCCCTACGTAAAAAGAAGAAAAATAAAATGGATCGGTAAATTCAACAGATTTAAAGCAGATCCATTATTGCAAAAGGTAGTTTACGCTGCGCATACTGTATCTGATATTACACAATATAAAAGCTACATAAATAGAGCAACTTTTGATACTAGCGATTCTTAGAAGAGATCAACTGTCTCGCTTTTCATTTGTTTTGTAACGTGTATATATTTATCTAAAATGGGTGAGATTCTTGAATGACCCAATTGCTTTTGAACAGCTTTCGGCTTTGTTCCTACTTTTAATAACATAGTCGCATGAGTGTGTCTCAATGAATGATAATGGAAATCGAGAGCCAAAGTTTTTTGACTTTATTTGCTGACCATTTAATAGAGTAAGGTGTAACTGGTTCATCATTTTCTTTTGTGCAACCAAATGACGTCAGCAGGAATTCAGAAGCTTGTAAACCGGTTAGGGGAGCGAGCAGGAGTAACAAACGTCCATGCTCATAGGTTCAGACGTACTGCAGCAACTTTAGCAAGAATGCGTGGAATGCCGAATTTACGAGAACCCCACACTACTAAAACAAGCCGATGAATCGTAGACAATCCATTATTATAATTGACTGTTTTTGAGCTAAGTTAACTATCCTATACAATTACTGATAAGCAACAGGCTATGTTTCGCTAATTTGGGACAGGTCTAGTCGGTAAAGCTAGACCCAAAGACTTGCCAGACGAAGTCACACCAATTTATTCGCAAACAGCATGGTTTATACCAGCTCAAGATGTTGCGGTTGACTTGAAAGCTATATACGGTATTCCTCATGTAATTGTCCAAGGTACAGACTTCTATATTACCAAGTGACAGCCAACAGGTCCGTTCTTTTATCCTTCTTTGATGGATTTGATCGGTGAAGCGCCAGAAGTATACAAAGAGCATGCACAACGGAAGTTAATGGAATTAAAGTGTTAAAACGTGTGAAACAGAAACGCTATTTGCCATGAATGGAACAGTGCTCAAATAAATTAGTCGTGCAGAAGTGAGCAGAGGGGATATCTTTATCGCCGGAACTCCTGGGGCTTCTCATGGATCAGAAGGGCATACCGGTATTATTGGAACGGAATCCATACTGATAGCCATGATTCATACATGAGCACTCGATTAACGCATCATTTCTATCGAATTGTTACAATCGGCAATTCTGATGCAAACACTGACAACAGCGCACAAATGATTAAATTGGCAATCGATGACCAATGGGGACCACTCGTCACTCTACGTTTGCAAGAATACTACAATACAGCTAGAGATAAAGTGATTAGTCATCAATACAAACAAAAGTACAATCAAAATATCTATTCCGCAGAATTTGATCCTACTTTGATCGGGTCCGACGTGATTCGTGCAATCCAAATGGGGCTAAAAGCTAAAGGATATTATTCTGGTGTAATTGATGGTCTATGTGGTGAAGCAACAATCAAAGCGATGCAAAAAGCATTAGGAATTACGGTTGACGGAATTATCAGTCCAGTATCTGATATGGTTAAAGCATTACAGAGAGCATCGAATAACAATAGACTTCCATGGTAAACAACTAGCCCGCTTAGGCGGGCTAGTTTCTACAAATGTTATAGGTTGGCTTAAGTAATATAGGACAAACTAGATTTTATTTTTTATTGGAATCCTTATCCTCTTTTAGTACCTTTTTAAAAGAGTAGTAGTACCAGGATATCGTCGGGATAAAGACGAAGCTTAGTACACAAAAAAGAAATTGCTTTTGGATAAATAGTATAATAGTAGCAACTGAGAAGAACACTATTAGTACAATAAGAAATATATTTATTTTGGCTAAATATTTCCGGAATTCTTTACTCATATTACGCTAATATATATCCATCAAGTCTTCTGCCATCAACATAGTCAATCCCCCATGCTACAGCATATCCTAGACTTACTCCAGATAGGACACCCACAACATCTAAGCCAGCAGATAACCAAGAACCAATACTTATACCGATTCGAGCTTTTAATTGTTTTTCAATTGCACGTGTGATATTTCGTCTATTTGCTCTAATTATTTTCATTGCTTGACTTGCAGACTTGACACCAGCTCCAAATCCCAGAACAATGAAAGCAACGTCGATCACACTACCAACAAAACTTCGACTATTCCACCAGTGACGTCCGAATCCTCTTAATCGACGAGGACTATAACCCACTAAATTCAAGTATTCAGTTGTTGCTTGATCTATTCGTGCTTCATCTTCTGCAGTTAGCGTATATTCATCACTATTCACCACTTCTTCGGCAGAATTAATATTTGTTTCCTCTGCTGCTTCAGCATACTTTTCCTCTATGATTTCGAGAGCTTGTTCGCTTCGCTGTTCTTCTTCGATGTATTGATTATCCTCAGCGATAACAGTATTTTCCATCGTAGACAACTCATTTTTTGATGTTTCATTGCTAGTTATTTCACTCGCATGCGCCATTACAGCCGCTGTAGGCGATAACGCACCAAAAAGAATTATAGCAGATGCTATACCAACAAAACTTTTTAACCTTGACTTTTTCATATTTTCCCTATTTTCAATTTTTATTTTTATATTACTTTTATAAGCTATCTTAAATATATATTATTAGTAAAAATTAATAATATATGGACTATTTTTTCGTCTGAAATAAATGAAATGACGTAAACCTTTTGGTCATTTATAAATAATTTAGAACAAAAATAAATGTAGAAACCTATGTCGAGTTATTATTTAGATGAAAATATGAAAAAACCTCTTACTCAGAATCGAGTAGGAGGGATTTTTTTCGTTCTGATATCAATCTTTCCATCTCTTCTATATCCTCAAGAGTAGCTTGCTTGCGAAGAAAAGATCTAGTTGTACTACGATTGCGCAAATATCTTGCGTGTTCGCGATTTTTTTCTTGCCATTTCTTATTTGCTTCAGTCTGTTTGCTATTTTCTTCCAAGGGTACACGCCTCCTTTATTTACTTAAACCAAATAAGCCAAATGATTAATCCGATGAAACCTATCCAGGCAAGAGTCACTTTCCAATCTAATTTAATTTTCTCTAAAGTGATAATTATATTTTTCCATTCTTTTTTCATGGTATAATGAACATAGAAGCTAGGGGGTGTTAACCACCCCAGCTAAGTTTGATTGAGAACTTGAATATTAGAAGTGTGATTTCGAAGCCAACTTCTAATTTTCGGGCTCTCTTTTTTCTATGTCTCACTTTCTATATTTATATTATACTATCGATAGTATGGATAATCAAGCTTTTCCTGCCTTTTTTGTAAAAAAATAGCCCTTTTCAGGGCTCAAAAGGATCTGTTCAAAGACTCGAATTCAATCATAATTTTCGTTTTTCCAATCACCGAATACTTCTTCACAACAAACTGCTTACGATCGTTAAACTCACCAGCAACTACTATCCGCATTCCTTCGTCCACATCTGCTAAAAAGTTGAGACTGTGTGCAGCGATCAAACAATTTACATTATCCAGCGAGAAACGCACTAAAGGGGTCCTCGATATTTTCAACACTCGTGGCTTCGAAACTACACCTTTCAATGACTTCATGATTATCGCCACCGTATCGTTGTACATAGTAATTAAAATTAGTTTTCCCTAAAGTAAGTTTGACATAATGATCAACGCAACGAGTTCCAAAAACGCACTCTTGAGATTCAGATATACTATCAGGAAATTCCTGTACAAACTCTGAATAAGAAATATAGCCCTGCTCATACTGACTGATTACATTCATGAGAGATCAAACCATTTTAGCTCCCCGGCGTAAAATTCTACATTTCGAATTTCCTCATATTCAACGAGAGTAGAATCAACGTAAATTCCTATTTCATTATGCCCGGAAAGGCAGCCTACAATGTCCGGCAAGAATTTGTCATTCTGGGTGTAGTTAAGCTGAACAGCAATCTTTTTATTTTTCAAGAGAGCCTCTTGAAGAAATTCTCCAATTTCTTCAATTTCCATTTCCGGTTTAGGTGGGTAAGTGTAGCTCGTTCCTTTTCAACTTTATTTACACTTGTTGTATGTTCCGATAAAAAGAAACCTATCCATTTTAATTTTTTCCGGTTCTCGTAATGTTTAATCATTCCCATAATTATCACTCCTCACGGAATTTGTACGAACCTTTATTCGTTTTTTTGTAAAGCGAACAGATTATTAATTCCCACATTATTCCCACGAAAAATGTAAAAACATATAATATTCCAGAAATTAAAATAACTCTATATAAAAGAGCACATAGAAATACATCACTGTATTAAAGTCGATTATAAACGCTCAAATAGATCTGGATAAAAGGATAGAAAAGGGTATAAAAATGAGATATTTTAAGAAGCCTTCATGGCCGTTTTGAAAATGGACGAGGATGAGCCGAAGAAATAAGATTTTAAAAGTAAGATCAATAGGAGTGGGTTACAAACAATATTACATTTTCAGTTGTGGTTTTATTGCTATTGGTATAATATAAAAGTATCTTATGGAGGAGATGCTTTTTTTTTGCATTCAAATTAAACAAGAGCCTAGATTTAAGATAAGGAAAATTCTAAAAAATAAACTAAGTCCAAAGAAGTTGTTAAAAATGATAGGGATTACTCGTCAAAATATAATATGTTATGCGGATGGAAAACAAATACCTAGTTTAGATATTAAGTAGGAACCATTCTCAATTTTGAAAAAAATTTTATGTGAAAAATCCGAAAACCGATAGTTTATCTACTCATATTAAGACAAACGGAGAAAGAGATAACTCAACAAGTGTTATCAGAAATGCTTGATGTTTCTAGATAAGAAATATGTAGTAGGACACCACTAAAAAAGACAAATGCGAAAATTGATGGTTTATAAGTTGTTTGTATGGTAAAAAATTGGTTCAAAGAAGCAGAGTTTTTTCAAAAGATTAGTGATTCTTCTATGTATTGATATACAAAAAATCGAGGTATTTCTAACACAGAAACATTAGATTGGCATGTACACTTAAATAAGGTTTCATAGATATGGAGTAAAAAAATTTTTTATGATAGGAGAAAAACATTGGTCTTTTTTGAAAGTTTTCATTTTGATGAATCAGATACTAAATTTATATTTAGTAAAGATAGTCTTTGTTTTCAAGAAGTTATTGATTCATTCAGTAATGCAAAATCTATTGTTGTAGTTACATATTCACTTCCGACAAGTAAAAATAGTAAAGATAGTTTTTTAATGAATTCTATTTTAGAAGCTACAAAAAACGAAATTCCAGTAAAAATTATTACAAATATTCCTGGAAGATTTGAAGAGTATTATAATAAAGGAAGTAAAAGTAAATCAAGACAAAAAATAAGTAAATATGTAGAGAGTTTCAATCCAAAAAAATTTGGTTATCTGTTGACTATGTACTTCAACTTTAATAACCATATTAAAATTATCATGACAAATGAGATCGCTTTTGTAGGATCAGCGAATTTCAGTGAGGCTAGTGGTAATAATTATGAATCAGGGATAATATCACGAAATCCTTCTTTTTTAAGACACTTGACAAATAAAATTATTCCAGAGATTGAAAAGGAGTCTTTAGGATACTACGACTCAATTGAAAGTGAGATTTTATTGGATAATATAATAGCTCTATTTTATGTTGAGGACTATATTCAAAGAGTACTAACAGATATTTCTCAAACAAGTTTTTATATTACTGGTACGAAATATGGAGTAGGAAAAGAATTTAACGATTGTAAGGATTCATCTGACGAGTTGCGTTGGAAGAGACTAATTCACGTATCAGATATGCTAGAATTTTTTTGTGACCATTTAACTGATTTAGATAGTACCTACTTTAATTATGATAAGGACCTACAAGAATTCAAGAAATTTTATGATGAAACTACCGAATTTCTTTGTACTAAAATAGCTAACTTAGGATTGAGAATCGAAGAAGGAAAAAAATTTGATGAGTATGAATTCATCATGAATTTGGTTGAGGAATTGGAACATAGTTCAATTGGATACCTAGAAGACAATTCTTCTCTCGAAATAGCACAAAATATGGCATATCATGAATCCCAAAATCGAATGTATGAATTACGTGATGATCTAATCAAGTTAATGGATTTTATCCAAGAGTATATCGATACGGTCTCTGAAGGGCGAGAACAATTAGGGAAATTTGTTTCTAAATACAATAAGTTGAATAGAAGAATTGATAATACGAATTTACAGCAAGAATAATTTTAAACTTTTCTGATTAGATATTCTTGGAATTTAATACCACCCCAAAATCTTCCGACAACTTTTTCGAATAGTTACAAATCAACTTATATAGGGAGACATTAATTATGAAAAAAATGGTAGGAATAGTTCCTTTTCTATTATTGATTTGGCTGCATTTAGCCTATGGTACTTTTGGTAAAATGTCTGTGTTTCACCAATCTTTTATGGCCCTATCTAATTTTTTAGATAGTGTTGTACAAAACAATCTTGCGTCAACATTAATTCTTTTTTTAGGAATTCCTTTATTGTCAATAATTGGTTGTTATTATAGCCTTTTTAATGAGAAGGATAGCTCCCAAAAAATATTTTTTGGAGGCATGGCACTCGTATCAATTATTAGTTTTGGTATCTTTCTATTTATTACGTTAATGGGTTTAACAAATCAATAATCAATAGAGAAATAATAGATTTTTATGTGTAGAAATCAAAATCCCTCGTACTCGATTCTGGGTAGGAGGTTTTTTGTCAAAGTACAAACATACGTTCGAAATGATGTGAGACATAGTCCTCAACTATCAGAACTGTATGAAGTGTAGCACAAAAGTACGAATATGATTAGCTATACTCAAAAAATAAAAAAACAAGAGATACAGAATTCTTATTTGCTAGTCCAATCACAAACATAAAATCTAACAATAATGTTTTACTAAATCAAAGACCCTAGCCATGCTAAGGCCTTTCTTCATTGCTTCAAATTCAATCATAATCTTCGTTTTAATAATCACCGAATACTTCTTCGCAACAAACTACATTAGTTTTAATCATCTGTGAATTTATTTATCGATCTTTTTAATAAATAGTAATACCAAGATATCATTGGAATAAAAATAAAACTTAGTAGGTAAAAGAGGTAATTTTTTTGAATAAATAAAATAATCGTAGCAATAGAGAAGAACACTAGTAACACTAAGAATAGATTGATGGCCGTATTACATGTCTCTTAAAGTTTTTACTCATAACTTTCCTGCTTTCATTTTAGTGAAAGTATATCATTTTCCATAAATTCACTTGATGCTTTTTGAATTGTAGTGGGCTTTGTTTACAATAGAGACTTGTTAATTGATTCATATAACAAGTAAAATTTTTTTAAAACATTTTTGCATACTTACTTATTGAAAACAATTTATAAAATCACTTTCATATTATAAATAACTGGATTTTTATCAAATAAAAGTTCAAAATACTTATAGAATATAATAGGTTTTTTCATCAAAAAAGCTAGAGACTTCAGAATATTTTAGCGAAAACTTATTATTATCCCCATTTATTAACCATTCTGAGGAGTATACTGCTTCTGTTAAATGAAAACCACGAAAGAAAATTAACTGATTTCCCTAAGAATAGAGGAGAACATTTTAGCTCACATGAATGAATGCTAAGTGGATGCTTTCTTTGATGAGACAGCCTCCTAATGGTGTGTTTCTGTAGAATAGTTAAGTGTAAATCTGGTTACAAAATTTAAAAAGTGTTGAGGAGTCCACTATGCAAAAAATTTTTCCCAAAGTTCCTGCTGTTTCGAACAATAGTCGTTTATTTGCTATTCTAATGGCTTTTTCAGGAGGAGCAATAGATGTCTATTGTCACAATTATTTACATGGACTAGTTGCTACACAGACCGGAAATATAATATTGATGGCGTCGAATTTATCTCACAATGATTGGCAGCAAATGCTTCCTAAAATCCTATCTATCATCATGTTCACAGTAGGTTTTTTATTAGGGATTCTTCTTAAACGGAGTAACTTCAGTGACTACTGGCGAAGTTACACCATGTTGCCTGCGATTTTATCTAGTTTTGTCATTCCATTATTACCTCAAGATCTTCAGCTTTTTAAAATTGGTATTCTTGCTTTCGGGAGTGGTTTACTTATGCTGACGTTTAGCGGTACTCAAATTGAAGGAAATCCTTATACGATTATGATGACCTCGGGGAATTATCGTAAGATGCTTAACGAGTGGTACTTGTATTTGACCTCAAAAGATAAATCTTCCATGCAAAAACGGAATGCACACAACTATACTATAGTCGTTGTCTCTTTCATAGTTGGTGCATGTTTACTAGCCTTTATCAGCCAGTCTTTAAAAATGTATTCGATTTGGATAGTAACGATCACATTTACCATTTCTTTTTTTATTGAAATTTACCATGCCAAGAAGACGAATAAATAAAACGTCAAAGCAACATGTATGTTAAACAAGCTAAGTCTTATTTTTAAACATATGACCACTAAGTATTATTGATGAAAAGAGAAATTAGTGGATGAAATTCGTACAAAAGAACAAGTGAGATAGTTATGGCAATTGGGGAGTTTAAAAAAGCGCAAAATAATTTCTGCCTTTCTGACTTTTCAAAAAGACTGTTGAACAAACTGATTATAAATACACTACCTAATTGATCAGATAAGACACAAGATAATGTAATCGAGCCCGTATCAAATTTGTTAATAGGGTCTCACGAAAAGTTATATTTTTAAGTTTAATCTATTAGCTAGTGTCTCCAAGTATTTGCTTTTTGATGGATGAGCCATAGAGCCATAATAGTTTATCAGTTTTCTCTCAAAAGAGTCACATAATAACCAAAAAAGTAAATATTATTTACAGAATGATTATTGTAACTAAAAATCTCTCTTACACGGAATTAAGTAGGAGAGATTTTTACGTTCAATTCAATTTTTCCTTAGTTCGTTAAGAATAGGTGATTATTACATTAATCTTTAGTATTGTTATCAAACAGTCGTCAAACTAAAGAAGTGTCATACTTCTTTGGAATCGTTGATGCCATGTTTAACAGCAAGCCGAATGATCCAGTATAAGACAAAGCCAATAAAACCATACCAAACAAAACTGAAAAGCCACATTTTGAACTCCTCCTTTTTACTAAATCATACCACGATAAAAAATAGTCACTTACAAATATTTAGAAAAGAGAAAAGAGGATAATTAGTCTTCATGTCTCTCCAAAGCACCATTGCTCATTAAAATAACTTCTCTTAGAAAAAATAATACTTAAGAATAAGGATTTTTCCATTTTGGGAAGATCTTTTTTTTGCTAAGGAACCGTATGTCAAACAAAACAACAAATATTCTTTTGATAATAAAATAATCTATGAATAAATTATTGATTCAAAAAAACGAGCATAGTATAATTAAGAAAATAAAAAATATATTTTTACTAATTTATTAATTGCTATTTAATCTGACTTAGGATAAGGTATTAAGCCATCATGATGGGTTTTAATATAAAGAAACGAAGGAGTGTGGAGATAGATGAACATGAAAAAATTTCGTAAGAGTCTTTTGTTTGTTGCGGGCTTATTTGTTGTTACTTTTGGTGGTCTTTTCTTCTCTGAAAATGCCTCTGCCACATCGACTTCTCAGGCAACATCCTGGGTAAATAGCTCTATTGGTAAATCTTATGATTTTGATGGCGTGTACGGGGCGCAATGCTTTGATTATATCAACAAGTATGCCTATGATCTATTTGGAACAAGTTTTTCGGGGGCTGGCGCAATTGATTTATTGAATACGGGTAATAAGAATGGTTTCAAAGTTATCAGAGATGGCGCTAATCTTTATCCTCAGACAGGAGATATTTTTATATATCAGGTATATGGCTCACCTTGGGGACATACAGGAATTGTTATTAATGCTGATAAGAATGGGATGACGGTAGCGGATCAAAACTTTAACAATGTTCAACGAGTTCAAAAGCATTATATTAAATACAATGACTCATGGGGTGTTATCAAAGGGTGGATCAGACCACCGTTCAACAATCAAACCAATCCAAATCCTACACCCAACCAAAGGCTAAAAGTTTATAAAGTAGATGATCTACAGCATATAAATGGGCTTTGGCAAATCAAATCCAATGATCTCGTACCGACTGGCTTTAATTGGACAGATAATGGGATTGCTGTAGGTGATGTGATTGAGGTTGATCGAAATGGGAACAAAACTAGCGATCAAGTGATTGAAAAAGGCAGCTATTTCGTTTTTGATTCAGCAAAAGTGATCAGTGCGACGAATGCCCAAAAAGGAACAGGTGGCTGGTTCTGGTCGAATGTTCATTTGAAAGATAGCGGGTCGATCTGGTTATCCGTATGGAATAAAAATGATTTACTATATGGAAAAAAATAGCAAAATTAGCCGCCTTATCCTAGGCGGCTTTAAAATTTTGAAGATCATGATTAAAAATTTACGTTTGCTTATTTTTCTTGACATGGAACGCGTTTCATTAACTATAATCACCTTGAAGGGTGGTATAAAAATGACAATAAAAATGATCGCTGTTGACATGGACGGGACGTTCTTAAATGATGAAAAGAAATATAATGTCGTTCAATTCAATCAGATTTTTCAGGTCCTAGAAGAAAAGAAAATTAAATTTGTGGTAGCAAGTGGCAATCAGTATTTTCAGTTACGTTCCTTTTTTCCTTCTCATTATGAAAGAATGGCTTTTGTAGCAGAAAACGGAGCAAATATTTTAATTGGAAGGAAACATATTTATAATGCAGAAATCCCGTCTGAGAATATCAAGAAGACATTGGCAATTCTTGAAAAATTACAACCGAAAAATTTGATTTTATGCGGCAAAAAAAGCGCTTATATTTCTGAAACGATATCAGACTCCGCGCTAAATGAAGCAAAATTTTATTATCCTGTACTAAAAAAAATAGCTAACCTATATGATATAGGTGATGAAGATGATGCGATTTTTAAGCTGGCTCTTTCATTTGATGAAGAGGACGCGAATGAAAAATTACACATTCTAAAAAAATCCTTAACCGGTATACTGATTCCAGTGTCAAGTGGACATGGAGACATCGATTTAATCCTCCCGGGAGTTCATAAATTGAACGGACTAAAAATTTTAGGAGAAAAGTGGGGAATCGGCTTAGACGAAATGGCAACATTCGGAGATAGCGGCAATGATTTAGAAATGATCAGGGGTGTCAAAAATAGTTTTGCTATGGAAAATGCGCAACAAAAGATTAAAGAAGCAGCGACAACTGTGATTGGAACGAATAACTCTGGTGCTGTTTTGGATACCATCCAATCTCTGATAAATTAGAATCAGAGACAATTTTCCTTGTTACAAACCATTCCATTTACAATAAAAAGTCATTAAGTGATACTTTTTGGGACTCAAAGTCAATGGACTAGAAGGTGAAGAAAAGTATCATGTGTTTAAAATAAAAAAATCTGTTTAAACAGACCAAAAAGGGTAAAAAGCTTGTAGTTTAGGGCTTTTTACCCTTTCCTTTTTTGGCATGAATCTTGCTTTTAATAGAGTGAGGTGAAGGATATGAAAAAAAAATTTTTAGTGGCAACACATGGAAAACTAGCCAGCGGTTTTCAAAATTCGTTGACAATATTAGCTGGTCGAGGCGCTGATCTTATCGTTGTTGATGCATATTTGACAAATGAGGATTATACGCCAATCATTAGTGATTTTATCAACTCGATCAACGCTGATGAACAAGGCATTATCTTTACTGACCTTTATGGTGGTAGTGTCAATCAAACAGCGGTGACCGAGCTGATGAGAAACAAGAAGGAGCAGATCTTTGTCATTTCTAACAGTAATTTGGCAATTATTTTATCATTAGTTCTGACTCCTGAAAGTGAAATTTTCACTCACAATAGTATCAATGAAGCAATTAATGATTGTCAGGTTCGCTTAGTGTCCACTCAATTACCAGAGGAAGAAGCACTTTTTTAGATAAATAAGAAGAATTTATAGGAGGAAAAAAGATGATAACACAAATACGCGTAGATGATCGCCTGATTCATGGACAAGTGGCTGTCGTTTGGACAAAAGAATTGAATGCTCCCTTATTAGTTGTTGCCAACGATGAGGCAGCAAAAAATGAAGTGATGCAAATGACATTGAAAATGGCGGTGCCTAATGGGATGAAGTTATTGATCCGATCCGTCGAGGAGGCCATTCAACTATTTAATGATCCTAGAGGAGCTGATAAACGAATTTTTGTGATTGTAAACAGTGTGAAAGATGCCAACAAAATTGCTCAAAATGTTGAAACCGTTGAAACTGTGAACATTGCTAATGCTGGTCGATTCGACAAATCAGATAAAGCAACAAAGACGATGGTTTTTCCGAGTGTGCAATTAAATCCTGATGAGTTGGCTGCGGCAAGGGAATTGGTGCGTTTGGACCGTGTTACCTGTTATAACCAAGTTTTGCCGTCTAATCCGCAATTAAGTTTAAAAGATGCTTTAAAATAGGAGGGGAAAGAAATGTTAATGCATGCAACGATGGCAGCTCTGGCGGTCTTTATCTGTTTTGCCGGAAATTATTTGACTGGTCAAAGTATGTTGGAGCGCCCATTAGTGGTAGGGCTTGTAACTGGTATATTGATGGGAGATATGAAAACTGGAATTCTAATGGGTGCATCATTAGAGGCGGTCTTTTTAGGAAATGTAAATATTGGTGGAGTAATTGCTGCAGAACCAGTGACAGCGACAACGTTAGCAACAACTTTTGCAATTATTTCGAATGTGGAACAAAATGCAGCAATGACATTAGCGGTTCCTATCGGTATGCTAGCTGCATTCGTAGTGATGTTCTTAAAAAATGTATTCATGAATATCTTTGCTCCATCCTTGGATAAGGCGGCTCGCGAGGATAATCAAAGAATGATCGTGCTTTTGCATTATGGAACGTGGCTTATTTATTATTTGATTATCGCTTCTATCGCTTTTATTGGTATTTTAGTTGGCAGTGGTCCGGTCAATACATTTGTTGAAAATATTCCTCAAAATTTGATGAACGGGCTTAGTGCAGCAGGAGGTTTGTTGCCGGCTGTGGGATTTGCTATGTTGATGAAACTTTTGTGGGACAAGAAGCTGTCGGTCTTTTATATTTTAGGTTTTGTCCTAACCGCTTATTTGCAATTGCCCGCAGTTGCGGTTGCAGTTATTGGTGTAGTGATCTGCGTGGTCAGTGCGCAACGAGGCTTAGAGATCCGCGACGTGAACAATGGAGGAAACAGTCGCCATGTTGGACCGATGACAAAAGCGGAAGAAGAGGAGGACTTTTTCGCATGAAATTTCAAGAGAATTTATCCAAAGAAGAAAAGAAAATGATGCGCTCCGTCTTTTGGCGTTCATGGACGATGAACGCCAGTCGTACAGGAGCAACGCAATACCACGCAGTAGGTGTGATCTATACGTTATTGCCAGTAATCAATCGTTTCTATCAATCGAAGGAAGAGCGTGCAGAGGCGATCGTCCGTCACACGACCTGGTTCAATGCAACGATGCATATCAACAATTTCATTATGGGATTAGTTGCATCTATGGAAAAACAAAATAGCGAAGATGACCAATTTGATCCGAGTTCGATCACAGCGGTAAAAGCTTCATTGATGGGACCTATTTCTGGGATCGGTGATTCTTTCTTTTGGGGCATTTTGCGGGTCATTGCAGCTGGAATCGGTATTTCACTCGCGGCGACTGGCTCACCATTAGGTGCTATCTTATTTCTAGTGATCTATAACGTTCCTGCCTTCTTGATTCACTATTATGCACTTTATAGCGGATACTCGGTTGGCGCTAGTTTTATTCAGCGGATGTATGAATCCGGTGGTATGAAGATTTTAACGAAAGCATCTAGCATGCTTGGTTTAATGATGATGGGTTCAATGACAGCATCCAACGTGAAGTTTAAAACCATTCTCGAAGTAAGCGTTGAAGGAAGTAAGGAAGCAATGAAGATCCAAGATTATTTGGATCAGTTATTTGTGGGGATTGTCCCATTAACAGTCACATTGATTGCTTTTTGGCTCTTACGGAAAAAAGTGAACGTCAACGCCGTGATGTTTGGGATTATGTTTCTTGGTATTATTTTGGGACTGTTAGGAATATGTTAGATAAGCAAGCTGTTTTTTTCGATATTGATGATACATTATTAGATAACTATTGTGCCTTCAAGGAGACGATCCAGGAATTCTTTCCTGGATCTCTGAATGAATTCGCTTTGAAACGGTTGTATCGAAACTTTCGCCAAAACAGTGAAAAGATCTATCAAAGCTACTTAGATGGAAACAGGAAGCACAAGGCTGATCGCTGGCGGTTAGTTCTTCAAACATTACAGCCAACTTCAATCGTTAATATTTCTGAGTTAGACGACTATTACCATCTACGCCAAGGAAAACAACTCCTATCAAAAGAGATGCAACTTCTTTTGCGAAGCTTAAAGAAAAGCGGAATCTTATGTGGCGTGCTGACCAATGGATTTACGTTGCAACAGCAGAATAAAATCGATCAATTGATGCTTAATCAATTTATTGATCCAAATTGGCAGTTTATCTCAGAAGAGATAGATGATGCGAAGCCCAATGTAAGCTGTTTTCAGAAAGTGGCAAAGCAATTACCAGAGCAAATACAACGAATCTATTATTTAGGAGACAGCTATTCGAATGATATTATCCCCGCTCAAATGGCAGGCTGGCGGCCAATCTGGCTAAATCGGTTTGGCGATAAGGGAGAATCAGCTATTATTCAAGCAAAAAATGCAGAAGAAGCTGTCGTTTTACTTTTGTCACAATTGCTTTCTAATCGGGTATAAATCGGGGAATCAATCAACGTTTTTAAAAAGTACAGGAATTTTTATCCCCTAACAAGAAAGTTTATAGCAGAACTAATTCTCTTACAGAGACGGAGTGACTTTTTTTCTTCTATGCTGTATTTTTTATGGGGGAGGTAAAGATATGCGAAAAGAAACACGAGAACAGATACTACAGCTAGTAGTACAAGAAAAGGCCATGACGACGCAAGAAATTGCCAACGCTATTGGGTTGAGTCGCTCAGCAACCAGCTTGTACTTAAATGAACTGCTAAATCAAAACATCGTAAGTAAAGTTGGAACGAAGCCTGTCTACTGGGAGCTTGTTTCAGATGACACTTTTGTGGAAGACGTCTTTTCTCAGTATATAGGCAGTACTGGTAGTGCAAAAAATGCCATTGAAAAGTGTAAGTCAGCCGTTTTATACCCTCCATTAGGATTGCCCTTGCTCTTACATGGGGCGAGCGGTGTAGGTAAAAGTTTTTTGGCGGAGTTGATTTTTGATTATCTTCAAATGAAAAAATATCCAGGCGCACAAAAGTTTTTGGTCTTTAATTGCGCTGATTACGCGAATAACCCCGAACTATTGTCTTCCATTCTATTTGGGCATACGCGAGGAGCTTTTACTGGAGCAGAAAAGGAAAAAAGCGGACTTTTAGCTTTGGCAGACAATGGGGTATTGTTTTTAGATGAAGTTCATCGACTCTCGCATGAGAATCAGGAGAAGCTTTTTCAATTTATGGATACCGGGAGATTTCGTCCAGTTGGCGAAGAAGCAGAGATGGTCCAAGCAAATGTGCGACTCTTATTTGCGACGACAGAAGCACCTGAAGAAGTTTTACTGCCTACTTTTTATCGTCGAATTTCAGTAATTGTGGATTTACCTTCTTTTCATGAACGACCCATTTTCGAAAGAGTAGATTTGGTCACCCATTTATTTGAGCGGGAGGCAAAGCGCATCAAGAAAAGTATCGTCATTTCAAATGATGTTTTTTCTGAATTAACCCACCAAGTACTTCCAGGTAACATTGGCAGCTTGTCAAACCAGGTAAGAATGGATTGCGCCAATGCATTACGGATAGCGCCAAACAGTTCAACATTATTTATCGGATCGGACAATGAACATACTATTCAAATCTCTTATCCACCATCACCAAAGGCAACTTCGGCCAATCTTCATCTTTTGAAGCAGAAACTGATTTCATTACTTGATATAAGTGATTTCATTGTTATGAAAGAAAAGTTACAAGATTTTGATAACAAGTATCTTGAACGAACTATATCCTGGATGAACGATAGTCTTTCAATAAACATTATCACTAGCATTCAACAGCAAAACCGATTAGTGATTGATAATGAGTCTTTGACAGAGGATGCTGCTTCCTTAGTTTGTCGGCTAATACAAGTATTACAAACCGAGACTACTACGAAAAAAATAACAGAGAAACGTCATCTTCTTTCAAAAGAATACCCAAGAACCTTGCTTTTATCAACAAATTTAACAAAGACATTACCCGATGAGATTCAACCTATAGCAAATTTTCTTCTGGCAGTGCTGCTTATTGGCAAAGTTACAGAAGATATATACTATCAAGCGCTTCTTGTTGCTCATGGAAATACCACCGCTAGTAGCATCCAAGCTGTGGCAAATAAAATGTGCGGTGACTATGTTTTTGATGCCATTGATATGCCTTTGACTTCTTCCGCAAGAGATATCGTTTTGAAAGTTAGCGATTGGCTATCAGAAAGAGATACTTCTGAAGGGGTCATCATGCTAGTAGATATGGGCTCATTGACACATTTGTATAAAAGTTTAAAACCTCAGATTCTTGGTGAACTATTAGTGATCAATAATTTAACCACCTCTTTCGCATTAGAGATCGGACAGCAGCTAATAAATGGACATTTTTTTTACGAGATTGCCAAAACGGCAGAGCAGGATTTTGTTACGAATATTCAATATTTTGAAGGGTTTGCAGTAGAAAAAAATGTCATCATAGCCAGTATATCTGGCCGAGACATCGCCAAACAAATCAAAGCCATTTGCGAGAAATATTTTAATCCTGATATCAAGCTGATTGTATTGAATTATAGTGAACTAGTGAATACATTAGAGCGCGCCTCATCAGAAGAAGGTTACTTGAAAGAAACCGCATTGATCGTAACCACTTCTTACCTAGATAATTCGGCGGCTGTTCCTAGTATCAACTTGATTGACGCACTAGATGAAGATGCAGAGGGACATTTGAATAAACAACTGAAAAACTTGATTCACCCAAGTAGCGTGCCATTATTAGTCAAAGAGTTCATCCATTTTTTCTCAAAAGAAGGACTGTCAGAAAAGCTAGAGTTCTTGAACCCTGATGTCATTATTCGTCAAGTAGAAGATGTGGTAGAGAAGTGCGAGAAAAGGTTCAACTTAAGATTGAATGCAAAAATGAAATTCAACTTGATGATGCATTTGGCGTTGATGGTGGAACGAACAATTCTTGGAGCCGAAGATTATCCTGTACCGGAAGACATCAATAAGTTAAAAATAAACCAGAAACCTTTTTATCAGAATGCACAGATGATTTTTTATACTCTAGAGCAATTTTATAAAATCAAAGTATCGACTTGGGAACTGTATATCGTGTATGAGATTTTGTTAGGATAAAGCTTGATAAAAATGATCAACTGAAACCTTTGAGAATATTCAACAGGTGTTTTTAACAAATTGCATAAAAACGAAAAAAGATCTGAGATGGTAGTTACCGTTCAGATCTTTTTTCTATGGGCTCAGCTATAGATAAAAGGAAAGGGCGTTCCCTTTAACCATTTTTGTTTATTATTTTATTAACAGCATTTTTTCAGCTCCCAAGAAAAACATTGCACTAGAAGCGACAAATTGTTCATGAGAGAATAAAAATATATGGTGATCCACTTTATATTAAAGAGAAAGTTTTAAATGCTCGCATCTCAGACTAATCGAAGTGTTGGATGATTGCGGTAGGTGGAACAATTACGGAACCAATGATAGTTATGATTTAAGAAATTTAGTTATGCAAAGTGATAATTAAAAGATTGTTGTATCAATTGGGAAATGGGAACGTGATGCTCGCCTCTTTGCACAATATGTGATTCTTTCCGACGAAAAGTAACGGATGTACCGATGAAAAATGGAATAACTAAAAAAGATGAAGGAGTATTGATATGAAAAAGAAAGCAAAAATCTATTGTTTACTAGTTCTGGTCGTATTTACAGCTGGATGTATCAGCAAAACTGAAATAGGATTTGCTGAAGAGAAAGGAACAATTTCTGCTAGTTCTGATAGTTCAGCTTTTATTGATTCATTCAAGAATGATTCATCCAAATGTTCAATAGCGGCATCGCAATGTCCAAATTCTGAGTCTTCATCTTCAAGTACTGAAGTTAAAACTAGTGACGAACAACCATCCAATGATAAAAAAACTCTAAATACAACTGAAGATTCGATTTCGGACAAGCAAATGGAGTCAGAAGGAAAAAAAGAGTACCCTGCAAAAAAAGACTTGAAAAAGGCATCAATAGAAAACTCTGTGACGGTAAACACATATCCTGAATTTAAGGCTGCGTTGCTTGACTCAAAGGTACAATCGATTACTTTAGCTAAGGATCTTAAAGTATTGGAAACATTTAATATCTTCAATAATAAAAAGATTCTTGGAAATGGTCATACAATCGATATGAATTATCAAAAAATTGGTGTAGCGTTAAACAACGCTGTATGTGGGATCGAAGTCATTCACTTAACCAATCAGCCTATCTATCCGCTTTTCTGGTCCGAGTATCCAGGCGTGACCGTTAACTATAAGAACGTGACTTCAACAGGAAATCAGTTTATTTATTTGGCGAATGGAACGGCAAATTTGGAAGGAACCATAGAAGCAAGTGCCAATTTAGAAGAAATCTTTCAAGGAAAGCAGTTAAACATCGCAAAAGATGCGATGGTGAAATTTACAGATACCGCAAATTACATTGCTCTTAATACAGGCGACGGCCTAAACGTTGGTGCAAAAGCAAATGTAAAAGTAGCTGCAAAAGGATTAGGACTATCTATGTATAATCCTAACGGAAACATTGCTGTCCACGGAAATGTAACGATCGACTCCGATGTGGACTCTGCCATTCGTGGTGCAGCAGGAGGAAACTTGGTAATTGATCATGCTGGAACATTAGACACAAGTTCAAAGGTAACTGATGAAGAAGCGATTCTGCTTTATAATGGATCAGTGACAGTCAAAAGCAATGGGACATTGGTTGCTTCCTCTGAAGGACTGCAGGCAACACTTCAAACTGGGAACAAATTAAATCTCCTTGAAGGTTCCAATTTCAAGATTTCCAATAGTAAGGGGCCTGCTTTGGGGGCCTGGGCGCTTCCAACAACTGTTCATGTTGATTCGTCAAAAGGACTAAGTACGTGGAAAGTAAAGAATACCGAATCAGAAGAACCAGATGCTGTTTATGAAGGCCCCTTAACCGCAAGTTTTGTTCTAGATACCTATACAACTGGCCAACGAACGTTAGACTTGGAATCAACTAATGCAGCTTTCTTAAAGAATTTTGATTCAGGAAAAGTTGGGAAAATTGTTGGCGGCAGTTTTTCAAAGAAAACAGAGATCGCCCCAACTACGATTGATGCATTGACCACTGAAAGTACACAAGTAAGTGGAACGGCTGAGCCAAAAGCGGAAATTGTAATCAAAGTGAATGATAACGAAATCGCAAAAGGGACGGTCAACAAAAACGGAAAATATCTGCTGCCAATTCCACAACAAAAAGAAGGGACGAAAGTTGTTGCAGTGGCAACATTGAATGAATTATCATCCGATGCAAGTACAATAGTCAAATACGTTGGACCTCGCTTCGAAATACCAGATACCCTCGATTTCAAAGAGCAAGAAATTCCAGCTTCGGATGAGTTTGTGAATCTGCCAAGTAACCAAGAAATACGAGTGAATGATACTAGCAGTAAAAAGAAGGAGTGGTTCCTGTCTGTTCGCGAAGAACAACCTCTGCAGAATAGTCACGGGGATCAGCTAAAACATCGATTGAGCATTGTTGAACAAGAACAGATAACTCAAATCAACTCAACGTACCAACCGGTTTTTGAAGGCAAAGGAGCTGCCAAGATTAAACTCGCAGAATGTCTTCGAATGACGGTTCATCCGACAGATCAAAAAGGAACATATGAAGGACAATTAACTTGGACTTTGACAAATGGTCCTCAATAATAAAGTGATTTTCAAAACGAAAACAAAGCTTTTAACGTTTGTTCTTGTTATGCCGCCAAGAACGAACAATAAGGATTCATTTAAGCCGTCATAAGGATAAAAAGGAGATAAGAAACATGAAAGCAGCAGTGATTAAACACATTGGATCGCCGGAAAAAATAGAAATTGTAACGTTGCCAGATCCGAAAATTTCGCCAAATGAAGTTTTGATTGAAGTATGCGGTGTTGCTGTGAATCATGTCGATACCTTTATTCGTTCTGGAAGTTACCAAACACCCATTCCTTTGCCTTTTATTATTGGACGTGATGCAGTAGGAAAAGTCATTGATGCAGGTGAGAAAACCAGTAAGTTTAAAGTGGGAGAATGGGTTTGGACCAATAGCATGGGCTATGGAGGCCGTCAAGGAATTACCAGTACACTCGCTGCCATTCCAGAGGAGCGCTTGTTTCGCGTGCCGGAAAACTGTGATCCATTGCAACTTGTTGCTTCTGTACATTCAGCAGCCACTGCTGCTATTTTGCTGAAGGATGTGCTAAATCTATCTGGTGAAAGAACACTATTGATTGAGGGAGGCGCGGGGCATTTAGGAAAGAAGTTGATTCAGATTGCTTGTGACTTAGGTGCTCATGTTTTAACAACGAGCCATCCTGATTCCTTTGGTGGGCTCCGAAGTTTAGGCACCCAAGAGTGTTACAGTTATCATACAGATGATCTAATTCAGCTGATTCATCAAAAGCATCCTCAAGGGGTCGATTTTGTGATTGATACTTCTGGACAAGTCTCTTTACAAACAAACCTGGACTGCTTATCTGTTAATGGTGTCCTAGGACTCATCACAGCACCGATTCAACCAGCTGCTTTTTCCCTGCAGTCTTTCTATACCCAGAATAAACAAATCAAAGGATTTGTGATTAGTTTAGCTACAATTTCTCAACTTCAGTCTGCTGGGGAACAGATAAATCGCTATTTTGGTCAGGGAAAATTACTGGAAAACAATATTCTCATCAAACATTTTTCCGATGCCTCTTGGGCTCATTCGATCCTCGAAAGAAATGAGGAAAAACGTAAAATCGTTCTAATCCCTGGAGATGAACAATAAAGGAGGACTCTTTCAAATCCGATAATTCATACACGGTGCTAGTTCAAAACCGCTGTTTTTAAAATCTAAAGTAATCATTTTATTAGAAAGGACTGGTTTACATAAGAAAGTAAGCTGGTCTTTTTCATTTTGTCCCTACACGTTCATTTTTATTCGCTTCTCGCGAAATTTATTAAACTAGAAAAATTTTGCCTATCATGGGAAAATAATTTTTGGTCGATTTTGGACCCTAGTTTCTGTAATAAGTTGTACAAAGAGAAAATGACAATTTTTCATTAAAAGAGGTTATCAATTGACGTTTCTTAAAGATCGTCTCATCATATAATTAAGACATCACTGTTTATTCATAAAAGGTATAAAAATTAAAAGGCCTGATTCTAAAAAATTGTTGTGGGAACTTTCATGTCTTTAGATTGTAGATGAGGGTTATTTTTTTCCTCTCAAGAAGGTAATGGCGGACTTATCCGCTTCAGAAAGAAAACATTTCTTTCTAAAGCATTAGGAATTACAAGTCTGAACAAGTTAGCGGAAGAAATATTTTAAGAAATTCGTTTAAAAGGCGTGATTTTAACGGTTGGTGATAGTAAATGAAAAGGAAGTGGGTAGAATGGAATTAAAACAAATTTCTAAAACGATTGAGAACAAACCGATTTTGAACAACATCGACCTCGACGTTCGACCGGGAGAAATCGTTGGTTTGATCGGTCCGAATGGTGCGGGTAAGACCACCACGATGAAGATAATGAGCGGTTTAACGGTTAACTATACAGGGGAAGTGACTGGCGATGAACGAGTGGGGATGTTGATTGATGGACCAAAGTATTTTCCAAACAAGACAGCAAGAGAAAACTTGTCTTATTTTCAGGCTATGTCTAATGATAGTTACCCGCTAGAATATATCGAGTCGCTTTTTAACATGGAAGGCTATCAAAACAAAAAGGTAAAGAACTTCTCTTTAGGCATGAAGCAACGTCTAGGGATGGGAATCGCACTCATTAATAAGAATGATTTATTGATTCTGGATGAACCGATGAACGGTCTTGATCCAGATGGAATTCAAGCAACCATTGACACACTGAAACACCTTGCGAAAGATTTAAATCTCTCGATAATCATATCGAGCCATATTTTAAGAGACTTAGAGAAACTTTGTGACAGAGCTTATTTCATCAAGAATGGCGAAATTGTCTATCATGCGGAACTCGGCGCAAAAGAGCGTTATCAATTTGTTTTCTCAAAAGAAGACATAGCCAACGTTGAGAAATTGATCGGCCAAATTGGAGAATATGAACAATTGAATGAAACCTTTATCGTAGACGCTTCGGTAAGAGTTGAATTAATGAAATTACTTGTTCGTTTTGATTTATTTCCAACTGAAATAAAAAAATACCAATCAAATTTGGAAGAGCTGTATTTTTCAATGTAGGAAGGAGAAAGAATGATGAATGTATCCGTATTAACAAGAAAAGATATTCGAAGACGCGTCGTCTCTTTTGGCAGCAAGTATTTAATTGCAGTAAGCCTGGTTTGTTTGGCATTGCCATTCCTAAACTATTTCATGGGAGATCCTTTGGATTTCACTGATTATCTGAGCGCGGTTAACTTTATTTTCCCTATTTTATTGCCTATACTAGCTGTTAATTTCCTAATAGACGATCAAAACACGCATATTGGCGATTTCTTCTTTAAAACAAAGAAAGGCAGAAGAAACTATCTTCTTTCGCTTTTGCTCTCTGCATTTGCTCTAGGTATTGTGGCAGGAATGTTATTATTGATTTTTAGTTTAGTCTTTCAATTTGGCTTTCAAGTGACAGTTCCCTGGGAACCAGTTCTGCTTTCGATAGGGGCTTATCTCTTGTGTCCGCTTTTTTATTTGAGCATTGCGTTGATTTTAGCGTTTTTTGTTAAATACGAAGGGGTAACACTGATGACTATCACTATTTTGTTGCTGATCCTGTTACCAATTTTGATCTCGATTGGTGCTGCCAATATCGGGCTTTCTTTTCTATTTGAGACACCATTGTATTTACTTAGTTTTTTAGGAGTAGGGTCCGTTGCAGCAATCGATCTTGTGTATACAGCGTTTATGATCCTTATTCTTTATCTGATAGCTAATTGGAGAATCAAAAAGATTGATTTCTAAATGGGGGCTTCAGCAAAAAACTTAGCGTGACAATATATGTTCATAGACGAATGAACATCAGTCTGTAAAAAGATTTTTTAAATGATTAATTTCAGTATTCGCCTACGTCCATAAGATATGTAGGTGATTTTTTTAAGTTCCAGAAGCTGTTATTTTTCTCTGACCTTACTTGATCGGCTAGAATGAAGAACTTCAGAGAATAGCAAATAATTCAAAAGATTTGAGGTGCGAACAATGCAAACTTTTTTAACAAAAACATCCTTGAAGAAAATCGTTCTACTAGATTATTTACTTGAACAGAACGCTCCCTGTGAAATCGACGAATTAAAAAAGATCCTTCATGTAACAGATCGATCAATCTTAAATTATATAGACGAACTAACAGAATTATTCGAAAAATATGATAGCAAAATCTTGTTGCTGAATGATAATAATAAACGATTTCAAATCCAAAAAGAAGAAGATTTTCCGATATACACTATCTATCTTCATTTTTACAAAGCATCCTATAATTATCATTTGATTCAGTTCATGTACAATCACCCAGAAAAAACCTTGAAAGACTTTGCTGAAAAACAATTTACTAGTGTCTCGACTGTTCTTCGTTATGCGAAACTTCTTGAACAGTACTTTAATCGTTACCGAATACATTTCCATCCATATCGATTGCACTTAACTGCAGATGAGAGAAAAATCCGCAGCTTTTTCTATTACTTCTATTGGAATGCTACTAGAGAAAATGGTGACAAATGGCCTTTCCAAATAACTTTAAGCAAAATAGAGCATCTGATAAGTTCTTTTGAAAAAAACTATCAGATCACATTAGAACCTTTACAAAAAAGGGTCTTTTCTTATTGGCTGGCGATCAATTTAGAGCGAAGTCAAATCAAAAAGGTCGTTGTCACTGTTGATGATCAGTCAGTGATCCAAGCAGATCCTAATTTTGAGCGATTGCAAAAATGGAACAATCAGTCAGGTTTGTTTCTTGATGAAAATGAACTCTTTTTTCTTTATCAAGTAATTTATTCTTTTGGTATTATCGATGGAAATAGCCAATATGAAAATAGTTATGCTACTGTTCAAAAAAAACATCAAACCCGTTCTTATAAAATTGTTTTACATTTGGATAAAGTTTTAAGAGAGATGTTTAAGTTTAATCTAGCAGTTGATGATCAAGAATTAATTTTTAATTTTATTGCGTTTCATGAGCGTAGTTCCTTTTTCTTTGGAAATACGGATCTTTTTTTTAATCGTTCCTACATCGATGAAGTAAAAGAAGAAAGCCCAAAGAAATATCGCATTATTGAAGAATTCCATCAGCGATTGACTGACACAACAGATCAAGATTTAGCACTTCTTTTGCAGAACTGGGAACAATTATTCTTAAATTATTATTTTATTCTCGATTACTACGATCTTTTCTCATTTTATATTGATCCGATAAAAATTTTAGTTCATGATGATTTGCATCATACTCACCGGCTGTGGTTGATGAATAAAATCAATGCGCTTTTCGGACATTCTTATACCTTTGCATTTTATGATTACCAAACAAATATTAGGGAGGTTGATTTAGTGATTTCAAATTACTACTTCAACACTGGTGAAATTCCATTGATTTTAATGAAAAACATTCCTACAGAGCGCAACTGGCGCCAACTTGGAGAAGTGTTATTTCAGTTAACAACTATCAAAGCAAGTTTGCGTTAAACGCAGATTTGCTTTTTTAAATCGTAATTTCTTCTCGAAACAAGAAAATTCTTGAACTAGAAAAAGCAATCAGGGCATGGCAAAATATTCTTAGATCTTAATTAGATCAATTATTATTTAGGAGGAATTACAAAATGAAAAAAACTTTGGTTGCTACAACCGCGCTAGGACTACTCGCACTTAGCGCAACAAGTATGACTGCTTTAGCAGACAGTCAAGAAAGTCCTTTGACAAGCATTACGAACAAAACTGACGTAACTTTTACGCCTGGATCAGGAGAAGATGTAGATCCAATCGTTCCTGATGATACCCATGATGACGATCCAAGTACAGGAGATACCGGTTCATTATCAATTCCTTTCGCTTCGAACATCACATTTGGTCAACATGAAGTCTCTCAAGGAGACGAAACGTACTTTGCATTGAACCAAAAACCACACGTACAAGTAAACGACACCCGGGGCGGAGCAAAAGATTGGTCACTTGGTGTGACATTGAAACCATTTGTTGGTGAAAATGGGAACGAACTAACTGGAGCCAAAATGACATTGTCTAATGGTAAAGTTGTCACTAAAAACAACAAATCTCCTATGCCTAAGATGGCAGACACATCATTCGAATTGAATGAACAATACCAAGACTTAATGCTTGCTAAAGAGGGGCAAGGTGCTGGTGGCTTTGCTGCTGTTTTTGAAGGGGAAGACGGCAATAACCAAAACGTGAAGCTTTATGTTCCACGAGCAGGAGTTGAGGCACAAGCTTATACAGCAGATCTAACGTGGGTGTTAACTGATGCGCCAGCCTAAGAATCACGGAGGATGGGGAATAGCATTCTCCATCTTTTTTATTTTTTCTATTTTCTTCTTGTTAGGTACATCTCCCTTAAATGGCTTTGCTGAGGACGATTCAAAAACAGACAATAAAGTTTCTTTTGATGCACAAGCTGTTTTACCGGAAAATCAACAATCAGAAGCAAGTTATTACGATTTGAAAGTTGCTCCTGGAAGTTCACAAAAGTTAGTTCTTAAACTGCGAAATACCAGTACAAAGGACATCAAGGTCAATGTAGAAGCAAACAATGGAGTAACCAATCAGAATGGGGCAATTGACTACTCTAAACATGGGGAAAAACTTCTCGGAGGACCTTCTTTTGAAGAACTGATTTCAAAGTCACAAAAAATCTCCTTAAAACCGAAAGAAGAAAAAGATGTTACTTTTGAACTGAAAATTCCTAAAGCAGGGTTCGATGGAACTGTGCTAGGCGGATTTTATTGCTATGAAGACACGGAAGGAAAAGAAGAACAATCCAAAGGGTTTACTCTAAACAACAAATTTGCCTATACGATTGGAGCGAAATTGATTTGTTCTGGTAAAAAAGTGCAACCAGACTTTGCTTTGACAAAGGTTACGCCGGGTTTAGATAATGGCTATTTAACAGTTTTTGCTGACCTGGAGAATTCGCAACCTATACTCATGAGCAAATTGGATATGCATGCTACGGTCACTAAAAAAGGCCAAAAAGATGTGCTAAAAGAAATGAATAAAAAAGTCTCTTTTGCTCCTCGGACTAAATTCAGTCTGCCAATCAGCTGGAACAATGATCCGTTAAAAAAAGGAACCTATGAATTAGTCATTGATTTGAAAAATGACGAAGGAAAAGCATGGCAATTGAAGAAAGACTTTGAAATCAAAGGGAAAGATGAAGAACTTAACACGAAAGCAGTCGAAGTAAACAAAGAAAAAGACAACACCTTCATTTATGTGATTGCTGCACTGTTCTTAGTGATCATTCTGGTATTAGTCGGCTATATTTACAATATGAAACGTAAAAAGCAATAGAATGGGGGAAGAACAATGAAAAAAATCTTTAGTCTATTCTTATTGATGGTATTACTTGGGGGAGCAGTATCAGTATCAGCAAGTGAACAAGTCAAAAGCGAAGTAGGAATCTCTTTCTATCAGCCTACCAATAAAAATCAAGTAATCCCAATGGAAAAAGTAGCGGTTGGGGATAATGGTGTGGCTGTAGGACCTAAAACATTGCCAAAAACTGGAGAAGAAAGGCCGTTTTTCTTACAAGGATTCGGTGTACTATTACTAGGCACAGCTATTACGCTTTACTTATTGAAGAAGAATCAGAAGGATAAACGGGATGCCTTATGAGAAGATATAAGCATCTAATCTACTGGTTGATACTATTTTCCGGCATTTTTTTAGGTGCAGTTACAGCAGAAGCTGCACCAAGACCTTTAACTGATCTAGGCTACTTTCATTGGGCCAATCAATCAGTGACACCAGCTGAGAATACATTTGTCATGCACTACAATGATCGTTTGTCAGTTACACCTCTAGAAGGAAAAGCGAGTAAGAGTTTCATAGAAGTTAACCGAAATACGAATCGAAGTAAAGCATTAGTAAAAAATGTCGGCTTCTATAAAGGGCAAGAAGTTAATCTGATGATAACACTTGAAAGAAATAAAGGAAATCTAGATGGAGGATCGATTTATTTCACGAAAAAAGATTTTTTGCGAATCTATATTTATGGGGAAATGATCGTTAACTATGATTTTTTGGATAAAAACGGGAACCCACTATTTTTGGAAACAACTTTAAATTATTATGGCTTAAATCAAAATAAATATGTCGGCTTTTTGTCTCCAAGTTCTCTGATCAAAGGATTGTACGCCAACAATCCTACAAATGTCAGGTATGATGTTTGGGATGGAGGAGCAGATGATTATTGGGTATATTTCAAAAATCCAGCAGGCGGCGGGGAATGGGCAGTTGATCCAAGGCAAAGTTTTGAAATAACTACCAAGGCGATTTCTAGTATGAAATTTGTGATCCATAATAATGATGCCACTACTTCGTCGGTAAAGTATGATACCAAATTTTTAGCAAAACCAGAATTTCCTGCTGCATACGGCGTTCAATCATCTTTTGAAAAAGCAAATCAGGATGTCTACTTGAAAGCGCAGCAAACTATTCCAAATATAGAAAATTGGCAAAAAAATAATTCTATCCAAGTTTCTTTCAATTTAAAAGATATGTATAATACAAAACAATATTCCATCAAAAATGCCAAAGTCGTCAATTTTAGCGGGGAAGATGTGACAAAATATTTTACCATTGAAAATGTTTCAGATAGTGATGTTATCAGTTTTAAAATTAAAGATTTTAATTCCCCAGAGTTATATGATACTGTTTTGTCCTATTTTGTAGATCTAACATGGGAAGGTGCATCATACCCAGTAAATGTTGACCTCGTCAAAGAGGAGAAGCTATCACTGCCGTTTAGCACTCAAACATTCCGAAATGAGCAAAAAATAGGAGAGCTTCCTGGAGAATCTTTGGTGAATTATCTAGGGAAAGTGACTGTCCCTTTCCTAGATGAGAATGATGATATTTTGCAGGCGCCATTTGTTAAAGAGGGGATCGTTACAACCTCCTTTGATTTTTCTGATGAATATCCGCAAATAGAAGGATACTATCCAATAAAAAGGACAGAAAAAGATAGAGGACTTTTTTTGCCAGATGAGCAAGTGATTGCTCATTATTACAAAAAAGGACAACCTTTACACTTTGAACTTCTTAATAAAGAAAGTCCCCTACTGGTCTCAAGGTTTAACAACAAAAGGGAGTTAGCTATCCAATACTCTCAAGACCCTTCAAAAGAGAAAGCGTCAACTCTCTCTTTCGTTGCCAAGTATCAGGATGAAGAAAAAGTTGTAAAAGAAATTCCGTCTGCTCCTCAAAAAGGGGCTGCTAAAATTACCTTCGCATTTCCTGAAGAATGGATTGGTCATGAGGTTTCTTTTTACATGAAAGATACAGATGGTCAAGAATCGAATATGGAAACGCGGATCATCGAAAAGGAAAAAGGCCCTAGCTTGTCTCTTCCCGATGAAATCAGTTTCGGTGAAGTTGCTATTCCTACAGAGGACAAAGTCGTCTTTCCAATTACTAAAGATAAGGCACAAATCGAAGATCATAGTAAGCTAGATCGAAGTCGCTGGAAAGTGAAAGTCAAAGAAGAACAACCACTTACGAACGAAGATCAAAAAATACTAGCTCAGCGTTTAATCATAAAAGGGAATAAGACGGACTGGCAAATTAATGCTGATAACCAAGAAATCTGGTCAGGAAGTGGAAGTGCTTCTTTTGATTTATCGAAAGATCTAAAATTGGCTGTCCATCCTTCTGATAATATAGGAAGCTATCATGGTTCTTTACGATGGACTTTTGAAGATGCACCAGACTAGGTAATTTGAGCAACAAAATCCATCGCTAAATATTAGAGGAACATTGGCTCCTTAATAATTAGTGATGGTAGAGAAAAAAACTTTAAAATTTTGGTAAGACAACATTATTGACCCAGAGTCAGATAATGTTGTCTTGTTAATTTGCCTCAAGAAAAGGAGAATCAACAATCTTCTTGTGTTGATATGTCAGAATATCTTAGCGCTACAACTAAACGATCATCATTTAAGATCAGAATAGGTAGGTGACATGAAAAATTATAAATTTTTTTTGGTTCTTTTTTTAGCCGGGTTGCTTTTGAATTTGGGACTATCTATTCTAATCGATAGACCTTTCAAATGGTGGATAACTGGGGGCTTATTTATAGGTTTTTCAGTTGCTTACCATGTTAGTTCAGAGAACAAAAAAACTACAGATAAAGGTACTCCTAGTAAGTAAGATTACTATCGCAAGACCAAATGACTTTTTGCTAAAAAACTTGGTATTTTCACTTAGAAAGACTGGCACTTTACCAATAAGGAGTAATAGTTGTGTGAGATCATTTCTGATTCAACTAGTTCCATAAATTCTATAGAAAAAGGACTAGCTGTTTCGCTAGTCCTTTTTCTACGGAATTCTATTCCCAAGTTTGATTCATTTTGTCAGCATAAAAAGCAATCGCTTTGTGATAATCTCTGATATTTTGATCCGATGAAGTTTGTGCCAGCAGTTCTAATAAAATTTGATTGGATTGGCTGTATTGCTGAAGGTTAAATAGAGCCATCGCATAAAACACCTTTAGCGCATTATTAGTCGGGAATTTATCTTGTGCTTCACTTAAAACTTGTTCCGCTTTTTGATAGTTCCCTAAAGCCCGGTAAGTACTGCCTAATCCCAGGTAGGCTTCTTCCAGATCTGGCTCAGTCAATCCTAATTGAATCGCTCGTTCATAATAAGGCACCGCTTGAGATTCTTTTCCTAAGACATCAAAGCTCCAAGCAATTTGATAATTTAGATAGGCATTCTCAGGATTAGTTGGATAGATTTTTAGCAATAAGTCATTTGAATCTTGAAATTTTCCAGCTTTTCTTAACTGGATGGCTGTTTCGATTATATTCATTTGGTTTTCCATCATCTGTTATAAACACCCTTCGATTATATCCTTATTTCTGATAAGCCTCAAGCCAATGATGAGGCTGTAAGCTTCTCAATTCTGCAAATTCAATCCTGTCAACATCTTTTGTGGTCAATGCACACAACACATCACCACCCCAAAGAGCAAGCCGTTCTTGACATATGCCGCAGGGAGAAAAAATTTTGAAGGGAGCATTTTCGTCCTCTCGAACCAAACAGAGGGTATGGGTGATTCGTGCATTCATTTTAGCCGCTTCCAACATACAACCTAGTTCCATACACACACTGGAACCGGCATTCGGAAAGTCTGGCGAGATGCCAATTACTATTTCATCAGTATCTAAATAGGCACCGGCAACACCACCCCAACCTGTCGGATACCGCTGAAGTAACTCCGATTTAACCGTTTCAAAAAGTCTTGTTTCAGCTTTCATAAAAATCTCCTTTTCTTAATCGTGTCCTAGAAAAGCTTCTTTAGCGCTAAAAAGTAGAAGGGGACAAGCTTATGAAAGGAGAAATGCTTAGTTCGCCTCTACTTTTATGTGGCACTCTCTTTAAATACTAAACCCATTTAAATAAGAAACTTCTAAAGAAAATCAAACAGGCAATGTTGCTGTTCGCCTTCTTTTATTAACTGGCTGTTTCGTATTCCCGATGCAGTTTACTGATTCTTTGTTTCTGCTTATCTGTCAGGTGCGGTAGGTTTTCTAACTTGGAGAACAGATCAGGCAATGCCTCAAGAGGGGTAATTTGAGCAACACGAATCGCATTTTGAAGCATAATCAGCAAGTTGCTGATTTTTTCAGTTTCAATCATCCCCAGGTAATCGTCTTTGATATTTGAAAACTTATTCTCAACATCACAAGCAACTAAATGGCTGACCAGATCATGGGCGATTCGTCGATGATAGGAGTTTTTATGGGCATGCAGTTGCCAAAAATCCTCCCAGTATGGATAAAAAAGTGTTGGCTCCAACAGAGAAGCTCGTTCAATAATCAAGTAACTATTGAAATAATAATTAATGTGATTCTTGCCATCAATGACATTTTTAACTAATTTTTCTCTTAACGAGTGGTCCAGCAAAGTGCTTTTAATATACGGTGTTGGGTCAAAACTTGTCGTATCAAATTTTGATTCAATCATTTCATAGGTAAACCGTTCCGAGTAGGTCATAACAGCGCTCCTTTATAAGTAGTTGAGAGAAGTGAATCACTATTTTCCTTCGTCATTTTTCAAATCAATGTTGTGGATTACTATTATAGTATCAAAGAATGAAAAGAATTACTTAAAAAAATTGATCTTCTTCAATTAGCCCTTTTTGTTCTCTTTACTATTGAAGGATTTGATTGGAGATGACAAAAATGATAGTTACTGACTGGCATTTTTCGTGCTATATTGTGTAAACCCTATTAGTGAAAGAAGGAATTCTCGATGCCAGTCATCGCTATTTTAATTGATTTGATTACTTGTGCTAGCTACTTTTTTCAATTGCATTCCATACCGTCACAATCCTTGTACTTGTTGGGAATGATCTTACAAGTATTCTTTGCCCTCATTTTATTGATTATCGCTTTCACCTATAGCGGTAAAAAATTTGCTCGTATCCAGCCTCATCTTTTTTACCGGGTCGTTTCTATTAGGTATGGGATTATTTTGATCTCTACATTCATCAACGGAGCAGTCCTGTTTTTGTATGTCCTGAATTACTTAGGTATCAATGATGTGGTCTTTTCCAACTTCTAATCAAGCAAAACAGTAAAAATCACAAAAAAAAATCCACTCGTATAAAGTGAATTTTTTTTGTGATTTTCATTTAAATTAGGTGGCAGACGAAAAGGCAATTAGCACTTCGTCTTTTTATTTCGATCTTAGGAGAGATAAAACTCTTTCAACGTTTTCGCGATCATTTTTGCGATGGGATGGCCCTCGGTAAAGCTGGAAGACAGATAAATCGTACGAGAGAGCGGGAAATCATCCAAGGTGCGCAATACGAATGGGGCACTTTCTTTGTAGCCCCAGGTCACTTTAGGAAAGAAGGTGATCCCTAATCCCTGATTGATTAATGAACGCAATGTTGCCGGATCATCTGTGGTGGCGCCAATACTCAAAGCAATTTTCCTTGATTCAAATGCTTCGTCAATAGTACGTCGTAATGGTGTATTCGATACCAGCATGATTAGTGGCAAATCAACGATATCAGCGGTCAATAGCGCTGCTTTTTTCGCTCATGGATGATTTTTAGGAATGGCCAACAAAATCGGTTCGGTAAAAATGGGTAAATTCGTCATTCCGGTTTTCGGTTCAGAAGTAATGTAAAAGACCCGACCTTTTTCCTTTTCAGCTTTTCCGTGTTGTTTGATTGAAAGTTGAATATCTGGGTGCTTCTCAACAAAAGTTTTGACCAAATTGGGAATTGATACCGAGGCAACTTCAGAATAGATCGTGATGGAAGGAATGATTTCTTCATTAAGAGATCGAATCGCTTCTAATCCCTGGTCATATTGTTCCAGTGTTTTAGTGACATAAGGGTAAAATTCTTCCGCATACATCGTCAGTTCAATGTGACGGCCAGTATGATAGAACAAAGGCACGCCTAAATCACTTTCTAAATGTTTCATGGCCCGGCTCAATGCCGGTTGCGAAATATACAGTTCTTGCGCAGATTGAGTAATATTTTTAGATTCCGCGACTTTTTGGAAATAACGTAAATGTTCGAGGTTCATAGGACACTCCTTATTCCATACCTTTTTGTTATGGATACTCATCAAATTGGTATTTTTTATTATAACAAACTTTGACTAGAATAACAGTGTAAGAGAAATTGTTAAGGAGGTTCTTCATGAGTACAGGTTTCTTATTCCCAGGTCAAGGCAGTCAAACAAGCGACATGTTGCATGATGTACCAGATGATTACTTCATTCGCTTGGAACAAGCTACTGGCTATCAATTGAAAAAGGCATCGAACATTGAAAATGACACTGTCTATATTCAATTAGCTATGCTTGTCAAAGCTGCTTATTATACCGACCAGATCAAGAAAGCAGGCATTTATCCTGATTTGGTCGCAGGTCATTCAATCGGCGCTTTTTGCGCAGCATTGGCTAGTGAATGTCTGAGCTTTGAAAATACTGCCAGTCTGGTCTATCATCGAGCGACACTGATGAAAGAAGCGTATCCTGCGGACTATGCGATGGGTGTAATCGTTGGGCTGACAAGATCAGAAGCGGAAAAGGTAGTTGCAGAAAGTTTTGACATCAATTTTCCCGTGTATCTATCTAATGAAAATTGCCCAATGCAACATACCTTATCTGGACATATCAAGGGTTTGCAGCAAGCATTAGACCATGCGAAAACGTATCATGCCCAGACCGCAAAGCTACTAGCAGTTCCTGTTCCATCTCATTGTGAATTGATGGACGAAACCGTCAAAAACTTTGAGCCCTTCTTGCAGAACGTCACGATCAATTCGCCAGCTTGTCCTTATGTCAAAAATATTGACGGACGATTGACAACTGATCCAGCGGAGATCCGCAAAGATCTGTTACAAAATATTGCTCATCCAGTGCAATGGAACAAAATGATGGATGTCATAAAAGAAATGGGAACCGATATCGCTCTTGAATTTCCTCCCGGCAATACCTTAACAAAGCTGATTCATGCGAAATTTGGTGAAAACAAGGTGATCCGAACCATCAACTTGGACCAACACGGTATTGATGATGCCATATTCCTATATCAAAAATGGAGATGAACACAATGGAAAAACCAGCAAGAAACTGGGGCAGCAAACGCGAGCAAAAAGCCCAAACAATGAAAAAAATCGAACATTTGCTTGATGGAAAATATGTACCAACTGAAACCATTATCGAAGTGTTAGAAACGGTTATTCAACCAGGTGACAAAGTCGTTCTAGAAGGAGATAACCAAAAACAAGCAAGCTTCCTTTCAAAAAGTTTGGAACAAGTCAATACAGATAAAGTCAATCAATTGCATATGATCATGTCGAGTATTTCTCGTCCAGAACATTTAACTATTTTTGAAAAAGGCATCGCAGCAAAAATCGATTTTTCATACGCTGGTGCCCAAAGCACACGTGTCGCTCAAATGATCGAAGACGGCACAATGAAATTAGGCGATATTCATACTTATTTAGAATTATACGGACGTTTGTTCGTTGATTTGATTCCTAATGTCGTTCTTGTCGCTGCAGACAAAGCCGATAAACAAGGAAATCTTTATACAGGCTACAATACAGAAGAAACACCAACTATCGTTGAAGCTGCTGCTTTTAAAGATGGCATCGTCATCGTGCAAGTCAATGAAGTGGTAGACGAATTGCCACGGGTCGATATTCCAAGTGATTGGATCGATATCGTTGTCTTGGCTGATCAACCTTATCAATTAGAAGCATTATTTACTCGGGACCCTCAAAACATCACCGAATTACAAATCTTGATGGCAATGATGGCATTAAAAGGAATTTATGCCGAACATGAAGTTCAATCATTGAATCATGGGATTGGGTTCAACACTGCCGCGATCGAGCTACTTTTACCAACCTATGGCGAAACGTTAGGAATCAAAGGGGAAGTTGCTAAAAACTGGGTCTTAAATCCACATCCAACAATGATTCCTGCTATTGAATCTGGTTGGGTCGAAAGCATTCACAGTTTTGGCGGCGAAGTAGGGATGGAAGAATATATTGCTGCTCGTCCAGATATTTTCTTTGTTGGGAAAGACGGTACGATGCGTAGTAACCGTGCTTTGTCGCAAACAGCTGGTCAATATGCGGTTGATATGTTCATCGGTTCCACTCTGCAATTGGATTATGAAGGAAATTCTTCAACCGTAACCAAAGGACGTTTATCTGGTTTTGGCGGTGCGCCAAACATGGGTCATAACCCTGGCGGTCGTCGTCACTCAACACCGGCATGGCAATCATTGCGTGACGAAAAGGATCCATTAGGCAAAGGTCAAAAATTAGTTGTTCAAATGGTCGAAACTTACAGCTCAAACAAAAAACCAGTCTTTGTTGAAACACTAGATGCATTGGACGTTCAAAAACAAGCGGGATTAGCCAACGCCCCTGTAATGATCTACAGTGATGACACAACTCATATTGTGACCGAAGAAGGAATTGCTTACCTTTATAAAGCCACTTCTAAAGAACAAAAACAAGCAGCAATCGCAGCAATCGGCGGTGTCACCCCATTAGGTATGACGAGTACCAAAGAATCATTGGATCAATTGCGTGCTGCTGGCATTGTAAAATTACCAGAAGATCTTGGTATCAAACGCAGCGATGCGAAACGTTCATTACTAGCTGCGCAAACCGTGGATGATTTGATTGAATGGTCTGATGGCTTGTATCAACCACCTATGAAATTTAGAACTTGGTCATAAAGGAGAGAAGAATAAAATGGAACAATTAGCATATACCTATAAAACAACCAAACCCATCAAAGAAAAAATCCATGTTGGTGTGGTGGGTTCAGGCGATTTAGAAATTTTACTTTTTCCAACAGATAAAGCGGAAACTTCAGTGAAGATTTGTACCGGAAGTGACGGCTTTGGCGATGTTTGGCAAAATGTTTTGACACGCTTCTTTGAACGTTACCCAATCACCGCAGACATGGTTATCAATGACTTTGGTGCTACTCCTGGAGTTGTCTATCTTCGATTAACACAAGCAATGGAGGAACTTTCAGATGAAAAATAGTTTTGTTGAATTAAATGCCCGCGAACGTGTCAATGCGTTAGTTGATAATGGCCGTGAATTGATTGATCCCTTTGATCAAATGATCGCGCCTAATTTGGTCGCACAAGATATTGTTCCCCAAAGTGATGACGGGATCGTGGTTAGCCGCGGTAAAATTGCTGACAAAGAAGTTGTCGTTATTGCTATGGAAGGTAAATTCCAAGGTGGCGGTATCGGTGAAGTTTCCGGTGCGAAAATCATTGCCGCTTTGACCCATGTACTGGAAGAAAACCAAAACGGCCACGAAATCTATCCAATCATTGTATTGGATACTGGTGGTGTCCGTTTGCAAGAAGCCAATTACGGGTTGCTCTCGATTTCTGAAATTGGTAATTTGATCGTCGCTTTGAAAAAATATGTTCCAGTCATCGGCTTAGTTCCTGGTCGTGTTGGTTCATTTGGTGGGATGTCCATCACTTCAGCCTTAATGAGCTATTTGATTGCTACCAAAAAAGCCCGGATCGGTTTAAATGGACCAGAAGTGATTGAACAAGAAGCGGGTGTTCGCGAATTTGATTCCAGTGATAAAGACTTGATCTGGAACACGATCGGTGCCCGGCAACGGTTGAATGCGCAAATCGTTGATGAATTAGTAACAGATAGCGTTGAGGCAATCAAAGCAGCTGTGATTGCAGCAATCAACGAAAAGAAAGACAGCCATCGCAGCGAAAACGCCGACTTTTATCTTTCTTTGTTGGCAAAACTAGATTTATCCAAACCAATGGCGATTGACGCGTACAATCAAGCATTAGCCGCTCACAAATCAGCAGCTGTGAAGGAAATCAACGTAACAGAAGGGACAGAAGATGCTGCTACAAGTGTTGGTTACGACTGGTTTGCGGCATTGACAGGGTTGAAACACCCAACTTCTACAAGTGCCACGGTTTATGCTGCAGCTTCAAACTTATTCAACGAAGATGCGGTTGTCACAGCCATTGTCCCAAATGCACAAAACCCAATGTACCGTGTTCGTAATGGGGAAGTTGGCTTGATCGAAGGTTTTGAAATGGCTCATGTCTTAGAAACCGTTTATCAAGAAGACAAAGAGAAGGCCGTGAAACGTCCGGTTGTTGTCGTGATCGACGTACCAAGTCAAGCTTACGGTTATAACGAAGAATTGATTGGAATCCACGTAGCCTTAGCAAATAGTGCTGCAGCTTATGCAAAATTGCGTCAAGCAGGTCATCCAGTGATTGGCTTTATCGCTGGGAATGCGATCTCTGGTGCATTCTTAGCCCATGGCTTACAATCTAGTCGCTTGATCGCTTTGAATAGTACCAATATCACTGTTCAAGCAATGTCTAAAGAAAGCGCCAGCCGTGTAACAAAACGGTCAATCGCAGCGATCGAAGCAGCAGCAGAAAAAGTGCCAAGTATTGCCTACGACATCAAAAATTATACGAAGCTTGGTGCGATTTTCACTTTCTTAGAATCAATTACGGATCAAGAAACCAGCGCTGACCATGTCAATGCGGTGATCGACGCCATCAATGCAGCGATTCTTGATGTTCGTCAAACAAACGACACTATGTTGACCAACCGATACACCAACGAGATTGCTGTTAAAGGCGGTCGTTTAGAAACAAATAAAGTTTTTGCCCGTATGAATGAAGAATGGACTGATTAAACAATGAACTTTGCCCACGATATTGTATTGATCGATAACCAAGCGCTTGCTGATCTCGTTTTACCAGATTGGCTGCAACAAAGGGAAAAAATGTATGCGACTGTCCGTAGAGGCATTCCTCAAAGCCCACAACATATCCTTGTCGGCTTTCGAGGAACAAAACGGGTACAGCGCTTCGGCACCGAGATACTTTCCAAGTATGTGATGGCGACCATTCATCCATGGCAGCTGATTGCCAAAGAAAGTTTTCGCCAAAAAAACATTGCAGATTATCCTGTTTATCGCCAATATCGTGAGGCACAACGATTGTTGTGTGATTGTCAGTGGGGTGTGGGTGGCAGTTTGGGGTTTGAATTGGCTTCAGACCAAACCGCGATCAAAGTAACCAGTGACTTGGATCTCTTGCTTTATGCTGATTCTGCCACTCAACTTCCTTTACAACTCATTCAGGACAATAAAGATTTTTTCAATGATTTAGATATTCAAGTAATAACTAAAAAAGGCGGTTTTTCCTTAAAAGAATATTTGAGGAACCCCCAAAAGAAACTATTACTTAAGACAGACGAGGGGCCAAAACTCACCAACGAGATTTGGTAAATATAAGAAAAGTGAGCGAAAAAAATGTTCGAGAATAAAGAAATCAAAATCAATATCAGCGACTTCCTAAAAGTCTTTGCTGTGACCGCCGTTATGATGCAGACTGTTTTGAGTTTTGCTTTAGCAAATGTCCAAAACGAAAAAACCGCCGCCTTTATTGGTATATTTTATGTCATCGTGAAATACACCGCACCAATGTTTATTTTTGCAATTGTTTATAATATGGTAAAAACAAGCCAACATCTTTCTTATTGGGAATTTATGAAAGAAAAATTCTTTGAATTAGTGGTTCCTTATCTGTTGTGGACGACTGCATACTTATGGCTCTTTCCAGCCGTTCAACAAGGTCAACCCTACACAGATACTGCTTCATTCTTATTGAAATATATTACCGGTGACGGCGCACCCCATCTATGGTATACCGTGATGATGCTTCAAATTCAATTATTGATGCCGTTTTTCGTATGGTTAGGCTACAAAGTCTTTTCAAACAAGAAAAATGTTTGGCCTGTCCTAATCGTTGCGACAGTTTTATATGTAGCTTGGTATTTATTCTATGATGCGCAAGTTTTTGCCGGACCTCATCATGACAACTGGTACTTATTGGATCGTTTCGTTGCTAGCTTTGTGATTTATGGTATTTATGGCGAAGCGGCATTGATGTATCATGAAGCCATTTACCGCTTTTTATATAAAATGCGCTATGCACTATTGCCAGTTGGCTTAGTATTAGCTTTATTTTCAGCTGATCATTTATTACACTTTAGCGGAGATCTTTCTTTCGCTCATGCACCTTATTTGAATACATTACAAAGTCTTTATAGCTTAGTGGTGATCTTCGGCGTCTTTATGTTAGGCTCAACTATGATCAAGAACAATGCACCACAGCTTCGTGCATTCAAATGGTTATCTGTATATGCGTACCGTACCTATTTAGCCAATGTATTTGTATTTCAAGTTATTCTAGTTTGTTTCAAAGATACACTATTACAATTGCCAACGGGAATCATGATTCTTGTTGCCTACTTAGCTACTGCCAGCTGCAGCTTTTTATTAAGCTATCTTCTGCATGTGATTTGGTCAGGGATCAAAGGACCATTTAGTAATTAATTCATAAAAAGAGGGGATCTTATGGAAGAACAATCTGCCTTCGCTACCTGTCATCAACTGGCAAAACTAGTTGAAAAAGCGCTGATCGATGAAGTGGAACTCTCACCCAAGCCAGGCTTAGTCGATCGTTTTACAACTGGTTCACATAGCGATATGAATCACGAACTATTTGTCTTATCTGCACAAACGCTGACACCATTTTTTGAAGAAATGGCGCTGGCTTCTTGGCAAAAAAGACCGAGCCAAGCCGTCAGAGAAGCGATCGCTGAGATTGGTCGCCGTGCTGAAACAGCCATGTTTGCAGCTACTGGTGGAGTCAATACCCATAAAGGGGCCATTTGGGCAATGGGATTGTTTATCAGTGTGATCAGTAGCCAATACAGCTGTGATCGTCAGTTGTTTTTACCAAAGATTTTTACAGAGATTCAACAACTGGTCGCTTATCCAGATCGTCGGATACAAGTTGCGGCTACTGGAAGTCACGGAAACAAAGTCAAACAAAAATATGGTTATACGGGTGCTTTTGGGGAAGCAGCAGCAGGTTTTCCTCATGTTCAAGTGGCATTATCTGATTTTTTGTCACGACAAATAAAAGATTCACCAGAAAAAAGACTCCATATGCTCCTAGCGATCATGGCCACTCTTGATGATACTTGTATTTTGTATCGCAGCGATCAACAAGTGCTGAACCATGTTCAACAGTTGGCAAAGCAAGCCAATAAACAGCCCATTCCTAGCGCCGCTTTTGAAGCATTGAACAACTATTGTCAACAGCAAAATGTTTCACCCGGCGGAAGTGCCGATTTATTAGCTGCCAGTTTCTTTCTGCTTTCTTTGGAAAACTTAACGAGTCAGAAACTTTATTTCACTACAGCAAAATAACATATTTATTCCATTCACAAGACTTTTAAAGAGATTGTTTCTTAAACTCTTTAAAAGTCTTTTTTATCTGTTCAAAAAACGTGTTATTCAACCGAAATAAATAAAATATAAAAAGAGAAATAATTTATCCAGGAAACCTCTTTTAATTGTTTGTTTGGAGGTCGCTAATTCCTAAAAAACTTTTTAAAGTTTTCTCAGATAACGGCGAATGTTGCACTTAAACATTTGTTTTAATTGTTATTTAAAAAGGATAGAAGAGGGGTTTGACACCTGAATTAAAAAATAGTAGTATCTAACGTGAATTGAATATGTTTCTTCGGGGCAGGGTGTGATTCCCGACCGACGGTGACAAGCAATGCTTGAAGTCCGTGACCCGCATTCGTGCGGTTGATCCAGTGAAACTCTGGAACCGACAGTTAAAGTCTGGATGGGAGAAGAAAAACTTACAAGAATATTGACGGGAGGAGTCTATCCTTTTTGTCATCGTTTCTTTGAGTTTGTCTAATCATGACCTCGTGTACTTATGCACGAGGTCTTTTTATTTAAAGAAAGGAGGAATGCTTATGCATGAAACGTATATGAAGCGCGCCATATCCGAAGCACTAAAAGGCAAAGGACAAACCTTCACGAACCCTTTAGTCGGTGCTGTCATTGTGAAAGATGAGGAAATAGTTGCTGTAGGCAGCCACATGGCTTATGGCCAGCCACATGCGGAAAAGAACGCCATCGATTCATGTAGTTCCCCCGAAAAACTAATTGATTCAACCATTTATGTGACCCTTGAGCTTTGCCACCATTACGGAAAACAGCCACCTTGTACAACTGCTATTCTACAAAGCGGCATCAAAAAAGTGGTAATTGGTCAATTGGATCCCAATCCGTTGGTATCTGGCAAGGGCAAAGCGTTTTTAGAATCACAAGGAATAGCAGTGATCACAGGTGTTTTAGAAAAGGAGGTACGTGAAATCAATCGCCACTATAATACGTATCACGAAGAGCAACGTCCTTTTGTGGCTTTAAAGCAAGCAACCACACTCGATGGAAAAATCGCTTTAGCTGGTCAGCGAACAAGGATAACCGGTGAAGCTGCATTGCGCCGGGTTCGTCAGGAACGTTCAGACTACCAGGCTATTTTGATAGGGAGCCGCACTGCCTTAATCGATAATCCTACTTTGCGGACAGAGGCTGCCTTTCCGACTTATCGAGTGGTCCTAGATCGTAAAGGAGAAACCTTGAAACAGCAGCTAACTCTTTTTGAGGATACCAGTAGTCCTGTACTGGTCTTTACTACGAAAAAAGTCCAAACTGTTTTCTCAAATCACGTGAAAATCATTACCACGCCTTCACTGACTCTCTCGTTTGTCATGAAAGAATTGTATCGACGCAAGATTCAATCGGTTTATGTTGAAGGCGGAAGCAGCATTCATGATGCCTTTCTGGCGGATGGTTATTGGGATCAAGTTATCACCTATCTTTCGCCAAAACTTATCGGCGGCAATGGAACAGCGAGTTTTGCTAGTTCTCGAGAAGTGAATCAGATGTTTGCGCTAACGGAAGTCACTGTTGAACCGGTCGGAGAAGAGTTAAGGATCGTTGGAAGGAGGCAGGAAAATGTTTACCGGACTCATTCAAGAAAAGGGTAAGATCACACGGATCGTGCCTAGTGGTCGCACCATTGCATTGACTTGTCATGCTTCTGAAGCATTGTTAACGGATTATCGGGTTGGCGATAGTATGGCGATCAATGGCGTATGTTTGACAGCGATCAAGACTGGCAAACAAGAATTCACTGTCGAGATCATGCCGGAAACTTATCAACGAACCACCTTTTCGACCGCAAAAATCAATGACGAAGTCAATTTGGAACGAGCGTTAGCTTTTAACGGCCGCTTGGAAGGACACTTGGTGGCAGGTCATGTAGATACTACGACAACACTGCTAGAAAAGCGTGTGTTGGAGAATGCGCTGATTCTGACATTTGCTTATCCCGACGAACTGAGAAATGAGATCATTCCACAGGGCTCTATCGCATTGAATGGGGTTAGTTTGACGATTATCGAGACCACACTGCGCTATTTCTCCGTTGGACTGATTCCTCATTCCAAAAATCAAACCAATCTGGGGCGACTTAACCGCGGTGAAGCAGTGAATGTTGAAACAGATCTATTAGGAAAATATGTCAAAGCCAATCAACTGATCCGTGGCGGAAGAAAGGAAATGTCCTATGAGTAAAAATAAAATCGAAACAGCATTAGACTATTTAAGAAATGGGCAATTAATTATTGTTGCTGATGATGACGACCGGGAAGCGGAAGGAGACCTTGTTGGGATCGCTAATCTAGCTACGATGGAAAGCGTGAATTTTATGACGAAATTTGCTCGAGGGTTGATTTGCGCACCTATCTCAGCTCAACTAGCTCACCGCTTGCAGCTAACTGAAATGGTCGCGCAAAATACGGATACTTTCAAAACAGCCTTCACTATAAGTGTCGATCACCGTTCAACGACAACAGGAATTTCTGCTGAAGAACGCGCGCGAACGATCCGAGCATTGGCTAATCCTCAAACTAAGGAAGAGGACTTTCAAAAACCAGGTCATATTTTCCCGTTGATCGGAAGAATAGGCGGGGTGCTGGAAAGAAGGGGCCATACCGAGGCTGCATTGGATTTAGCAAAATTGACCAATCAAAGTGAAGCGGCCTATATTTGTGAGATTCTAAATGAGGATGGAACGATGGCTCGCCGCCCACAATTGGCTCAATTCGCGGAAAAATGGCAGCTGCCGATGATCACTATCGAAGAGTTAGCGACTTATATGGCAACAAGTCAGTTAACCGTTCAATTGCCAACCGCATTTGGATCCTTCGATTTAACCTTATTTGAAGATCAGCATCATCTTGAGCACTTAGTATTAGCAAAAGGGGATTTGACTAATCCCGCAAAACCATTATTGGTTCGTCTTCACTCAGAATGCTTGACCGGAGATGTTTTTGGATCCCAGCGGTGCGATTGCGGGGAACAACTACATGAAGCCATGCGTCAAATCGAAAAAGAAGGTACCGGAGCCATCTTGTATTTGCGTCAGGAAGGCCGAGGTATCGGCTTGAAACAGAAACTGCAGGCGTATCAATTACAGGAAAAAGGCTTGGATACGTATGAAGCCAATGTTGAATTAGGTTTTCGTCCAGATGAACGGGATTATGGTTTTGCGGCGATTATTCTGAAGTCTCTTGGCATCGATACGATTCGCTTGCTGACAAATAATCCAGAAAAAATCACCGAGTTAGAAGCTCATGGCATTCATGTTGCTGAAAGAATTCCGCTGGAAATAACTCCAGTTGCAGAAAATAATCGTTATCTTCAAACAAAAAAAGAAAAATTCCATCATTTATTATCACTTTGAGAAAGAAGGAGAGCACAACATGACACAATTTGAAGGAACATTTGACGGACAAGGAATGAAAGTAGGGATCGTGGTTGCGCGTTTTAACGAGTTTATTACGGCGAAACTTTTGAGTGGCGCCCAAGATAATTTGATACGGCATGGAGTAAAAGAAGAAGACATTGATGTTTACTGGGTACCCGGTGCCTTTGAAATTCCCTATATAACAAAAAAATTAGTCAACGTGAAGCAATACGATGGCTTGATCACACTGGGTGCAGTTATCCGCGGTGCGACTACCCATTATGAGCTTGTTAGCAATGAAGTCGCGAAAGGCGTGGCCCAAGTTGGATTAGCGGCAGACATTCCAGTCATGTTTGGCGTTCTAACTACAGAAACTATCGAACAAGCCATCGAGCGGGCCGGAACCAAAGCGGGCAATAAAGGTTCAGAAGCGGCGCAAGGATTGATCGAAATGATTTCATTGAACCGGGTGATTTAATGTTTTAAAGCCTGTCCGCGACTTTCTTATAGGTGCATTTATTTGCTAAAGGCATTCAATTTTTTCTGAAAAACTGCTATGATGAACAAAAAAAACTAGGGGCGAAACGAACGGATGCAAGAAGGAAAAAGACAAGTCAAAGCGATGGGAACGATCATTCAGCTTTGGATCCAACATGAAGATCCCACACCAATTTTGGAAGCAGCAGTCCAACAAATCAGAGCGTTTGAAAAACGGTTTAGTGCCAATGATCCTGCTTCAGATCTGATGAAAGTCAATCAAAACGCCGGAATTCAGCCGACCAAAGTAGCCAAAGACTTGTTTGCTTTGATCGCCTTAGCAAAAGAGCACAGCTTGCCAGAGGATAGTTTCTTGAACATCGCGATGGGACCCCTGATTCAGGAGTGGCGTATTGGTTTCTCAGATGCCAAAGTGCCGACTGCCGAAAAAGTGACGGAATTACTACAGGTGACCGATCCTCAACGAATCGAATTGGATAACAAACAGCAGAGCGTTGCCTTAGCTGCCGGTATGTCAATAGACCTAGGTGCTGTGGCCAAAGGCTATTTCGCAGATCAGCTGGCAGATTTTTTTAAGCAATCTGGTGTCAGTGCCGCTTTGATTGATCTGGGCGGGAATGTTGTTACCTTTGGTGAAACACCAAATCATGCGGATCACTTATGGCGTATCGGAATTCAGAATCCTTTTTTGCCAAGAGGAAATTTCGTGGCAGCCTTAAAAATCCGCGATCGTTCTATCGTAACCTCAGGGATCTATGAACGTTCCCACACCGTCGACGGTAAGACCTATCATCATATTTTCAATCGTAAAACCGGTTATCCGATAGAATCAGCGTTAGCAAGTATCACGATTATTTCCGATCGTTCAGTGGATGGCGAAATTTGGACCACACGTCTCTTTGGTAAAAAACCTGAAGAAATCATGAAACAACTCAGCCAACTCGATGGCATCACTGGATTAATCGTAACCCGACAAGGCCAATTGCTTTATCCCTCTACGCTACAACCACTGATTGAGTTACCTGAAACGAATCAAAAAGCCTAATTGAAACATACTCAAAGATAGAGACGAAACTGCCTTGACAAAGCAGCTTTCAGAGTCTGGTAAATGAAGTATTTAAACTGGTGAAACAAGACAGCAGAATGACTGCGCCCCCTGGCAATTGCACGATCTTAAAGTGCCTGCTTAATCTGTTTAGCTCGTTTGACATACCATTACTTCTGACTCTTTCTTCTTTGAGTATGTTTTTTTTACTTTTGATGGCGGTTTTAGCGATCATACTTTTTCTAGAAAATAGCGAATCAAGTTTTGATCAGCTATCGATAACGGACGCTCTGCTTGATGAGCGATAAAATAATTTAACGTTAGCATTTCTTCAGGTATCGGATAAAGGTTGAAAGGCGTCATTGTCGCTGCTTGCAAGACACTTTCAGGAACGATGGCCAACCCGAGATTGTTTTCAGCAAGTGCTGCTGCAGTATAAATATTGCTGCTTTCTACGAGAATGGTTGGTTCAACTTTGTACTTTTTCAATAATTGATCAATTTGCCGACGAATCGCGGAGCCGCTTGTCGTCAATATCAACGGGCTTTGTAACAGTTCTTTCATTGAAACACTGTCTTGAGAGAGAAATTTTTTGTTTGCTTGATACAAAGGCGAAATAGGGGGGATGATCGCAAAATAATTTTCACTCTTTGTGGCGTAAGTCGTCAAATTAGGTGAAATAGTCTCCGGGTTCTGGCCAACAAAAAAATCCAATTGATTACTTAATAAACGTTTCTCATTGTGCTTTGGCAAATCTTCACGCAAAAAAACGGTCACATCCTGGTGTTCTGCCAAATAGTCAGGTAAAAAAAGTGGGAGCAAGAACGAGCCCAGACTGGGCAAGATACCCAATCGCAATGTTTTGGTTTCTGGTGATGTGTAGCGCAGTAACCGATGACGAAATTTCGCGGAAGCGGTTTCCAATGTTTCAAGGTATTGATAATAGATTTTACCGGCTTCAGTCAAATGCAAAACACCTGACTGACGAATAATGATGGCCGTTCCCAACTCTTGTTCGACTTTTTTGATGGCTTGCGTAAGATAAGGCTGAGAAATAAATAGGTCTTTCGCTGCTTTGGTATAGTTATTGTACTTTAGTAATGTGTCGATGTACTGCAGCATCAAATGGGAATCTTTAAGAGACATAGAAGTTGCTCCTTCCGTAGAAATATGTCTATTATAACAAAAAAGTTATCATAATATAATTAAATAAATATTTCACAAATGTGAATGGTCAGACTAAACTGTAGAAGTACTTAATTGGAACAAATAAATTGTCCTTCAGATCCTTCTATCGGAATGAAATCAGAGAGATTTAAGCTGAGTTTGACCATTTTTATCTTTCTAAGACGACTATTTGTACGATTAACTTTTGAAACAATTGATCTAAAAGCGAGTTATAATCGAATCAATTGTTAAATTTATCACATTTAGGAGAGATGAGTATGAAACTGATCGGAATCGTTGGCACTAACTCTGCACGTTCGACCAATCGCCAGTTATTGCAATTTATCCAAACCCATTTCAAAGATCAGGCAGAAATCGAGCTTTGTGAAATCAAAGATCTGCCAGCATTCAATGAACCAGAAGACAGAACAGCACCTGAAGCAGTTCGAGAACTAGCAGAAAAAATCGAGGCTGCTGATGGCGTGATTATCAGTACACCTGAATACGATCATTCCATTCCAGCAGTACTAAAAAGCATGATTGAATGGCTTTCTTATACGACCCGTCCCTTGATCGACAAACCAGTGATGATCACTGGTGCCTCACTTGGTGCTTTAGGTTCTTCCCGAGCGCAAGCACATCTTCGCCAAATTCTTGATGCACCGGAAGTCAAAGCACGAATCATGCCTAGTGCCGAATTTTTACTCGGTCATTCGATGCAAGCCTTTGATGAAGAAGGATGCTTAAAAGATGAGGAAAAAGTCGCTGAATTAGAAGATTGCTTCAATGAATTCAAATTATTCGTGGAAATCACGAATCGTCTCGTCAGTGAATATTCGACTGCCAAAGAGCGCTCAAAGAAATTTTCTTGGGAACAGGTATAAGAAAGAGAGGAAATGTCCATGAAATTTGTCGGTATGATCGGTACAAATGCAAAGAAATCGACTAATCGCCAACTGGTGACATATATGCAACAAGCATTTGCCGATTTAGCAGAAATCGAAATTTTAGAAATTGATCAAGTTCCTATGTTCAATGAAACAGAGGATCAAACCAATAGTGAAGTCATTCAAACATTAAATCAAAAAATTTTGGCTGCCGATGGCGTGATTATCGCGACACCAGAACACAATCATTCCATACCATCCGCACTAAAAAGTGTCTTAGAGTGGTTGTCCTTCAATCTACACCCGTTTGATGGCAAACCAGTGATGATCGTGGGTGCTTCTTATGACGTCCAAGGTTCTTCACGGGCACAACTACACTTGCGTCAAATTCTTGATGCACCTGGTGTCAATGCAACGGTTATGCCTGGTAATGAATTTCTTTTAGGTCGTGCGCATCAAGCATTCGATGAAAATGGGCAGCTGAAAGATCAACGGACTGTTGACTTTTTGGAAAGCTGTTTTAGAAAATTCATTCGCTTTACAGAAGTTGCTAATATCTTGAATGTTCCCGAAGAAGTAGTTTATCAGCCTGGGGATTATACTGTCACGGCACCAGGACACAATGGTGATTTACCAATGGTGGTTACATTAAGTGAAGAACGGATCGAAGCAATCAATATCGATACTTCCGGTGAATCGGAAGGAATCGCAGATGTGGTCTTTGCGCGTGTTCCACAAGAAATCATTGAAGGCCAAACATTGAACGTCGATGCGATCTCAGGTGCTTCCGTTACCAGTAACGGTGTCGTTGATGGTGTCGCGAAAGCAGTGAAAATGGCTGGTGCAAACCCAGATGTTTTAAGAAAACGTCCTAAGGCAGCCAGTGCGCTAAAAACTGAAGATGAAACTTACACCACGGATATCATCGTTGTCGGTGGTGGTGGGGCAGGATTGAGTGCCTCAGCAAGTATCCTCCAAGAAGGCAAAGAGGTGATTTTAGTTGAAAAATACCCAGCCATCGGTGGGAATACCGTTCGCACGGGTGGACCAATGAATGCCGCAGATCCGGATTGGCAAAAAACATTTGCTGCGCTTCCAGGTGAACGGGCTGCGCTAGAAGAAATCATTGCCGTAGATGAAGCAACCATTGATGCAGAATACTTGGCTGATTTTCGATTGTTGAAAGAACAAATCACAACGTATTTACAAGCAACGACTCCAGAAAAAGAATTCTTATTTGACTCTGCCATCTGGCATCGTATCCAAACTTATTTAGGCGGCAAACGGACCGACTTAGAAGGAAATGTGATTTACGGTCAATATGACTTAGTAAAAATCCTAACTGATCGTGCACTAGAGTCTGTGAAATGGCTAGAAGAAATCGGCGTTGAATTTGATTACAAACATGTCGATATGCCAGTTGGAGCAAAATGGCGCCGAGGCCATAAACCATTGAAAAATGAAGGGTACGCTTTTGTTTCTGCCCTACACAATTTCGTCAATGAAAATGGTGGGAAAATTCTTACTGACACACCAGTCAAAGAATTGATCATCGAAGAGGGACAAGTCGTAGGGATCATTGGGGAAGGTCGCAATGGACAAAAAGTAACGATCCATGCCAAAGCAGTTATCTTAGCTTCTGGTGGCTTCGGTGCGAATACACAAATGCTGAAGCAGTACAACACGTATTGGACTGAAATCGAAGATGACATCAAAACTTCCAATTCGCCGGCAATCACAGGAGATGGTATCAAACTAGGGGAAAGTGCCGGTGCGGATCTAGTTGGAATGGGCTTCTCACAAATGATGCCGGTATCTGATCCGAATACGGGAGCATTATTCAGCGGTCTGCAAGTACCTCCCGCAAACTTTGTGATGGTCAATCAAGAAGGCAAACGTTTCGTCAATGAATATGAAAGCCGTGATGTATTGACACAAGCAGCAATCGATAATGGTGGCCTATTCTATTTGATTGCTGATGAAGAAATCAAGAAAACAGCGTACAATACGTCCCAAGAAAAAATCGACAAACAAGTAGCTAACGGAACATTATTCCGCGCCGATACCCTTGAAGAATTAGCAGAACAAATTAATGTTGATCCAACCATCTTGAAAGAAACGATCACTGCATACAACGCCTATGTCGATGCAGGAAAAGATCCTGAATTTGGCAAAGATGTGTTTGATCTTAAAGTAACGACTGCTCCATTTTATGCAACTCCAAGAAAACCGGCAGTACATCACACCATGGGGGGGTTAAAGATCGATACACAAACCCATGTGTTATCAAAAGAAAATCAAGTGATCAAAGGTCTATATGCAGCTGGTGAAGTAGCAGGAGGAATCCATGCAGGAAATCGCCTTGGTGGTAACTCATTGACTGATATCTTTACCTTTGGACGGATCGCTGGTAAGACAGCAGTTGCAGAAAATCTTTAATAGGTTAAAAGAAATGTGCAGAGAATCGCACTGCACATTTTCTTTCAAAACGTTATGTGAAATAAGTAACATGAGGTGTATTCATTCAATTTATTTAAACAAAACTATTTTTTGGGGGTAAAATATGGAAACAAAACTCAACCGTTGGCTAGTCTTGATTGCTTCAACTGCTGTTCTGTTATGTACAGGTGCCGTTTATGCATTTAGCGTTTTCGCTGGACCGCTTAGTCAACTAAAAAATTGGACAATGGAAGAAATCATGCTGGCATTTACAATCAATGCTGCTGTCGGACCTATCACAATGATTTTAGGAGGATTCTTGACCGACCGTGGATTGGCAAAATGGACGATTACTTTTGGTGGTTTATTATTTGCGCTAGGTTTCTTCTTAACTGGATTTGTGGAATCACCTGGGATGCTCTATCTAACTTATGGTGTGCTTTCAGGTCTTGGTCAAGGATTTGCTTATTCTGCTTGCTTAAGTAATACGATTCGTTTATTCCCAGACAAACGTGGACTTGCTTCAGGATTGATCACTGCAGGTATGGGCGGTGCAGCCATCATCGCCGCACCGATCGCGAATGCAATTATTGAATCAAGAGATGTGTTGACTGCTTTTCGTTTTATCGGTATTGCTTATATGATCGTCGTTGTAATGGCAAGTTTCTTTATCAAAAAAGCCCCTGCAGATTATCGTCCAGCAGGATGGGTCCCACAAACTTCTGCGGCTAAAGGAACCGCAGCAAATTATTCCTGGCAAGAGATGATGAAAACACCTGCTTTTTATTTGATTATCTTGATGCTCGGAGTTGGTGCATTTTCTGGTTTGATGATTGCTTCCAATGCTGCTGTGATTGGGCAGGAAATGTTCGGATTAACAGCTACAACAGCCGCTTTTTATGTTAGTCTATATTCTTTAAGCAATTGCTTAGGTCGAGTGATTTGGGGAACAGTTTCTGATAAGATTGGGCGCTCCAATACATTGATGATCATTTACGGTGTCGTTGCGTTATCTTTACTCGTTTTGACACTTTCAAGTGCAGCGATGATCTTTGCAGTGGGAATCATTGGGCTAGGACTCTGCTTTGGCGGAGTGATGGGGGGTTTCCCATCGATCGTAATGGAAAATTACGGACCAGCTAACCAAGGAGTCAACTATGGAATCGTCTTTGTTGGTTATTCTACTGCTGCTTTCTTTGGACCACGAGTAGCAGCAGGAATGGCTGCCAGCAACAATGGAGATTTTACAAACGCATTCTATGCAGCAATTGCTTTAGCAGTCGTCGGCTTTATTTTGAATATTGCTTATGTTCAACTAAAAAAATCACATAACGTTTCAATCGCCAAATAAACAGCGCAGCATTGAAAGGGCTATAAGTCTCTATAAAAAGATAAATAATCAGTAGTACTAATATAGATATATGCGGATTGACAGACTTGATTGACCATGATCATGGTCAATGAACTTAGAAATGCTTGTACCGGTGACAGGAGTTAGTACGATTGATTAATCAGTTAGATGGAGTAGCTTTTCAAGTACTGAGAATAAAAAAGTGGTAAAGTCTTTAATTTCTTTTTTTTCATGTTCCAGTGCAAAAAGTGATTATACTATTTTTTCCCTAAGTGATAGGATATCAGGTAGAAAGATGATTTTATAAAAGGAAACTCGAATCAGCTGATTATTCATTTTTATACGATAGTCATAATATTCATGAAGGAATGAAAAAATAGATTTGGTAGTGTCAATACACGTCGCTTATCATAAAAAGGCAACGTGAATTTTAATAACCATCAGTAATAGAAGTGCTTGGGGAAGTCTTTTCTTTTGCTGATGGTTTTTTCACAGCGACATCGGATGTTTGACTAAAATAAGAATAAAGAAGGACACTAATCTGCTTTCCTAAGATTAGTGTCCTTCTTATCTTTCATTCAAGTTGGAAGTTAGCAATAATTTTCTGGCTGACCATTTCGGGTGACAACTCAGTATTATCGATTTTCATCGTTTTTACTTTTGGAAAAAGGGATGCCAATTCCGTCGAATGGCTTTCCAAACGGTATTTTTCATTAAAAGTAAGAAGTTCTTGATGCGAAAAAGCAAGATCCCGTTTTGACGGCTTCGCTTTTAAACGTGCTTCCTGACGGTTACGTGCGATGCGCTCCTCTAATTGCGCAACAAGTTCAACAAAATAAACCGGTTGTCCAGCGCTTAAAAAGATCTCAGAAATTTTGTGTAAAAAAGCAATATCTTCTTTCTGATCAAATCCCACTAAAACAGTAAATATGATTGTCTTAACTGTATTCTGTTCACCAGCCACAAATGCTTTGAAAAGTTCGATCCTAGTGGAATCAGACAACTTAAATGCCGCAGGCGTATACCCAAGATAATTGGCAAATAAATCAATAGTTTGATGATTAAATAGTAATTTACCATCAATTCTTTTTTCAAGTTCGCGACCGACAGTCATTTTTCCAACAGCCTGAGCACCAATCAAAACCAGTAATGGCATAGAAGCACCTCATTCTTTTAGACTTATTGTAACAGAATGTCAGGAAAAAATGGATCCTATTTAGATGCGAAAGTCCAACTTTTCTCCCAATCCTGCTGAGCGAATCTTTTTGTTGCGTTTGGGCATTCAGCTATACTTAAGGCAGACTAGAATAGTGGAGGATGGAATATATGAATGAAATCATTCAAACGTTTAGCGAGCGAAAGGAGGAGTTGCTGCGGGCAATCTTTCAACACTTGGCCATTTCGCTGAGTGCGTTGATTTTAGCCATTTTAATTGCTATTCCATTAGCAATTTTGTTGAGCCAAAAGAAACGAATGGCAGAATTTGTTTTACAGATCACAAGTATTCTACAAACAATTCCATCATTGGCATTATTGGGATTATTGATTCCTTTTGTTGGTATTGGCACCGTTCCCGCTCTAATAGCATTGGTAGTTTATGCGTTACTGCCCATTTTTCAAAACACGTATATTGGGCTTTCCGAAATCGATCCGTCGATTGAAGAAGCGGCGGATGCATTCGGTATGTCTCGCTTGCGAAAACTCTTCAAAGTTGAGTTACCTATTGCAATGCCTGTCATCATTTCTGGGGTACGTACAGCATTGGTGTTGATCACTGGAACGGCCACGTTGGCAGCATTGATTGGTGCTGGTGGATTGGGAACCTTTATTTTGTTAGGGATCGACCGTAATGATCCGAGTTTGACACTCATAGGGGCGGTTAGTTCGGCTCTATTAGCAATCTTATTCAGTGGACTGATTCGTTTTTTACAAAACCGCAGTATGAAAACCACACTGATCTCTTTAGGTGTTATCTTTCTTGGAATCGGCGGAATTCTTTTCGCACAGTATAATCCTATTTCAAATAAAACGGTAACGATTGCTGGTAAACTCGGTTCAGAACCAGATATCCTTATCAATATGTATCAAGCAGTGATCGAAGAAGAAGATCCTAGTTTAACCGTCGAGATCAAACCAAACTTTGGTAAAACAAGTTTCTTATTTAGCGCCCTTGAAAATGACCAGATTGATATTTATCCCGAGTTTACGGGAACAGTATTAGAAAGTCTAGTCAAAGTCCCAGAAAATACCCAAATAGATGGTTCTCCAGAATCAACTTATCAAGAAGCAACAAAACTGCTTAGTGACCAGTTTAATATGCGCCTGTTAGAGCCGATGACCTACGAAAACACCTATGCTTTAGCCATGCGTCGTGAACAAGCAGAAGAGTTGGGTATAACGAAGATTTCTGAATTAGTTGCTCATGAGTCAGAGCTTCGGGCTGGTTTTACTTTAGAGTTTATTGATCGGGAAGATGGCTATCGCGGGATCCAAAAACAGTACGGGCTGACTTTTGATTCTGTCCAAAGTATGGAACCGGCACTGCGCTATCAAGCGATCCAAAGCAAGGATGTCGATGTGATCGATGCTTATTCGACAGATAGTGAGATCAAACAATACGATCTCGTCGTTTTAGAAGATGATCGACAGCTCTTTCCACCTTATCAAGGAGCCGCATTGATGAAAGATGAATTTGCTGCAGAACATCCGCAAGTCGTCAAAGCATTGGAAAAACTATCAGGAAAAATCACAGAGGACCAGATGATTGACATGAACTATCAAGTGAATGTGGAAGGAAAACAACCGGCAGATGTTGCTCGTGAATTTCTAAAAAAAGAAAAGATTATTGGGGAGGGAAACTAAATGGAACCAATTATCGAATTTAAACAAGTTGCCAAAGAATTTGAGGGACAAGTCGTATTAAAAGAATTGGATCTCTCCATTCATCAAGGAGAAATCTTTGTCTTAGTAGGTCCCTCAGGAAGCGGAAAAACAACCTCCCTTAAAATGATCAATGGGCTGATCGAACCGACGGAAGGCAATGTTTACTTCAAACAAAAACGAGTGAAAGACTATCAACTCCAAAAGTTACGTTGGAAAATTGGTTACGTGTTGCAGCAAATTGCTTTGTTTTCAACGATGTCCGTCAAGGAGAATATTGAAATCATTCCAGAAATGCTCGGTTGGGATAAAAATCGTCGCAATCAACGTGTCGATGAACTACTCACTGAGGTTGGACTTGAACCAGAGACGTTCAAAAAACGGATGCCGGCTGAACTTTCAGGTGGTCAAAGCCAGCGGATCGGAATCTTACGTGCGTTGGCTGCAGAACCGGACATCATCTTGATGGATGAACCTTTTAGCGCCCTTGATCCGATTTCTCGAACCAATCTTCAGGATCTCGTATTAGATTTGCATAAAAAATTAGGCAATACGATCGTCTTTGTTACCCATAATATGAATGAAGCCTTAAAATTGGGAGATCGAATCGGTGTGATGAATGAAGGCAGACTGGTACAATGTGATACGCCTGAAAAAATACGGACAGAGCCAAAAACGGATTTCGTTCGCGCCTTTTTTGACGAAACACAAGGAGCACAGCAAGAACAACGTCTTCAAGCGATTATTGATGCTGGTTACTACCAACAATCAACTACACAAGAGGGAGTGTCCCTCGATGTGAAAGTCCCTCTTTCACAAGTATATGAAGTCTTGGCCAACCACGAACATTTGGTTGTTACAGAACAAGGACAAGCGATTGGTGAAGTTAGCCGTACAGATATCTTTCATTTTCTAAGTCAGGAGGAGCAAGATGCAAAACTATGATGTAATCGTTGTGGGTGGTGGACCAGCCGGAACTGCTGCGGCCTATTCTTTCAGCGAGCAAGGGAAGACTGTCGCAATCGTTGAAGCCGATCTCTGGGGAGGAACTTGCCCCAACCGCGGGTGCGACCCCAAGAAGATTTTAATGAGTGCCGTTGAAGCAAAGGCGAAGGCTGCTCACTTAGCAGGAAAAGGGATCACTGGAGAGCTGGGTATTGACTGGAAAACTTTGATGGCTTTCAAGCGCAGTTACACGGACACTGTTCCCACACAGACGAAGCAGGGCTTAGTGGATACTGGAATCACGACCTATGAAGGAGAAGCGGGATTTATCGATGAACAAACGCTGCGGATTGGTTCAGAAATCGTTTCAGCTGATCAGTTCTTGATTGCTACAGGACAACGACCTGCGCTACTCCCGATTAAAGGACAAGAATATTTGCATACAAGCACCGATTTTCTTGCAATGGAAAAAATGCCCGCGAAAATCACTTTTTTAGGAGCGGGGTATGTTGCTTTTGAACTCGCGACAATCGCTCAAGCAGCAGGAGCAGAGGTACACATTATTCATCATAACGACAGACCACTGAAAGCATTTGATCAAGAATTGGTGAATGCCTTTGTTGAGCAATTACAAAAGCAAGGAATTTCCTTTCATTTCAATGTTGAGATTGAAAGCATCAGCCAAATCAATGAAGGATACACGCTGCAAGGTACAGGCTTTGAGCTGGACACCGATTACGTGGTAAGTGCTGTTGGACGCATCCCAAATGTTGAATCCTTGCACTTAGAAAATGCAGGAGTTGATTATTCCAAACGCGGGATCAAAGTCAATGATTATTTACAAACATCGAACCCACGAGTTTTTGCCTGTGGAGATGTATTGGATAAGGAACAACCTAAACTGACACCTGTTTCAAGTTTTGAAGCAAAATATGCGGTCGCTTCAATGAGCCAAAAAGGTTCTCGTTCTGCAATCACGTATCCCCTGATTCCTACAATCGTCTTTGGTGGGTTGAAATTGGCTCGGATCGGTCAAAGTGAAAAACAGCTCGCTCAAAATCTGCAGATCCATAGTGAACCAATCAACCTTGCCGATTGGTTTACGTACCGTCGCATCAACGATCCTGTTGCGATGCTTAAACTTGTTTACAATCAAGAGGGACAAATCATTGCGATTACCTGTCTTTCAAGTATCGCAGATGAATTGATTAATTTGTGCTGCTTGATTCTGGAAAAACAGCTCACTCACCAAGAAATTGAAGCGCTGATCTTTGCTTATCCAACTCCTGCAAGTGATTTGACTTACATCATTTAACGCTGGAAAACGATCGTGTCTCATAACGAATGCTTTTGAAAGAGTCTCTCCTTCAACTTTTCTGCTGATAAAACAGATCACCATGACAAGTTGAAGGGTGGGCTTTTTTGTGTTCATGTGTTCTACCTGTCTGTTGCTTACTTTCGTGAAAAAGTTTCAAAAGTTTCTTGACTTAAAGTGAAGGTGAAGCAGTATACTATCAAACAGAGAAGGGAGTTTTTTGATGTTATTAAAATCAATTACAGATCCAGCAGATTTAAAGAAGCTATCCGCTGCAGAACTACAACAAGTTAGTGAGGAAGCAAGAACCGTGTTATTAGAAAAAATCAGCCATCATGGAGGACATAACGGACCGAATTTGGGCGTTGTCGAAATGACAGTTGCTTTACACGCTGTCTTTGATTCTCCAAGAGATAAAATGATTTTTGATGTTTCTCACCAAACCTATATTCATAAAATGCTGACTGGGCGAGGTCAAGCCTTCTGGGATCCAGCGCATTATAGCGATGTCTCTGGTTATACCAATCCAAAAGAAAGTGACCATGACTTGTTTACAGTGGGGCATACATCCACGTCATTGTCTTTAGCAAATGGGGTTGCCAAAGCACGAGACTTAAAAAATGAAGAAGGGAACGTAATTGCGGTCATTGGTGACGGCTCGTTATCTGGTGGTCTGGCTTATGAAGGATTGAACAATATCGCAGAGACTGGAACAAACACTATCGTGATTGTAAATGATAACGACCAGTCGATTGCGGAAAACCACGGAGGTCTCTACAATAACTTACGAGCATTGCGAGATACGAATGGTCAAGCGGAAAACAATTTCTTTAAGTCATTAGGGTTTGACTACTATTATCTTGCTGATGGCAATGATCTGACAGCCTTGATGCATCTATTCAAACAAGTGAAAGACAGCGATCATCCTGTTGTCCTTCATATTCAGACCGTTAAAGGAAAAGGCTTCAAATTTGCCGAAGAAAATCGCGAGAAATTCCATGCTGGTGGACCATTTAGTCTTGAAACAGGGGATTATCTTGCAAATTCTGGTGGAGAAAATTATTCAACGGTAACGACCGATTATCTTTTAGAAAAAATGGCACAGGATCCAACAGTCGTTGCAGTAAATGCTGGCACGCCGATGATCCTTTTTACCCCTGAACAACGAAAAATCGCCGGCAGTCAATTTGTTGACGTCGGAATCGCAGAGGAACATGCTGCAACCATGACTGCCGGTCTGGCAAAAAATGGGGCGAAACCCGTTTGGGCAGTTTTTTCAACCTTTATGCAACGAAGTTTTGACCAAATCTCACATGATTTGTCTTTGAACAATGTGGCGGGAACTATTTTAGTTTATGGCGCTTCAGCTTATGGCATGAATGATGAAAGCCATTTAGGGATCTTTGATATTCCATTTTTGAGTCATATTCCGAATCTTGTTTATCTTGCACCGACCAATAAGGAAGAATATTTAGCGATGCTGGATTGGTCTATTGACCAATCCCAACACCCGGTGGCAATTCGCGTTCCTGTCGGTCCATTAGAATCAGGTCGTGTCGATCAAACAGATTACAGTCAACTAAACAAAAATCAACTCATTCAAGCGGGCAGCAAAGTTGCCTTACTTGGTGTAGGAAATGCTCTTGGCCTGGCAAAAAAAGCAGCTGCCATGATAGAAACCGAGCTTGGGATCACACCTACGGTCATTAATCCTAGATTTATTTCTGGATTAGATACTGACACATTGTCTGGCTTAATTGCTACACATCAATTGTTGCTCACTCTTGAAGATGGCCTTCTTGAAGGAGGCTATGGACAAGCTGTCGCTAGTTATTTAGGAAAAGCTCCGATCAAAATTGTCAATTTTGGTTTAGATAAAGCCTTTCATGACCGTTATCAAGCAAATGAGTTTCTACAAGAAAATGGGTTGACCGTTGATGCCATTCTTCGAGAAGTTCGTCAAGAATTGTCTCTTTAGTCATAGTGAGCTAGTCGCATAGTGAGCGTCCTTTTAAGGAAAGCAGACAATTCGTCTAGGAGTAACAACTGATAAGAATAAATATAGAATCGTTTAAACTGCCCTTTGTTCGATACAAACAGAACAAAGGGCAGTTTTTGATAAAAAAAGCGTCTGCCTTAGTTTCCGCTAAGACAGACTGTAAATTATTATGTCAAGGTCTATTGTGTCATAGTAACCTTAAAACAACCATAAACTTTTCGAAAAAATAGGCATTTATCTTTTGAAAATAATCATCAGTCCTTCATTCACGATACTTGGTCCAGTTGCCACTGACAGCAGGCTGCTTTTGCTTTAGCATATGACTCTACCCACAATAGTCTTCTTAATTGATTTGAGTTGATAATTGCTTCAAAAAGTGGTTAGATTAATTGGGGAATGAAGTAACAGTCGTTGATTGACGACTTGAAAAAAGGAGCGTGTTCATGAATTACTACCATCGGTTTGTTGCCAATGTTCCATTAAGACGTTGGACAGTGCTGATCTTTCTTTGCGGGATCTTATTTCTGCTTCGCAGTATGATGACTATTATTTTATTAACCTTTATTTTTACTTATTTGATTTACAAACTGGTCCAGCTAATACGCAAGAAAGTGAATGTGTCAATCAAACTTCTTTCAATCGTGTTGTACTTGATCGTTGTCGCTTTGGTTTACTTAGTCATTACCAAGTATGCACCGATTCTTTTGAACCAATCCGCGCAACTGGTCAAGTCAGTGACCGATTTTTATCAAAAAGCAGACTCTAACAATGAGTTATTAGAGTATTTGCTACATTTGGTGCAAACAAGCGATTATGTCCAAAAAATCCAGAATGGAGTCGTCGTCGTCATCAATTATCTTTACAACTTCGGTGAATTGGCTTTGACTGTATTGATCTCTTTCTTATTGAGTTTTTTCTTTATGATTGACAACAAAAAAACAGTGGCATTTTCTCAGCTCTTTTTGCAAGGGAGTGCTTCCTGGTTTTTTGAGGATGTTTACTATCTCGCAAGGAAATTTACCCGCGCATTCGGAAGTGTGATCGAAACCCAGCTATTGATTGCTATCGTTAATACAGTGATCACAGTGCTTGCTTTAGCTGTCATGGGCTTTCCTCAGCTGTTAAGTTTGGCCATGATGATTTTCTTCTTAAGCTTGATTCCAGTAGCAGGAGTCATCATTTCTTGTATTCCATTAACCTTTATTGCCTATACGATTGGCGGACTCAATGATGTTGTCTATGTTTTATTAATCATTATTTTTGTTCATGCTCTCGAGTCCTATGTTCTCAATCCGCGGCTGATGTCCCATAAAACAGAGATTCCCATGTTCTATACGTTCATTGTTTTATATCTGGGTGAGCATCTCTTTGGTATCTGGGGTCTGATCGTGGGGATCCCACTATTTACTTTCTTATTAGATCTAATGAAAATCAAGCAAGTCCCATCAATCCGCAATGCACTTAAAAAAAGTGAGTCGAATGAAAAAGTGTAAATAAATGCCAACCAGTCCTCAGATTAGAGGACTGAAGAAACGTCTAGAGTGATTTATCTTAACTAGACGTTTCTTTTTATTTTCTGGTACACTGTCTGTGATAGCTTCACCAATTTAGTGATAGGAGAGAATCATGCAAAAAATATACCTTGTAGAAGATGATGCTACGATCGTTTCAGTACTGGCTGATTATTTAAGACAATGGGGATATGAGTGTTATCCCGCCAAAAAATTTGCTGAAATTTTGCAGGAATTTCGTGCGGTAAGTCCCGACTTGGTTCTTTTGGACATTTCTTTGCCTTATTACAACGGGTACCATTGGTGCCAAGAAATTCGTAACATTTCTGAAGTGCCAATCATTTTTCTTTCTTCAATGGATCAACAAATGAATCAAATCATGGCAATGAACATGGGAGCCGATGATTATCTAACAAAACCTTTTGATTTGGCGTTTGTTTTGGCTAAGATCCAAGCACTGTTGCGCCGCAGTTACCAATATACCCATCAACAAGTCCAGACGTTTTCATTAGGAGAAGTCACTTTTCATCCAATAGAAAATTTGCTGAAAAGTAAAACGGAATCTTTGCCGCTGTCGCCAAACGAATCTCGAATCCTTTCCTTACTCTTGCAACAGCAAGGGAAAATCGTTCCCAAAGAAACGATTATCGAAATGCTTTGGAATAGCGAAGAGTTTATTGATAATAATACATTAGCCGTTAACATGACCCGCTTGCGAAAGAAATTAAGTCAAACTGGATTGTCTGATTTGATTCAAACAGTGAAAAACAAAGGCTATTTGATTGAAAAGGAACAAGCCTATGATTAACTTAAAAGAGTATTTTTTGCTTTACGGCAAGTTCTATTTGTTTTTGATTTTGTTTAGTAGCGGTCTTTTAGGCTTGTTCTTTCTCCATGAGCTTCCTTTAGAGCCCTTCATCGATTATGTGATTTTCACGGGAGTGATTTTAGGTATTTTCTCTGTCTGGCAATATATGCGTTATCTACAAAAAAGACGTCAATTACAAAACTTATTAGCCAAGAAAATGATCACTGAAGCAGCTTTGGCTTTCTTGCCGATTGCGCGAAACAGTATTGAAGAAGAATACCAGCAGCTAATCAAACGACAAGCTAAAGAAAAAACCGCCTCCGAGTATCAAGCAGTCTTGAAGAATGAAGAAATCTACGAAGACTTCGGATTATGGCTGCATCAGATCAAAACACCATTAGCAGCGATGGATTTGTTAGTGCAAAGTGATGGCCTATCGCCCACTGAAGTCAAAGCAGAACTATTTAAAGTGAATGATTATTTGCAAATGATGCTGAATTATTTACGACAAAACTTGAAAAATGATGACTTTGTTTTTGAACCGATTGTGTTAGCACCTCTCATTCACCAAGCAATCAAAAAATATGCCTTGTTTTTTTCAAAAAAAGACTTGCAACTGGATTTGGCTATCGACTTGACCGTTACTTCGGATCGAAAATGGCTGACTTTTATCTTTGAGCAGTTGCTTTTTAATAGCCTGAAGTATACAGAAAAAGGCGGAATCCGGATTTTTACCGAAAACAATTGTCTTTTGATTCAAGACACAGGGACCGGTATTCGTCAAGAAGATTTGCCGCGGGTTTTTGAAAAAGGTTATACAGGACAAAATGGACGCTTTCAGCAGCGTGCTAGCGGATTAGGATTATATTTGAGCCAGCAAGCAGCAGAAAAAATCGGCTGTCAGCTAACGATTGACTCCGAAGTAGGGAAGGGAACTACGGTGACGATCCATTTTCCCACTAAAAATTTCATTTGAACGCAAACTTTCAACACTGTAAGTTTGCGTTTTTTATTGTAAGTCGCTTTTTTCTTCTAAACAGCTTATGCTAAAAAAGAAGGGGGAGAGAACAATGCCACTATTAAACATTCAACAAGTTAAAAAAGTGTATCAAAGTCAGTTGAACGGCCAGCCGGTCGAAGCATTGAAGAATATCACGTTTTCAGTAGAAGAAGGCGAATATGTCGCCATTATGGGAGAATCAGGATCTGGGAAAAGCACCCTACTGAACTTGATGGCCACGTTAGATCAACCGACAGCGGGAGATTTAGCGCTTAATGGTATCGATTTGACGACCATCAAAGAAAAAGACGCTGCAAGTTTTCGTCGAGATCATTTGGGCTTTGTTTTTCAAGATTTCAATTTATTGGATACTTTTTCTGTCAAAGACAATATCTTATTACCATTAGTCTTATCGAAAGTGCCGGTCAAACAAATGGACCAACGACTGCAACCATTAGTGCGAACACTGGGAATTACCGACTTGTTACAACACTATCCCTATGAATTATCCGGCGGCCAGAAACAACGGGTAGCTGTCGCACGCGCGATTATCACAAAGCCGGATCTCTTACTAGCAGATGAACCAACTGGGGCGCTAGATTCAAAAACTTCCGATCAATTGCTGACGTTGTTTCAGCAAATCAATCAGAATGGACAAACGATCATCATGGTTACTCATAGCTCCATTGCTGCAAGCCGCGCGCAACGAGTATTATTCATCAAAGACGGTCACGTCTTCCATCAGCTTTATCGCGGAGAACGAACGAATAGCGCTTTTCTAGAAGCAATCTCGGAAACCATGACAGCTGTCTTTGCAAGGGAGGAGTAAGGAATGTTCTTTCAAAAAATCGCCTTTTCCAATTTGCGAAAAAACACCAAAGCTTATACTCCTTTTTTACTGTCCATGAGTCTTCTAGTTGCAGTGATAATGATGACACAAATCATTGTAAATAATCCAGGGATGAATAAACTGCCAAGCAGTCAAAGTGCTATTTTTATGTTTCGACTAGGAAATATCATTTTAATGGTTTTCGCCGCCATTTTTTCGTTTTACACCAATAACTTTTTGATCAAACAACGAAAAAAAGAATTTGGACTTTACAATGTTCTAGGATTAGGGAAACGAGAAATTGCGTTAGTGGTCTTTTGGGAACTTTTTTATAGCTGCCTCATCAGTCTGGCCGCAGGGCTAGTTGGAGGTCTTTTGTTTGCACGATTGGGGTTCTTGATTTTAAAAAGAATTCTAGAGGTGGGAGAATCCTTCGTATTTGAACTGTCTGTAGAAAGTATCGGACTTGTGATCCTTTACTTTTTGATGGTTTATGGCTGCCTTTTTCTATTCAATATGCTGCAAGTCCGGCGAACCAAGCCGATCGAACTGCTGCAAGGTAGTAAGCGCAATGAACAAGAGCCGCGAGCAAAAGGCTTTTTAGCCCTTCTAGGGATCATTTGTTTAGCGGTAGGGTATACGATTTCTGTCACAATCAAGTCGCCCATCAGCGCCTTGGCACTCTTTTTTGTCGCTGTGATTCTTGTGATCATCGCCACGTATCTGTTGTTTATTTCTGGCAGTATTAAAGCATTGCAGTTTTTAAGAAAGCGATCCACTTATTATTATCAGACGACCCATTTCATCAATGTATCAACGATGCTTTATCGAATGAAACAAAATGCAGCAGGTCTAGCAAGTATTTGTATTTTGTCAACAATGGTTTTAGTGACTGTTGCCACAACAGCTAGTCTTTATTTCGGACAGAAGAATGTGGTGGAAACACGATTTCCTTATGACTTTCAGATCGAGTCAGAGGCGAATCTGCAACAATTGAACCAAGCCATCGATAGTCTTGAAAATAAAGTAACGCTCAAAAACCGGAAACAAGTCACTGCTACTAGAGACTTACTTTTTACGGTTGAGGGAAACACACTTACTCCTTCAACAACTTTTGAAGATAACAGCGAGAATTTAGAAAAAGCGGTCTTTCTCACATTTGTTACTAGTACGGAGTACCAAAGAATCACAGGAAAAGAAGGACCAGAAAAAGATGAATTGTTGGTCTTTCCAGAAACTTGGACCCATCAAGCGTTGCCTAAAGAGCTGACGATCGATCATAGTCAGTTCACTCTTCGATCACTAACTGAGCTGCCACCTTTTACTCAAGTGGAGAATCCCGTTCAACAACTTGTGGTGGTAGTCGATGATACTTGGCTTTCTGAGAAATTAACTAGTTGGTATCAGGAAAAAGAATTCCTCATCTATCAACAACCAGTGATCACTACTGTTTTTGACTTCCAAGTGCCTGAAACCAGTGATCGAGAAACAATGGGCAAAGAGATACGAAAGGACTTTCAAGCAGCTGATCCGAATGCACGCATTGAATCAAAAGATCTCTTCCAAGTACAGACCAAAACGTTTACGGGAGGATTCTTTTTCTTAGGGTTGATTTTTGGACTGATCTTTATTTTGGCAGCTACATTAATCATCTATTACAAGCAAGTCTCTGAAGGAATAGAAGATAAAGAACGTTTTGAGATCTTACAGAAAGTTGGCTTAAGTCATAAAGAAGTCAAGCAAGTGATCCAACAACAAGTATTGATGATTTTTTCTTTTCCATTGGTAGCTGCGATCATCCACCTTGCATTCGCGTTTCCGATGATTCGCAAGCTGCTTTTGCTTTTCGGGTTGACCGACCGCAATCTGCTGATCAGTGTGACTGTTGTATCAGTTGCTCTTTTCGCAGTCATTTATCTGTTGGTATACCTTATCACAGCAAAAGTCTATTACCGACTTGTTGAACGAGAGCAATAATTGTTTGTCACTCACTAAGTTAAATTAGTTAAATTGAACAAAAAATACCCAAAGGAATAGAGCCCTCAGTGTTTGCATTACTGCAAAGACCTATCGTCAATGACAACGTCATGACTTGCTCTTTCCTCAGGGTATTTTTTTAAGAAAATTCTCTATGCTAGCTTCTCCGATTCACTTTCGATACGAATAAATGAAAACTAATCACCGAAGCACGAAAGGTAGCATCCAGATGCCATAAAGCAGACAAGCAACCAGAACACTGCCTAAAAAAGAATTTTCTGAATGCCACATAAATGCAAGTTCGATTGCAAAAAGAACGAGAAGAATAGCGACAGCAAGTACCGCAGACTGATCAGTAAACAACAACCAGCCATAAATAAGTATCAGACAGATAAGATAGAGAATGTACCATTTTCTTAACTTTCTTGGTAGATAACGAACATTGCCAATCATCTGATGCTCCTTTCAATAAATCCACTCTCGGAACTATTTGTTTTTCTTGATCGTCATGACTACTAACGGGATCGTTAATGTGATATACCCAATAATAGAGGCCACCAACAAATAAAATGGCATAATTGAAATATTGAATAAGTTGGTCAGTAAAACAGCAACCACCATAGATACGAAATAGCAAATAAACAATTGTACAAAACGTTTGAGATTCATCGATTTTCCTCCACAACAAATTTTTGATTATTCCTGCAATATTGTAGTCAAGCTAAGGTTCTGAAAGTTAGGTTCTTCTGAAGTGATTTAGGGAAGAACTTCCTGCATGACATCCATCTGATCTGCAGGAACGTTGCCAGCATAGTTCGGCGTTGCTAGGGAAAGCCCACCATCATGGTTGTAAAACAAATACATTGTACCATGGTAGTCTTTACGATCTTGGGTTCCACCCAGTATTTTACCGATTGAGATTTGTGTATTCACTTTGACTTCACGAATTTGATTCGTTCCTACACTAAAAACGCGAATTGTTTTTGTGGGAACCGTTGCGATTGTTGCTCGGTAGCGGCTAGTCACGGAATCATCGGGTGTAGAACTTTCAAAAGTAACTTCCTCTTTGCTCTGATCAATAGTAACAGTGTCAGGAACGTTGAATCCTTCAAAAGAAAATGTCAGGACATTGGATTGTTGTGACATATCTACTTGATAGGGATATGCGCTTGCTGTTTCTGGAGTCTTTGGTGACTCCGTCTCTGATACCGATTCACTGGTAGACCCGCTAGCAGAAGCCCTCGTAACAGTTTTTGTATCTGAAAGAGAAGATTGCGATGATTCTACGGTTTCGCTAGGCATTTGTTTTTGGCTGCTCGAAGATGTGGTTGCTTCTTCTGGTACGTTTGCAGAACAGCCGCTTAATAGCAAGGATAGCAGCAATGGGACTAGTACCTTTCTTTTCATAAAACGGGTAGACCTTCTCTCGTTAATTTTTGACTATTATAACATAATTATCGGACAAAAAATGATCTCTGATCAACAAACCCAATCAAATCACGATAGTACCAGTCTTTAAAAATCCCGATTCCAAAGACGATCCCCAAGACTAACCCAATAGCTAAAAGAATTAGTAAAAGATTGACGAATATCATCAATCGATAATTGAAATGCCAATTACTGATTATGTAATCTAAGGGATTTTTACGGTGGATTTTTTCAGTGATTGGAATTTTTTTGAGTGCAGGAATCGTGTCATGGAAATGTTGAAACAGTTGATAGTCTTTCTTTGTCAATACATCACTAAAAATATGGCTATCCGATTGAAAATCAAAGTAAGCCCAAAACATGATTTCCTCGTCTTCTGGTTTCTCAAAGCGATTCAGTTTACGCGTCTTCAAAGAAAATGCCGGAATCGAGGAGTAGGGGTAACTGAAATAGGTTTGATCATCTAAAAAGTCGATGATCACAAGAAAAAGGATCCGTTTTTCTGTAAAAACAAATAGACGATTACTCCGAGTATCATTGAACTGTGCGACATATTGCTTTGCTCTTTCTGTACGTGCATAAGACAAACCAGCTATCCCTTGATTACTGATTGCAAGGTTGCCTGAAGTTGAGAGAGGGAGATAGCCTTGAACTGTTTCGTCTTTATCTAAGAGTGATTGAATTTCAGTCATCAATTCTTGAAAAAAGATATATGTTTTGCCATTAGCTAAAAGACGATTTTTTTCATCTTGCGTTACTTCATTTCTGAGACGACGATTTTCTGAATCAACGATCTGTTTAAAATTCATCACGATTCATCCTTTCTTTCCAAATCTTTTTCAACAATTTTCTGCCGCGAGATAAGTGATTATAAATAGCTGTTGTCTGCAAATCCAGTTGTTGCGCGATCTCTTCTGGACTTTCTTGATAAAAATAATATAAAAGAAAAATTTGTTGATCGACTTGGGATAACTCTTCGAGCCAAATCAGAAATTCTTCTTCACTTAACGGGGATTCCGTAATAGCTAGCTCTTGATATTCTTCAATACTTTCTTGTTGAAATGCTTTATTTAACTTACGCTTGCGATCGATTCCGCGACTTCGAGTAATCAGCAAGATCCAAGTGATAAAACTACTTTTCTCAGGATCATAGGCCTCGATTTTTTGCCAGATTTCATAAAATACTTCATTTGCTACATCTGACCATTCACTTTGTTCATGAGGGGCTTGTAAGATTCGATGGATGGTCATAAGAATACTTGACCCGTAACTATCAATTAGTTGTTCCAAGCCGGTATAATCTTTGTTCTTGATCAAATGAATCATTTGATGATCGTTCATTTTTTCACCTCTTTGTCTATTATACGGACGTCTCAACTGTTTTCTATCAGAGTTGTGAAAAATTCTTTTATCAACAAAAAAAGCTCCTGGTCAAGAGCTCTCATTGATCACCGGGAACGGATTCAGTTAAAGAAGTCGTGATTCGCTGACGTATGAGGTGATGTTTCTCTTCATCATAGGTATTCTGCGGACATGTCCAATATGTTGCTGGATATAGCCAAACAGGTTTTGAACGACGCACTTCGGTCTCCCAAGAATATCGTGGAAAAACGTGTGCATGAAGAAATTGATCCGTGTTGCCAAGAATATCGTAATTGACTCGCAGTGGCGAACAGGCGGCTAAAATGGCATCACCCAGAACACTCATCGAGACGAGAAATTCTTGTCTTTCTTCCAGTGATAAATCATTTAGGCTTCCGACTGATTTTTTAGGTAACAACACACAGTAGCCTGGTAAAAATTGGGTATCGCCAAAAACCGCAAAACCACCCGATAATTCCTTCATTAACATGGGATTTGTTCCATTTTGACAAGCTTTGATCCGATCATTGCGCCAATCCATCGAAATTCGCTCCTTTAACGAATTATTTTATCAATAAACCAACGAAGTCTAAATCGTTGACAAAAATGATCCCACAAAAATGTACCAAAAAACGCACCCACGAAGTAGAGTGTCCATGAAGCAAGTTCAAAGGGATTTCCAAATAAAAGAGACATGATTCCACCGATAATAAAAAGATAAGTACCAATCAGAATCTTTCGCAAGGTAGAAGGTAACTGGCGAATGAAAAAGGAGAGTAGAATAAATATTAGGAAATTCATTAATTGCAGCACGTCTAACCAAGCGAAATGATGAACGATAACCTGTTTCATAAGATCTGCTCCCATAAAAATCAAAAAGAAAAAAAGCAGTTTTATCCAGGATGGTTGATGTTGTTCCATAAATCCACCTTCTCTTATAGTAATTATCTAGTTTTAAAATACATAATTAATTATAACATAAGATCAGCAACATTATAGAAAGATGATGAAAAGGAACTAGGAAATAAATTGCATAAATAAGGAAAGAAACTGATAAAAGCTAGTTGAGAAAAACGAATGAGTGGCTCCAAAAAACGCTTGTATGAGACCTTTTCGTCAAACTCGTTTGAACTTTCTCTCGAAAAGTATCAAGGAAACAAGAAGTGTTTTTTATTTACCAGTATAATATTATGTAAACAAGGTTACCTATGACAGTCGCTCTTTAAGAGACTCTGTCATAGGTAATGGGGAGAAAAGACAATAAGTAATGAGTTTTAGTGGATATGTTTGGTAAGAAATACACGATCCATACCAGTCACAATCGGACTCGTACGATCTGATAGCTGATAATCGAGTGTTTGATAAAATGAAAGTAGGCGGGTTTCTTGCAAAATCGTACTTAGCTGCCATGTCTTAATAGACGAGAATTTAGCTTCGACTAACTGAATGGCCATTTTACCAATCCCATGATTTTCATTAGCAGGCAAAATACAGATGGGGGCCACTCGAGCTACCAGCGCCGGGGCTTCTGATAGAACGATTCGTACAAAACCTACTGCTGATCCGTCGGCTTGGATCAAATAGAAATAATTATTCTCTCGTTGGTACTTTTTAGAGAAATTCTCATACGTTTCCAGATAAGGGGAGGTTTCTGTATCCTGATAGTGTTCAAACAACTGTTTAAAACTTTCTTTTTGTATCCGATACGCTATCGGTAATGTTTGGTAGGTAACTTTTTCTAACTGAATATCCATTGATCATTCTCTCTTTCATTGTTCAATTGACGACTCGTTAATAACCTTCTTACTTTTTACTGTCATGAAAATCGGGCCAAGTATTGATGCCGTCGCCTTCTTTTCGAGGAATCAAATGGATATGCAGATGATTGACGGATTGTTGGGCAGCAGCGCCATGGGCACTTAAGAAATTGATACCTTCAAAGTTACCAGATTTCACGCAATCTGTTGCCACCTTTTTTGCTGCCTTGGTAACTTGCATCCATATTTCTTCGTCACAAGCAAGAATAGAAGTTACATGTTGTTTCGGTATAACTAAGAGGTGACCGTCTGCAGCGGGATTTTTAGGAAGAATCGCCATTGTCCATTGATTTTCATAAATGATTGTTGCAGGAAGCTGTCTGGCTGCGATCTGACAAAAAGGACATCTCATCGTTTTCTCCTTTTTGAATCAATCATAGCCTATTCGTTTCAAAATGATAAGCGCTTTGTTTCATTAGTTAATTAAGGAGACATACAAATAGACAGCGAGAAGGATTCTTGCTTCCATCTGATCGTTTGTTTGACTATAATGGAACTATCATGAAAAATGGGGGCTTTAAACTATGCTAACAATTGCTTATATTGGCAATGGAAAAAGCACTAATCGCTATCACTTGCCGTTTGCTACTAAATTATCCGACAAAATCCACGTAAAAACAATCTATTCCCGAGTGATTCGCGATACTTGGGCAAAACTTCCTGGAACGACCTACACAACAGATATCAACGATATCTATGATGATCCAGCGATTCAATTAGTCGTTGTGACTACTCCTAACCATCTGCATTTTGAAACTGCCAAGGATGCATTGCTTCACGGAAAGAATGTATTGCTAGAGAAACCTTTTACTGAAACGTATGCACAAGCTCAAGAACTTTTTGCTTTGGCTGCAGAAAAAGGACTGTTGATTCAATGTTATCAAAATCGCCGCTACGATTCTGACTTTCTGACTGTCCAAAAAGTTATTGAAAGTGGCGTTCTAGGGGATTTACTTGAAGTAGAAATGCACTATGACTATTATCGCCCCGAAATTCCAGAAAATACACAAGAATTCTCATTAAATAGTAGTTATCTTTATGGACATGCTTGTCATACCATCGATCAAGTGCTGTCTTATTTCGGCGAACCAGAGACATACCATTCAGAAGTTCGCCAACTTTTAGGTCCGAATCGCATGAACGATTATTTCGATCTGGAATTCTTCTATGGTCCTTTAAAGGTATCGATCAAATCAAGCTATTTCCGAATCAAAGAACGACCAAGCTTTGTCGTTTATGGTAAGAAAGGCATGTTTGTCAAACAAACCAAAGATCGCCAAGAAGAGCATTTAAAAATGTTTTATATGCCTGATCATGCGGACTTTGGAATTGATCTTCCTGAACATTATGGCTGTCTGACGTATTATGATGATGAAGGAATCTATCATGAGGGAAAAGTAGTTTCTGAAGTAGGAGACTATAGCCGTGTTTATGCCGGACTGTATGAAGCTATTATTAATGGAAAGCCTAAAACAGTCAAAGACGAAGAAACCCTAGTACAAATGAAGATTCTTGAAGACAGTATCCAAGCAGTTTATCCACGATAATTTCATTTCTGGTAATTCTCGTCAGAGAGCAGGCCAAAAGCCATCTGATTCTATTTTTTTAGAGACAGATGGCTTTTTTCAATTAGCGTTTTCTATTTTTTTGCTTAACAAAAGCGATATATTCTAAGATATCCGTGATTTCTTCCTCGGTCATATCTTTGATTTGATGGGCCACTCGCCGTTGATTTTCGTCATAATCCCATTCATCATAAGAAACGGATTCACCAATCAATAAAGGCAATGGGACTGAGAGTGCTTTTGCCAATTTTTTTGCAGTATCCACATGGGGTGTCTTACGCTTACCATTTTCAAAGCGGGAAATTTGCGCTGCACTGACTCCAGATTTCAAAGCCAACTGATTGACGCCGAGCTGTTTTTCTTCTCGGAATTTTTTTAGATTTTCGCCAAAACTCATACCAACGCCTCACTTTTTTCTTCTACTCTTTTCATCATAAAGTCAAAAGAAAACAAATGCGATGAAAAGCCAGCGACTTCTTCAAAAACTGTTGTTCCAAGGGAATTTTTCATTTATAATATTACCTATAGGAAATAAACGCTTAGGTTTTTCAATTGTCCGTTGCTTTTGTCTTCTACCCCCTGGAGGAAAATATGATTAGAAGAGATCGGATCTTATTATTTATTGATGCTTATCAGCAAGAACAGAAACGAGCACCATCTATTCGAGAAATTTGTGCCCATGAAGGAATCAAATCAACTTCTCTCATTCACCGTCATCTACTTCGGATGGAAAATAGAGGCCTAATCACGAGAGAAAAATTTCCAAAATCACGCACATTGCGTTTAACAGAAGCAGGAAATAACTATTTGACAGAGTTACAAAAATCAAGGTACGAGCAAGCGCTATAAGGTTAACGTGTCGAATAGGGATGCTCTCAAAATAAAAAAGCCTATGGCTTTTTTATTTTGGTGCTCGATAACCAGCAGCTTTGGCTTCCGCAATCGTTTTGAACCATTCTTTTGGATTTGTCGTCTGTTCATAGCCTCTCGTACCTGGCAGATGATAAATGCCATTTTTTGACCCTTTGATCAGACCATTTCCCTTCGCGTCTACATATTCTTTTTCATCTTCAGCAACATTCGATGTAGTATTTTTTGCCGAAGTGCTAGTCGCATCCGATGCTTCTTCAGAAAGCACACTTGTCCCATCTTGGTAATGGATCGTCACACCATCTTGAATATTGAATATATAAATATTGAAGCGGATCGTATTATCGCCAATCGATTGGGCTTGCATTTGAACGCCTCGTGCCACTAATTCATCACCGCGGTAAATAGGAGTCACCGAATAACGAACATAATGGCTGGGATCTTGTTCTAAATAGTATTTGATATCCATTTCATAGCGTAACATTTCGGGATTATTCAACTGTTGTGTACCTGTGATCAGATTTTTCCAGTTGGCATTTTCTCCCGCCAGAGCAAAGCCGATCAAATGAGTTCGATTATAAAGATAACCTTTTTTCAGCTTTTTATTGTGCCAGCCTGTAGGCGTGACACTAGAGATATCCCCGCGTTTTTCAGTAGGCATCAGGGATTGATTCAACATAGCTTCCGCAGAAGTGGCTCGATTTAAGTGATCGAGATCACCATATTTTTCCCATGCACCATTTTTTGTAGAGAGGGTATCTTGTGAGAAGGAGGGGACATTGTTGTTGATAGTAATGGTTTGTGTCCCTTGATACGTCAATGCAGCGAGATTATTTGCCGACTGGGTTTCTTTTGTATGCGAGTCTGATGCTTTAGAAGACTCTGACTGTTTCACCTGTATAGTAGATGAGTGTCCAGGTGATGAAGTGGGGTTCGGGTCTTTTTGGGTTTGCGTGTACAAGCTGATACCAAGTACAGCAGCAATCAAAAGACCACTGATTGTACCAAGAAGTTTCTTTGCCATGATTTTCTCCTAACATATGGTTTGCTCCTTTGTAAAATCGCGAGCGTAAGATGGGGTTGCGAGTTTCAATAAAGGAGGAAAAAATAAATATTCTGCTGCTATCATACCATTTTTTAAATAACAGTTGAAAAGAAAAAAACTTTTTTTACCAAATATTTCTTATATGAATAAATAGAAAAGAGAATATTATATAACGAATCATTCACAAAAGAACTAAGATTATTCACTAATGGGTAAAAATAAGGAGAGTGGTCAAAAGCTAATGAACATAGGGAAGATAGGGCAAGAATGGGGATCTCAGAAGAAGATAGGAAGGAACAACGATAATAGTAGAACAGTGATACAAGGGGAGGCTTATTGCTTAATGAGCGAGGAGCTATCTTGAAAAAATCGTAGAGGATGAAGAGAGTTTAAAGGGGACTGTCTATCGTGTGAGTTTCAGCTTTTTCGTTTTAGTGGTTTTGAAGCCATTGACAGGGGATATTCAACGCTCCATAGCATTTCTTGCGGCTCATCATTATTGAGCTATAAAAGAAAAGCTGGTCTGACAATCGCAAGAAATGCTATACTAGGGATACATCAATCGATGAATTTACTCACGAAAGGGGAAATGTCATATGAATACTTATAATGGACGTCAAGATCATGGAGGTTTCCCTTTATAGAGTGGCACCTCCAAACATAAATGGAGGAAATTCATGGAAAATCAAGGAATTGTTATCTTTCAAGCGAAAGATCTGGCAAAAGTAGTCTTGTCTTCAGGAGAAGAACGTTATGCCCGTGTCTCCGGAAAGTTTCGCCAGCAAGCAACAGCATTGAAAGACTATCCGATCGTAGGCGATCGGGTAATGGGGCATTGTTATGATCAAAATCAATTTTTGATTGATACCGTCTTGCCGCGAAAAAGTTTTTTACAGCGGAAAGTAGCTGGAAATCGACCAGACGAACAAGGAATCGCTGCTAATGTGACGACTGTCTTTCTTACAACAAGCGCCAATGAAGAGTTTAATCTCGCTCGCTTGGAGCGGTTCGTTACGATTGTTTGGAACAGTGGAGCCAATCCAGTCATTGTATTAACAAAAATCGATCAGATGGACACAACAGAAACAGAAGCAATCATCAACCAGCTGAAGCTGACATTCGCTTTGCCGGTTTTAGCTACCACCATCTACAAAGATGAGCGGACGCAATTCGAACCATTTTTGACGCCAGAAAGCATGGTAGCCTTTATTGGTTCTTCAGGGGTTGGTAAATCTTCTTTACTCAATCAATTACTAGGAGACGAACGGCAGACAACCAAAGCCATTCGTGAAGAAGATGGGCGTGGTCGTCACACTACCACGAGTAGACAGCTGTTCCGCTTGCCAAATGGGGCAATGGTCATCGATACTCCTGGCATGAGAGAAATCAGTTTGGAGACGGTTGCTGCTTCTTCATTAGATCGGCATTACCAGATGATTGAACTTTTAGCAGAAAAATGCCGCTTCAAAAATTGTCGTCATGAATCAGAGCCAAATTGTGCAGTCAAAGAAGCGTTAGCTTCTGGAGAACTCTCGCAAGATCTATTTAACCGTTACCGTAAAATGGAGAAAGAATTGGCCTATTTGAGACACAAAGAACACTTGCAAGCACGTAAAAAAAGAGAAAGATAGCAATACTAAAAGCGCTGTGACCTGAATGCTGTATACATTTTGACTCGTTTTCCTAATCACATTAAGAAAGGGAGGTACCAAAATGGGATTCCTGCAAAAGAGCCACAGCGCTTTTTTTAGACTGAATTTAAATAAAAAAATCCGTCGGACATGAATGCCCAACGGATCGAAGCAAACGATTTGCCCCTGCCAAGGTAGTCTCATTATACGTAATGGACCAATGAAACGCAATAATTATAGAATAGGACCACTTAAAAACTAACCTCGCAAAATTTTTTCAATTGTTTTTCCTCTGGCTAATTCATCAATCAATTTATCCAAGTATCGAATTTCTTGCATTAAAGGTTCCTTGATCTCTTCTACACGAACGCCGCAGATAACTCCTTTGATCATTTTTCTTTTCGGATTCAAGTCAGGCGCCTCTGCGAAGAAACGTTCCATTGAAACTTCTTCTGCTAATTGTCGGGACAGACCTTCTTTCGAATAACCAGTTAACCAAAAAATAATCTGATCCACTTCATCTCGGGTACGATTTTTGCGCTCCGCCTTCTGTACATAGAGGGGATAGACACTTGCAAAAGACATGGTGTATATGCGCGGATTTTCCATTTTTTACCTCCGTTGAAAATGTTTTCTTGATCTATAGTATACCATGAATAAAAAGAAGAATGATTGGTTGGTATCTCACAGAAAAAAGATCAGAGAATGATCTGTCGATCTTCTTCACGAAACCCATAGACCTTTTGCCGTTCTTCACCGTCCCAATAGAGCAAAGGCAAGTTCTTGTGCAACATTAAACTCGTATAAAGTTCTTTGATGGATAGTGGGGGACGATTAGGTTCAAAAAATAAAATCAAGTTCCCAGAAGCATCTTGTGCAATCGTCGTGAAAGGGACCAAGGTTCCCTTACGGCTTAAGTAAATTCCCTGATACTCTTGTTGTGTCGTTGTCGTTAATGCTGTCAGCAAATCCCGCGCTCTCATGAAAGAACCGCCTTTCCTCGTTGTTGAGACAATTGTTCGATGTCCATCATAATTTTCGTTTTCCCCCGAACAGCATATTTACGGACAATAAATTGCTTGCGCGCATTCCACTCGCCAACAGCCACCAAAGACATGCCTTCCGTGACATCTGCTAAAAAAGATAAGCTATGGCGATTGATCAAACAATTCGTCGTTCCTACTGTAAAACGGACGAGGGGAGAAGAAGTAAACGTCAGCAATCGAATCTTTGTCACTGTTCCTTTAATCGTTTGCATAGGGGAAACCTCCTTTAAAAAAAAATAGATTTGCACATTCCGTAAAAAACTTTCCGATTGTACGCTTGTCGTGGCTCATCGCCTACGATTCATTCATCCAGTGCGAACCATTTCGTCTCTTCGAAAAAGGAAATATGCCGGATCTCATCGTAATGTACTTTACGTCCATCAATATAAATGCCTAAAGAATCGTAGCTTTGGATCATGCCGACCACGTCAGGAGGGTAGAGACCGTCTTCATTGACTTCTTCACATTGGATCGCTACTGCTCGACTTTTGATCCTAGCTAAAGTCAACACTTCATTGATCTCTTCGCTAGTCATGGCTGGCTTTGCAGGCCACACAAAGTGACGCTGGCGCTCATCCTGTCCGACTTCTGTTGTATGTTCCGATAGAAAGAATCCCTGCCATTTTAATTTTTTTCGATCTTCGTAGGGTTGGAGCATGCCCATAAGAATCACCTCTCACCACTATAATACAAACATTCGTTCGCATTTGTAAAGCGAACAGTTCTTTAAATTTTGCCGCAAAAATAGATAAGAGTGAGGGCGATCTTAAACTCAAACAGGACAGGGATGGATGGATACACTTTTTTAATGACTTTTATCAGCAAAATCTTTTTCCCTCAACTCACATCAGGTCAGTAGTAAACCAACACGATAAAAAAACGCGTATCATAACAATATAAAAAAATAAAACAAAACAATCTATTTTATTTATATGTTGATAAGTAAAGATTATTGAATTAAACAAGAATTAAATTTACAATAAAAATAACGTACAAACCAATAAAAATAAAAAGGATGGAGAAATAATATTATATGATAACGCTTTATTGCAAAACTAATTGTATTCAATGCAAAAAGACAAAATTATTTTTAGACACTCATCGAATCCCATATATAGAAAAGAACATTGAAGAAAAAGAAGAATTTCGCGAAGAAGTGAAACTATACGGATTCCAGTCCGTACCAGTTTTAATCCCTAATGCCTCAACTGGTTCGAACCCGTGGTTTGGCTTTCGCCCAGATGAATTAAGAAAACTCAAACAGAAATGATCGTCGCAGCCGCCAGACACAACCACAGGAATGCATTTTATAACAATCGATCGCTATTTTTTGAAGTAAACTCAAGAATTGATTTTAAGGAAATTAACTCAGCTTAATCTGATACCTGATAAACTTATAAACGAAACATACACAGCAACAATTTTATGAAATCAAACAAATGAGTCACTTAGTAACAAACGAAAGATCTTAATGACGAGACCCAATCAAATGAAATCGATGTATTAAACTAGTGATCAGTGACAATACACCAAGACAATACATCAATTAGCAGCCAAATAAACACCAATGACAGGAAAATTGGCGAATCGTTGTTGATTTCAATATTCATAAGGGGAAAAAGACAGCGAGAGAGGGTCAAAATGCAAAAATCAAAAACATTTTGAACCGTCTTTTTCCAAATACAACTTTGTATAATATATATTATGTAAACTAAAATAAGTAATTTTTAAAGTTCTGAAAGAATCTGGTGAATTTACTTCTCCTCCCTCTGATTGAGCTGTATTTTTCCTTAAAAACAGCGATTTTTCTTAAAGTGAACCATTTTGAGTAAAAAATGAGTCTTTGCCGCGCAGATTGATGATTTTTATGTATTGAATGCCAGTATTGTACAGTTGGCTTCCTAAAACAAATTTTAGCGTGCTTCAGCTGCTTATTAGGATTTTTGATGCATGACTGATTGGTGATTTCAGTGATGATTGAACTGCAACCAAAATCTATGATTGTAGCTGCAGTTAGATTTCAGCTCCTGAGAGAAACTTTTCTTTATATGACTGATGACATAACTAACAATCATGTAAAATGATAACGGCTGATTAATTCCAAGTGGTTCATGACAGCAGCTTTCCGCAAAACACCCATACCTGGAAACTTATCCTTTTTGTATGCTTCAAGTAATAACTCTAAGCCTGATGTTTGAGTTGGATAGATTTCTTCATGTTGCAAAACTTGTGACATGAGCTGTAAAAACTTTTCTTTTTGAGTTTCTAATGATTCGTCCGAAACAAAATGAGTGATTCGCAACTTTTGCTGCTGATCAACAAATAGCCAGTGTAAAACAATTGTTTTAGAGGGATAACTATGTGCATAATAGATTTTGCTGTCGATAGAAAAATCACTATAGCCGGAAAATCCTTGCTGCTCGTAGTGTTGATAAACGGTTGGTAGCACTTCTTCTGGTACTTCCTGATAGAAGCTGTTTCTAGGAAGTCTAGTAAAAAAATCATGCATGAGAATCTTTGGTCCCTGGATTTTTTTCAATAAACGGAATTCTTGTCCAACTAAGATCGGTGTCTGATTTTTACTCCAGTCACTGGCCAACGCTGGAGCAGATTCATGAACAACCCAAAGGTCCGGCTGACAGTCAATGGTTTCAATTGGCTGATCGATGATATAGGCTTTAGCGTTAGGCAGTGTTTGTAATAAACGACTTCCTTCTTCCGTCAGAAAGTCCCCCGCCTGTGGATTGACGATAACAAAAAAAGGATGCGCTTTTTTCTGAAACAGCTCGACTGTATCCCAAAAAGTCTTGGATTGCCGGATAGGCTCAATGACGGGTTGAACTTCTAAAGACAGCTGTTCCATTTCTAATAGACTTTTTAATGCCAACAAGTCAAATTGTTTGCCGCGAAAATATGGATAATACATAGTGCTACTCCTTTTCTTGTGTCAAAAAACGCTGTTCCAATTCGAAATAAGCTTCTCGCGTTGCAGCCAGTTCTTCTTTTAGCGCTTCAATAGCTTGTAGCTGCGTATCTTCAATAAAACGGTCGTAGTAATTGACCCCGCCGCCAAATAAATCGTATTCTGGTTCCCTTTTCTTTAGTTCTTTGTACAATCGTTCCGTCGAGAAAACGCGCAAACCTCGTGCTGTTTGCTTGGCCTTCCCCACTTCTCGTGCTTGTGCAGAGATCAAACGATACAACAATGCGTTTTCGTTGACGAGTAAAGATTGCCGCTGCGGTTTTTTCTCGACACTAAAATAACCAGGGCTCCCCTTTTCTTGATCAGCAAATGCATGGTAAACCAATACACCGATGGCAGCAGGAATCTCTTCCTTGACCTTTACATATAATGCATGCGGCAAAACAAAATAATTATAATGCCCAATAAATGACAGCTTCGCTTTTGAACGAAAATCCGCCAGGCTGACTTTTAATTCATAACAGCGCCATTCAAACAAATTTTCTGGTGTTAAGCGACAACTTAGAGTATCAACGATTCCTTGATCGTCCGGCATGATTACCTCTTCGATGACGATATCACTGTTTTCGCGACAGTAATAATAAAGGGCTTCTTCCATTTCAAGAGTCAACGTAGTTTTCATCTGACTAGACCCTCCTATTCACAACTTTCTCTCATTATAAAACATATGTTCGCATTTGTGAATAGGTTTTATAATGCAGTCCTGATTCTCTCCTATTCTTTGATTTTAAAGGTCTTCGGCGCGAAGCGAATGATCAGTACATATCCGACAAAAACATAGAGTAATAAGACCATTGAGACAACGATCGAGTAAGCAAATCCAGAAACATGCAGGCGCAGGTTGATATAGCTGATCCAATACAATACTCCACTGACAAATTTGTAGACCGGATTGACCACTCTCATGTCCCCAGTAAAAGGTTGTAGCAAGTAATAGATAAATAATTCATGAAATGAGAACAATGCTGTCAAACTCGTCAATAATAAAAATAAGACCCCAATGAAATACCAGCTAGCTTGCAATCCATTTAGCAAGTCCCATAATAAGAAGCCGCCAAAAATACTTCCCGCAAAGACTCCGTTGTAAAACATTGATTTGATAAAACGATAATTAAACCCACTGAGGATCGTTTCTTTCTCCCGATAAAAAGGATAGTAAAGCATGGAGATGTCACAGTTAACAAAAACCATTTGGACGATTGCTTTTCCCAATGAACCAAAATACATAACTAAAAATAGCGCTGGCAGTAGTGCTGTCAGATCCTCTTCATTAGGATATGGAACAATCTTCAAAAAGGATAATAAAATCAATCCTAGAAATAGAATAGACACAATACCGACACGGTTCAGCAATTTTTTGCGCAACAGTTTACGGTATCTTTGAAAGAGCAATCCGTTGAGGTATTCTGATCCTTGCAAATGAGTGAGTGGCTTCTCCTGATCCAAAGAAAGTTTTTTCTGCATTTCAATCCCTTCATTGAGATATTGACTTGAATCTGAACTGATGGTTTCTAGCACACTAAATTGCTGATAGCTTTTTTCAACAGAATAAAGGAAAAAATCATTTTCTTGTGTAAAGTGTTTTAGGTAGTAAAAACAGCCAGTGCCGGCAATCAGAAAGAACGCCAAAAGTCCCAACCCGAATGTCATAGTTGGAATAATCTGTTGAAGCAATAAGCCGTAGAGCGACGCTAAAGTCAGCATAGATATGGCTAGTCGCCAACCGATGCGCCAGCCACTGCCCCATTGCTTTTGGAATCCCCAGCGAATTAGACTGGCAGCTGCCACACAAGCAAAGCCAGCACCAAAGATACCAACGAGGGTCAGCCAACTATTGCCAGCAAAAAAGCTGTACAACAAAAATGCTGGTAGATAATAAATAATGGATTGGAGCGTCTTAAAGAAAAGATTCATTCGCAAATACTGTCGTTTTGACACCATGAAGTAATCCGTGAATTCAATCGCTTTTTGATCTAATGTAAATGAGAACAAAGAAAAAAAATTGCTGGCTAGTGCAACGACCACTAGCCAAGTATAAAAACCAGCAATCATTATTTGTTCTTCAAACTGATCAAAAGAGCCAAATAAATTCTCCCAACCATGAAAAGCAACCAAGGCAATTGCATAATAAAAAAGCAGCCAAATAATTTTTGTGAAAAATGGCAAGATCAAGCGCAAGCTAAATAATACAGTAAAAAGCATTTTTTTGAGACCGTATTGCCCATAAAGATCATGGGGAAGATGTTTTCCAATCAAAGGAATTTTGGTCAAAAAATAGAGAAATCCATTCGCTTTCGTTGAAAAAATCGTCTCTTCATAAAGCCAATAAAGTTTAATCCATTGCAGCATCGGGCTCCCCCTCCGTCAGCAAAGTAACGATTTCTTTCTCAAAATCTGGTTCATGAATGTGAGAAGGATCAATCCCGGTCAATTGATGATTATTTAGTAGGACCACTTCATCACATAAATCTTGTGCAAGCTGTAAAATATGAGTGGAAAACAGTATGATCGAATCCTCTTTTGCTGATCGGATCATTTGTTTGATTTCATGGGCAGCTACAACATCGAAAGAGGTCAATGGTTCATCAAACAACATGATTGGTGGCTGCACCATCAAAGAAAGAAGCATTTGTACTTTGTTTTTCATGCCATGGGAATAATCTTTCATTAAACGATGCTGCTCTTCTGAAGAAATTCCTACAGACATTAAAAATTCTTCTGGAGAAAGCGACTGTTTGATGCGCTCCCGATTGACATCCATAAAAAAGCGCAAAAACTCAATCGCCGTCATAAAACCTGGCAGATGCGGTTGCGTGAATGTAAATCCGACATCTGTATTTTCATAGATTCGTTGATTGTCGTCTTCAACTAAATAAATACTCCCGCTATCAACGGTCATATTCCGAGCGATACATTGGAATAACGTCGTTTTCCCTGCCCCATTGCGCCCTAAAATACCATAGATTTTTCCGGTTTCAAATTGATAACTTGCCTGATCAAAAATTTGTTTCTTGTCAAAGCTTTTGGAAATAGCATTGATCTCTAAAAACAAAAAAACACCCCTTCTCTTTAAAAACAAAGATTATTAACTAGAGATCCCGCTTGCAAGGTTTTCTAAGTGAAACGATTTACGTTGGTAGCCGTCATCATCTTAGCAAGCAAGTGCAAACGAGACTCGTTCATTTTTTTCTCATCGATAGAACATTATCCTTTCACATCAACTTACTTCATGGCGATTGACGATTTCAGGCAACCGGCTCCTGTAGCCAAGCCAACAGCCTAGGACCACTGCAAACCAATTAGTAAATGCCATGCCCAAGGTATCACTGAAGAACCGCTATTCAGTAATCCAGCAGGCAACTGATAAAAACTGGCTAAAATCATGAAAGGCTCGTTCAAAAACAATCCCACCTAATGAATCGCCAATCTAAAAAGCCAAACCAATCCCGTTCAAGGAAAAAAGAGTCTCCTCGATAACCATCAAATGAAGCGATTGTCCTACTAAAAATCGGATCGTCACGGATTTTTCCCCTTCGGAAAAAAGGAATTGTTTGTAACATGAACGACTATATAGGAAAAAGATAACTGCCATGCCGATCCATAGAATACCGACCACCCCTAGGAAAATAAGGAGTAAAAAGAGCCAACTTTGAAAAGAACTGTCTTGTGAAGTCTGTTTTAAACGCCGTTCAAGAGCATACCAACGAAAAAAAGAATGTCCACTTTTCACAAAAAAATAAGAGCGAACTCACAAATGTAAATAGTCCATAACTCATCCACAATGTTCTTCTTCGAATGAAATAAGCTCCTGCAGTAGAGAAAGGATAGATATAACGCCAATTCAAAGTCATTGTTGTTCCTCCTTTGTGATCAGTTTAGCATACGAAGCAGAAATTGAAAACGTTCGTTTAATTTAGTTTACATATTCTTTTTATAAGAAACAAATAACATCCGCCTCCCACTTCTATGCAAGACGGATGTTATTTAAAAAGCAGCCGAATGAATCGTAATTTAGAAATAACGGCTGATCAGTGTTAGTAATTGTTTGGGAAATTCTTTAAGATTGCTGATATCGATATATCTTTCTGCGCCATAGATTTCTTTGATGACGTCTTTGTCTTGTCCGATGGCAGCGGACAAAAAGATGATTTCCTGGCGTTCATACTCTTTGATGACTGCTTGAATATCCGCTTTCGCCTTATTGCCCGTATAATCTGGCATCGCCTTTGGCTGACCATCACTAATCGTCAATAGTAATTTTGTCGTAGCAGATTGTTGGGAAAGTTTTTCAGCTAGTACCCGCAGCACTGCCCCATCACGATTGTTTTGTCGGGGTTGAAGAGACATCAGTTTTGCCGGCACATAATCAAAAGGTTCAGCAAATTCCTTATAAGAATAGAGAGAAGTCTTCTCTCGTACAGACAAATCGGCTGTGTCACCATAAATCATCAGCGGGAGATCTAGGCGCTGTGCAAACGCACTCACTGCGAGTGCAGCTTGTTGTGCAGCGGTGATCCGTCCCTCCCGTACCATGGACCCTGATTCATCGATTCGTAAAGCGATCGCTAATGAAGGCTGTTCATGAGGAGGATTTTTCTTATCAAATGTTCGAAAGTCGCCATAAGCAACACGACTTGCATCAAAGCGTGTCCCGCTATATTTTCCTTTGCCATAAGAAGAAGCTGCTTCATTTTCTAATAATTCAAGCAACTGTTTTGTTATTGTTTCAACCACCGGCAACAACGGTGCTAGAAGTTGTTGGGCTTTCTGAGAAGCATTTTCTTGGAGTTTTGGCCGATGCACAATCAATCCTTCTTTCGCATGGATAGATTGTTTTAGCGCTTGCCGCGCTTCTTGATTTGCTTGTTTTCTTACTTCTTTATCCAATTGCTTGAATTCTTCGATCGAAAGATGCTGACTGGAAGGTTCTTGAGCAGATTGTTCACTTCCTTCCTTTGTGTGTCCCTCATCAGACGAATGTTGGCTCTCTAAAGAGTCTCCATCTATAGTGTCTTGAGGCACCGCTTCCTGATCATCTTGGTTTGTTTCCTGTGTATCTAGCACCTCAGGTGTCTCCAGTGTCTCTGCTGTTTCTTCAGTACTAGCTGCTGTCCCCATCTGCAAGGATGCTTCTTCAATATTTCGCGCATCCGCCTCTTCAGCAGATACGATGCGTCCTTGTATTGGTTGTCGATGACTCATTTTCTGTCCTTGATACAAACGTCTTAGCTCTAAGAGCAATTCTGATTGATCGAGGGCTTCTTGCAGCAGGCGCAATTCGTCTGGATCTGTCGTTAACTTGTATAAGACTTTGACCGCTAACGTATTTAAAGGTGATTGCCCATTTTTAACCGTATTCAGCCAATAAAAATAAGACCGCATACCAGCCACACCCTTGATGGCATTTGCTCGTGCAGAAGTATCGAGAAGTCGAATAATCTCTGCCATTTTGCTAGCGATCGCTTGATCTTGAAAGCCGGTTTTAGCAAGTCCCCGTGCGACCATCACAGATAGTTCAGGAAGGTCCATTTTTTCCGCATGTTGCATCCGATCTCTAAGAGATTCATTCAATGGACGATTGCCCTGATAGTTCCGATTTGTTGTGATAATGACGACACAATCCAGATGGCGCCTGACAACGCCAGTTGGCAGATTCAGCATCCCATTTTGCTCCAATGCAGAGTTGAGAGCGACGAGTACCGAGGCATCCCGGATGACTGTTGGTTCTTGGATTTCTAATAGATACCCTTTTTCCATCGCACGAACGATTTCCGAAGGATAAAATTTATAATGAACGACATCGGTCGTATCTGTTTCTTCAATTCGTCGAATCAAGTCTGCTAATTTTTCTCGGGCACCCTCACTGGTGAGCGAATAGTGATCCGCAATCACTTGAATGACCTGATCTAAGCTATCACTCAAATAGATCGCTTCTAACAATTCACTGTCTTCTTCTTGATCTGTTGCTACGATCGGCAACAATGCACCAAAAACATCTGATTTATCCATATCAGCAAAACAGGTGATTTTGGTATAAGGCAATTGAAGATCATAGGAGAGAGCTTTGGCTAATTGTGTTTTTCCAGAGCCAGCATCTCCTTCCAATAAAACATTGAAAATCTTCATCTCTGGATCTTGCCAGTTTAGCTTGATTTCTTGAGCGATCCGCAGTTCTTCTTGACTTGTCTGATGACTCGCTGGTTTTTGCCAAATCATTTGCTGTTCTAATTTGCTGAACTGTCGACCTTCTGTCAAAGTAAAAGGGGTACGATTGATCCCCATGTAGATTCCTCCTTTCTTAATAGCCCAATTCGTTTAACAACCGATTTAAAATTCGAAAACGTTCGCCGATCAATTCACCATCTTTTTGCAAGGCATCATAGAACAATAGAATATCCTCATCAATTTTAGGATTGTCTGTATCAACTTCTACTGTCATCCGATTTCCTTGCAGTCCAATAATATCGATGAGTGGGTTTTCTGGATCATAAAACTTTTCATGACGATAGGCATCTTGAAAATAGAGGCTAGATTGCGCGACAAGGATCGCTAAGTCAAGAATCCGTGATAATGGGAGTTCTTCTGATTGACGAGACCACTTTTCCCCCGTGTGCCGCCATACTTTCCCTGAGATATCTACTTTTCCTCGATCATTCCATTGTGCCAGACCCAACGATAAGCCTTTCGCATCCGTATGAAGCGCATAGCGTCCATCTACTGTATCATAGTCTTCAACTTTGATGACGGGTTTGTGTTTTAAGTTTTCTGGTATTTTCATTTTCCATCCTCCTGTTTAGTAATTTACTAAAGTAGTAATTGGATTAAGTATAGTCAGTGTTAATCAGATAAACAAGCAAGATGCTTTTAAAGCAAAAAAAATACCCATGTGACCAGAAACTAGCAAAAGCGAACCCTTGACAAGCTTCTAAGTAACATAGGTATTTTTATAAAAATCAAATAATTGCATAGGAATAAATAACTCACTTTTATTATTGCGCTGCGATGGCAATCCCAATCGCTTTTTCACCCAAATGAGAACCAATCACAGGACCAAAATGCCCCACTTCGATTTCGGCATCAGGGTATTTCTTTTGCAGCTTTGCCTTTTCCTCTAAAGCCACAGACAAGTTATTGGCATGGATCACATAGAATTTCACTGGGTAAGCGATTTCTGATTCTCTTTGACCAATAATGTCTTCTGCGCGATTAAAAGCTTTTTTACTGGAACGAATCTTCTCATAAAGCACGATTTTTCCTTCGTCAAAAGTCAAGATCGGTTTGATTTTCAATAATCCGCCGATCAATGCAGCACCATTTGTTAAACGTCCACCTCGCACAAGATTGTTTAAGTCATCTACGATCAAATAAGCATACGTATTATCGCGGATGCGATCGATGTGGGTCACGATCTCTTCAATGGTTTTGCCTTGTTGGTTCAGATCCAACGCAGCTTCTACCATATGTCCCATTGGCATGCTGGTGATTTTAGAATCATAGGGAATAACCCGCGCGCCTTTGATATCATCTTTGATACCATATAACGTATTGATAAAGCCAGAAATGCCGCTAGAAAGGTGAATACTTAAGATCGTATCATAACCTTTCTGAGCAAGGGTTTCGTATAATGCAATCACTTCACCAAGGACAGGTTGAGAAGTTTTAGGAAATTCTTTACTTTTTTTCAGCAAAGAGTAATATTCATCTGGCTGAATGTCGATCCCTTCGTTATAGCTTTTTCCATCTAAAATAACAGGTATTGGGATAACGAACAAGTCAGCGTGATTCTGGATGCGTTCAGGCAAGTAAGCTGTACTATCAGTAACAACGGCTAATTTCATTTCTTTTCCTCGTTTCAACATATTTCAAACGTCATTAATAATATAGCATAAACCAGTAAGCTTTCAAAACTCTTTTCAAAAAGTTTTCAGTTAAACTTACTGATTTAAGAAACTTTCGATGGCTTGTTTATTGGTATCAAAGTTGATGACCAGCACACTTCCTGCTTCATAGGTTGAGCCATACTGCCATGAATCATCGACAGGAACAGTTAAGCGATCAATGCCCCCTGCGCCTTTGGCAATCGAAAATGTGTTTCTCAGCAAGAAGCTAACTGGCAGATTAGTAGAAGCATACCCTAGGACTTTCCCTGCTGCGTATGGCAATTTAACGATGGATAAAGGATTCTTCATGGCATTAAACACAGCATCCATCACTTGTTGTTGTCGACGCACACGCCCAAAGTCGCCTTCTTCATCCATACGGAACCGCGCATATTGCAATAATTCTAAACCGTTCATATTCTGTTGCCCTTTCTTGATAGGGACTTCAAGGTTTTTACTCATATCTTTCTCAGCGTTGATCGGTACACCACTAGGAAAAAGGGTGTCAATTACTTTTTCGAAAGATTGAAAGTCTACTTTGACATAATAATTCGTTTGGATTCCGAAATTTTCAGCTAACGTTTGCCGAACTAACTCTGCCCCGCCAAATGCATAAGCTGCATTGATCTTGTTTTCTCCATATCCCGGAATCGTGACTAGCGTATCCCGCATGAAAGAAAGCAGCTTCGGTTTCTTTGAAGGGCCATCCAATTGCAGCACCATGATCGTGTCTGCACGACCAGTTTCGCCTTTACGGCTGTCGCTTCCTAAAAGCAAAATATTTTTTGCTCCGTTCGCAGATGCTACACCATTAAACGTTTCCGTCTCTGAGACTTGTGCATCGCTTTTGGCCACCTGCTGCCCTGCCACAAAAGCCACGATCGAGTAAGCAAGTACAAACACTAGCACATACAGGATGAAACGCAAAATTGGCCGTTTCTTACGTTTAGCTTCTTTTGATTTTACTTTCTGCTCTTGTTTCGCTGGCTTCTTGTTAACTGACTGACCATTGTTGCCGAAATCCTTTTGTTTACCAAAGGATTTTGACTTGGTTTTTTTGCCAGTTAATAGATTCGGCCGCTGAAGGGTTGTTTTTTTTGATGAATGATTGCCAGAAGACCGCTTCTGACTTGTTTGGTCGTTCTCCCTTTGTTGTGCAAAATCGTTTTCTGCTGAATATTCTTCTTCCTTTTGAGGTCTTCTCACAGATTTTGTTTCTCGACGAGCAAAGATCGTTTCTTTATGAGCAGCTCGTTGCTCTTTTTTCGCTAATTGTTCATGCAATTTTTTGTTGCGGTCCATTCGACTCATAGGACAGTTTCCTCCAAATAAAAAAAGCTTTTCTTTCTTATAAGAATACCTTACGAAAAAAAGAAAGAAAGCTATTTTTTTAAATTTTAAGATTTTCCTAGCAACTTTTTGATAGAAAGATGAAAAGCGGCTCATAAAATCTTGCTTGCTCTGTAACGTTCAACTTGAAAACCATTTCGTTGGTAAAAATCAGCCACTTGGTTTTTGGTCCAGAAATTCAGAGTGAGGGTTGCAAACTGCTTTTCTCGAGCAAAATCTGCGGCATGGGTTAATAAGGCTTCACCGACCCCTTGCTTCTGGTACGCATTTTCAACCGATAACGCTTCGATCTCAAGTCGACGTTGAGAGACCATCAGCGGTGTATCCGATAACTCAATCTCTTTTAGATGAATAAATCCGCAAGGTTGTTTTTGCCAGGCTACAAAAAAATGATGCGTTTCTGTGGCAAGCAAATCCTGTAACAAGTCGCGGAATGCCTCGTAGTCAAAGGATTTGAAAACGTTAGGTATCAATTGATGATGGACCTCTTGAACACTTTGATAAAGTTTAGCTAATAAATCAGCGTCCTCGCAAGGAATGATTTTCCTCTCTTTCATTTCCTTCACCTATTTTCTTCACAGCATACGTACCTAGAAGATGGACATTACAATTTAACATCCTGATTTCTTCTAAGGCATTCTCAACCAAGGCCCAAGGCTGATTTAGCACTAAATCTATCACAAAAAAATATTCCCCTAGACTCGTTTTTAATGGTCGGGATTCGATTTTGCTCAAGTCAATGCCGCGCCAGCCAAAAGCGGCCAAAATCTGATGCAGACTACCTGGTCGATTGGTAGGCAAGGTCACATAGATCGTGGCTTTCGTTGCCTTATCATGGAAAACGCTCGATTCGTTTGTGTCTTTTTGCAAGATCCAAAAACGAGTTTGGTTGCTAGTCGTATCCTGGATATTTTTTTCCTGAATGAATAGACCATAAGCATGGGCTGCTTCTTTGGAAGCAATGGCTGCTACCGACTCCGCTGGATGCTCTGCGACAAAGACGGCAGCAGCAGTCGTCGATGCCACCGCTTCAATAGGAACATCTGGAAAGTTATGTTGCAAAAACTCCGCACATTGGGCCAAAGCCTGTGGATGAGAAATGATTTTGGAAATCGGCTGTCCTGACAGAATGGTCAGCAGCTGATGGTTGATAGGCAAAATCACTTCTTGTTCAATAATTAGTTCCTTTTGTCGGAAAAGTGTATCGATTGTCGCATGAACCGAACCCTCTAATGAATTTTCATTGGGGACTACCGCTCGTTGGATGTCCCCTGCTACTAATGCTTGAATACATAATGGGATCGATCCAAAAGGAACCATTTCTTCATTTAAAAAAGATTCACAGGCGGCTCGATAAGTGAAGGAGTTTTTTGGGCCTAGATAACCAATCTTCATTTATTCACCTGCTTTTTGAATGATTTCAGTCACGATCTCTGCTGGAGATTTGCGGGTGGTATCGATCACTACTGTCGCACTTTCTTCGTATAGTGGCATTCTTGGACGATAAATATCAATGATTTCTGCCGGCGATTTCGAAACGACAAGCGGACGAATATTGACCGTATCCTTTTTCAACCGATCGAGCAATTCTTCTGGCTCCGTTTTTAAATAGACGACTTTCGGAAATTGCTGCAATAGTTGCCGATTTTCTTCTTTTAGGATGATGCCGCCACCAGTAGAGATCACTTGATCAAGTATTAATGAATGAGTCAAAATCTCCGTTTCTTTTTCTCGAAAAGCGGCTTCCCCATAACGATCAAAATAGTCTTGGATCGTCATGCCGATCGATTCAACGATCAGATCGTCAAAATCAACATGTGCCAACTGTAATCGTTCTGCTAACAAGCGACCAATAGTTGTTTTACCAGCACCCATAAAACCGATCAAAACGATTCCTTTCATTCAACATCACCTCCAGTTAATTGGCGGAGATCCTCAAAGAAGTGGGGGTAGGAGACCGCTACTGCTTCCGCTTGTTCTAATTCCACATCTTCTTGCGTCAATAAAGCAGCTACTTGCAGCATCATACCAATTCGATGATCGCCGCGACTGGACACGTTGCCACCATGAAGGGGTGTCGGACCATTAATAATCAGTCCATCTTCCGTTGCCGTGATATCTGCTCCCAGTTTCGTTAATTCTTCTGCGGTCGCATCGATTCGGTTCGTCTCTTTGACTTTCAATTCTTCAGCATCACGAATCACCGTTTGGCCGACAGCTTGTGTAGCTAACAAAGCGATGATTGGTAATTCATCAATGAGTCTAGGAATGATCGCGCCTTGGATTTCGATTCCTTTTAATACAGAAGAACGAATAGTAATCGTAGCTGATTGATTGTTCTGATCGATCGCTGTCAGTGAAATCTGAGCACCCATTTGTTCCAGCACATCTAAAATTCCTGTTCGCGTCGGGTTAATCCCAACATTTTCTAGCGTGATTTCACTATTGGGTAAAACAGCTCCTGCGGTTAAGAAAAAAGCAGCTGAAGAAATATCACCTGGTACAATCACTTCTTGTCCAACAAAGGATTGAGGACCTGTAATTTGAATCTCCTTTCCTTTAACCGTGATCTCGCCGCCAAATTGACGAATCATTTCTTCCGTATGGTTGCGGCTCGGTTCTTTCTCGACGATTCGGGAGGTACCCTGTGCTTGCAATGCGGCAAAAAGTAACGCTGATTTGACTTGTGCACTAGCAACAGGCATAGAATAATCGATTGGGCTTAAATCGCGTGTACCTTGAATAGTAATCGGTGGAAACTCACTTTCATTGCTGCTGTTAAGTCTCGCACCCATTTGATTCAATGGCAACATCACTCGATTCATTGGTCGCTGATTCAACGAATCATCCCCCAGTAAAGTAGTCGTGAAAGGTTGACCGGCTAAAATACCCATCATTAAACGAATCGTTGTGCCTGAATTTCCTACATCAATCGGACGGTCAGCAGCTTTCAAACCGCCAAACCCTTGACCAGTGATCGTGATCGTCTCGCCGTCATCTTGAATGGGGATTCCCAATTCTTGAAAAGCGTGAAGGGTACTAAGACAATCTTCCCCTCTTAAAAAATTACGAACCGTCGTCGTCCCTTCTGCTAATGCACCAAACATGATGCTGCGGTGAGAAATAGATTTATCTGAAGGGACTGTCAGTGTGCCTCTTAGGTGGTTAGCTTTAAGTAGTTTCATCATTGTTCTCCTATTTTATCCGACATTGATAGGTCGTATTTTCAGTGATCAGCTGCTGGGCTTGCTCCAGCTCTTTTTGACTTTTGAAAGAAATCTGCAAGACACCAAGTATATCTTCACGCGTCTCTAAAATTTTTAAATTGATCAATGAGAGATTGCCCGTGCTTAACAGCTGGGTGACCTCTGCTACCACACCCGGATGATCCGGAACATCGATCAATAGATCATAGAACGCTGGAATTGCTCCAGTTTGGTGGATAGGTAAATGGTCTCTTGTTTCTTTAGCATCTTCAAAAAAACGGAATATTGCTTTTTCATCTTTGGTCAGCAACCACTGTGATACTTGCTCCATTTGTTTTTGCCAGGTTGCGATTAGCTGCAAAAGCTCCTGTCGATTACTTAATAAAATATCCGTCCACATGCGGGGATCGGAAGAAGCAATGCGAGTGATGTCCCGAAACCCTCCTGCGGCTAGTTGCTGAGCCCTAGGCTGTGATTGATTAAACGTATTCGCCTGATTGACTAACCCGGAAGCAATAATATGAGGTAAATGACTTAGCATTCCAGTGATTTGATCATGCTCGTTTGGTGTCAATTCGACGTATTTTGCTCTGGTCCCTTGAAACAATCGCTGCAGTTCATTCATGCGGTTGCTAGTAGTCGGGGTGAAAATGTAGTAGGCATTTTCGAATAAATTCTCATCTGCTGCTAAAATACCCGATTTATGAGAGCCAGCCATAGGATGACCGCCAATAAAATCAAAGGAGAATTGCTGCGCAAATTGAACAATCTCTGCTTTTGTACTACCAGTATCCGTTACTAAGACATTTGACTTTAAAGTTACTCTTCCCAATTCAGCCAAATAAGCTTTCGTGATCTCCACTGGAAGTGCCAAAATGATGATATCTGATTGGATCGCTCCTTCAGTAAATGAAGCTGGCACGAAGTCAACAATCTGTGACTGTATGGCAATTTCATTGGTCGATTCACAATGATCCCAACCAATCAGATAGCTGTCAGCAACAGCTTTTTTGATGCATTTTGCCAACGAAGCACCGATCAATCCTAGACCAGCGATCATGATTTTTTGTGACATTGGAATGTCCCTCGTTTCCTTTTTCTCAAGATATTTTTTTAGTAGTGGGATAAACTCCACTACTTTTAGTAATGAATTTTAGTAATGAAGCAAGTAGTCACGGTATTCTTGGACAGCTGTTTGTAATTCTTCAAAGGAGTCACTCGGAAATTTTTCGAGTATTTCATTGGCTACTACTGTAGCAACGACATTTTCACAAACCACACTGGCTGCAGGAACTGCCGTACTATCTGAACGTTCAACACTTGCTTTGTAGGGCTCTTTGCTATCGATATCAACGCTTTGCAACGGTTTGTATAATGTTGGAATGGGCTTCATCACTCCACGAACGACAATCGGTTCTCCATTTGTCATGCCTCCTTCAAATCCGCCCAAATTATTGCTGCGACGCGTGTATCCTTTTTGCTGATCCCAGAGGATTTCATCCATCACTTGCGAACCGGGTAAGACTCCTGCTTCAAATCCGACACCAAATTCAGCACCTTTAAATGCATTGATACTAACCACGGCCTGCGCAATTTTGGCATCCAATTTTTTATCCCACTGCACATAACTGCCTAGACCAGCGGGGACACCCCCGATTAGAACTTCTACGACGCCACCAATCGTATCCCCATTTCTCTTGGTTTGGTCGATCAATTGCTTGATTTCTTCTTCGACAGAAGGATCCAACACCCGAACTTCAGATGCTTCGGAGCGCTCGGCAATTTCTTGAACAGTCAAACCATCAGGAATAGCTGCTTTGATGCCGCCAAGCATTGTCACATGGCCAGCCACTTCAATCCCTAATTCCTTTAAGATTTTTTTGGCAATTGCACCAATGGCCACTCGCATCGTTGTTTCCCGCGCAGAGGAACGCTCTAAGACGTTTCGCAAATCCTGATGACGGTATTTCATGCCTCCAACCAAGTCTGCATGTCCTGGTCTAGGCCGAGCCACTCGTCGTAATTTCCGATCTTTTTCAGGAACTTCCTCGATTGCCATCACTTTCGTCCAATTTTTCCAGTCTTTATTTTCCACAACCAATGTCACAGGCGACCCTAATGTTTTTCCATGTCGGATGCCGGAAGTAATACGGACTTGGTCTTTTTCAATCAGCATGCGACCGCCGCGGCCATAACCCGTTTGTCTTCTCGCTAGTTCGTGATTGATATCTGCTGCTGTTAAGGGTAATCCCGCTGGTAGACCTTCAATAATTGCGGTCAATTCAGGTCCGTGGGATTCACCTGCTGTAATATAACGCATCATCCGTCGCTTCCTCTCTTTTTTATAAATAATTTTTGATTTCTTCTGTAGGGATCGTAACGATCTTCGCTTGACCGATTTTTTCTAACAAAATAATCTTCAATTGGTTTCCTCGGGTCTTTTTATCATGAGTGATCGCTTGATACAACTGATCTTTGTCAACCGATTCTGACTGAGTAGGCAAATGAAACTTGCTGATCATTTCTATTAATTGGGCCGTAGTTCCTTTTGGAGATAATCCGATGGACTCCGCGTGTTGGGTGATCATCACCATGCCGATTGCTACTCCTGCACCATGGCTGATTTCAAACGCTGCTGTTTTTTCTAGCCCATGTCCGATGGTATGGCCGAAATTCAACATCAAGCGACTGCCATGATCGAAAGGGTCTTCCTCGACAACTTTTCGTTTGACCGTTAAAGCCGCGGTGATCACTTGTTCTGCATGGTCCAATAATGCCGTCTCATCTTGCAATTCGGCTAGTTTTTGCCATAACTGGTCATCAGCGATTGCTGCCGACTTAATGATCTCTGCAATTCCTTCTTGTACGCGATAAAGTGGTAATGATCGTAAAAGTTCTGGATCGATCAAAACACCAGCGGGTTGGGCAAAGGTTCCAACCAAATTTTTAGCATTTCCAGTATTGACAGCTGTTTTGCCGCCAATACTAGAATCTACTTGCGCCAATAAAGTCGTGGGGATCTGAAGAAAATGGATTCCTCGCATATAGGTCGAAGCCACGAAACCTGCTAAATCACCGATTACTCCGCCGCCCAGCGCAATTATTCCATCGCTTCGGGTCAGCCCAAGTTCTGCTAAACGATCATAAAGAATCGTCGCTTGCTCAAGAGACTTGCTCTTTTCTCCCGCTGGAACAACAAGTAATTTTGCTGCAAATCCTTCATGAGTAAGCGCATCAATAATGACTTGTCCATAGATTGGGGAAACGTTACTATCCGTAATCACTGCGATCCTTTGAGGTTGCCAAAGTCCTTTGACCCATTTCCCTACTTCTTGAAAGGCACCTCGTTGAATGACAATATCATACGAATGTTCTGCTAAATTTATGTGTAACATCAAATGGTACACTCCTTTTTTTAGACTTCACAATGACTTGATTTCTTCTGAAATAGCTGTCACTCTCAACTGAAAAACGACGATTATTTTTGCAGTGCTTTGATTTCTTTCATCGCTTTTTCCATGATATGGACTTCATTCATCATATTCATGTAGGTTTTTTCGTTCAATGATTGAGGACCATCAGACCAAGCATTTGCCGGATCTGGATGGATCTCAACGATCATGCCGTCTGCGCCCGCAGCAACCCCAGCTCTAGCCATTGGCGGAACTAGATCCCAGATACCCGTCCCATGACTAGGATCAACGATAATTGGGAAATGACTCAACTTTTTGATGATCGGTACAGCACTAAGGTCGAATGTATTCCGCGTTGCTGTTTCGTATGTTCGAATTCCCCGCTCAATGAAGATCACTTCACTTTTATCTTGAACAGCAATGTATTCTGCAGCATTCAACCATTCATCAATTGTTCCTGAAATTCCCCGCTTCAATCCAATAGGTTTTCCTGTTTTACCGACAGCCGCTAATAGTTTGAAATTCTGCATGTTACGAGCACCGATTTGCAAAATATCGCTGTATTCCGCAACCATATCGATATGTCCTTCGTCCATTACTTCAGTGATGACTTTCATCCCTGTTTCATCGGCAGCTTGACGGATGTATTTCAGCCCTTCTTCTTCCAGACCTTGGAAAGCGTAAGGAGAGGTCCGAGGTTTGAAAGCACCTCCTCGTAAGATTTGAGCACCGCCAGCTTTGGCGATCCGTGCACATTCACGGATTTGTTCTAATCCTTCGATCGAACATGGGCCAGCCATTGTTACGAAATGTCCATCTCCGATTTTGACACCATCAACATCAACTACCGTGTCCTGCGGATGAAATTCCCGCGAAGTCAATTTATATGTATTGGAAATACGAATTGCGTCTTCTACACCATCGTAGCTGCGAAAAGCGACATCTTGGATCAGACGCGTATCTCCTTTAAGTCCAATGACGATTTGTTCCTTCCCTTGATTGACCTGTACATCTAATCCTTCTTTTTTGATTCGTTTCACAACAACTTCTACTTGTTCTGCCGTGGCATTTGGTTTCATAATTACGATCATTTTTTCTTCCTACCTTCATAGTTATTAGTTTTTTTACATTTTTTCAATCAGTGTTTTGACTTTCTCAATCGGCATTTTTTTATCAGTCCATAGCTCAAAAGCCGCCGCGCCTTGGTAAAGCAACATACTTAACCCATTGGCTGTTTTTGCTCCCGCGGCTTTTGCTTCACGCAACAGCCGTGTTTCTCGCGGATTATAGATCACGTCATAAACTGCCAACGATTCTCGTAACATTCCGCGGTCTTTTAATGGGCTGGCATCTTCCTGCGGCTTCATTCCAACACCAGTCGCATTTACTAGCAATTGGCTCTCTTTGATCGCCAGACCCAATGCTTGCTGATCATCTAGATCACCAAGTGTGATATTGCAGGTAGTAGCCGCCGCGATTTGTTGCAGCTTGCTTTCAATCACTGGATAAAATTCATCGTTTCGATTAAAAACATGAATGGTTTCTACCCCATCTAAGGCAGCTTGACTAATAATTGCTGTAGCAGCTCCACCAGCGCCGATAACTGTCATGGTACCGCCAATAATCGAGACTTCGATGTCTCCTAGCGCTCGCATAAATCCAATCCCATCCGTATTGTGACCGATCAAATGACCTTTGTGGTTGACGATTGTATTGATAGCACCAATCAGTTCTGCGGCAGGAGATAATTCATCGACTAAAGGAACAGCTGCCATTTTGTGCGGCATCGATAAATTGACTCCTAACAAATCAAGCTGACGAATACTTTGGATACTTGCTGCTAAACTTTCTGGTTCAACATCAAAAGCTAGATAGACAGCATCCACTTTTTGATCTTCAAAAGAAAGATTATGCATGGCTGGCGAGATGCTGTGTTTGGCAGGTTTCGCAAACAACGCTGCTAAACGGGTGTGTCCAGTGATTAATTGGTTCATCCTATTCATTCCTTTCAACAAAAAAAGATGTCCACTGTAAATTGATAGAATCTACAGTGAACACCTTCAAACATTACATATCAGCTGATATGTGAATATAAAAAATAGCCACTATAGATTTTACGATCTACGTGGCTTTCAAGTCATTACGAAATGCCTTAGCCATCATAGATACAAACGAGTGTTTGTACCCATGTCTTTCATGAATACAAACCTATCTAAAATAGCTAAAGTAATATTTATTCAGTTGTGAGGGGTTCGCTTGCAATTGTTTCATGATTGTTCGCTCCAAACTGATGTAAGATTGTCCTAAGTATAGGTTGAACTTTGAAAGTTGTCAATGATTTTTTCTTATTTTTTTCATTTCACTGGTTTTCATTTATTTTTTTCTGCGATTTTCACTGGTAGATTCGGTTTTCTAAAGGTCGTCTTCAAAGAATAGTAATAGATCTTGCAAACGAAGCTGCGCTTTTTCTGCTGCGGATAAATCTTTCACGATCTGCCCTTTACGAAGCAAGATCAATCGGTTGCCATATTTTAGAGCATCTTCCATGCGATGAGTGATCATCAAGCAAGTCAACTGTTGTTGTTCCACTCGATCTGCAGTGATTTGCATCAACTGTTTAGACGTTTTCGGATCCAATGCCGCAGTATGCTCGTCTAAAAGCAGCAATTTTGGGGTCTGGATCGTTGCCATCAAGAGACTCAATGCTTGGCGTTGCCCACCAGATAAATTTCCTGTTGGTGTATCCAAATGTTGTTCGAGCCCGTTGCCCACTTCTTGACATAATTGATAATAAACATCTTTTTGTGCTTGTAATTGGCGCAAATGCAAATTCCTTTTCTGTCCACGACGTTGCGCCAACAATAGATTTTCAGCGACGGTCATTCGCGGCGCAGTGCCCATTTTAGGGTCTTGAAAGACTCTTGACAAGTAAGCAGCTCTTTTTTCTTCTGACAACTGCGTGACATCTTGGTCATCGATCAAGATCTGACCACTAGTAAGTGGCAGTGAACCGGATATACAATTAAACAATGTACTTTTTCCAGCACCATTGCCGCCGACTACAGTCACAAATTCCCCTGGTTGCAGTTTTAAATCTACTTTCTGTAAGAGCGTCTTCTTTTCATGAGGACCATTGCCAATGATTTTGGTTGCTTTATTGATCGTTAACATCATTCATCCTCCTTTTCGAAACCCGTCCGCAAGTGCAGTGCATTTTTGAATTGCGGGATCAATAGACAAAGTGTCAAGATGATCGCCGAAAAGATTTTTAAGTAAGTAGTATCAAAGCCAGCTCTGATCACAAATAGGATCAACAGCTGATAAATGATACTGCCCACAACAATCGCTACGAGCCGCTCCAATAATGTTAGTTCGCCAAATAATACTTCACCGATGATAATCGATGCTAACCCTATTACAATGACCCCGATTCCTTTACTAACATCTGCGTAACCATCATTTTGGGCGATCAATGCCCCAGATAATGCAATCACTCCATTGGAAACAACTAAGCCAATGATCTTCATAGTGTCTGTGTTGATCCCTAGTGATTTAGCCATATGCTCGTTGTCTCCTGTAGCAATATAGGCTTGCCCAAGATTGGTATGGAAAAAGAATAGCAAGACAGCCCCGATCACTAATACCATCACTAATCCGATCAACACAGTATCAAAGTAATTAGGCAAATTTAGCTTCGTGAAGAAATCTTGGATTTTTGGTTGATTCAATAGAGAAAGATTTGGCGAGCGCATCACAAACAGCATCACTGAATTTAGTCCCGACATCACAAGGATTCCAGCTAGAATTACTGGGATCTTGCCTTTCGTATATAAAAGACCAGTTACTAATCCGGCACACATCCCCGCGCCTACCCCTAAAAGAGTAGCTACTATCGGTGAGACACCTTGCGTGATAGCAGTCACACAGACCGCGCCGCCAAGAGGAAAAGAGCCCTCAGTAGTCATATCTGGAAAATTTAAAATTCGATACGTCATAAAAATACCTAACCCAAGAATCCCCCAAAGGAATCCTTGCCCAATCGCTGAAACGATCATTTTTTTTCCTCCTCGTTACTTGTTTTTCTATCTGTCTTCCAAACCCCTGTCCTGACAACAAGAAGTTTCTGTCAGGACACATATTCCTTAAAAGCAATAGATTTTTTTCTTGTTTCTTTATGAAACGTTAGTTAGCATTGCTATAACCCTTTTAAGAGCAGCTGTTTCAATAGTTAGTCTGTGCTTGATGTTGTTTCGGTCGCTTCGTCAGAAATGAGTCTGGCTTTTTCTTTGAGTGCTTCTGGAATAGTGATGCCAAGAAATTCAGCTTGCTTTTCATTAATAACCGTATCGCCATCTTTAAAAGTATAGATGGGGGTTGTTGCTGGATCAGATTCCCCTTTTAAGATCGCAGCTGCCATTTTACCTGATTGGACACCTAAGCTAAACTGATTTTGACCCACAGTCGCCAAGCCACCTTGTTGCACCATGGTTTCTGCTGAGGTGATGATTGGTGTTTTCGTTTTGTTTGCTTCTCCGACAACCGTCTGCATCGCATTGGCAATCGTATTATCCAATGGGATAAAAATGAAATCGACGGTTTCTGCCATCACCTGTACCGTCTGAGCAATTTCATTGCTTGAAGGAACTGCATATTTTTTCGACGTCAAGCCATATTTTTCTGCGGCCGCTTCTGCTTCTGCTGCTTGATACTTGGAGTTATCCTCTGTTGAAGAATATAAGATACCAACTGATTTTGCCTCTGGCATCAATTCTTGGGCTAATTCAAACTGAGTAGCTACTGGTGTTTTATCTGATACTCCAGTGATATTTCCTCCAGGTTTATCCATATCAGCCACTAGATTGGCCCCAACCGGATCGGTCACTGCGCCTAAAACGATTGGCACATCCTTAGTAGTATTAGCCAATGCTTGAGCAGCAGGTGTTGCTATCCCTACTAATACATCAGCGCCTTTGTTCAGCAATTGCTGACTCATGGTCGCTAATTTACTTTGATCCGCTTGGCCATTTTGAAATTCGATTGTTAAATTATCCCCTTCGGTATAACCCGATTGTTTTAACCCTTCTTTGACGCCTCGAGTGATTTCGTCGAGCGCTTCATGACTGACAAATTGTAGAATACCCACCGTTTTGTGTTCTTTTTTTGCTGTTTGATCCGTAGGTTGTTCAGCGGATTCTCCTGTTTGTTTTGCTCCCATTTGGTACCCAAAAGCCGCCAATAAAAATCCAAAAATAACAATAACTGCAGCAATTAATCCTTTGTTTTCCATTTTTAACTCTCCTCGCTTCTTTCTCATTTTTTTGTTTATACTTGAGAACTAAAAAAAGCAACTGCCGACAATCCGGCAGTTGCTTCAAGCAAAAACCGCATAGACTAATCGTTCTATGCGGTGAAAGATTCATTTACCAGCATAGATACAGCACTTTAGAAGGTTCTCTAAAAAGTTGTATCTATGGATTGAGGTCCACCAATACAACTATCTACGCCAGTTTTGCCATGAATTTGATTGCAATGCGTAAAATAGTCTCATATTAGCTCCTCCTTTTTCCATTTGTTTAACTTTGTTTCACTTAGTTTAGCGTATTGATAAAAGAACGTCAATAACTTTTATTCAAATTGTCAGATTTTTTCTTACTCTGCTAATTTGCGAATATTCCACATTGGTAACCGATTCAATTCAGGAATAAATTCTTCTGCAGGATCTTTAAGTGATTGATAAGTAAACCGATTTTTCTCTTGTCCGTTTTCAAAGAAAACAAAGGTGATTTCATTTGCTTTTACACCGTAAGTATCTAAAAAAGACTGTGTATCATATACGATCGGATAATAGTACACGGATCGATTCATTTCACTCTCTTTATCATTAAACAATTGAAACACTTCTGCCAACTCTTCGCCATTCGGTTTACTAAACATCACAGAAATGGCTTTTGTGTCCCGAATCGTCTGATCTGCTTCTGCATATTCTAATGGTTCGATCTTATCAGAAGGCAATTCTTCAAAAGCCATCTTGTGGATCAGCGATGTTTTGATCCTCGTTTGAGAAGTAATAATCACTACAGCAAATAGCACAGCAAGTAGAATACCCGTACCTAAATAATACATGGTCTTACGCTGATTTTGGTAGACACTTTGGACAAAAGCTTCCCAGCTTTCTCGCATCTTCTCTTTTACCAACTGAAAAAAATTCTCGAATCGCTCCATCCTAAACCCCGCCCTTTTCATCTGCCATCAACCTTATCTTTATACTAGCAAGATGTCTTTGGAGCGTCAAGAAACTTCCCATATAACTTCCCATATTAAGTAAAATTCGATAAGATAGAGAAAAAACCAAAGGAGTTAGTCATGGCTGATCTTGCTGAACTTTTAATGGATAATGCAATCCCCATTTTAGATTTAATCGTCGTTTGTCTGAATCTGCTTTCAATTTTAGTGCTTGTGTGGGGAGTTGTAAAAGCTGGTTTTGATTTTATTCGTTTTGAAATAAAAGCGAAAGACCGTATGAGTGCGGCCAGAGAAAACAATTTTATTCGAAATTTTCTCGGCAGTTATGTTTTGCTTGGTTTGGAGATCTTGATTGCTGCAGATATCATTGAGACCATCATCCATCCGACATTTGCCGATATCGTCCGCTTAGCAGTAGTCGTAGTCATTCGAACAGTCATTTCCTATTTCTTGAATATGGAGATTGAAAAAGCCCTAAAGGATGCACAAAACAATAAAACGGACTCTTAGTGAATGCTTCAATATATCCTAAATCTGATGGGGTATGTCCTGCTTTGATCAGGATTGGTCTTTCTGGTTTCTTTTCGTTATAATAGAACTACTCGATTCAATCTGGATTCGTTAATTTTACTTACCTTTATCGGTCAAATGTCTTGACCTCAAAAATTGAATGAGAAAAAAGTTTGATAAAACAGAAATGAGGGAAATAAATGTCCTTCGATGGCATCTTTACCCACTTGATGGTTCAGGAATTACAAAATGAACTCGTCAATGGTCGAGTGAATAAAATTCACCAGCCTTATGAGAACGAAGTGATCTTCGTGATCCGTTCTCAAGGGAAAAATCACAAATTATTGTTATCTGCCCATCCGAGCTATGCTCGGATTCAATGTACACAAGCTACCTATACCAACCCAGAAACACCTCCAACTTTTTTGATGATGTTACGGAAGTATTTAGATGGCGCAATTCTGGAAACGATTGAACAAGTTGCGAATGATCGAGTCGTTCATTTCCATTTTACTCGTCGTGACGAATTAGGCGATTTACAAAACTTTGTTTTGATCGTTGAATTGATGGGCAGACACAGCACGATTCTCTTAATGAATCGGGCAACCGGTAAAATCGTTGATACGATCAAGCACATTGGTCATTCGCAAAATACGTATCGTACCTTGCTGCCAGGGTCCCTTTATGTTGCACCGCCAAAACAAGACACTGTTGATCCGTATACACTCAATCAAACAAAAGTCTTTGAAATGCTGTCTCGTCTAGAAGAATTGTCGCCCAAAGTCTTGCAGCAGACTTTTCAAGGATTTGGCAGGGATACGGCAGATGAGCTGGTATCTCGTCTAAAAGAACGACCAAATGAAAAAGTAACCGTTTGGGAAGAATTTTTTGCCGAGCTAGCGGATCCTGTTCCTACCTACTTAAAATCCGGGAACAAAGAATTCTTTACTCCGATCCCCTTTCATTCACTGATGGAACAAGCGGACTGGCAGGAAACTTACCAGAGTCTAAGCGCATTGCTTGATGCGTTTTATCATGAAAAAGCTGACCGTGACCGAGTAAAACAGCAAGGCAGTGAATTACTGAAAAAAATCGACAATGAGCTGAAGCGAAACAAGCACAAGCTAGAAAAAAGACAGCAAACTTTGCGAGAATCTGAGAATGCGGAAGAATTCCGTCAAAAAGGCGAGCTTTTAACGACTTTCATGGCGCAAGTCCCTCGCGGTGCAGGCGAAGTGGAATTAGCTAATTACTATGATGAGAACAAACCAATAAAAATTGCCTTAGATCCGGCCTTGACACCCAACCAGAACGCGCAAAAATATTTCCAGCGTTATCAAAAGCTGAAAAATGCTGTCAAACTGATTCATCAGCAAATTGCTGAAACAAAAGATGAGATCGCCTATTTGGAATCAGTAGAAGCACAGTTGGAAATTGCCGCACCGAAAGATCTTTTGACGATTCGCGAAGAACTTGCTTCCCAAGGATATGTCAAAAATCGGACGAAACAACGGAAAAAACAAACGCCCTCGCAACCGGAACGTTTTCTCTCTTCTGATGGAACGGAGATTCTGGTAGGCAAAAACAATCTGCAAAATGATCAGTTAACTTTAAAAACGGCACGTAAAACAGATTATTGGCTCCATACGAAAAATATCCCCGGGTCTCATGTGATCATTCGGTCGGATTCACCTAGCGAAGAAACAATCTTGGAAGCCGCAGAATTAGCTGCCTACTTCTCGAAATACCGCCACTCCGCACAAGTACCTGTGGATTTGGTACAAGTCAAACATATTCGCAAACCAAATGGTGCAAAACCAGGCTTTGTGATTTATGAGAACCAGACGACTTATTATGTAACGCCTGAGGAAACAATTTTGGATTTAAAACAAAACTAACGCTGTTCTTTTGCTGATTTTCCAAAAAAGTTGGCGAAGAATTAAAAAAATGACCCGCTTACATGTCTCTAACACACAGCCTTCTCGTCAATCGCTGAGAATGGGTGGATAGAACAAATCCGTAAGCGGCTCATTTTTTATGGAAAAATACTTGGAAACGCTAAGAAGCTCTCGGACACATCAGCCAAGCCATTTCATCGAAACAACGCTAGTCCAGATGACTGATCAATGGAATCGATGCATTGTTGGTGGTTAAAAAGTATCATTTTGATCAATCATGCGCTTATTTTCAAAATCAAAATGATAGAGCTTTTCCCAGTGATTGATATTCAATGTCCCTTTCGTTAACCGAATGGCAAGAAAACAACAGCCTTGATCCGCTTCATCATTAACTTCATCGTACCAAACAAACGCCTTGCGAATTTTTTTTCTCAATTCCGCATTTTTTGGGTCCAAGACCCATCCTAGATTTTCTCCGATGCCATTAGCGGTAAACCATTCGCCACAGACTGCGATAGAAACTTCGGGATTTTCTTTGATTTGCTGGATTTTGTTGGAGCTTTCATGGGTCGATACATAAAAGACACCATTCTCATAATAAGCATCTACATCCCGCACCATAGGACGAGGCAACCCATTTTCACCGCAATTGCGCGCAATCGTTGCTAAAGAGATCAAATTGTCTTTGTCGTTACCAAACTTTTCTTCCAGTAATGTCAGGCCCTCTTCATAATTCATCATTTGTTTTTCCTCCTTGAAAATTTTCTCTTGTTTTAAAAGGAATCCATAATTCGACAATCATGATCTCCGCTTGCGATTGTCGATAAAGCTCAGGAAAAAAGCCATCCGCTATCAAACCGTGTTTTTTTAGCCAAAAACGAGTATACCTCATTGCCTTACCCATCCCGACGATCATTTGTGCTTTAGTCGTCTCAAAGCTGCAAACAACATAGTCACGGGCCGGTAATGTCCAGCTTGTCAGATGGCTCATGTCTTTCTCATATCTTCCAGTGACAGATTCTGCCCCGACAAAATAACTGGAATGACCTGCTGGTGCCTCTCCAGGATAGGAAACACCAATGAGCGTCTCTGCTCGCAAAAATGGATGATTGGCACAAGCGTGAAAAAAGTCTTGCCAAATCTTTTCAACTGGATCTACGCCGGTTCTTTCTCCTAGCATTTTGCCATACTTGAAAGGATAATAACCAACGATACCATTGAAAACCCGCGGCTGATCCATTATTTTCTGCTGTATTGCTAAGACGACTCCTTCACTGATCAACGGTTCCCCTTCCTCTACCACAATATGGCTAAGGGATAAATCTGGTTTATCGAAATTTTGTAATGGGAGCAACTGTTTCTGATAGTGTGAGGGTGAAATGCCATAAACTTCTTTAAACGATCGCGAAAAAGAAATAGGATTATTGAATCCAACCTCCAGCGCAACATCAATGATTCGCCGTTGCTGTTTTTGTAAATAGGTGGCTGCTACAGCCAAACGGCGTAACTTGATATACTCTCTGACTGAGGATTTGACTAATCGCGTGAATAAACGCTGATAATAAAACGGCGACAAAGCAGCAACTTTGGCTAACTCATCAATTTCGATTGTCTCAGCTAAATTTGCTTCAATATGGTCCAATGTTTTCTGTATGGCTTCCCATGCATGCATAGAAGTCTCCTTTCTCACACTATAAAACAACTAAGAGAAAAAAGCTTAACGGCCTCTGCTCTTTTTCCTAAAAAAGGTTCTATTGTGCTTTTGTTCACAATAGTTGGTATTTTTAAAAGGATTTTCGTGTATTTTCCACTATTTTAGCATAATTCGGTCGCTATTGTCTGATGATCCCGGATTTAAACCAACAAAAAAGACGAATAAATCGTCTTTTTTGTTGGCCATTAAAATTTATTTTCAGAACGACTATCTAGCGCCAAAAGGTTTGACAATCCGCTTTGTCTTCCATATTAAAACGGATAATGTCGAAGATCAGCTTTTCGTCAACCGGCTGATCCCATAAAATACGAAAAATGTTTTTTGTTTGTGAATAGCCACTTGCTTCAATGCGGGTATTGAACAAGGCCATCGTTTTCACTTCTGGCGAGACTGAGAAATGTTTCTTCGAACTGCTAATCCCCAAGATGAAGGTTCCATGATCCGTAAACATCGGCTGGTTCCAAGCAATTCGAGTCTGCAAATCCGGGAATTCAGTTAATATATGTTCAAATAATGGCTCCAGGACTTTTCGCTGTGCCTCTGACAATTCTTTTGTTAGGTACTCTTGAAACTGATCCATTTCGTAGCCTTCCTTTCGTTCGCTAGACCATCAGTAAAAGTAGATTGGTCGGTCTTTTCGATCCTGCAATGGACGATTATTGTTTTCCAAAACTTCTTCACGAAATTCCAGAATAAAGCGACGACTCATCTCGCCTACCCAGTCAAATACAAACCAGTTGATCGGACCTTTAGTTGGAGGAGTTGTCAAAGAACCTACATAATGAAAATGGTGGGTCATTTCCGGTAAAAACATCGATGGGTCAAACCATTGGGTATGGTTTTTGAAATCCCAAATACTATCATCTTGCTGATTACAGATCCAGTTTAATTTATCTGTTAACCGGAACAAAATACCGACGACTAAGTTTTCTCCTTGTTCATTCATATGTACCAAATGAAATTCAAGTTCTTGCTGCTCATCATCGATGATATGCTCAGAAGGCATATGAAAATGAATATCCGTTAGGTAGTAATTGATGCCTTGAAAGGTCACGTAACTTTCTTTATTGTATGGAACAAAATGAATCGTATTTTTAAATTCTTTTTCAGTAAAGCGTTCCCGATGGTAATGGAAGCTTAAATCCTCATCGACAGGTTCCTCTGTATCATCATGGTAAAGCGCAATGGGCGATTGCAATGGAAACTTTGCTCCTTCAGCATACCAGTCACACAATGTGTGCCAATACTCAGGACCATTCTCCCCAGAATAACTCCATGGAACATCCATATTTCTTTTCAATAAAACTGCCTCCCTATTGAAACTGGCTGCCTTTCAACTGCCAGATAACTTTTGATGAATCGTCTCAAATCGTATCAGAAAAAAGATAAAAATAAAACGAATATGCTCTTGGATCACTCCAGGCATATTCGTTGTTCTTATTTACCAGTCCAAGTTTGAGGTGACTGTTTCCATTGCTGCAGCAATGCAATATCTTCTTTTCCGATATAGTCCATCTCTAATGCAGTATCGATCATTGTTGAATAGTTGGTCAACGTCACTAATGGCAGCTGGGCCTTTTCAAAGTTGGTTAATCCCTGCGGCAATTCATAGGTAAAGATCGCTGCCACCCCCAGAACATTTGCCCCTTCGCGAGCGGCTGCTTCGCAAGCTTCTAACACACTGCCGCCAGTAGAGATCAAATCTTCGATCACAACCATTTTCTGACCTTCCGTGATACGTCCTTCGATTTGGTTTCCTTTGCCATGATCTTTGGCTTTGCTGCGGATATAGACCATTGGCAAATCAAGAATATCTGCTACCCAAGCGGCATGAGGGATCCCAGCAGTAGCTGTACCCGCAATTACTTCGACGTCTGGAAAGTGTTCTTTGATTTGCGCAGCCAAACCACTGGCAATCGCTTTACGTACAGCAGGGTAACTCATTGTCATACGATTATCACAATAAATCGGGCTTTTGATGCCGCTTGCCCAAGTAAAGGGTTCATTTGGACGTAAAAATACTGCTTCAATCGTTAAAAGGTCTTTGGCAATTGCTTTACTGATTTCTGTCATTGAATAGCTTCCTTCCATGCTTGTTTAATTTCCTGGTAAGTATCAAAAGGTGTTGCAGATTGTGTGATTGGTCGACCGACAACAATCGCAGAAGAACCAATTTGTCTTGCTTTTGCTGGTGTGACGATTCGTTTTTGATCTCCGGCATCACTACCAGCCGGACGAATTCCTGGGGTTAAGCACATAAATTCAGGATTGGTAGCTACCTTGATGGCAGCAGCTTCTTGGGCGGAACAAACCACGCCAGCTAATCCTGCTTTTTCTGCACATTGAGCATAATGACGCACGCTTTCTTCTAAAGAAACAGAAATTAGCTGTTCTTGCTGCATTTGTTCTTCGCTAGTAGAAGTCAGCTGTGTGACAGCAATCAATAGCGGCACATTTTGGCCTTCCTTGGTTCCATTTTGCAGTCCCCGCTTTGCTGCTATCATCATCTCAATACCACCCGCCGCATGAACATTGGTGATCGCGACCCCAAGATTTGCCAAACGTGTCATGGACCGCTCGACAGTATTGGGAATGTCGTGAAGTTTTAAGTCTAAGAAAACATCATGGCCTAAATCTTTTAACCAGCTGACGATTTCTGGTCCTTCTTGATAAAAGATTTCCATACCGACTTTGACGAATAATTTTTCTGTTTTAGGAAATTTCTCTAAAAAAAGCTCAATTTCTTTTTTGCTTGGAAAATCCAAAGCAATAATTGGTCGTTCAATCATCTTAATGCCCCTCTCTTACTTCCTTGATCAACTGTGCCAAAGATTCGATACCTAATTCTGCCATTCGTACAGGCAATTCTTCGATCAACTTGGGACAAATATAAGGATCGGTAAAATTTGCGGTACCAATTGCTACTGCACTCGCTCCAGCTAAATACATTTCTAACACATCATCAACCGTCATCACACCGCCCATGCCAATGATTGGCAACGAAGAAACTTGTGCCACTTGTTTGATCAAACGAATCGCCACTGGCTTGATGGCTGGGCCTGAGAGCCCCCCGGTCTGGTTGGCCAAAATAGGACGTCGTGTCTTCAAATCAATGCGCATACCCAATAACGTATTGATCATCGTGAAACCATCGGCACCCCCCGCCTCGATTGCTTTTGCAATGGGTACGATATCGGTCACATTTGGCGATAGTTTGACATAGATTGGCACTTGCGAAACTGCTTTGACCGCTTGGGTCAGTTCTTTCGCCACTTGAGGATCGGTACCAAAAGTAATACCACCATGTTTGACGTTTGGGCAGGAAACATTTAATTCAATGGCTTTTACATTCGGCGCTTGACTGATTTTTTGACAGACAGTGACATAATCTTCTTGAGTGGAACCAGCCACGTTTGCGATGATCGGCAGATCTGGATGCTTTTGCGCTAACTCTGGCAAAATGTCTTCCGTGACTACTCGAAGGCCAGGATTTTGTAAGCCAATCGCATTCAACATGCCGCTTGGTGTTTCAGCCACTCGCGGTGTTGGATTGCCAAAGCGTGCTTCTGGGGTCGTGGCTTTGATCATGACGGCACCGAGCTGACTGATATCATAATACTTGTTGTATTCTGCGCCAAAACCAAAACAGCCACTAGCCGGCATTATGGGGTTTTTGAGAGACAACCCCGGTAATTCAACAGCTAAAACCACTTAAATAACCACCTTTCCAGCTTGAAAAACAGGGCCTTCGTCACAGACTTTGACACTTTTGGTCCCTGTTGGATCATCGGCTTTATGACAAACACAAGCATAGCAAGCACCGATCCCGCAAGCCATGCGAGATTCCAATGAAAGTTGCACATTCGGACAGTCTTGGAAAAGTTGTTCAACCGTTTTTAACAAGCCATTGTTGCCGCAGGCAAAAACAGCCGCAGGTTTGCTATCGGCTGCTAACAATAGATTACCGACATTCCCTTGAACGCCATAGGTGCCATCATCCGTTGCGATTCGTGTATCCCCTAGAGCTTGAAACGCCTTTTCGTAATACATGACTTCCGAACTAGCAAATCCCAAAAAATGAATCGTCCGTACACCTTTTGCGACTAATTGTTTGGAAAGTTCGTAGAGTGGCGGAACTCCGATACCACCACCTACGATAAAAACAGTCTCATCTTTTTGTAAATCTTCGATATGAAAGCCATTCCCTAGAGGGCCTAAAACATCCAGTTGATCCCCGCTTTGCAGATGGGCAAACCGCTTGGTCCCCTCCCCTTCTGTCCGATAAATGATGCGACAACTTTGGCTTTCTTGATCGATCCAGCTAATACTGATTGGTCGTCTTAAGAGAAAGGCATCATCCGGCACTCGAATATGCAGAAATTGTCCCGGTGTGGTCATTTCTTGAACGAGAGCACCAGAGAGAGTCATCTCGTAGATTCGCGGTGCGAGCATTCGCTGTTTTGTAATGGTCATTCGTTCTTGTTTCATGAGCTGTTTTCCTTTCTGACTGCTAGATTGCTTTCGTTGAAAAACCTCTTGATTCCATTACTTGAAGAATGGCATCAGCGGTGTCTAACGAGGTGAAGAGCGGCACCCCATGCTCGACTGCTTCCCGGCGAATAATAAATCCGTCTTCAGTGGCTTTTTGCCGATTTTTGTCCATTGTATTGATCACCACTTGTGTCACGCCTTTTCTGATGAGATCAACGACAGTTTCATCTTCTGTTTCCGAGATTTTCGCTACCCGGGTGACTGGCAAGCCATAGCCTTCAAAGTAATCGGCTGTTCCTTTTGTCGCTAAGATCGAGAAGCCGATTTCGAAAAAGCGCGCAGCCAACACGGCGGCCTCTGCTTTGCTTTCATCCGCTACGGTAAAGAGAACTTTCCCGAATTCCGGAATATGCAAACCAGCTGCTTCAAAAGCTTTATATAAAGCTTTTTCTAAGTTTTTGTCTGAACCCATGACTTCACCGGTTGATTTCATTTCCGGACCTAAGTAAGTATCGACTTTTTGTAACTTGGTGAAAGAAAAGACCGGTGCTTTGATATGAACTTCGTTTGGTGTTGGATAAAGGCCATCACGGTAGCCCAGATCCGCCAATTTTTCTCCTAAAATCGCTTTTGTCGCGATCTGTGCCATAGGAATCTCTGTGACCTTGCTCAAAAATGGAACGGTTCGGCTGGCCCGAGGATTGACTTCAATGACGTAAACTTTTTCCTCGTGGATAACAAATTGAATATTCATCATTCCAACACAATTCAATCCCAATGCTAACCGTTTCGTATAGTCTTCGATGGTGGCAATCGTTGCGTCAGAAAGGTTTTGCGGTGGATAGACTGCCATCGAGTCACCTGAGTGGACCCCAGCTCGTTCGATATGTTCCATGATTCCCGGAATCAGAACCGTCGTGCCATCACAAATTGCGTCAACTTCACATTCTTTCCCTACTAAGTACCGATCGACTAAAACAGGATGTTCGGGAGAAGCTTTTACTGCATGCTTCATATAATCTTCCAGATCCGCTTGGTTCTCAACGATTTCCATTGCCCGACCACCTAAGACATAACTCGGACGAACAAGGACCGGATAACCGATGCGATTAGCGATCGCCACTGCTTCCGTGGTATTTGTAGCAGTATCTCCTGGGGGTTGCGGAATAGCTAATGCCTGTAACGCTTGTTCAAAGAGATCACGGTTTTCAGCACGATCGAGGTCTTCGATACTCGTACCTAAGATGCTGACTCCTGCGGCAACTAATGGCTCCGCCAAATTGATCGCTGTTTGACCGCCAAATTGAACAATGACCCCAATTGGTTGTTCCAGTTCGATCACATGCAAGACGTCTTCTAGTGTCAATGGCTCAAAATACAATTTATCGGAAATCGAGAAGTCTGTCGAAACGGTTTCCGGATTGCTGTTCATAATAATGGCTTCATAGCCCGCAGCCTGAATTGCTTTGACCGAGTGTACTGTTGCATAATCGAATTCCACACCTTGACCGATGCGGATCGGCCCAGAACCTAAGACTAAAACAGATTCTTTTTCACTGCGAACACTCTCGTTCTCAAACTCATACGTACTATAAAAGTAAGGCGTTGCCGACTCAAACTCGGCAGCACAAGTGTCTACCATTTTGTAGACGGGAAGCAACTGATTTTCCTTACGGATGTCTCGAATCTCTTGTTCTGTCATCTGCCATAACTCAGCAATTTTTTTATCGGTAAAGCCGTTTTGCTTCGCTCGTTTTAATGTTGTAAAATCTTGGCTGTTGGCAGCAAGTTCTTGTTCGATTTCATAAATGTGCAGCATTTTATCCAAGAAGAAAAGATCGATTTTAGTCATTTCATTCAATTCTTCAATAGCATAGCCGCGGCGAATGGCTTCCATGACATAAAATAAGCGATCATCTTGCGCTTTGATCACCTTATCGATCAAGTCATTGTCTGAAAGCTGTTCTAATTCTTTCATTTCAATATGATGTGTGCCGATCTCCAATGAACGCACAGCCTTCAGCAAAGATTCCTCGATATTCCGACCGATAGCCATCACTTCACCGGTTGCTTTCATCTGTGTCCCTAAACGGCGTTCGCCGGACTCAAATTTGTCAAAGGGCCAACGAGGGATTTTGGCTACCACGTAATCCAATGCCGGTTCAAACTCGGCATAAGTTGTTTCTGTGACAGGGTTTTTCATTTCATCTAATGTCAACCCAACAGCAATCTTTGCTGCTAGCTTCGCAATCGGATAGCCAGTTGCTTTACTTGCTAAAGCAGACGAACGGGAAACCCGGGGATTGACTTCGATCACATAGTAATTAAAGCTGTAGGGATCAAGCGCTAATTGAACATTACAACCGCCCTCGATTTTCAATGCGCGAATGATTTTTAGAGAAGCATCACGCAACATTTGGTACTCATGATCGGAGAGTGTTTGACTCGGTGCAAAAACGATCGAATCACCTGTATGGATCCCGACAGGGTCAAAGTTTTCCATGTTGCAGACAACGATCGCATTATCGGCTGAATCCCGCATGACTTCATATTCGATTTCCTTATAGCCGGCAATACTGCGTTCGATCAGACATTGCGTCACTGGTGACAGTTTTAGACCATTCTCAGCAATCACTCGCAATTCCTCTTCATTATTACACATACCGCCTCCAGTACCACCAAGGGTAAAGGCTGGACGAACGATGATTGGATACCCAATCTTAGTTGCAAAAGTAACTGCTTCTTCCACTGTTGAAACGATCTCCGATTCAGGAATCGGTTGATTTAACTCTTCCATTAATTGTTTGAATAGATCACGGTCTTCTGCTTGATCAATCGCTGCTAATTTGGTTCCTAACAACTCGATTTCCAACTCATCCAAGATGCCGGAATTAGCTAATTCCATCGCCATATTCAAGCCGGTTTGACCGCCTAATGTTGGCAAGATCGCATCCGGACGTTCTTTTCTTAAAATCCGGGAGACAAATTCGAAAGTGATTGGTTCAATATAGACTTTGTCGGCAATTTCTTTATCGGTCATGATCGTTGCAGGGTTCGAGTTGACCAGCACAACTTCATAGCCTTCTTCTCGCAACGCTAAGCAGGCTTGCGTTCCTGCATAGTCAAATTCGGCTGCTTGGCCAATAATGATCGGTCCAGAACCGATAACCATGATTTTCTTAATATCTGTACGTTTTGGCATTTAGTTCTGCTCCTTCCATGCATCGATCATTTCTAAAAATTCATCAAACAAATGTACGCCATCATGTGGTCCCGGTGCAGCATCTGGATGATACTGAACACTAAATGCTGGGTAGCGACGATGACGGACACCTTCAATGGTTCCATCATTGACTTCCACATGAGTGATGATCAGTTTCTCTTGATCAATCGATGCTTCTGCTACTGCAAAACCGTGATTTTGTGAGGTGAAATCAATTCTTCCTGTAGCGATTTCTCGAACGGGATGGTTCAATCCTCGGTGACCGAATTTCATTTTGTAAGTATCAGCGCCATTAGCTAAAGCAAACAACTGATGTCCTAAACAGATACCGAAAATCGGTACTTTTCCTTGGATTTCTTGAATCATTTTGATGGCTTCAGGGAGGCTTTTCGGATCACCAGGTCCGTTGGTCAGCATGACACCATCTGGCGCGAGATCCAAAATTTCCTGTGCGGTGGTATTGTAGGGTAAAATCGTCAGATTACAATTTCGTTGAGAAAGTTCTCTTAGAATGCTGTGTTTCAAGCCAAAATCGATCACGACGATATTCCGTCCTGTTCCTGGACTTGGATAAGGCTTTGAAGTTGAAACTTGTGCCACTTGATTGGTGGGCAAAACGGCTGCTTTCAATTGATCAAAGGCATGAGCAAATTCATCATTGGCATCCACAATACTAGCTTTCATCGTTCCAAATTGGCGGATTTTACGAGTCAAAGCCCGAGTATCGATTCCTGCGATTCCCGGAATGTTTTTGCGCTTTAGAAATTCGTCTAAGGTCAATTGTTTCCGCCAGTTGCTGGCTACACGAGCATGTTCTTTCACTACAACACCTTTACAAGTGGGAGCGATTGATTCATAGTCATCGCGATTAACACCGTAATTTCCCACCATTGGGTAGGTAAAGGTGATGATCTGACCGTTGAAACTTTGATCCGTAATGGTTTCTTGATACCCTGTCATACTAGTGGTAAAGACAATCTCGCCATAGACATTGATCTCTGCGCCAAATCCCTCACCTTCAAATAATGTGCCATCTTCCAAAATCAACCAGCGTTTCATAAAATCCCCCTACCTTTTTGCCAAACTAATTTTCCATTGACCAATGTATGGGTGGTATCCCCATATAATGGCCAGTTATTAAATGGTGTGTTTTTTCCTTTTGAAAGAAATTGATCCGAATCGACAGTATAAGCTGTCTCTAGATCAAAAATCGCGAGATCTGCCGGAGCTCCCACCATTAATCTGCCAGCTTTCAATCCAAAGATTTCAGCAGGCTTCTCGGTCATCCAAGCCACCGCTTGTTGGAGTGTAAAGCGGCCCGTTTTGACAAAATGCGTATAAATCAATTGAAAAGCATATTCTGAACCGACGATTCCAAATGGTGCTTTTAAAAAACTTTGCATTTTTTCGTCATAGCCATGTGGCGCGTGGTCTGTTGCGATACAATCGATCGTCCCATCCAGTAATCCTTCGATCAATGCCTCGCGATCTGCTCTACCTCTAAGCGGCGGATTCATTTTCCAAAATCCTTCATCGCCAGGGATATCTTCATCGATCAAAAGCAAGTGATGGGGGGAAACTTCTGCCGTCACATGGATTCCTGCTTGTTTAGCTTCACGTATGACCCGCACACTTTCTTTTGTCGAAACATGGCAGACATGGTAATGGGCCCCGGTTTCTTCTGCCAGCAGTACATCCCGGGCAATTTGTGATGCTTCTGTGGCACTAAGAATCCCCGGCAAGCCTAATTCTGCTGCTCTCTTACCCGCATGCATCACACCGCCAAACAACAGAGAGTCATCTTCTGTATGCGCCACTAATGCCATCTGGTTTTTGGCCGCTTCTTTCATCGCCAAGTACATCGTACCAGCAGTTTGGACGCCAACGCCATCATTGGTGAATGCAAAAGCGCCGGCTTCTTTCAATGCTTTTTGATCCGTTAAAACTTCACTACGTAATTCTTCTGTGATCGGTGCATACTGCAAAACATGAACCACGGCGTCTTCTTGGATACGTTGGTAGACTTGTTGCAATTTTTCTGCGGTATCTGGCACAGGATTTAAATTTGGCATGGCACAAACCGTAGTGAAACCGCCACGAGCGGCTGCCATACTTCCTGTTTTGATCGTTTCTTTGTATTCAAATCCTGGCTCTCTGAAGTGAACATGAACATCCACTAATCCTGGAGTGATCAGTTGTTGCTTTGCATCGATCACTTGATCGAACCCTGTTTCTGAAAAAGTCGTTCCAATCGCTTGGATGATACCATCTTCGATCCAAATTTCTGCAGGGATACAATGATCACCGTCAGCGATGATCTTTCCGTTCTTAATAAGTGTTTTCATGTTGCTTCCTCCTCTATCTCTATTGGTCGCGTTTCTTATAATTAAGCTTTGCCATTCAATACCGCTTCTAAAATTGCCATCCGGACAAACACGCCATTCGTCATTTGCGTGACAATTCTTGAACGCAGCCCTTCAACTAATGGATCTGCCAGCTCAACATCACGATTGACTGGAGCTGGATGCATGATGATGGCATGGTCTTGCATTTTTGCTGCACGTTCCACTGTCAATCCATAATCCCGTAAGTAAGCCTCTTTTGAGAAACTTTCTGAGCCATCATGGCGTTCGTGTTGGACCCGAAGCATCATCATCACATCGACTTGATCCACTAATTCATCTAGAGGCAACCAGTGTCCATACACTTCAAATTCATTGTCATACCATTGTGGCGGGCCAGAAAAATACACTTTGGCGCCTAATCGTTTGAGCATTTGCATATTTGATTTGGCGACACGGGAATGGGTGATGTCTCCGACGATCGCTACTTTCAGTTGATCAAAGTGGCCAAATTCTTCATAGATCGTCATCAAGTCTAATAAGCATTGCGTGGGATGCTGTCCGCTGCCATCGCCTCCATTGATGATGCTGCATTGGATCGTTTTACTTTGGATCAGCTCGTCGTAATAGTTCTCGTCTCCGTGACGGATCACAGCGACATCCACGCCAAGAGCTGACATTGTCAGCACGGTATCATAAAGGGTTTCGCCCTTTTGCACAGAACTCGTTGAGGAGTCAAATTCAATCACTTCAAGACCTAATTTCTTTTCGGCTACATCAAAACTTTTGTGGGTTCTGGTACTATTTTCAAAGAAAAGGTTCGTAGCAAAGTATTGTTCTTTTTGCGGCATCCATTTGGCCCCTCTTTTAAATTCCTGCCCTCTGCGGATAAGCCCCATCACTTCTCGATCTGTTAATGCTTCAACGGTCAAAAGATGCTTTAAACTGATTCTTTCTGATTGGATGATCATGAATAATACCTCCTAGTTTTTCCCTTTTAGTTGACTGCTAGCTATTGTTCTTCACTGCGTGATGTTTCTGGCAAAATTAGATTTAAAATGATTCCTAAGACAGTTGCTAATGCCATGGCTGATAAGGTGAATGTTCCGACCGTAAAGACAAGGCCGCCGATTCCGATCACCAGGATCACAGAAGCAATGATCAAATTCTTTTTGCGGTCAAAATTGATTTTATTGTCGATCAAGATTTTCATCCCACTTGCAGCAATGACACCGAACAATAGGAAGCTGATTCCAGAAATGACCGGATTTGGGATACTCAAGATCAAAGCACTCAATTTTCCGACAAAGCCTAACAAGACAGCCAAGACAGCCGCACCACCGATAACAAAGACACTGTGCACTCTCGTAATGGCCAAGACACCAATGTTTTCACCATAACTTGTCACAGGGGGTCCCCCAACGAATCCGGCAACGATTTGCGCAAAGCCGTCTCCCATCAATGTTTTGTTTAATCCTGGTTCTTCAAAAAAGTTACGCTTTGTTAGTTTATTCAAAACCATCAAATGGCCAATATGTTCTGTCATCGTGACAAAAGCGATAGGCGCCATCGTCGTGATCGCATTCAAATGTAGCGTTGGCTTGTATTGAACAAAGGGAATTTCGAAGCTTGGTAATGAGAACCAAGCAGCATCAATAATTGGCTGCACGTCTACGATCCCAGCAGCTAAAGCTACTAAGTAACCACCAATGATCCCTAGTAAGATGGGGATCAAGCCAAGAAACCCTCGCAAAAACATGTTGAAGAAAATCGTCAATCCCAATGTAACCAATGCAACTAAGATAAATTTAAAATCATAGATGTCCCCATTGTACATTGCGTTTTGAGCGGCATTAGCAGCTAGTCCTAACCCGATAACCATGATCACAGGCCCTACGACGATCGGCGGCAAAATTTTATCCAGCCATGCAGCACCAATCTTTTTGATGATCAGAGAAACGATGATGTAAACCAGTCCTGTTGTAACAGCTCCTTGGGCGATTGCCGGGTAGCCGTCTGATTTCATCAACATTTGCATTGCAGCGATAAAAGCAAAGCTGCTCCCTAAGTATGCGGGAATCTTTCCTTTCGTCGTAACGAGGTAAACAAGTGTCCCCAAACCGGAACTTACTAAAGCGATACTTGGGTTGATCCCAACTAGGATCGGTACTAAAACAGTTGCTCCGAACATCGTGAATAAATGTTGAAGACTTAAGCCTAACCAAGGCAATGCCTTTGGACGATCATTGATATCTAATACCACATCGGTATTGCGAAATTCTTGCTTTTCCATGTGTCTGTCACTCTTCTTCCTACTCGTTTTCTTTATTGATCATGATTCGATCAGAACCGTCAGATTCTTCCATTTCAACAATGATTTGTTCGCTTAATGCCGTTGGAATATTTTTCCCTACAAAATCTGCCCGAATCGGTAATTCTCGATGCCCCCGATCGACTAGTACGGCTAGTGAAATCCGGCGAGGACGACCGAAATCCATGATGGCATCTAATGCTGCCCGGATGGTGCGCCCTGTAAACAACACATCATCGATCAAGATGACTTCTTTGCCATCGATTGCTGTTGGAATGTCAGAAGAATGGATCTCAGGATCTTCATCTGATTTTTTATCGTCTCGATACAATGTGATATCCAGTTCGCCAACGGGGACTTCTACTCCTTCCAATTGTTTCAAGCGTTCAGCAATTCGTTGTGCGATATAGATTCCCCTAGTCTTGATTCCTACTAAGACTAGGTCATCAATCCCTCGGTTGCGTTCGATGATTTCATAAGTGATTCTGGTCAATGCTCGTTTCATTGTTACTGCATCTACTACTTCTTTGGTTGGCATTTCGTTCCCTCCTAATTTTGAACATAAAAAAACTCCTGCCTAGTGAGGCAGGAGTTATGTTTTCCGATCATACTTTCTGGCGCTGTATACAGCGATCCAGAATATGCGCAATCATCCAGCAAGTTTTCGATGCTCCAACGCGGGAGTCGTCTGCTTGCTCATTTCCTTCTTAGCCTCACGGGACTACACTTAAAGGAGCTATTTATTTGTTACACACACTATACAGTTCTTTGAAAAAAAAATCAATCATTTTTTCGCAATTTTTTTAAGGTTTCCTCAAAAAGTTCGGGTAATGGCGCTTCAAAAACCATTGATTCTCCAGTTGTCGGATGGGTAAATCCTAACAGTTTGGCGTGAAGGAATTGGCCATTGCCTTTCAAAGTCTTTTTAGGGCCATATACAGGATCGCCGGCTAATGGAAAGCCAATGTATTGCATGTGGACCCGAATTTGATGGGTCCGACCCGTTTCCAACTGTAATTCGACTAAAGTAAATTGATCAAAACGTTCCAAAACTGTAAAATGTGTCACAGCCGGCTTACCATCTTCTTGCACTGCTTGCATCTTGCGATTCACTTTAGAACGGCCAATCGGTGCATTGATCGTGCCTTTTTCGTGAGAAATATTCCCATGGACCAGCGCAACATACTTCCGTAAAGAAGTTTTGTCTTTCAACTGTTTGGCTAACGCTTCATGGGCATGATCATTTTTGGCAATCATCAATAGCCCTGACGTATCCTTGTCGATACGATGAACAATTCCTGGTCGTACAACATCATTGATCGAAGATAAATCGGTCATATGATACAACAATGCATTGACCAGCGTTCCGTTAGGATGCCCTGCCGAAGGATGAACGACCATTCCTTGCGGTTTATTGATCACGGCAACATCTTGGTCTTGATACACAATCGTCAAAGGAATATCTTCAGGTTCCAGATCTAGGGACTCCGGTTCTGGTACTTGAATCACTAACTGGTCACCAGCTTTTACTTTGTAATTTGCACGAATTGGATCCCCTTGACAGGTGACCGCACCTTCTTTCAACCATTGTTGAATTTGCGAACGGCTCGCTTCTAGACGATCTGCCAATACTTTATCGACACGCCCTTTTTCTTCATGGATTACTACTTCAATTTGATTATTCATTTATTTTCCCTTCACTTCATCATCAACTAACGCATAGATAAAAATCAATAACACGCCGATCACTAACGACATGTCTGCAATATTAAAAATCGGAAAATTGATAAAATCTAGCTGAAACATATCCACGACGTACCCCAAACGCAAGCGATCGATAAAATTTCCGATCGCTCCGGCTAAGATAAAGGATAGTCCCAATCGAAACCATATACTGCTTTTACGATGACGGATCAACAAATAAGTTACAACAATAACAGCGGCAACCGTGATGATCGTAAAGAAGGTCATCTTCCCTTCTAAGATACTCCATGCGGCACCGGTATTCCGAATATAAGTTAGTGAAAAGACATGGTCGATCAACGTTTGAACATCACCTAATTCAAAATTGCTGACGATCCAAAACTTCAACCACTGATCAAGTCCAACAATTATGGCACTTAGTAAAAAAAACAAAGCTATCATCTTTTTTCCACACTTTCTTCGTTAAAAATATCCCGCGGACGAACGATGCCTAATAAATTTCCATTAGGATCGCCATTTTTTGTGATTAATACCGCTTCAAGTAAAGCATTTTTATGGAACAGGTCTTCTACTTCAGTGACCGTTGTTGTCGCGGGTACAAACTGATAATTGGACTCTTTACCGTCTTTGATCAACAAGTCTTCTGCTTTACGCCCTTCTAATCGGATCTCTCCTTTTAGACTTTCTTGAGCAAACCAGTATCCTAACATACGTAAAGTGATCAACCCAACAAAACGTCCTTTGTCATAGAGTGGAAATTGTGAAAACCGCTTTTGAGCGACGATCTTCAAGATTTCTTTCAGCGCCAACGTTTTTTCAAAACCGGTCACTTTTTTACCAAACTTAGGTAAGACCGTTTCAGGCTGCAACAAGGCCTGTTCGATTTGTTGGATTCGTGTCACTACCCATTGATTTGGCTCGGCAATCACAAAATTTTCACCGATTTTTTCATGAACGATGGCGTTCCGCAATTGGGCCATCTGCAATAAATCTTCTTCGTATTTTTTGATGTCTCCTTGCTTCTGTTTTGAAAGACGGCGAACCATCTCTGAAAAACCCATGTTACGAGGATTACCCAAATCGTCTCTCAATTGTTTTTCGATTCGATTGAAACTACTCAAAAAAATATCTGCTCCGCTAGCCATTTGTTACCTCCTCAATTACATACGCTTGTTTGCTATAATAAAGACCTAAACATAGATAACCTGCTAAATAAAGAAAGATACCCGAAAGGATAATGGACAACTGTCCGCTGCGAGTTAAAAACGCGATCATTAGAAACAGACCAATATAAAACAGCACATAAAAAGAAATCAGTCGCGGATTCATTTTTATTTCTAATGGAGTTTCTGCGTGTAAATCAGCCAACGCAATTTCTTTGCTTTTTAGGATGGAAAATCGGACAGACAATCGGTTGTCAGAATTGAGATTCAGCTCGACGGTCTCTTGATGATTGATTCTGGCGACTTTCTGACCATCCACTAGCAAATCCAGCGGACTCCCCATCGCGTAAAAGCCGGTATTTCGTATGATTTTACGTTTCATCGTTTTATACGCTCCAATTTTATCAGTATACTTTAATTTTCTTAGAAAGAAAACAGTCTTTTAAATGCACTACTGATTATATTATAACAAAAGACACATCTCTTGCCTCTTGCTAATATTTAACTTTCAGTCTTTTAATAGATTGAAAATCCAAAAGCGGCAAATCATAAGATGAAAACTAGCGCCTTTTATAGCCCTCTTTTTAAAACCATTCTTTTTATAGTCTCTCGTTTAAAAGAGCTTGATAACAATTTCCCCTTCCCGTTTCCTACTTTCGTTTCTAATGTTTCTAATGTTTCTAAGAGCAACGGATAAATAGGAATGCTGGAGATAACTATGGGAGACTTTTAGAAAACTTCGCAAAAAATCAAATATCCTCGCAGTCTCTTCAATTATTTCTTCCAATTTTTGAAAGTCAGAAGAAAAAGGGAGGTTTTATTCTCTTCCGAATCTCGCAGCCTATGTACAGCGTCAACAAAAAACGAACCAAACAAAACCTACTGAAAGACGACGAATCGCTCGCAAACAACACACCACACTTACAGAATCAATAGTGATCTGTAAGTGTGGTGTGTTATAAGAAATTGACTGAACTATTACTGGAGCCTTCGAGAATCTATTTCTTCATCCAGTATTCGCAGATGCGGAGAGAAAATAAGATTAAAAAAGGCCAGATACATTGCCGTCTGCATCGACATCCATATTCAATGCTGCTGGTTTCTTAGGCAGTCCAGGCATTGTCATAACAGTACCGGTCAAGGCAACAATAAAACCAGCGCCTAGTTTTGGTACAAATTCACGGATCGTAATCGAAAAATCAGCCGGTGCGCCTAAAAGCTGCGGATCATCACTAAAAGAGTACTGTGTTTTTGCCATACAAATCGGCAATTGATCCCAGCCATTTTTTTTGAAGACGTTCAATTGGCGCTGTGCCACACTTGAGAAGACCACATTTGATCCGCCATAAATCTCTTTGACGATCTTGGCAGCTTTATCAGGAAGGCTCTCTTCATTTTGGTAAAGCCTACGATAATTGCCGGGTTGTTCATCAATGGCAGTGACGACTTGCTGCGCCAAAAGTTCCCCCCCTGCGCCACCTTTCTCCCAAACTTGCGTCCGAGCGATTGGTACACCAATTTCCTTGCAGCATTGCTCCAACATTTGGATCTCAGCTTCGGTATCAGTGACAAATTCATTGATTGCAACAACAACTGGCAATTGATAATTTTGCATGTTTCTCACGTGACGTTTCAAGTTGGCAAAACCTGCGACTAAAGCCGCTACATTTTCTTCTTTTAAGTGTTCTTTATCTATCCCGCCGTGCATTTTTAAGGCGCGAATCGTTGCGACCACTACGACAGCGTCTGGTGCTTTAGAGAGATTGGGTGTTTTAATATCCAAAAACTTCTCTGCCCCGAGATCTGCGCCGAACCCCGCTTCAGTAACCGTGTATTCTCCTAAATGGAGAGCTGTTTCAGTTGCAATGACACTATTACAGCCATGGGCGATGTTGGCAAAAGGTCCCCCATGAATCAACGCAGGCGTTCCTTCGATGGTTTGAACCAAATTTGGTTTCAAGGCATCTTTCAACAATAAAGCTAATGCCCCCTGAACCTGCAAATCCTTGACGTAGATAGGTTGTTTATCATACGTATAACCAATCAAAATATTGCTCAAGCGCTCTTTCAAATTATCCAAATTCGTTGCTAGACACAAAATAGCCATAATCTCACTAGCAACGGTGATATCAAAGCCATCTTCTCTAGGTACTCCTTGCAGTGGTCCGCCCAGTCCGACGATCACTTGTCTTAATGCGCGATCATTCAAATCCACGACACGTTTCCAAATGATCCGTCGCGGGTCGATCCCTAATTCATTTCCTTGTTGGATATGATTGTCCACCAACGCAGATAATGCATTATTCGCAGCAGTGATTGCGTGCATGTCCCCGGTAAAATGAAGATTGATGTCTTCCATCGGCAAGACTTGCGCTCTGCCTCCGCCAGTCGCACCACCCTTGATCCCCATGACTGGACCTAATGATGGTTCTCGTAAAGCAATCACGGTTTGTTTTCCAATACGGTTTAAGCCATCTGCCAATCCAATCGTGACTGTCGACTTTCCTTCTCCCGCAGGGGTTGGGTTAATCGCTGTGACTAAGATCAACTTGCCGGTGGGACGTTTCGCGATTTCCTTGATTGCTGGCCAATCGATTTTTGCTTTATACTTCCCATATTGTTCTAGATCTTCTGCTTGTAATCCGATAGTTGCTGCAATATCAATAATCGGTTTAATTGTTGCTTCTTGTGCAATTTCGATATCTTTTTTCATCAGTAACCCTCTATTCCCGAACTATTATTCCTTATTCATTCATATTTGTTTGTCCTATTTCTATTATACCGTTTTTCATGAAGATTGAAACCCTGTTTTTCACCGGAATAAAAAAAGAGCCAGAATTATTTTTCTGACTCTTGTCTTTCAAGAATAGGCACTAGATTAACAAAGTGTGTCTGTAATACTTCAAGATCTTTTTTACGCATTACAAACGTATAGCTTCTTTCATTGGTCACGATTCTCAAATGATGATTCTCTACCCCAATGGCTTGGATTTTCTCGAGAGGAATAACTACTCGTTTCCAAAAGCGGGCATAGGTGATTTTGATGGTCTTCTCCGTCAAATAAAGGCGGCGCTGCAATCCTAACCAGACAAGAAATAGAAAAATCCCCAACACAAGATTGCTTTTCCAATAAGGGCGAGTATTTTCCAGTGCCAAAATCAAGCTGTAAAACAAAACGATCAGTGAACTGGACCAATAGATAATTGCGGTGGCTGGTTCTGGTTGCCAAAAATAGTTACGTTTCATAAATAATTTCCTCACGCGATCAATTTCTAGTATACTTATATCCATCATAACAGAAGGAGTCAACTCATGCTAAAAGTGTATCTCGATGCTTCAACCAAAGGAAACCCTGGACCTAGTGGCGGCGGTCTGTTGATTGTAGGGGAAGACCTGCATGAACAGCATGCCTTTGTACTACCCACGCTCACAAATCACCAAGCAGAATTTGCTGCGATGCATCATGCTCTTGAATTTCTCTTAACGAAAGAATGGCAAGACCAGACGATCATGCTTTATACAGACAGTAAAGTCGTCGCTCAAACAATCGACAAAAATTATACGAACAACCCCGATTTTCGGAAGTATTTAGAGGAAATCCAAGAGTTGCTGCCCTATTTCACTTTACTGATTGTCCAATGGATTCCCGAATCTCAAAACAAAGGTGCCGACCATCTGGCCCGTCAAGGGTTAGCTAAGGCTTTAAAATTACAGGATCGGCGATAACAAACGAGAAAAGTTTTGCTTAAAACGCAACCAGTAAGATTGTTTAGCCAGCATTTCATCTGTCAATAAAGTGGACTGCAGCATATCCTCTTCAAAAATCGTTTTTAATTGCGCCGTGACTTCTTGATCATAAACGAATGCATTGACTTCAAAATTCAACGCATAACTGCGAATGTCCTGATTTGTCGTGCCAAACGAGCAGATGGTATCATCCATCATAACAGTTTTGGCATGTAAAAATCCATTCTCATAGATATAGATTTTCGCTCCCCGGCGATGTAAATAGTTGGCATAGTGTTGGGTCGCTCGATAGATAAATGGATGATCCGGCATGCAGGGAATCATGATTCGAACATCTACACCTGAGTGGATGGCGATCTCCAAGGCATTCATCATACTGTCGTCAGGAATCAGATAAGGGGTTTGGATCCAAATCGATTTTTCAGCCGCCAAAATCATCTTGACGAAGCCGCCTTTTAGAATCTGCGTTTCCGTCTCAGGTCCGTCGGCCACGATTTGCATATCGACATGACCTGCCTCTTCTTTAGGCGGTAAAATGAAATAGCGATCTTCATATTCCAGTTGATCTGCTTCATTTCGAATCGAGGCATTCCAATCGCGGATAAAGATTTCCTGTAAGGTAAAACTAGCAGTTCCAACGATTCGCGCATGTGTATCCCGCCAATAACCAAATTTTGCTTTTTTACCTAAATATTGATCCCCTACATTAAACCCGCCGGTCCAGCCAATTTGGCCATCAATCACCACGATTTTGCGATGCAAATGGTAATTCAAACGTGTATTGCGAATCAAATTTTTTGAAGTAATAAAGGGCACGACCTTTCCGCCAGCGTCCATTAATGGCTGAAAGAATTTACGATTTGCTTTGGGAGAACCCCATGGATCGAATATCAGTCGAACTTCTACTCCTTGCTTGGCTTTTTCAATTAGGACATCAAGAAACTGCCCACCAATTTCATCATTAAAAAAAGAATAGTATTCCACATGAATATTGTCTTCAGCATTTTGCATATCTGAAAATAAGGCAGCAAATTTTTCCTTGCCGTCCGTATAAAATTGTACCTGATTGCCTTTTGTCAAAGGGGATTCATCTAAATTTTTAAAATACCGTTCCAATAGATGGTTGTCATCTGAGTATGGATGCTCTGGAAAGGAATAATTGTGGACTTTGATGATTTGATTTAATTCATTGATTCTGCTTTGATGGTGCTCACTGAATTTATAAATGATTTCTCCGTCGATTCCTCGACCACAAAATAAATACAACAAAAACCCAAAACCCGGGATAAAGACTAATGTCATCATCCAGGCAAAAACACTTGCAATTGATCGCGGTTTACGAAAGACAGTAATAAATGCCGCAACTGTATTGACAAACAGCAACGCCAAAAAGACGGTCGAAACCACACCCATATCCATTTTTATCATATTTTCCTCCTACAACAAATAAGTATGATCAAACGTGATCGCCACCTCATACGTGCCGATTTCATGCGTAATCTTTTGATAAATTTTATCTTGCAGTTCACGATCTGTGTAATTTCTTTGCTTTGGGATCACCAAATCAAAAGCAAACTGTTTTTCGTGAATCCGAAAGTCGTGCATCCTTAACTCTGGATCAATCGTCTCAACGATTTGTCTGACTTTTTCCCGCAACTGCCGGTACTGTTTATTTTGGATAGGGACAGGATCAAGATGACAAACCAATTCAACTTGAAGGTTCCTTTGAAAATCATGTTCGATCGCATCAATTACTTCATGGGCTTGTGACAAACTCCAGCTTTCATTGATTTCAATATGAACACTAGCAAAACGATTCTTGGGACCATAGTTATGAACGAGCAGATCATGGTACCCCAATATTGTTGGATAACGATCTAGTCGATCCTCCATCTCACGGATTTCAGCTTCAGTCGGACGTGCACCTAGCAGTTCATTGATAAAGGTACGGATCATCATGATACCACTAAATAAAATGTATAGCGCGATCAGCAAGCCAATATACCCATCCACCCGCCAACCGGTTCCCCATTCAATCAATGCAGAGAGCAAGACCGCAACTGTTGTGAGTACATCATTAAAACTATCTTGTCCGCTAGCTTGTAAGGTTGCAGAGTCAATTTTCTTCGCCAATTGACGGTACATGAGACCTTGCCAAAGCTTTAATCCGATTGACAAGATCAGCACAATAAACAACCATGGTGATAAACGGATCGGTTCAGGAGCAATGATTTTTTCAAAGGCATTTTTTAGAAACTGAAAACCAACAAATGTGATCAGTAAAGAAACCACAAAACCGCTAATGTATTCAAACCGTTCATGGCCGTAGGGATGCTCCCTATCCGCCGGCTTGGCAGCAATCCGAAAACCGATCAATGTCAAAAAGGAGGAGGCGGTGTCAGACAGACTATTGATAGCATCTGCCATGATCGAGACCGATTGTGCCGACAGTCCAATCAGAAACTTTGCGACAAAAAGAAGTGCATTTGAGAGCAATCCCAGATAGCCCGCAAGTTTACCGATCATGGTGCGATCAGTTGCGTTTCCTTTCATTCGCTTTAAAAAGAAGCGCAGCATAACATTCCCTCCAAGCGTAAATTCGTCTTTCTTATTTTACCCCGAATGAAATCAGTAAAACAACTAAAAGCATGTAAAAAACGTATTTTTCTAAAAATGAATGCTTCAGCTATTCCAAAATTTCTCTTTAATAAAATCCAATTTCTGCAAAAACAGAAAAAATACCCGAAGGAATCGCGTTTCGATCCTCTACCGAACGTCTTATAAAAAGACGCGGCAGCTCTCTGACACACAATTCCAGTTCGGATATTTCTTGATGTTATACATTTTTTTATGATTTGCTGTTAAAGAATCAGTTTGCGGTTAACCAATTGGCTACTTCAGTCAATGCAGCGTCGATTCCTTCTGGTTGCTTCCCACCGGCTTGTGCCATATCTGGACGTCCGCCGCCACCGCCGCCGACTTTCGGTGCGATGTGCTTGATCAAATCTCCAGCTTTCAAGCCTTTCTCATTTGCCTGTGGCGTCATTGCAGCCAACAGATTAACTTTGCCATCGTTGGCTGTAGCAAGAACTAAAACATCCGATAATTCTTTTTGTTTCCATTGGTCTGCCAATTGGCGTAACTGATTCATATCTTTGACAGTTACTTTTGCAGCAATAAAACGAATCCCATTCACTTCTTTGACATCTTTGAAAACATCGCCAGCTTGTTGATTGGCTAGTTTGCTCGCCAGTGCTTGATTTTCTTTTTGCAGATCCCGCAGTTGTTGCTGTAATTGTTCTGTTTTGCTGACTACATCTTTGATTTGTGCCGATTTGACGATCCCTGCAATGGCTTTTAGCTGTGCTTCTCCTTCATGCAGCAATGCGTAAGCTTCTTGACTCGTCACTGCTTCAATCCGACGAACGCCAGCACCAATCCCGGATTCAGAAACAATTTTGAAAATACCGATATCTTCTGTATTGGCGACATGTGTGCCACCGCAAAGCTCGATAGACCAATCTGCGACATTGACTACACGCACATCGTGGCCGTATTTTTCGCCAAAGAGAGCCATCGCCCCCATGCCCTTCGCTGTATCGATGTCGGTTTCGATAGTTACGACTGGCAAAGCTTCCCAAATTTTCTGATTGACGATTTGTTCCATCTGACTTAATTCGTCTGCAGTCACTTGGCCAAAATGACTAAAGTCAAAACGCAAGTGTCCAGGTGCAACTAATGAACCTGCTTGATTTGCATGGCTACCTAGCACTTCTTTCAACGCTTTGTGCAATAAATGAGTGGCTGTGTGGTTTTTGATGATTTTGTTCCGACGGTGCTGATCAACTTGCAAGAAATAAGAAGCCCCTTCCGTCAAGTTGCCAGTTACCTTCGCAGTATGCAGAAACTGGCCATTTGGTGCTTTTTTTACATCAGTGATCTCCGCAACGATAACACCAGATTGGTCAACAACAGTACCAGTGTCCGCTACTTGACCACCCATTTCTGCATAGAATGGTGTTTCTTTGAAGATCAGTTTGGCTTCACCAGTGGTTACTGTATCAAGCAATTGTTCCTCTTGAATGATCACTAACAATTCGCTGTTGACTTCAAGGCTTTCGTAGCCAACAAAACGGCTTTCGACTTTGATATCAGTCAAAAGAGCGGATTGAACACCCATAGAAAGCTCAGTCGATCGAGCAGAACGAGCCCGTGCCCGCTGTGCATCCATTTCTTTTTCAAAACCGGCATGATCAACTTTCAACCCTTCATCTTGAGCGACTTCTTCAGTCAATTCAACAGGGAATCCGTAAGTATCATACAACTTAAAGATATCGGCACCTGCTAATGTCTCTTGCCCATCTGCCTTCACTTTAGCAATGACTTGGTTCAAGATCTCTAATCCTTCATTGATCGTTTCATGGAACCGTTCTTCTTCATTACGGATTACTTTTTCGATAAACGCTTGTTGAGCCAATACTTCCGGATAATAACTCTCCATGATTTTTCCTACGATCGGAACAAGTTTATATAAAAAGGCTGAATCGATACCTAATTTCTTGCCATGCATGACGGCGCGGCGTAGCAAACGGCGCAACACGTATCCGCGTCCTTCGTTTGACGGTAGTGCACCATCGCCTATAGCAAAAGAAAGCGCGCGAATGTGGTCGGCGATCACTTTGAAGGAAATATCTGTTGCTTTGCTTTCGCCATATGCAAAATTGCCGCTCAATTCTTGAACCGCTTCGATGATCGGCATAAAGAGATCTGTTTCAAAGTTGGTTGGTGCATTTTGGATGATCGACACCATCCGTTCAAGCCCCATCCCCGTATCAATGTTTTTGTGTGGTAATGGTTCATACGTGCCATCTGCTTGATGATTGAACTCTGAAAAGACCAAATTCCAAATTTCCAAATAGCGTTCATTTTCACCGCCAGGATAATTCTCCGGATCATCTTCTGCGACATCGTTGAACTCAGGTCCCCGGTCATAAAAAATCTCTGAATCTGGTCCACAAGGTCCAGCACCGATATCCCAGAAGTTGTCTTCGATCTCTACGATGTGTTCTGGAGTCAACCCGATTTCTTCGCGCCAAATTCGTTTTGCTTCTGTGTCTTTTGGATACACTGTGACATAAAGCTTTTCTGGATCAAAGGCCATCCATTCTGGAGAAGTCAAAAACTCCCACGCCCAATGGATTGCTTCATTTTTGAAGTAATCACCAATCGAAAAATTTCCTAACATTTCAAACATGGTGTGGTGACGTGCTGTCTTACCAACATTTTCGATATCGTTGGTCCGAATCGATTTTTGTGCATTGGTGATTCGCGGATTTTCTGGAACAACGGTACCGTCAAAATATTTTTTCAATGTTGCTACACCTGAGTTGATCCACAACAATGTTGGGTCATTTACAGGGACGAGTGATGCACTAGGCTCGATCGAATGTCCTTTTGATTGAAAGAAATCGAGAAACATTTGACGAACTTCGGCACTTGATAAGTGTTTCATATAGTTTTCCTACTTTCTAATGATAAAATCGCTTGGGAGCAAGGAATGCTTTTGTTCTTTGGTGACCTTTCTCTCTGATATCTGTTCATTCGACGAACTCGCTTCTGGGCAGTCAAACAAAAAAACACCACTGCAGAGCAAGGACGTAGCTACGCGGTACCACCTTACTTGCAATGATGTTGATCATTACCTCTCAGACTCGATAACGCAGAGCAGGCGTCAGCATTTCTACTGAATCAGATACCAAAGGGAGCGATCAATTAGGATTCTTGTTTTTCTCTCAGCTTTGAAAAACTTTCTGTAAAGAATGAACAAATCAACCATGTCCTTCGTCTTTAAAAGTATAAGGAAATGTTCACAAAAAGTCAATCCTCAAATCCGTTCTCGATCAATAATAACTGCTTTTCGGTAGCGGTATTTTTCAGGGTCCAACTGCTGGTTTGCTTGCAACATTTTGCGTGACCGATAATAACTAGCATAGGGCAATGTATCCAGTAATGGATTGCCGCACTCTGGCCAATCTTCCATCTTTAGAAATGAACTGTCAGTTAGCTCCCATCCATTGGCATACGGATAAATCAAGCCAAACATGTTCGGCTCAGCCAATGCTTTTTTGGTCAATTTGACACCATCCTCACAGGGTTTTTCATTGCCCCAACGAAATAAACGACGGGTCCCGGCGCCCACTGCATATTCCCACTGTTCTTCATTCATCAAATCATATCCCTGCTGTCCCAGCCAGTGCTGCAATTCATTTTGGGTCATTCGTTGGTGAGTGTATACATGATAATTGCCAGACACTGGATGCAGTTCCGCAAAGTACTGATTTTCGGCACTGATTGTTCTTGGCATTTCCCACTGCAAACTTTCTTCAAAACTTCGCGGCTGCTGAAATGCCTGCCGTATCTCGGAACCAAAAGTTTCAAATTGATCAACATGACCATGGAATTCTCCCGTGACTGTATCTAGTTCTCCAATCAAACGAGTACCTGCTGGCAATGCCATTTTCCGCACCAACATGGGTGGGATGGTCGCTTTGCGTAATGGGCTCATTGATTCATTTACAAAATCTCCCCACTCCTCAGCGTTTGACAATCCATAGCCTTCGATCAAGCGGCTCAGCGAAGGGCTGAGAGGTTCTTGCCACATTTTGGACCAGCAGGTTATCGGCAATCCCTGAATGCCCAAGTCCCAGCCTAGAATTGTTTCAGAATTTCCAGGCACAAAGACGAAGGGTTCCTCATCAATCGTTAATTCAAAGGTCTCACACTTGATTCCTGCATAGCTTGTTTTAATAAAATGAACATCTGTAATTTCTTTCAATGGGCTGACAAAGTACATGACTACTTGCTGAAACACTTGGCTTTTGACTTCAGCAGTCAAATTTTTCCAATTCGTCCATTGCAATGCTTCGAAAAAATCCACGAGCTTTCCCCTTTCATCTGCTACAATCAATATAGATTGAGTATACCATGGATTGGGAGGAAAAATGATGCAGCTTTATTTTGGGCGGGAGGACTGGATTCAGCAGGCTGTTTTTGCACTTAGAAGATCTGTCTTTGTCGACGAACAAGGAATCGCTCCTGAATTAGAATTTGATCAAAAAGATCAGTTCTGCCATTATTTTCTACTGGCAGAAGGCCAAGTACCAATTGCCACTATTCGCTATCAATCGTTGGATTCGCAAACGATCCAGCCCGATCGCTTTTGCGTGGCTAAAAACTATCGAAAGCAAGGGATAGGACGGCAGTTGTTAGCGGCCTATGAGAAAAAAGCGATCACCGATGGCTTTTGCTGGTCGGTTTTGTCTTCTGAAATTGCAGCAGTCGGCTTTTATCAAAAATGCGGCTATGAGATCCTCTCTCCTCCTTTTGAAGAAGATGGAATCCTCTGTGTAAAAATGGGAAAAAATCTTTGCTAAAACGAAGGAACACCCAATAGCCATTGCCTGGCCGATGGGTGTTCCTTAAATTAGATACTGGAATTTTTTTTATTCTTGCGAGCAGAGCGATTCGACTGACGACGTTCGATCTTTCGTTTCTCTTTGTTTTTCTTATCAACAGCCCACTGAATTTTCTTCTTGTAGCCAGGCTTGATTTTTTTCTTTTTCTTCTTGACCAACCCAATCAATGTTGGGTCTAATTCGTCTCTTGATTTTTCACGTTTTTGTCGACGATTCCGATCATATGTTGCAACGATCTCCCCATTTTTGATTTCTTTTGGTTGGAATTTTACACCTAAATCTTCGATTGCTTGAATGGCTTGTTCGTCACTAGGATCATACAAAGTGATCGCTGTTCCAGCTAACTGATTACGTCCAGTACGTCCCACACGATGAATAAAGAAATCCAAATCCGCCGGAATCTCAGCATTGATTACATGCGAAACCCCCTCGATGTCAATCCCGCGAGCAGCTAAATCAGTTGCGACTACATATTGATACTCTAAATTTTGAACCTGACGCATCACACGTTTGCGTTCTCGCGGTGTGATATCGCCATGGATCTTGGCTACTTTCAGCCCTTTTTCTTTCAGATAGCCGGTTAATTCATCCACTCGGGATTTGGTATTGGCAAAAACAATCGCCAAATAAGGATGTCCCGTCGTTAGTAGTTGATAAACCAATTGATTCTTATCTTTTCCTTTAGTTGAGATCAACCAATTTTCAATGGATTCAGAGATGACTGCTTTCGGACGAATTTCTTCGATCAATGGATTTTCGAGATATTTTTTCAAAAATGGACGCAGCTTTTCTGGAATCGTTGCAGAGAAAACTAACATTTGCAGTTTTTCCGGCAATCGACTAGCAATTTGGTCCACTTCTTCCAAAAAGCCCATATCTAATGTCATATCTGCTTCATCAATGACAAAGGCTTGTGCCGTATGCACAGCCAGTGCTTGTTCATTGATCATATCTAGAATTCGTCCCGGTGTCCCGATAACAAGCTGCGGCTGCTGGTTTTGCAAACGGTCCATTTGTCGTTGTTTGTCCGTGCCGCCTACAAAGTTGGTCACACGAATCTCTGGTTGCTGAAATTCTGCTAGTTGTTTTGCCGCTTGATAAATCTGCGTGGCTAATTCACGACTCGGTGCAGTGATAACTACTTGCACTTCATCTTTTTGCGGATCGATTTGATCCATCAAAGGAAGCAAAAATGTATGCGTCTTCCCACTTCCAGTTTGGGATTGTCCCACGACACTGCGACCTTTTTGGATCACAGGGATTAATTTTTCTTGAACTTCTGTTGGTGAAGTAAATTTCTTCTCCGCTAACGCTTCGTAAATAAATGGTTGAAATTTAAATGACTCAAAAGACATTCAAACACCTTCTTTCTATTGACATCTTTTGGATTATAGCATATTTCCAGCTCAATTCCTAACCTTGTTTCGCTGGATCGTGCTTACTACATAAGTAGCCGTTCTTTTTTCGTAAAAGAATCGCGGTTGTTTTTTGAATGCTGCCCAAAGGATGTTGCAATAAAATCCAAGTTGGATCAAACCAAAAATCAACACAACCAACAAACTCACTAGGACGAGCATTTGATTAGTAGATTGAATAAAAGGCGTAAACAACACATTGATGCGTGTCGCACTAACATAGATCAGATAGAGCAATCCATAACGCTTAAAAATTGCTCTGAAACTGACACGGGAATGATTTTCCTCCATGACTCGAATGCGAACAAGTTTTTTTCCTAGCGTTTGTCCATTGAGAATATAATTCAAAAGAATAAAGTAAAGAGCTACTTCTAGTAAAAAATACCAATAATCATTCGTAAAGTCATCGATTTCTTTATTCACAGTCACTCTTAACAGAATCATAAGCATCCAAGCGAATAAATTCAATATTCCCCAATCGATCAGCCAAGCAACAAATCGGCGAGTAAACGTCACTCGATTATCTTTGGCATAAGATTCGGCATCCATCTCTTCACGGGTAGGCAACAGGAAGGTGAACAATGGCGTCACCAAAAAGCCAATGGTCCCGCCAAGGGTATTGACAAATAAATCATTGACGTCAAACAACCGATAAGGGCGCGGATAAATAAAGTATAATCCAGTTAACTGAGTCAATTCAAAGAACAGTGATAAGCCAAAGGTTGCCACAATCGTCTTCGGAAAAGACAATTTAAAGTAGTAGCGCATATAGACACCAAAAGGCAGTGTCAAAAAAAGATTGAATAATGGCTCTAAGACTACGTTTTGCTTCAAAGCCGAAAGATACGTAGTGGGATCATTGATTTGTAACACCGTTTGCTGCAAAAAATGCTGCCAGGAAGCACCTAACTGCCACTCCATTTTGGGACCGGTCATTTGAGCGACTTCTTCAATACTCGGCAACGGCAAAATGACCAAGAAATAGGCACAAAGCAGATAAAAAACAAATGAATAAAGTACAATTGCTCGTGAAAAAATAAATCGGCCAAATTTACGGTATTGGCGCACAAAAAATATCGACGAGATTGCAAGTGCCAAGAATGGAAATAACAGTAATGCAACCTTGATTGGCATAAGATAAGCTGACATAACATCCTCCTAAAAATCTATTTCCTTTTAATCTTACACTGTAATTCCCAAAACGTAAATTTTGGAGTATGATAAATAAAAGGAGGTTAAAAAACATGTTGAATCCTTATTTTGCTTTTGGTGTGCCATTTTTTCTTTTATTGCTCTATATCGGCTTTGCGCTTTTTCGCCGTTCTTCTCATATTCCTTATTTAGGGTTTGTACTCTTTATCATTGCTGGATTTATGAGTGTATTCAGTTTCCAAGTGATCCAACAGGCGCTGACAGAAGTAAATAAAACCAATGCTGCTGCGGTAGAGCAGGTCCATGGCTATTCCCTCTACTTATTAGCTATTCCGTTGCTGATCGGTCTCTTGTTAGTGATCCGCAATATTTTTCGGGGTTATGCTAAAATCAAAAAAGTACGTCTCCAATCCAAATGAAAAAGATACAGTTTCACTTTATTCAAATGTTGACTGACAGGCGCTCTGAAAAACAAATGAATCCGTCAAACAAAACAATTATCCGAACGATAGCTGAATGATTAAGCGTACTTACATGCATGCGGACTTAAGTTAAGCGCATCGCATTCTTCATCGACTATCGTTCGGATATTTTTTTGTTTTGTGTTCTTCTGTTTTTCTTTAACCTACATACATTCATTGGGCATTTGCCCCTCTATTCTTACTCCTCGTCTAGAAAATCAGTCTCGGCCTGTGCAAGAAATTGCTCCTTGACTTCATCATCCAGTTGTTCCAAAAGATATTGCCAGTCGCTATTTGACAAAACGACCACATCCAAATCTTTTTCTTCGTCAATCAATTCGAGGTTGCTGTACTTATCACCCAGATCAAGAAATAAATCAGCAAGTGCTGCATCCTCAATGGTTAGGTATTCCGTTTTTTTCATCACCCATCACCTCAAAAATCAAAGAATTCGTAAAACAATATTTCAAACGATTGAATGGTTGTCATTTTTTGTAGCGTCAATAAATCCAAGCGGATAAACTCTTTTTCCACTAGAAAATAGTGATTGTCTTCTAATGCTTCTTCGATGAATGGCAGAATCTGTTCTTCATCTCCTTGCCGTTCCCTGGAAATACTAGAGATCTGATTAAATAAACGTTCATCTTGCAATAAAAAATACTCATCATCGTACCGGTAAATGGCAACTTGATAATTCCGGATGGGTAATGCTGCTCGAATGATAAAAAAACATTCCCCAGAATCAGAAAGTGCAGGTAATAATTCATTCGGTTTCAGCGCTTGTTTGTAATACATATCCATCCCTCCCCTTATTTATAATTATAGATAAATACAGAGGAAACACAAAGGAATCGAACCGAAGATTAAAAATTACTAAACATCCCATTCTCTATAAAACTCAGTTAAAAAGGTTGTCATAAAGTCTTTACGCCGCAGCGCTTCTTGTTTACCAAAGTGCGTGTGCATTTTTTCAGGCAATAAAAACAACTTTTCATAGAAATGATTGATCACGGTGGTCCCTTTTCGGTAGTCAGCGTGGTTTGTGAACGTTTTCGGAGCTCGCTCTGATTCATGGATCGGATGCTGATGTGCACCGCCAAAGTAACTAGTACGCAAAATACCAATTGCGCCCAATGCATCTAAGCGATCCGCATCTTTCACGATTTGTCCTTCTAAAGAGGAGACTTGTGCCCCTGCCAGTAACTCTTTTGAGAAAGAGAGATTCTCAATGATTGTAAATATATGACTGATTTGTTCTGCTGTGGCTCCAGCAGCGAGAAGGCATTGCTGCACTTCTTCTTTGGCTTTCACCACATCTTTCACCACCTTATCATCAATGGTATCGTGCAAAAATGCCGCTGCTTCCACAACGTAATCATCTACTTGCAGTTGATCTTCGGCAATGATCTGTTTAGACATTGCGGCTACTCTCTTGACATGATCAAAGCCATGCCCTGTGTGATCAGTTCCCAAAATCAATTTGGCATATTCATAAATTGGTGCTATATCAGCCATTTTTTGAAACTCCTGTCTTTTTTATCTTGTTTCTATTGCTAGCATTCTGATTCAATCGTCCGATTCCATCAAAGTATCAGAACCCAAAGTCAATGAAGACTATCGTCTAGCTACCTAGTTTGCCGTGCGTTTTTTTAAAGATGAGAAGAAGCCTTTCGAGTGAACGAAAGGCTTGCTCATTAGCGGATTTGATAAACAGAAAAATAAACCTTCCGCAGATAGTCCAATAAATATTGCGGATTTAACAGTTCTCCTGTCGCATCCAGAATCAATTGATTTGGTTTTTTAGAAGCCCCGTATTGATGAATGTGCGTGGTCAACCATTGGCGGATCTCTGAATAATCATCAGAAGCCAATACAGCATCGACATCGATCTCTTTTTCCATTGCATGAAAAAGCTGTGCCGCATACATGTATCCTAACGCGTATGATGGGAAATAGCCAAAACTTGACCCTGACCAATGAACGTCTTGCAAGATACCTTCTAAATCATTTTGCGGACGTACGCCTAAGTATTCTTCATATTTATCATTCCAAATAGTTGGCAGATCTTCCACATTCACTTCTTCATTGAAAATCATCTTCTCAATCTCGTAACGGATAATGATATGCAAAACATACGTCAGGCTATCTGCTTCGATCCGAATCAAACTTGCTTGGGTAAATTTTAATGCATTGTAGAAAGTCTCAAAGGAAACATCATCGAAAGTTCCTTCTGCACACTCTTGAAAATAAGGGTATTGTTTCTCCCAAAAATTACGATTGCTACCGATAATGATCTCATTGAATAAGGATTGCGATTCATGGATTCCCATGGATGCTCCTTCGTGGACCGGCGTTCCTTCAAATTTTTCATCAATGTTTTGTTCATACATGCCGTGGCCTGCTTCATGAATCACGCCGAATATTCCCATCGAAAAATCTTCTTCATTCCAACGAGTCGTCAAGCGAACATCATTGTGGTTAATGCCGGTCGCAAAAGGATGCACCGTATTGTCCAACCGCCCGCGAGAAAAATCATACCCTAAGTCTGTGATGACTTTCGAGATGAATTTCCGCTGTTGCGCCTCTGTCATTTTACGAGATAAGATCGTTGTATCTGGTGGAGTACCTTTTTCTAACTGGCGACGAATATCCATGATTCCATCACGAACTTGTGAAAACACATTATCCAAGATTTCAACGGTCATGTTCGGTTCATATTGATTCAAAAGAACATCATAATTTGTCCGTTCCTCTTTTTTCCAATAAGGGATCAGCTCTTTTGTCAAACGGATATTCTCAGCTAATGCTTCCTTGAATAAAGAGAAATCTTTCGCTTTGCGGGCTTGCGTCCAAGCAGTATGAGCTCTAGAAGTAGCAGCAGAAGCTGCGATCGCTAATTCATTAGGAACATTTTTTTGCAGCTCATATTCTTCTTTCACCAGCTGATAAGCTGCTTGACCAACTTCAGATAATTCATCAGGGCGCTGACCAAAATAAGTAATGGCTTCTTGGATCGTTGGTCCGACTTTCTTTTCGAAATACAAGCCATACAAGTAGCTGTCAACTTCACTGCGATATTCGCTGGCCTTTTCAGGCATTCCCGTCTGAGTATCCCAACCAAGGATTCCCATTGCTTGTGACAGCAAATCGAGCTCTTTTAATTCTTTTAGAAATTCTTGTTCTTTCATTCAACCGTCTCCTTTTTACGCGGTGGGCGACTGCCCCAATACTGGAAGAAATCCGTACGCAACGCACCATTATATAGTTTGCGTTTCTTGGTTGCTTTTTCACCATAGTGGGTCTCAAATGTAAGGTCACTGGTCAAAATGTATTTGCTCCAAGTTTTTAATGGCCGAAAGACTTCGCCCATTTCACGGTACAAGCGCTGTACCGTCTCTTCTTCTCCTAAACGTTCCCCATATGGTGGGTTGGCAACGATCACGCCGTATTCTTTGTCTGTTTTAAAATCTTTGACTGCTTGTTGTTTGAAGGTGATGGAATCACCTAGACCAATCTCTTCCGCGTTTGCTTTGGCGATTTCGATCATCCGTCCATTGATATCTGAGCCCATAATGTCCAGTTGGCTATCGTAATCGGCTGCTTCGTCTGCCTGAGCTCTTACAGTCTCAAATACTTCAGCTGGAACCCAATCCCATGTCTCACAGACAAAGGAGCGATTGAATCCAGGGGCAATATTATGTCCGATCAGTGCTGCTTCGATGCACAGTGTACCGGAACCGCATACAGGATCAACAAACGGTCGGTCTTTGCGCCAGCTGGTCAACATGACTAATGCTGCAGCCATATTTTCTTTTAAGGGTGCACCCCCTTTTTCTAGTCGATAGCCACGTTTGAACAAACTCGGTCCTGTCGTATCGAGTGTGATCATGGCATGATCTTTCAACAAAGCAACTTCCAACTGAAAGAAAGCACCACTTTCAGTTAAAGGAACACTTGCAGGGCGATGATAAACTTCCCGTAATCGATTAACGATCGCTTTTTTTGTGATTGCCTGACAATCAGGCACACTGAATAACTTCGATTTGATCGATTTACCTGCCACAGGAAACTCTGCGTCTAGCGGCAGAAAGTCTTCCCAAGGTAATGCTTTGACTTGCTCAAATAATTCATCAAAGGTGTATACATCAAATTCCCCCACCACAATCTTAATGCGGTCAGCTGTGCGTAACCAGAGATTGGCGGTTGCAATGGTCTCCAACGTTCCTTTGAATCGAGCCCGTCCATTTTCTACTTGGCATTCAATGCCTAAATCTCGCAACTCCTTACCAACTAGCGCTTCTAACCCACTAGCAGCGGTTGCGACACAATCAAATACTTTTTCTGTCATAGATTTCTCCTTCTTGATATAAAAAAACCTTCCGTTGCTGGAAGGATTCCCTGATCTGCTGTGATTTTCTATAAGCCATGTTCTGTCCACGTCTTCCTCAGGGAGAAGAAAACGTTGGGTAATTATCTATCTGCAATTACTTGCCTTTTTGCTCCGTTCATTTCCGTGCAAAAAGCGCCCCTACCATTGTTTGGGTTGCTCGCTCGAGGGGTTTACCGCGTTCCACCAAGACGGTTTCCCGTCTTGCTTCGTCACTGTGGCACTTTCAAGGATACTTTGGCATAGCTCGCGCCTTAGCCATTTTTCCTGCCGTTACTCTTTCAAGTACCCTAGCTTATTGTTTCGCTAGGCACGATCACTACAAGCATCTCAGCTTGTGCGAGCATGGACTTTCCTCAGCATAATCAAAGTTATGCCGCAATTACCCGAAAATCACAGCAATCAAATTGATTAGAATTGACGTGTTTTTTCGTTATCGTCTTCAAAATCAGCATTTGTGTAGTTGCTGTTGTATGAAGAGGAACGTGTAACTGGTTCTTCTTGATCCAATTTTTTGCCAAAAACTTCTTTTTCCAAATTAGACAAACGTTTCAAAATATCAAAATTTGTTACTGTTTGACTTTTTGGCGCTTCTTGTTGGACCCGTGATGCAATCGCTTGATTCTTAGAAAGTTGATCGATTTTTGCATTCAAACGATCGTTTTCTTCTTGCAATGCTAAAATCTCTTTGTTGTAGCTCTCGTAGTCTTTGATGATATTGTCTAAAAATTCATCGACTTCCACTGGATCATAGCCGCGCATTTTTGTTTTAAATTCTTGTTGAAGAATATCCTTGGGACTAAAAATTAGATTTGCCATTATTTACACCTCATTGATTTTTCCAAATGATTTTCACTTTCTAGACCATTCTATCAAAAAACTCTCAGAAATCAAAGTAAATTACTATCAAATGTTGCGTTTTGCAGATCATCCATTGTAATTTGATCGATCTCGTAAGGATGATCCTCCCGATATTTCTTCGCATCTTTCAAAAAAAAGCTGGTTTTTCCAGGGAATTCTTCATCATAAAGCAGCAACGCACCATCTGTGTGTTCCAATAGAAACTGGGTATGATTTCTTAATTGGCTTGGTTCTTTGTAGGGTTGATGGCTAGTGGCATTCACATAATCAGCGCTCATTTGCACTCGTTGCAACATTTGCTGGTTCGCTTCATTCCAGTTTTCACCAAATCCTTGAAACGGATAAATGATCCCTAGTTTGATTTCTGGATAGTCTTTTTGCAAAAGCTCCACCACTTCTGCACACCACATTTCTGCTCCTAGATTGCCACTGATCAGCACCCATTCCAGTCCTTGTTCAATGTAAGAAAGCAAAGACATTTTTATTACTTTCTTAATAATTTTGATTTTGGGATCTTTTTCTTGAAATACACCAAGTTCAAAGCTGCGGTAGCCGGTAAAATATAAGGTTTTCATTGTTTAAGCAGTCATCTCTTTTCTTTCCAAACGTCTTTTTGGTATAATGATGCCTAGGAGTGTGAATAACATGGTCATTCGATACCCTAACGGTCAGTCTTCTGCTTATGATGGCGGTAAAAAACAAAAATTGCAAGAAAAAATAGCTCGGCCAAAAACTTTCGCGAACCGCGGAATGCGTTTTGAAGAAGCAATCAATCAAAGCAATGCCTATTATTTGAATCGTCAAGCAGCAGTCATTCATAAAAAACCTACACCTGTTCAGATCGTTAAGGTGGATTATCCCCGCCGCAGTGCAGCTGTGATTAAAGAAGCTTACTTCCGAGAAGCCTCTACCACGGACTATAATGGTGTTTATCGCGGATATTACTTGGATTTTGAAGCCAAAGAGACACAGAACAAAACCTCTTTCCCCTTCAAAAATTTTCATGAGCATCAGATTCAGCATATGGAAAACTGTCTGACGCAGCAAGGAGTCTGCTTTGTCTTGTTATGGTTCTCAAGCTTGCAACGCTGCTTTTTTTTGACGAGCAGCAACTTGATCACAGAGTGGCATCAACAAAAAACAACAGGTAAAAAATCGCTGCCTCTTGCCTATATAGAGAAAAACGGCATTGAGATCATCCCAGGAATCGCTCCGCGTATTCCTTATTTAAAAGCAGTAGATCAATTTTTGTCAATGAAGGAGAATGATTAGTATGGCGAAAGAATCGCAATCGAGAGCTTCTCGACATGATTCTAAGAAAGCGGCGGCTGCATATAAAGGCCCCAAACAAAAAAAGCCGAAAGGAAAACGAACGATTAGCAGTATTTTACTTCGTACCTTTATGGGGCTCTTCTTTTTAGGATGTCTCGGTCTCTTATCAGGGATGGGACTTTTTTGGTGGTACGCTAAAGATGCACCACCATTAGATGAGAAACAGCTCGATTCTGCTGCTTCCTCCAGGTTCTACGCCTCCAATGGAGATCTGATCCTCGATTTTGGTAGCGAGACCCGTGAAAAAATCACTGCGAATGAAATTCCGCAGCAATTGGAAGATGCGATTGTATCTGTAGAGGATCGTCGTTTCTATCAACATATTGGAGTAGACCCTATCCGTATCATTGGATCGGCATTGTCGAACGTGACGACTGGTGGCATGCAAGGTGGGAGTACCCTAACACAGCAATTGATCAAATTATCCTTCTTCTCTACTAGTGCAGAAGATCAGACGTTGCGAAGAAAAGCGCAAGAAGCTTGGATGGCCGTCAGACTGGAACAAACAAAATCCAAACAAGAAATCTTGACCTACTATATCAATAAAGTGTACATGTCTAACGGTGTCTATGGGATGCAGACAGCTGCCATGAAGTTCTATAACAAGACATTGGATCAACTAGATTTGGCTCAAACAGCATTAATCGCTGGATTACCAAACGCCCCTTCTGCTTATGATCCATATGCTCACCCAGACAAAGCTAAACAGCGACGAGATCTTGTTCTGTTAACCATGTATGAGAATGAAAAAATCACTAAAGACGAATATGAAGCAGCCAAAGCCGAAGATATTTCAGAAGGATTGCAAAAAAATCCGCAACGAAATAACGAATGGAAATATTATGACAATTACTTTAAAGAAGTGATTGATGAAGTAAAAGCAAAAACCGGCAAAGATGTCTATACGGATGGATTGGACATCTATACGAATCTTGATGTCAATACCCAAAAACGATTGTATGACATCGTTAATAGTGACGAATACATCAATTTCCCAGATGATAAAATGCAAGTAGCCGCTACTCTGGTAGATGTTAATAGTGGTAAAGTTGTCGCGCAAATCGGTGCTCGTCATGTGGAAGACGATGTTGTCTTAGGTAATAATTTAGCAGTCAACGTCACTCGTGACTTTGGCTCAACCGTTAAACCACTGACAGACTATGGTCCAGCCTTCCAATTTTTACAAAATTCAACAGGCCGCATGATTTTGGACGAACCCTATAATTATGTGGGGACGAACACACCAATCTACAACTGGGATCGACAATATATGGGAAATATCACTTTGCGGACAGCACTGGCTCAATCGAGAAATGTTCCAGCAGCAAAGCTTTTTGAAGAAGTAGGTGCTGACAATATTTCTTCCTTCTTGAAAGGCCTAGGTATTGAATACAAAAACATTGAACAGTCCAATGCAATTTCCAGCAACACGTCAGAAATCGATGGCACCAAGTATGGGATCTCTAGCTTGAAAATGGCTGCTGCTTATGCTGCCTTTTCAAATGGCGGAACCTATTACGAACCGCAATATGTCAATAAGATCGTTTCGCAAGATGGAACAGTTGATGAAGACTCCTTCAAAGTGGAAGGTCAAAAAGCGATGGATGATACGACAGCCTATATGGTCACCGATATTCTGAAAGACGTGATTTCTGTCGGAACAGGAACCAACGCCCAAATCGATGGACTATACCAAGCTGGGAAAACCGGGACTTCCAACTATGATGACAATCAATTGGCCCAATTGGATACGTCAAACGGTGCTTACCCGGATATCACGTTTGCAGGTTATACCCCATCCTTTTCTTTAGCTGTTTGGACAGGATATAATGATAAAATGACGCCGATCACAGACAGCAGTACTCATGTTGCCTCAGATGTTTATCGGGAATTGATGCAATTTGTCTCAGCCTCTGTTGAGAACCGCGACTGGAAAATGCCCGCAGATTTGACCCGGATCGGCAATGAGCTTTACATCAAAGGGACTTACCAGCAACCAAGTTCTAGCACAAGATCAACGATCAGCTCTTCTTCGCTTCCTGAATCAACACCAGAAAGCAGTTCTGAAATCGTTGAATCTAGCAGTTCAACGGAAGAATCGATTCCACCAGTTGAATCTTCTTCTGAAAGCTCACAATCTACACCGCCACCGTCAGAAAGTGAAAGCACACCATCGTCTTCTTCGGAGTCAAGTTCGACGCCATCATCTTCGTCGACTACTCCAGGGACAAATGAAACAAATCCTGAATAAAAAAAAGTTCAGCCGCCTCTCATTGAGGTGGCTGAACTTTTTTTGCGCGCATCCGCAGTTGTCCTTCTTGGCACATTGTCAATAATGGGCAAACTTCACATTTTGGCGCTCTAGCTGTGCAATGGTATCGTCCAAAGAAAATCAGTGTGTGATGTGTTTTGACCCAAAGATCTTCTGGCACTTTTTTCATCAATGTTTGTTCTACTTCTAAGACATTCGCATCTAATCGGCAAATCCGTAAGCGCTTGGTTACTCGTTCGACGTGGGTATCCACAGCGATTGCCGGAATACCAAACGCATCACCTAAAACAACGTTGGCTGTTTTTCTTCCGACCCCCGGTAATGACACTAATTCCTCGCGGGTTCTAGGTACTTGGCCATTGAATCGTTCGATAAGCTGGGACGCACAAGCCTTGATATTTTTTGCTTTGTTGCGATAAAGACCGATCGTCCGTATTTTCTCAATGATTTCCTCAACAGGGGCTGCTGCCAAGGCCTCAGGTGTCGGATAGGCAGCAAATAGTGTGGGGGTCACTTTATTGACTGACACATCCGTAGCCTGAGCACTTAAAATCACAGCAATCAACAGTTCAAACGGATTTTTGGAAATCAGTTCTCCGTGAGCGTCGGGGAACATTTGGTACATTTGTTCCAATGCGATCATAGTTTTTGCTTTACTGATCATGACAACTCTCCTTTATTCCCCTTCTAACCAATTATGCATAGGAATCTTAGGAACCGGTCCATTCGTTTGTTCCAAATTTTCTTTCTGCATAAACTGTTTTTTACGGCGTTTTTGTTCTTCTTCTACTTGTTCTTTCGAGGTAATATTTTTTCGTTCCCAAGAAAGTAAAATGCGATCAATATAATTCAAACTGTAGGCTTGATTCAAAACCGCCTCACGTAACGCAAATTGAATCAAATCCGGCTGGTATTTATCTTCTTCCAGCCATTGTGATATTCGCTGGTATTCGATTGCTGAAAGCGGACGGCCAAATTCGGACTCAAACATTTGATAAAGCGAACGTACTTTTGAATCATAGCTCTGCTTTTCCTCCTGCTGATTTTTTTGCCGCAAACAAACTTCCAGTCGTTCATAGATTCCAGAAAACTCATAGTAATCCACCATCTTCCCTGCTGAATCTTTCTTGGATTCGATGGCGATGATCTGTTTATTCAATAGCTCATTCAACCATTTATAGATTTCTTTTTGCTCACTTCCCATCCCCTTAGCAATCATCGCTAGATCAGGAAAATCATTGCCTTGTTCGTGGTAACGATACAACTGAAGCCATAATACAAATTCATCATTGGTTAAACCAAGGCTATGATAGTTTTCCAAAAGCAGATTGGAGACAGTTGTTTGCCCCTGGGCTAAATATTCTTGTAAAGAAATCATCTTATTGTCCTCTTTTCCCATCGTTACATAAAAACCATTTTCAATTTTATTTTGGCATCATCAAGAATAAAATCCATTCTCAACAAAAATGGGACTGCGCATATATACGACCGTCCCATTGACTCCTTTATTGTGCCACCACAGCAATGATCTCTACTTCCACCAATACATCCTTTGGTAAACGGGCCACTTCAACTGCTGAACGTGCAGGCAAATGTTCATGAAAAAGTGTGCTGTATGTATTATTGAATGGAACAAAATCATCCATGTTTTTTAAGAAACATGTTGTTTTGACGATTTCATCTGGTGTAATACCGGCGGCAGTTAAAATTGCCTCGATATTTTTGAGAACTTGCTGTGTCTGAACTTCGATAGTTGCTCCCACAACTTCTCCTGTAACAGGATCTAACGGCACTTGTCCGGAAGCAAACAAGAAACCATTAGCAATCCGTGCTTGTACATAAGGACCAATTGCTTGCGGTGCTTTATCCGTTGAAATAATTTTCATTCCTCTTCTCCTTTACACTCTGGACACAATCCATATACTTCTAAGCGATGGCTTTGGATTTTATATCCGGTCAGTTGGGAAGCGGCCATTTCGACATCTTCCAATCCAGGATAGTAAAAATCAGAAATCTTGCCGCAACGTTGACAAATTGCATGATAATGCGGCTCTGTCGTAAAGTCAAAGCGACTGGATGCATCGCCGTAGTTCATTTCTTTCACAAAACCGATCTCCGTAAACAGTCGCAGATTATTGTAGACTGTCGCTACACTAATACCGGGAAAGTGGACTTCGATCGCTCGGTAAATTTCTTCTGCGGTAGGATGTGATGCGTGGCTAGCCAAAAACTCAAGTATCGCAACCCTTTGTGGAGTGATACGGATATTTTCTTGTTTTAATTGTTTGATTGCCTCATCATATATCGTGTTCACAGGAGTTCCTCCAATTCTCTTATCTGTAATATCATACTATGTAGATGGTAAAAATTCAAACAGCTTTCTCTAAAAATTCTTAATCAACCACAAAACAAACACGAAAAATTCCACAGTCCTTAAGAAAAGGGGAGAAAAAGCAGGCATTCTGCCAATGCCCGCTTTCCTTGTTATTCTTCCACTTGATATAAAGCAGTCGATAGATAGCGTTCTCCATTGTCCGGGACGATCGCTAAGACTTTTTTGCCTTTTCCCAGTTCTTTGGCAACTTTGAGTGCTGCATGGATCGCTGCTCCAGAAGAAATACCTACGAGCAAGCCCTCTTTACGGCCGACTTCTCTCGCTGTTGCCATCGCATCTTCACTTGATACGGCAATTGCTTGATCAAAGATCTCTGTATCAAGAACTTTAGGTACAAATCCGGTTCCAATTCCTTGGATTTTGTGAGGACCAGGTTGTCCGCCTTCTAAGATAGCCGATTCTGCCGGTTCAACGCCATAGATTTTTAAGTCTGGATACACTCGTTTTAATTCTCGACCCGCACCAGTGATCGTGCCGCCTGTACCGATACCAGCGACAAAGGCATCTAATCCTTTTGATTCAAAGGCATTCTCTATTTCTTTCCCAGTTGTTTTCTCGTGAATCTCGGGATTTGCCGGATTTTCAAATTGCAGCGGCATAAAATAGCCCTCTTGTTCAGCCAATTCTTTGGCTTTATTGATTGAACCTGTGATTCCTTCTGAGCCTGGTGTCAAAATCAATTCAGCACCATAGGCTTGCATCAGCTTGCGCCGTTCGATACTCATGGTCTCAGGCATCACGATGACCACTCGGTACCCTTTCGCTGCACCGATCATCGCCAAGCCGATCCCAGTATTACCGGAAGTTGGTTCCACGATCGTATTGCCTGCTTTCAAAGAGCCGTCTTTTTCGGCTTTTTCGATCATGGCCAAAGCGATCCGGTCCTTCACGCTGCTCCCTGGATTATAAAACTCAAGTTTAACGTAGACATCAGCGGAATCCTCTCCCACCACCTTGTTTAATTTGACGATGGGTGTATGCCCAACTAGCTCGGTAACAGATTGATAAATCTTTGTCATTTGCAATCCCTCCAGTTCATATTCCTATTCTACCCAAAAAACGGCAGACTTGCGAACAAAAAGTTAGCGTTTTCCAAATATTTATGTTTTTTTCACAAAGAAAAAAACTTTTGCTTTGCTTCTTTTAGTTACTAAAAGAGAACAAAAACAAAAGTTTTTGTGAAATTTCATTTGGCGTTTAGCTAATAAATAGCGAAAATCAAACGATCAATTCCTGTCCAACGACGATCAAGTCACTGCTTAATCCATTGGCAGCCATGATTTGATCCACCGTTGTTCCAAAACGTGAAGCAATATCCCAAAGACTGTCGCCAGATGCTACGACATAACTTTGTCCCGTACTTTGTGTCGTTGTTGTCGTCGATGTGGATTGCGTTGTCGTTGTCGTTACAGAAGTCGTTGTGGCACCAGTACTTGGTGTATCAAAACGAGTTAGTTGATACGTTTCAATCAGCCAGTTTAATTTTTGTGCGTAACCTGGATCAGTGGCATAGCGTCCTGTCAGATAGCTGGTCGCATCGTAAAAAGAAGTCGTTTGACTTTTCCAGACCCCACTATAATGTGCTTTACCTAAAGTGAAGCTTGTACTTCTTAAAACGTTGGCGTGATCTTGAAAAGACTCCCAGTAGGAATTATATTGGCGGAATGGTTCATTCATTACGACCCATTGTCCATTGATATACTCATCTGTAGGCAAATAGACAGATTGCCCGTTATATGATCCTTTGACCCCAAAAAGATTGTAGTAAGGCGCATTGGATAATGTAGATGAGCCATAGCCACTTTCCAAAATGGCTTGCGCGATCATCACCGATGCATAAAGATCATTATTGGCCGCAACGTCTTGTGCTGACCAACCAATCTGTTCGATAAAACTAGCGATTCCTTGACTAGTGGCCTGATATTCACTTGCTTGGACCTGTTCCGGAAGTAGCGTGACCACCGCTGGTGACAATGCTAATCCAGCCCCAATAAAAGAAACCACTGCTCGTTTACTTGGTCGTGGCATCACTGCTTTTTGTTGGCGGATATGTCTTTCACTGCGGGTTTGATAATTTTTCATTCTTTTCCTCCATCGTCCCAATACTATTCAACAATATAGACATTATACGGAAAAAATTTTTTCTGTGCAACTTAAGCAACTCAATATTTTTTTAAAAGTCTTTTCGCAAAAACATCTTGTTCTACCTAAAAACGAAAAGACTTTAAAAAAAACAAGCGAAATCAGCTGCGATTTCGCTTGTTTCTTACGCTTATTTGATCGATTGGAAAGTGGCAACCACATTTTCGACTGTAAAGCCGAACTCTTCCAATACTTTGTTTCCTGGAGCAGAAGCGCCAAAATGATCAATGGCGATGACTTTGCCTTTGCAGCCTAGGTAACGATCCCAACCAAATGGGGAAGCTGCTTCGATGCCAACCCGTTTTTTCACGGCTTTCGGCAAGACACTCTCCTTGTACTCTTCCGACTGTGCTTCAAACAAATCAAAGCTTGGCAGTGATACGACAGACACATCCACCCCAGCTTCTGCTAGTTTGGCTTGCGCTTCTACCGCTAGATTCACTTCTGAGCCAGTAGCGATCAAGATGCCTTCTGGTGTCTCACCGGTTTGTTTTGAAAGGACATAGCCACCTTTAGCCACGTTTTCTTCGACACCACTTAGCGTCCCTGCTAACACTGGCAGGTTTTGACGGCTCAACACTAAGACCGTTGGTTTATTCGTCGTTTGCAAGGCGATCTTCCAAGCTGCCCGAGTTTCGTTGCCATCTGCTGGTCGGATCACTTGCACGTTTGGCATGCAGCGTACACTCGCCAATTGTTCGATTGGTTCGTGGGTCGGTCCGTCTTCACCAACAGCCACAGAATCATGGGTCAGAACATAGATGACTGGCGCATGTTGGAGAGCCGACAAGCGAACTGCTGGACGCAAGTAATCCACAAAGACGAAGAATGTCCCGCCATACACGCGTGTACCGCCATGAAGTTGGATCCCGTTCATGGCTGCGGCCATCGCAAACTCCCGCACACCGAACCAAATGTTGCGGCCTTCATATTGACCAGGTTCAAAATCTTTTTCCGCTGCGACCATCGTATTATTGGATCCGGATAGATCGGCCGATCCTCCCCATAGGCTTGGGATAGCTTTTGAAAGGGCTTGGATCATTTCTTTACTGGAAACACGACTCGCTTGTGAGCTGCCTACTTCATAAGTTGGCAATTCTGCATCCCAATCTGCTGGTAATTCGCCAGCCACTGCTTGTTCGAACTGCGCAGCTAATTCTGGATAAGCCGCTTTGTAAGCAGCAAATTTCTCGTTCCACTCCGCTTCGGCTTTTTGGCCTTCATCGATCATCGTTTCTTTGAAACGAGCCGCTACTTCTTCCGGCACGGTGAATTCAGGATACTCCCAGCCATAGATTGCTTTAGCGGCTGAAATACCTTCCGCACCTAATGGAGCACCATGGACAGCAGAGGTTCCTTGATTTGGGGCACCGTAACCGATGACTGTTTTGATTTCGATCAATGTCGGTTTCTCTGTTTCAGCTTTAGCTGCTTCAATGGCTTGTGAGATTGCCTCTAAGTCATTGCCGTCTTTGACCAACAAATGTTGCCAACCGTAAGCTTCAAAACGGGCACCAACATTTTCTGTGAATGCTTTTGAAGTAGGGCCATCTAATGAGATATCATTGGAATCATATAAAACGATCAATTTGTCCAGCTTCATATGACCAGCCATTGAAGCTGCCTCTTGAGACACACCTTCCATCAAGTCGCCGTCGCCACATAATGCATACGTATAGTGGTCGATTACATTGTATTCATCCCGGTTGTATGTCGCCGCTAGATGTTCTTCCGCCATCGCCATCCCGACGGCCATTGCGATTCCTTGTCCTAATGGACCAGTCGTTGCTTCCACACCATCCGTATGCCCAACTTCTGGGTGTCCTGGTGTGCGGCTGCCCCACTGACGGAAATTTTTCAAGTCTTCCGTGGTTACTTGATACCCTGAAACATGCAGTAAGCTGTAAAGCAAAGCAGAACCATGTCCAGCAGACAAGACGAACCGGTCGCGGTCGATCCAGTTTCTAGAAGTGGTCGGATTAACTTTCAAATGCTTGGTCCACAAGGCATACGCCATTGGCGCTGCCCCCATTGGCAGACCGGGATGACCTGAATTTGCTTTTTGTACGGCTTCGATACTCAATGTACGAAGGGTGTTGACACCTAATTGATCGATTTTATCAAACAATGGTAATTCCTCCTAATTTAGGTTTTTTTTACCTTTATTACATCTCATATTATACGGGATTTCTTTCAGGATTTCAATAGGAATGAAAAGGAATTCATCTTTATCTGCCATGCAATCCTTTTTTCTTTTGAATTTCTTTTAATTTGTCTGGAGTGACATCTTGTCCTTCAGGATCGACGATTTTCATTCCTTCAATGTGGTGTCGCATTCCTCCACGAAAAGCTTGTAAATATTCTTCGCGAAGCTTTTGCTGTTCGATCGTTTCATCAGCAGATAGACCTTGCACTTTTTTCTTTTTGGCTAGCTCATTAATGCGGGCTAATTTTTCTTTGGATAACATTTCGACACCTCCTTTTCACTACTTTATCTTATACAAAACCTGACAAAAAAACAATAGCAACAAAAAGCGAACATTTGTTTGAATTGTCGTTTCTCCTATGGTACACTAAGACTATCAAATGAAAGAAGGTGTCAGTTTTGGCAAAACGAACAGAAAATCGACAAATCGAGATTCTTAAGTTTATTCATACACGAGTCACTGAAAAAGGCTATCCGCCGACTGTTCGCGAAATTGGCGAAGCCGTTCAGCTATCCTCTACTTCTACCGTCCACGGACATTTATCCAGGCTTGAAAAAAAAGGCTTGATTTTACGCGACCCAACAAAACCAAGAGCGATTGAATTGACTTCCTCCGGATTAGAAAAAATCGATGTGCAGCCAAACTCGATCCCAATGCTAGGAGTCGTTACGGCTGGTGAACCGATCTTAGCTGTAGAAGACGCCTCCGATTTTTTCCCGATACCGCCTGATTTAGCAAATAGCACCGGCAGTTTGTTCATGTTGACGATTCGCGGTGAAAGTATGATCAACGCTGGAATCTTAGACGGTGATCAAGTCATCGTTCGCAAACAGCAAAGTGCTCAAAACGGGGACATTGTCATTGCAATGACGGATGAAGATGAAGCCACCTGTAAGAGATTTTTCAAAGAACAGGATCACATCCGTTTGCAACCGGAAAATGATTACCTAGAACCTATCATCTTGCCAGATGTAACGATTTTAGGCTTAGTCGTTGGTCTCTACCGTCACTTACTTTAATCGATTCCTTAAATCTTCGAACCTTCGAAGATTTTTTTTATTTCCTCTTTACAAACCGAACAAACATTCGTATAATAGTTTTACAAACATAAGTTCGCATTTTTATAAGGAGTGAAAATAATGAAAGCAGTTCGTCGATTTGGTTTTATTTTGTGGGTGTTGTTAACAGGGATCATTATTGGTTATTTTGGCGTACTCAGTGCAGTTCTGATTTTTTGCCCTTTGATGATGCTGTGGTTCATGCTATGGGATGAAAAGAAATTCCGCCAAGCAGAACGAAAGAGAAACCAAACTTATTACCACGACCATGATTTTTATCATTACGAACAGTAGGTCGATTATTTCGGTGTTGCTGCCAAATAAACAAAAAAAAGCCAGATCAAAATTGATCTGGCTTTTTTCGATTAATATTCCATCAATGTTTTGATTTCGTATCCAGTGATTTTGTCTCTGCCTTGCAAGTCCATCAACTCGATCAGAAAAGCACAGCCAACTACGATGCCGCCTAATTTTTCCACAAGTTCGATCGTTGCTTTAATCGTGCCGCCGGTTGCAAGTAAATCATCACAAATCAATACCCGTTGGCCAGGTTTAATCGCATCTTCGTGTAACGTCAAAATATCCACGCCATATTCTTTCTGGTATGTTGCTTCAATCGTTTTTCGAGGTAGCTTGCCTTTTTTACGTACTGGCGCAAAACCAACACCTAGTTGATACGCCACGGGACAACCAACAATAAACCCACGAGCTTCAGGTCCAACCACCATGTCGATCCCTTTTTCCTGAGCGTACTCGACGATTTGCTGTGTTGCATAACGATAAGCTTCTCCATCAGCCATCAATGGAGAGATGTCGCGAAAGACAATTCCTTCTTGCGGATAATCCGGAATGCTGGCAATATAGTCTTTTAAATTCATGTTTTTTCCTCCTAAGATATCAACCATTTGCGAATCGTTGATAAATCACTCATTAGTAAGTCTTCTTCTGTTTTGATTTTTGCAAGTCGCTGTTGATACAACACACTCTCATTAAGCGGCTTATTCTCTGGATCAGGGACTTTTTTCAAAACGCCATCTTTTATTGTAACAAATTTCAAATCAAAAAACACTTGAATCATAAAAATTAATAATTTTTCTGGAATCTGCAAGTAGTTAGCTACCATTGGCAGTTTATAGCGAATATCAATCCCATTCTGCTGATTGATCAGTTGAAACAAACGGCCGTATTGTTCTCTAGTCCCGACACCATCCAAATAAGCATCCTCTGTGGATACTAAAATCAAATAGATACGATTGACAGGTATTTCTTGAATGATTTTTCTCAAAAGCTCTTTCTCGCTAGGACAGTCTAGAAAAGCAAGTTGCGTATAATTTCCTGAACCAAAAAAAGCTGTCAAATCGTCTAACGTTTGATAAACATGAACGTTCGGACAAAATCGTTCTATCTCTGAAGGTAATTTATCCGAAAAAGCAACCCCTAATGTTTGGGCATCAAGGGTCAGCCCTTGCCGATTTTTCTTTGAACGCAAGTCGAACAGCTGTATGCCGTTGACTTCAAAATCTTCCAACATCAGCTGTGGTTTCTTCTTGCCGTTCCATTCATTGACAGATAATTGCCCCACAACGGCCAATCCTTCACTCTCAAATTCTACTAGCTGTGATCCAAAACCAAAACCGATCACGTCTAATTGACCATTTTCTCCATCTGTAAGACTGACTTTTAAATGCTGATTCTCTGTACCAATTTGTCGGCCATTATCAGCAGAAATATTCGTAATCAAAAACTTTGGGATTGGGTTGTCTGTACCAAAGGGAGCTAAAATTTTCAGCGACTCGATAAAATTTGTCGTAATTTCTGCTAAAGACAATTCTTCATCAATCGGTAACGGAATCCCGCTAGAAAGGTCGATCCGATTATCGACCACGTATTGATTCATACGTTCTTGGAGCATCGAAAGGTGATCAATAGGCACACTGAGCCCTACTGCCGCGTGGTGTCCACCAAAGCTGGTAAACATTTCACGCATTCCAGAGAGCATGTCAAATAGATTTAATGATGCAACGCTGCGCCCAGAACCTTTAGCAATACCGTTGCTTTTTTTGGTTAAAACAAGGACCGGCCTGCCAGTCTGTTGCATCAATCGTCCAGCAACGATCCCTAAAACACCTTCATGCCAATCATCTCCCACAATCAAATGGACTTGATTTGAATCGGAGAGCATGTTCTGAGCTTCTTTCAAAATCGTTTCCACATATTGCTTTCTTTGAAGATTGATCGTATCTAATTGATTGGCTAACGATTGGGCTTCTTCTGGATCAAATGTCGACATAAGTGTTACCGCAGGATTAGCATCTTCCAAGCGTCCAATCGCATTCAAACGAGGTCCGATGGCAAAACCAATATCCGTTTCATTGATTGCCCGTTTCTTCAGACCACTCACTTCGATCAGTGCCGAGAGCCCCGCACGTTCGGTTTGCTGGATCATTTTTAATCCGTTAGTGACCAGAATGCGATTCTCACCAGTGAGCGACACCATGTCGGCGATCGTACCAATTGCCACGAGATCTAATAATTCGACTGGCACTTCTTCTAATAACGCAGTAGCGACTTTGAATGCGACTCCGACCCCCGCCAAATCTGGAAAAGGATAATTTCCTAATGGATGACGAGGATGAATGATGGCATACGCATCGGGTAATTCTGGTGGCAACTCATGGTGATCTGTAACGATAACATCTACCTGTGCTTCTTTGGCATAAGCCAATGCCTCATGACCAGATACACCATTATCAACAGTTATAATCAATTGCACACCAGCTGCGATTTTATCTTGATAAACGGAAAGATTGGGCCCGTAGCCATCGGTAAAGCGATTGGGCAGATAAAATTCAACATCCGCACCCAATAATTCCAGCGCTTCTTTTAAGACAGTCGTGCTCGTAATACCATCAGCATCGTAGTCTCCATAAATCAGAATACGCTCTTCATTCATGATCGCTGTCTGAATTCTATCGACGGCTTTTTCCATATCATAAAACAAAAATGGATCATGAAGTCCCTGCAAATCCGGTTCTAAAAAACTTTGCAAGTCTGCTGCTGTTCGAATATTCCGCTGCCATAATAATTGACCTATTAATGGTGACAAACCTCTTGCTTGGATCATTTCCTCGAAATCAGCTGATAATTCACTTTTTTGTGGTCTCAGCCAATGAAAGTTCGCGCGTTTCACACAATCACTCCTAACTTGGTAATTATAGCAAATATTTTGGAGAAAAGAAAAGCGTTGACCAAAAAAGCACTACCAGCTTCTCTCCTTTTTCTGTCCTATTTCTAGTACAATAAAAACGACATCCTTCGGTCGTTTATCGAAAGACCATCGAAGGATGTCGTTATTATTTCGCTCATTTGTTGCAAAAGAGTGGTGAGCCAATCTTGCGCCTCACTTCAGAGATTTACCGTTCTGGTTGGAGTCCCAAAACCCTCTTTTGAAGAACAAGAGTGCAAGCTTACCATTACTCTGGAAACGTATCTTGACGATTTTCTATAATTGGTGGTTCACCAGGCACAACTGCCGCAGTTTTTGCTTCTGCTTCAGCAATTTGTTGTTCCCTCAAGGCGAGGTCTGCTTGCTTGTTTGCATATTCCCGTTCTAATACCTCACGCTGTTCTTGCAATTTTTCTTCATTATTTTGTTGAAAGTCAGCCAATTCTTTCCGTAATCTTTTTAATTCTTTCTTTTGTTGGAACATCGTACTAGTTGACACTAGTAAGATAATCAGTGCCCCCAACAAAGCCGCCCCAATGATAATCAAGATCAGAGGCGCTTTGATGCTAGTAAAGCCAAAATTGATTGGAACAGTCATATTATTGGCGACCGCAAAAAGGACGATCACTAAAACCAACAAAATACCTACGATTACTCGCCATTGATTTTTCATCAAAAACAACTCCTATTTTTTATTGAATAGACTTCCAGCCAAGTAGTCCCCAATAGCTGGGAATAGTGTGTAGAATTTTGCAGCTACTCCCATCACTTGTGGGCGATTGATCTCTCGTTTTGGATGAATCATCGCTTTAACGATGGTCTTTGCCAGTTTTGTTGGTTCAAGAACAAATGTCCCTAAAGAAGCTAAATAATTGCCACTAGGATCTGCTTGGTCAAAGAAGGCTGTTTCGATAGGCCCCGGATTGACAGTTGTCACATGAATGCCGAAAGGTTTCAACTCCAAACGCAACGCATTTGAAAAACCTAATACAGCAAATTTGGTTGCCGAATACACTGCAGTTTTTGGTGTAGCAATTTTCCCAGCCATCGATGCCACATTGATGATATGACCAGAGCGCTGATCGACCATTTCTAAAGCAATTTGCTGTGTTAAGACCATCATCCCTAATACGTTCACTTCAAACATATTGCGGATCGTTTCTGGTTTCATTTCTGTAAATTCTTGAAAAATACCAAAACCAGCATTGTTGACAAGAATGTCCACTTTTCCGACCTTTTCACGAATCGAAGCAATGACATTTTCGACACTTTCAGGGTCTGCAATATCCAATTGAAAGGCATAAGCTGGTTTGCCACTTAATGTCATACAATGTTCTTTGACTTTGTTGATCAACTGACCTCTACGGGCACAAATCACCACGATCGCACCGCGACGCGCTGCTTCATAACAGATTTGTTCCCCTAAGCCAGCAGATCCGCCAGTTACGACAATTACTTTATTTTCTAACAACATCTTGATCTCCTTTTTCTGCAAATGGGACATCGATGACATCGAAGTCTTTCACGATCACCGTATTAGGAAATACAGCTTTTGCTTCATTTGCCAGATTTGTAATATCTTTCCCAACATAGCGTGCACTAATGTGCGTCAAAAGCAATCGTTTTACCTGCGCTTGTTTGGCTACTTCAGCCGCCTGCACTGTTGTAGAATGAAAATAGGCGCGAGCCATTTTAGCTTCATCTTTATTAAAGGTACTTTCGTGAACCAGTACATCTGCATTTTCAGCCAATAAGATCGAATTGGCACAAAGGCGAGTATCTCCTAAAATCGTGACGATACGTCCCTTTTTCGCTTCACCTACATAGTCGCCTCCGTTGATTTGTCGTCCATCTTCCAACGTGACAATTTCGCCTTTTTTCAGTCGACCAAAAACTGGACCCGGTTTGATTCCTAATGCAGTCAAAGCTTCTACCTGAAGCTCTCCTTGGTGACTCGCTTCTTCAACTCGATACCCAAAGCTTTCAATTCCGTGATCCAACCGACGGCAAGAAACGGTAAACTGTTTGTCCTTGAAGAGAATGCCTTCTTTTGTGATCTCATGAAAAACTAACGGGTAGCTCAATTTTGTTTGAGAAATTCTTAACACGGTCCGCACAAATTCTTCAATACCTATGGGCCCATAAATCTCTAACGGTGAAGCGCCCCCTTGAAAGGAGCGACTGCTGATCAATCCAGGCAATCCATAAATATGATCTCCATGTAAGTGAGTAATGAATATCTTTTCGATTTTCCGTGGGCGAATCGTAGAATGCAAAATCTGCATTTGTGTGCCTTCACCACAGTCAAACAACCAAACAGCATTGCGTTCATCAAGTAACCGCAGTGCTGTGCTTGTTACATTCCGATGTTTCGCTGGTACGCCTGCACCGGTACCTAAAAATTCTAATTCCATATACTTCTTTCCTTTCATCTTCCCCCAATTTTAGCGGAAACGAAGGTCAGATGCAATTTATAGTTTATTCCTGTTCTTCTTCAGATTGGGAATGAGACTTTTTCCAATCTTCTTGCGCTTGTGCTTTCGTTTTTTCTTCGACTTTTTTAGCCGTTTCAATTTCTGCTTCTACTTCATCATAGTCAAAGCGAGTAATTTCCCCACCTAATTGATTCATGATCAACTGATTTAGTGGACGATTGTCTTCCTCATCTGCAATCAACAATAAGCCAGTGTCGCCTACCCCAATTTGGGTGCTGACATGTTCAAACAGCAATTGTGCATTTTGGATCTCTTTGGCGTCTCGTGTCGCGCCAATCATACTACCGCCGAACCAGCCTAACATGATTCCTAATGGTCCTCCCAGAATTCCTACTAGCATCCCAATCATTCCACCAGTCGATGCTTTGTTATTACCGGTAAAGTCTAGAAAATCTTCGATCTTGAACTGGTGCGCACCGGATTCTGTATGAGTGATCACAGCCATTTGTTCTCCTTTGATTTTTCGTTCCATATGCATGCGTTTTACTTCAGAAAATGCTTGGAATGCTTCCGAGTTTGCGTTGAAATTCATTACAATCACACGTTTTGCCATAATTTTCGCTTCCTTTCTTTTCTTTATTTTACCAGTATCTTGTCTATTTGAAAAAGAAAACAAATAAAAAAAAGAAGTCATCTCATAACTCCGCTTTTTTTAAAGATTCCCTAGTTGTATCAAGAGTTGTTCCTATTGATAGGATTAGGCGCTAACGCTTTAACTGTATCTAAAGCACCAACTAAGCTTACTCAACTAAGCTTACTCAACTAATCTTATTCAACAAATTCAAACTCAAAATTACCGATGCGCACGATATCGCCATCTTTGGCTCCTCGCGCACGTAACGCTTCGTCTACTCCTAACCCGCGTAATTGACGGGCAAAACGCATGACTGTTTCATCATGATCAAAGTTAGTCATTTGGAAGAGTTTCTCAATCTTTTCACCACTCAAGATCCAAGTAGCATCTGGATCACGATCAATGGTAAATTCTGGTTCATCCGAATGGAACCCATATTGAACAACTTCTTCTTCGATTTCCTCATCATACAATAAGAATTCTGGTGTGACTTCTAATAAGTCTGCAGTTGCACTCAGTAAAGCATCAATTCCCTTACGAGTGACACCTGAAATTGGGAAAATCGGCAAAGGATCTGCGAATTCATCGGTTTGTTCTTTTGCTAATTGCTCTTTGAATTTCACCAGATTTTCTTCTGATTCTGGCATATCCATTTTATTCGCTACGATAATTTGCGGACGTTCAAGCAAGCGTAAGTTATGGGTTGCTAATTCTTGATTGATTGCTTGATAGTCTTCATACGGATCGCGCCCTTCCATCCCACTCATATCGATCACGTGCAAAATCACTCGTGTCCGTTCAATGTGTCGTAAAAACTGTGTACCTAATCCAACACCTTGCGAGGCCCCTTCAATCAATCCAGGAAGATCGGCCACAGCAAAACTACGACCATCTGAAGTCGTTACCATCCCTAGATTAGGGACTAGCGTTGTAAAGTGATAGGCACCAATCTTCGGTCTTGCAGAAGAAATGACAGAAAGTAATGTAGATTTTCCTACGGATGGGAAACCAACCAAGCCGACATCAGCTAGTACTTTCAATTCCAATTCAATTTTTCTTTCTTGGCCAGGTTCGCCATTTTCAGCTAGTTCTGGCGCTGGATTCTTTGGCGAAGCAAAACGGATATTGCCGCGACCGCCACGGCCGCCTTTGGCAATCGTCAACGTCTGTCCTTGCTCCAACAGATCTCCTAGCAAAGCACCTGTGTCTGCATCGCGGACAGTGGTTCCTTGGGGAACTTTGATATACGTATCTTCTGCTCCGCGGCCATGCATCCCTTTACTCATTCCGTTTTCACCTGGTTGTGCTTTAAAATGACGATTGAAACGGAAATCCATTAACGTACGCAAGCCTTCGTCGACAACTAAAATCACATCACCGCCGCGGCCGCCATCCCCACCGGCTGGTCCGCCATCGGGAACGTATTTTTCTCTTCTAAATGCAACCATCCCGTCTCCGCCTTTACCAGCTTTGACATCGATTGTTACCTGATCTAAAAACATGGACATGTTATGTGCCCTCCATTCTCTCTTCTTACCTTCTAATAAACCAATTTGAATACAATTCATGCCATTTGCAGGCCAAAGTTCACCTTTAAGAAAGTCTATTTAATTGTAACGACCGCAAGGCCATTTGTCTATCTTTTCTGCCTCTTTTCCCAAAGAACTAGATAAAAAATTAAGGGTTTTTCTTTGACAGAATCTTGGTTTCGTAGCAGAATTTTAATTGTAAGATCAAAAAAAGAGGAGGAACAATAGATTATGACAGTAAAAGTGGGAATAAATGGATTCGGACGTATCGGTCGCTTGGCCTTCCGTCGAATCAAAGAAGTATCAGATGATATCGAAGTCGTGGCGATCAATGATTTGACGAGCCCAGTCATGCTAGCCCAGTTACTCCAGTTTGATTCAACTCATGGTACCTATCCAGGCACAGTCACTGCCACAGATGATGCGATCGTCGTTGATGGAGAAGAAACAAAAGTCTACGCAGAACCTAATGCCAGCAAAATTCCTTGGGTGAAAGAAAATGGCGTGGATATCGTTTTAGAATGTACAGGCTTTTATACATCTGAAGAAAAAGCACAAGCACACTTAGATGCCGGTGTAAAACATGTCGTTATCTCTGCACCAGCAGGAAAAATGAAAACGATCGTTTACAATGTCAATAGTGATACACTTACTGCAGAGGACAAAATCATTTCAGCTGGTTCTTGTACAACCAATTGTTTAGCTCCAATGGCTTATTTCCTAAATGAAGAATTTGGGATCGAAGTAGGAACTATGACGACTGTCCATGCCTACACTTCTACTCAAATGCTTTTGGATGGCCCGGTACGGGGAGGCAACCTGCGAGCTGCGCGTTCAGCCGCTGATAATACGATCCCTCATTCAACAGGAGCAGCGAAAGCGATTGGTTTGGTCATTCCAGAACTAAATGGCAAACTTCAAGGACACGCACAACGGGTACCTGTTGTCGATGGATCTTTAACAGAATTGGTATCGATTCTGAAACAAAAAGTAACCGCAGAAGAAGTCAATGAAGCCATCAAGAAACACACGATCGACAATCCTTCTTTTGGCTACGATGACCGTGAAATCGTCTCTGGCGATGTTATCGGTACGACGCAAGGATCAATCTTTGACCCGACACAAACAGAAGTAACTACTGCAGGAGACTTCCAATTGGTCAAAACTGTTGCATGGTATGACAATGAATATGGTTTTACTTGCCAAATGATTCGTTTGTTAGAAAAATTTGCTAATTTATAAGCTACTCATTACAAAAAGAGCGAAGATCCGTAGATCTTCGCTCTTTTTTTGCTATTCTGGCAAGTGATCATACTTTTCAAGGAATGCCGCAATTTTTTCCTGGTAACGTTTTGGATCTTTCGTGTAGCTTTGGGCATGTTCCGCCCCTTTGACTACCCATTTTTCTTTTGGCGCATCTGTAGCAGCATGAACTTCTGCCAACATTGAATAAGGAACGAAAGTATCCGAATCACCATGGATGAAGAACATTGGACGAGTGTTCTTGTGCAGCTGTTTCACGGCATCTGCTTCGCCAAAGAAGTAACCAGCTCTTAGCTTGGTAACCAGACTAGTGACATTGATCAAAGGAAATGCTGGCAAACCAAATAACTGATCCAATTGATAGCTCAATTCCTCATTTACAGAAGCATAACCGCAGTCCTCAATGATCGCTGTTACGTTGGCAGGCAACTTTTCGCCACTGGTCATCATCACGGTAGCAGCTCCCATACTTACACCGTATAAAACAATGGATTCTTCCTTGCCGCTTTCTTTTAAGATTTGATCGATCCATTGGACATAATCTTTCCGTTCTGGCCATCCAAATCCTATATAATCGCCTTGGCTTTCTCCATGACCGCGGGCATCAGGAACCAATACGTTATATCCTAGATCATGGAACATCTTCGCATAAACTCCCATCGTCTCTGCGTTTCCCATATAACCATGGGCGACAATCACTGTTTTGTGCTGTGATTTTTGGGCAGGCAAGTAAATTCCGGACAACATCAATCCATCTGAGGATTCAAGTTGCCACATTTGACGATTTTCCGGAGCGGTAAACCACTCCTCCGCTTCAGGATTCGCATTGCTTTTGTCCGTTCCAGAGGTATCACCTTTTAAAAAATCTTTTTCTGATGGGACAACTGCGTAATTATAAAAATAATTTCCGGCATAGCCCAAGCCTACTATCAAAAGCACCCCTACTAAAATGGCGATCTTCCAGCGTAGTTTCATTGTGTTCCTCCTCGGCAACTAGTTTACATAATATAATTATTGGTTGTTTATTTCAAGAAGCGCGCTTGAATCTGCTCCTTATTCAGGCGATATTTGAAATAAAGATGAAATCCGCCCGCCAACATCAACGTGATCCCATACACCCACATCTGATGCCAAAAATAAAATGTATTGATGACCGCAAAGACCCCTAAAACGGCAAAAAAACAGCCATATAAGCGCCAAAGAAAGCCATCAGTCCCTAATTTGGTAAAATATGTCTCCCATTCTTCACTGGTCATGTGTTGTCGTTTCCGCTTTTGCTGGAAAATAGCAATCAATAAGAAAACCGACAAAAAACCAGCCAGACGAATGGTAACGATAAATAACAATAACGTTTCAATAATAAAAAACACCGTTCTGGTTGCTCCCTCCTAAAAAACATTCTAGTACAAAATACCCCTTTTACTTTTGATTTGTCAATAGGACCAAAACGAAAAACAGTCAAACTAACACTTCAACAAGCGCTACCAAGTGCTGCTATGTAAAGAGCAGAGAAGTAAAGAGTAAAGAAATTTTTGCTAGCAGGCGGCTCCTTTCAACAGTCCTCACCTTCTTACCATCAATCTCATCCACATGTAGAAACGCGCCTTTTTTCCCCACACTGCACGGACGAAAGCTATTAAACAAAAAGAACCGCTCAAAAAGAGCAGTTCTTTAGAAAAACAAAGCGTCTTATTCGTCTTTGCTGTCTTTTAGTTTAAAGCTTGACCATGGTTTCAAGAAATCCAGTAGAAACAGTTCATCTGCAGCAATTTTTCCTACGACATTGACACGGCCATCATTCTTCATTTCTTTCAATGCGATCTGAGTTTCACCTTTGTATTGCCCATAACCGACGTTATCGATCAAAATATCACCGCGAGTCATATCATGGGTATCATGTGCTGGGAATGGCTTATCTTTGTAGTAAATTCGAGTCATCGTCGACCGCAAAATATATTCTGAGCGATCCCCGCGATAACCATGAAGATTATCAAACAAACAGATGCGTTCATCTTCCGTGATTCCTTCAGCAACATCTACTTTTAAGGTAGGATAGTCCGCATTGAAGGCTTCTGCCATTGCAGCTAACTCTTTTTCTGATGCATAGGCATTTCCCACTGAAATATCATCGATTAATCCTGTCAAAACCAAATGTTTGACTTGAGTAGCGATTGGCAGATCACGATGATCTTCCAACGAACAAAGCCCATCTTGTGTTGGCCAAGGACCAAATGTTGCCTCGTGAGAATTCACAAAAGCCATTGTGTTCAAGTTGTAACGACGGAATTTTTCTGAGCAATACACAAAATGGTCATAACCCAAACCTGAATATCGATGAGGGTAAAAATTGTGAGAGCCTAATAAATTATTCGTATTTGGCGAATAACTCATGATATTGTCTACGTAGTTTGTCCCACTGCTCATATTGATCTCAATTTTGATGCCATAAGGATTACGCGTCATACGCGCTTCTTCGGCACCGGTAAAACCGATATCCAAACGGACACCATAAGCACCCATTTCATCAAAGAATGAAAGATCATCATACGAGATCTCTAATTGATCAAAGAGACCAGGATTGATGTCCACCATGACTTCCATTCCTAATTGATTGGCATAATCCACTACCTGCTTGAAATCTGCCAATACTTTTTCTTTATCATCTTCGATTTGCAGCAAACTTGTAAACACACGCTTAAAGCCGTATTTGTGTGCTAAATCAAGATAAGCCTTGTCTTTCTCAAACGTTGATCGTTCTGGATAAACTGAAATACCTAATTTTCCCATCCGTCAAACCTCCTAAAAATTCTATCCGTTTTTTGTTCATGAATCCTCTTTCATTATAGCAAACAACCGATAAGTGGTCTACACCTTTCCTATTGGTTTTAATAGATACCTGCTTTTCACTCCAGATAAATTTTGATATGATAAAGACAGTCTAGTAATGAAAGGATCTCACTCAAATGAAAAAAATGATACTAACGTTGGCGGCAGCAACTAGCCTCTTTCTATTAACTGCCTGCAATGATACAACAACTACTTCTAGTTCTTCGGATAAAACAACCACATCAGAATCTGTAGACTTAAATTCTCTGGAACTGCCACAGTTGTCTACTGAAGTAAAAGAAAATGAAGATCTTGTTGCACTTGAGACCACAGAAGGCACGATCAAAATCAAATTATTCCCAGAAATTGCACCAAAAGCTGTCGAAAACTTTATGACTCATGCCAAAAATGGCTACTACGATGGCTTGACTTTCCATCGAATCGTCGAAGATTTTATGATCCAAGGCGGCGACCCTAACGGTGACGGAACTGGTGGAGAAAGCATTTGGGGCAAAGGGTTTGGCGAGGAAATATCCAAACAGCTTTACCATATCCGCGGCGCGTTATCGATGGCAAAATCCAGCGCTCCCAACAGCCAAGGAAGTCAATTCTTTATTGTTCAAAACCATGATGATGTCTCTGATGGACGAGCAATCCAATTTTATCCTCAAAAAATCATTGACGCCTACAAAGATGGTGGTGCTCCGACACTAGATGGTAAGTACACAGTCTTTGGTCAGGTCATTGAAGGAATGGATGTCGTAGACAAAATTGCCAAAGCCGAAACGACCGGTGAGACGAATAGCAACGGAGAAGACTCTACGCCAAAAGATCCTGTCAAAATCAAATCCATCAAGATTTTACAAGAAGCTAAGTAAGCAAAAAAGACCAATGCCTTTGAAAATTTCCCTTAAAGGCACTGGTCTTTATTTTATTTTTGTTCTCCAACAATAAAGGTAAATTCACACTCCGCTGCTTTTTTACCTTCCACAGTTGCCACAGCATTGGCTGTCCCTACAGAACCTTTGATTTTTGTAATCTCAAAAACAAGTTTCAAGGTATCGCCAGGAACAACTTTTTGACGGAATTTTGCTTTGTTGATCCCGCCAATATAAGCAGTTCTTCCCTGAAATTCATCCGATTTCAAAATCAAGATCGAACCTGCTTGTGCCAATGTTTCTAAAATCAACGCTCCTGGCATCACTGGATTTCCTGGAAAATGTCCTTGGAAAAAATCTTCATTGATCGTCACATTTTTCGTGGCAATGATCTTCTTCCCTGATTCAATCTCATCAACGTAATCGATATAAATGATCGGATAGCGATTTGGAATCAAGTCCATGACTTCTGTTTCTGTCAATAGTTTTTTCATGGGGTTCCCTTCCTTGCTTAAAAAAATATTATAGTTTGATTATCAAAGTATCACAGTTCTGATTTTTTCGCAACTAAATATTTATTAAGAAAAAAATAGTTTGACAATCAAACAATTATGAATAATAATTAGAAATCATGATAGTGGGACCCACTATCGATCGTCATTATTGATTATTATGCAAACTATTAAGGAGTGGAATTATGAGTTTCTTAACTGGAAAAAAAGTTGTCGTGATGGGCGTAGCCAACAAACGTAGTATCGCTTGGGGCTGTGCGCAAGCGCTAAAAGAACAAGGTGCTGAAGTCATCTATACGTATCAAAACGAACGCATGAAAAAACCTCTTGAACGGCTACTAGAGGAAAATGAGTATACGGTTGAATGTGATGTTGCAAATGATGAGAGTATCGCGAAAGCTTTTGAAACCATCAAAGACTATGCAGGCGAAATCCATGGCGTCGTCCATGCTGTCGCTTACGCCAACAAAGATGATCTTTCAGGTGATATTTTAAATATATCAAGAGATGGCTATGCACTAGCACAAGATATCAGCAGCTATTCATTGATCGCTGTTACTAAATATGCCAAACCCCTCTTGGCAGAAAATGCCGGAATCGTTACCTTGACCTATTTAGGTTCAGAACGTGCTGTACCCAACTATAACATGATGGGGATTGCTAAGGCTGCTCTCGAATCAAGCGTTCGCTATTTAGCTGCAGAATTATCCCCGCAAAAAATCCGGGTCAACGCCATCTCTGCAGGAGCAATCAAAACACTGGCTGTGACAGGTGTAAAAGATTATCAAAAGCTGATCCAATTATCTGAAGATCGCACTCCTGATCATGTTGGTGTGACCATCGAAGAAGTCGGCAACACATGTGCCTTTCTGATTAGTCCATTGTCTAGCGGTATCATCGGAGAAGTGATTTTTGTCGATAAAGGTGTTCACTTATCGTAATTCTATGATCACATGTACTCGTGCTCGTCTCTTGACTGGTCTATGCCAAGAGACGAGTTTTTGCTGTTTCTTTGCTAACTAATGATATCCCCTTATTTGTTCATCTTTTTACAAAAATTTAACAAGTGAATTTTGCATTTCTGTTTCTTCTCCTATAAAATAGACCTATTGATAGATGGAGGGATTTTATGTTACGACTTTTGACAGATGCTACAACGGATTCGACAGGATCCAGCTTGACGGAGCCTGCCGCAAAACAATTGAATGCCTTGCAGAAATGGTGGCAAAACATTGATTGGGAGGCTATTGTTGGTATCTTGATCCAAAAAGTTCTGATGCTGCTTTTTTTGATTATTTTATTTGGTATTTTGCTGAAAATCAGCAATTATGTCATCGAACGAATTTATCGTTCCTACGAGAAAAAAGGAACCTATAATGCCAGTCGAATCAACACGATCCATGCGCTGATCCGCAATATCGTCCACTATACATTAGGTTTCTTCTTTGTATATGCGTTATTGTCAACGATTGGCGTGCCTGTTGGTTCACTCTTAGCGGGGGCTGGGATTGCTGGGGTGGCACTGGGACTAGGTGCTCAAGGCTTTATGAATGATCTGATCACTGGTTTTTTTATCATTACTGAGCAACAAATCAATGTCGGCGATTATATCCGTTTGACGAATTTGTCATTAGAAGGAACAGTTACAGCTGTCGGTATTCGAACGGTTCAGTTAAAATCCGTGGATGGGACTGTCCATTATATCCCGAATCGGAATATCACTACGATCAGCAACACTTCACGAGCCAATATGCAAGTCGTTGTAGATGTGCGTATCTTGCCATCAGAGGGCTTAGATGATATCCGGTCGATCATTGACGAAGTCAATCAAACAGTGGCTGCTGCTCACGAGGAAGAGATCCAAACGAAACCAGCAATTTTTGGTGTTGTCGACCTTGGCAACAATAATTTTGCGATCCGGACAACGATGTATGTTACCAACGGAACTCAGTGGAAACTAAAAGAAGAGTTTTTAGCGGCTTCAATCGATGCACTGACTGCTAAAGGCTACACCATTCCTAGTGCGCCAATCATTGGCGTCAATTGACCGCTTAAACGTTAAAAGCACCCCGATGATTTTTTCGGGGTGCTTTTTTATCCATTATTAGATGACTTGTAATTCGTCTGTAGGACTGGCCTCTTTTGAGATCAGCATATACCGTTTCTCTAATTCATGTGCTAGGTGATTGACAGATTTTAAGATTTCTTTTCGGGTAATGATTCCTACAAAGACATTTTCCTCATTGACGATGGGCAAAAATGCCTGATCCACTAAAAGATGAAGCATGTCTTCTAATTCGCCATCTTCTTTGATACAAGCCACATTGACTTCCATCACGTCTGCGGCCGTCAAGCCTTCTAAGTTGTCCATACTAAACCCAGTCAGGTCCATCATTCTTTCGACCACGTTCGATAAACTGATCAATCCAACAAGATGATCCTCACTATCTAGGACTGGAATCTTGGAATAGCCGACTTTCGATAAAACGAGTAACGCATGGTTTAATGGATGATTGTAAAGAACCGTTGCAACGTTTTCTGCAGGTACTAAAAAACTTTCTTGATTTTCTAATAATATTTTTTCTACTGTTTGACCAATCAATCTGAATGCCTCCATTTCACAGCTACTTTTCTATTTTACTAGAAAAATCAAAAAGATATCGTAAAACTGCTTATTTATAATGAATTTTTTACTTTTGATTTCGCTTTTTTAGCGCTCAAAAATAAAATGCAAATCAGCGATTTCATTAAACGTACGATCATAATATTGAACGATCCACTGCTTTTCAGTACTTTCTATGATGGCAAAACTTTTGATTTGAATAGGTCCCCGCGGTTGAGAAATACTGCCCGGATTCAAGAATAGGCGATGCCCCACCTTCTCACAAGCAATCTGGTGAGTGTGACCAAATACAGCAATTGATGCATCAGCTTGTTGTGCTTGAAGTCCGAGTGTTGTCACGCCAAAACGAACATCTGCCAAATGACCATGGGTCACATAAATCGTGTCGAGAGGCGTTTTGATAATCTTTGCATCCTCGTATTCCGGACTGTAATCACAATTTCCGCCAACCACTTGATAGGTTTGCCAAAGGGGATCGCTTGGTTGCAGTTCCGAATCTCCACAATGGATAAAGGTATCCACTTTCCCAGAAAATTCTGCTAGCAAATCAACGAGAATTTGACGATCGCCATGGTTATCGCTAACGATTAAATATTTCATGCTTGTTCTCCTTCCAACCACTCTTGCCATACATTGCGTAGTTTCGCGATGGCTTGACCACGATGACTCACTTGATTCTTTTCTTCTCCACTCATTTCAGCAGCCGTTTTATCTGAACCAACAGGGATAAACAATGGATCGTAGCCAAAACCGTTCTCTCCCCGAGGAATGCGGCCAATTCTGCCTGGCCAATCGGCAGCGACTACGAGACTTTCTTTGTCAGGAGCTGCAAAGACCAATGTACAATGGAATTGTGCTGTTCGTTGTTCATCTGGGATATCAGTTAATTCGTACAACAATTTAGCATTATTTGCAGCATCGCTTTTTTGTTCACCCGCAAAACGTGCCGAGTAAACACCGGGTCTACCACCTAATGCATCCACTTTTAAGCCCGAATCGTCCGCTAGAACAGGTCGCCCAAGAATTTTTGCAATCGTTTCTGCCTTCAGCCGAGCATTTTCTTCGAAAGTCGTTCCTGTTTCCTCAACATCAGGTAATGCGGGATAATCTTTCAATGTCCGAACGTCATAGCCAGCAGCACCAAAAACTGCGGTGAATTCTCGTGCTTTGCCAGGATTACCAGTGGCAATCACGATCGTCTTCTCAGGAATAACGTATTGGGGCTGTTCTTGGATCAGCAATGCTTCTTTTTGATAGGCAATCAGCTCTTCAATGGCTGTTTTGCCATAAATCAGCATTTCGTTCAATTGCTGACCATCAAATGTCGCTTCTTCCCCAGTTCCTTGAATCTCAATGAAACGGCCTGACTCTGTCATTACGAGATTCATATCTACAGCAGCCGCAGAATCTTCTTCGTAGTCTAAATCAGTGACACAAGTGTTATCAGGTAAAATTCCTACGCTGATGGCAGCAAGATGTTCTTTAATAGGATCTTCCGTTAGCTCATGGTTGGTCAATAATTGATCGATCGCCAATCGCAAAGCCACAAAAGCACCGGTGATACTAGCTGTTCGAGTGCCGCCATCCGCTTGGATGACATCACAATCGACTACAATGCTACGTTCACCTAACTTTTCCAAGTCTACCACTGCCCGTAACGAACGGGCGATCAGTCGCTGGATCTCCATTGTCCGACCAGACAGCTTTCCTTTTGCACTTTCTCGACGATTACGGGTATTCGTTGCTCGCGGCAGCATGCTGTATTCTGCCGTCACCCAGCCTTTCCCTGAGTCCCGTAAAAAAGGCGGCACTCGGTCTTCGATCGTTGCGGAACAAATAACTGTGGTATCACCAAATGAGATCACGACGGATCCTTCTGGATGTTTGAATACATTTGTTTTGATTTCTACTGGACGGATACTTCCCGCTTTTCTGCCATCATGGCGCATTTAATTTCCTCCTAATGTGATATGTTGCGAATGGACCGGTACATTCAACCATTCGTTCGCAATTTCATCAAATAATTTTGTTGAACCTGTCGTATAAAAAAGATATTCCGGTTCTTGGGTTATTTGGCTTGTATTGGCAATAGCAAAGTAGTCCAATAGCATGCTGACTTCACCCACTGTTTCTGCACCGGAATCAATCAGCTGGATCTGGCTCCCCATCTCGTTCTGGATCAAAGACCGCAACAAAGGATAATGAGTACAACCCAAAATCAACGTATCTAATTTCTTATTTTTGAGGGGGCGCAGTGTTTCGGCAACGATTTTTTTGGCAACCGATGATTGTGCTTGATTGCTTTCAACGATAGGCGCGAATTTGGGACAAGCCAAGCTAACTACCACAGAACGAGGTGATTTAAGCTTGATTGCTTCTTCATACGCATTGCTCTTAATAGTACCCGCAGTTCCAATGACACCGATCTGTTGGTTTTTTGTTGCTTTGACAGCAGCTCGAGAGCCAGGCAGTATGACTCCGATTACCGGAATCGATAATTTTTCTTTGATTTCTTCTAATGCGACAGCCGTAGCCGTATTACAAGCAATCACCAACATTTTGATGTTTTGCTGCAATAAAAATTCGGTCATCTGCCATGTATACTCGATGACTTGTTCTGCCGGACGCGGCCCATAGGGACAGCGTGCAGTATCACCAAGATAAATAATATGTTCATTGGGCAATTGCTTAATCGCTTCTTTAACAACGGTCAATCCGCCAACACCAGAATCGATAAAGCCAATGGGTCGTTTATTTGTCATAGTTGTCCATCCTTTTTAATGAAAGAAAGAAATTTGTCTAAGTTCCATTTTGGACTTTTTTTACTGATTTTTCAAGTATTGCTTTATCCAAGAAAGCAATGAACCTATTACGGTCAAAAAAAGATCCGAAAACCTCCGATGCTCTGGCTACTCTCGTCCAAGGAAAGCAACTGCATGACATCAAAGGTCATTCGGATCTAGTAATCACTGTTTCTATGCAGCCTCAAGAAATCAGTAATTATACTGACGTGCTTCCAAGAAGCGAGAAAGCAGCGATAAGGCATAGCAGACGATGAAGTACAGCACAGTCATCGCAAGAAACATTGGCAATACATAATTGGTATTTTGTCCATAAATAATTCGAGCATGGTGAGTCAGTTCTGGAAGTGAAATAATCACTGCCAAAGACGTATCTTTGATCAATGAGATCAATTGACTAACGATCGCAGGCAGCATGGCTTTAAAAGCTTGCGGCATCACAATGTTTCGCAACACTTGGACATAACTCAAACCGGTAGACAAACCAGCATCCATTTGCCCTTTTGGTACGGCATTAAGCCCCGCTCGAAAAATCTCTGAGAGCATGGCAGATTCAAAAATCGTCAATGCCACAACTGCAGACCAGAAAATATTGAAACGAATACCGATCTGCGGCAATGCAAAGTACGTGAAGAAAATAATCAGCAGCAACGGCAGGTTTCGAATCACATCGATCACTACACCTAAAATCTTTGAAAAGAACGGAATGTTAGTGAAACGCAAGACTCCTGCAAGGCCGCCAATCAGAAAACTAAAGATGATAGATAAGACGGAGACTTCGATCGTTACTCGGAGACCGTCGATCAAAAACCGAAGATTGATGGCAGAAAAAGCTTCGAAAAATTCCATTTAGTGTCTCCTTTCTATGAGCGTACAGCCCAACGTCTTTCAAGATAAACCATTAAATAGGATAATGGTAATGTGATAATCAAATAAAAGATTCCGACAATAATATAGGTGTCGAAAGTATTAAAGGTTTCACTGGCAATCAAGTCACCTTGATACATAATGTCAAGACCAGCTACCATTGCTAAAATCGATGAATTTTTGACCAAGTTGATAAACTGATTTCCTAGTGGCGGAACAACGATTTTAAAAGCCTGCGGTAAAATAATGTAGCGCATGGCCTGGCTGTACGTGAATCCAGAGGACAAAGAAGCCTCCATCTGCCCTTTAGGAACTGTCTGGATTCCAGAACGAATCGTTTCTGCAATAAACGCAGACGTATAGATGGTCAAGCCGATCGTTCCCGCTTGAAATCCGTCAAAAGTCACCCAATACATCGGCACCACGACATAAAAGAACATCACGATGATCAACAAAGGAATATTTCGGAAAAACTCGACATACGCTTTAGCGATCCCTTTGACCCATCGATTGGTAGACAGCTGAAATATCGCCATCAATGTACCAATCACTAAACTAAAGAATAAAGCCAGTAAACTGGAGAAAATCGTATATTTGAAACCAGAAAAAAACTGGTCGCCGTAAGTTTGAAACAATTCAAGCATGCAAATTTCCTCCTTTAATCAACTTTCCCAGATGCATCATCAGGGAACCATTTCTGATAAATTTCATCATACGTACCGTCTTCATGCATTTCTTTCAATGCCTGGTTGACGGCTTTCAAGAAAGGCTCTTGTCCTTTATCGATAGCTATTCCGTAAGGTTCATTTGTAAATGTACCGCCAACTAAATGATAGTTGGGATTTTCACTGGCCATCCCCAATAAGATCGCATTATCTGTCGTCATCGCATCGCCTTGTCCTGACTGTAACGCAGTAAAGGCTTCGGCATAATTTTCTAACTCCAAGATTTTTGCTTCCGGCGCTGCCTTGCGGATATTGATCGCTGATGTCGATCCTTTGACGACTAAAACCGTCGTATTGGCATTTAAATCTTCGATTCCCTGAATCGGGCTATCTTTGGCTACTAATAAAGATTGTCCAGCATCGAAATAAACATCAGAAAAATCTACTTGTTTCTTCCGTTCATCCGTGATGGTCATCGTAGCGATGATTGCATCGATATTGCCATTTTTTAATAGCGGAATTCGAGTTTTTGATGTGACTTCGACAAAAATAGCACTTCCGTCACGTCCTAAAATATGCTCAGTGATTGCTTTAGCGATATCGATATCAAATCCGCGGACTTCAGCTGTCGCAATATCCATCAATCCAAATAATCGGGTATCATTCTTGACTCCCCAGATGATTTGGTTGCTTTCTTTGCTGCTCGCTAACACATCACGTTCTGCAGCACTTTGGCCTTTACAAGCAGAAAAGGTCATGAGCGCGAATACAAGGAGCAGCACTGTACTGATTTTTTTGCTCATAGCTACTTTCCTCCTAATGATTGGTTACCTTGCTTAAGAATTGTTTGGCCCGTTCGTCTCTTGGGTTTTCAAAGAAGCCATCGACGTCGCGACGATCTTCTAATACTTGGCCTTCTGCCATGAAAACGATCCGGTCGGCTACTTCACGGGCAAAACTCATCTCATGAGTCACCACGATCATGGACATGCCTTCACTGGCGATTTTTTTCATCACGTCTAAAACATCACCGATCATTTCTGGATCCAGTGCAGAAGTTGGCTCATCGAAAAGCAACATTTCTGGTGTCATGGCTAATCCTCGGGCAATAGCCACCCGCTGTTGTTGTCCGCCAGACAACATGGATGGATAAGAATCTTTTTTGTCCAGCATGCCTACACGGTTCAACAGTTTTTCGGCTAAGGCAATCGCTTCTTGTTCATTTTGTTTTAATACTTTAATGGGAGCCAAAGTGATGTTTTCTAACACGGTTTTATTGGGGTAAAGATTGAAATGCTGGAAGACCATTCCGATGTTTTTTCTAATCTCTGTCAATTTGACATCTTTACTGAAAAGATCTTTGCCATTGATCAGTAAGTGACCAGAAGAAATCGTTTCTAATCCATTGATTGTGCGAAGCATCGTGCTTTTTCCTGATCCTGAAGGACCAATCACAACAACGACTTCACCTTTTTCAAATTCAATATTTATGTTTTTTAATGCATGGAATTTGCCGTAGTACTTTTCCACGTCTTTAAATTCTATCATTGCCATTCATTCACACTCCAAGTCTATATTTAAAAATAAATGAGTAATTGAAAAGATTTGATTCATATTATAGCTCAAAATTTTTCTATTTGTAAAGGTAGTTTTAATTTCCACATCATCCCCAAAGAAAAACCTTCATTATTTTAACCTCATGTTAGGTTTTTGTCCATCGTTTTTTTTTCGACCCTTAGTAGAACAAGTTGTTTCTTTTGGAAAAACAAGGTAAGATGAACTATATATTGAATTTAGAGGTGGATGAAACGTGAACACAATATTAACCGGAGACCGGCCTACAGGGCAACTTCATTTAGGGCATTATGTCGGCTCATTAAAAAAACGAGTTGAGATGCAAGACGACCCTAACAATCAACTTTATATCATGATCGCTGATATGCAAGCATTGACAGACAATGCCAAAAATCCACAGAAAGTGTCAGAAAATATCTTGCAAGTGGCACTTGACTATTTAGCGATTGGTCTCGATCCGACCCGCTCGACTTTATTTATTCAATCACAAATCCCTCAGTTATCGGAACTAACCATGTTTTACTTGAATTTAGTCAGTGTGGCACGGGTTCGCCGCAATCCGACCGTCAAAGCCGAGATCGAACAAAAGAAATTTGGGGAAGGTGTCCCAACTGGATTCTTCATCTACCCTGTCTCACAAGCAGCAGATATCACTGCTTTCAAAGCCAACTTAGTTCCTGTCGGTGAAGATCAAAAACCAATGCTAGAACAAACACAAGAAATCGTTCATAGCTTTAATTCCATCTATAGTGACGTATTGGTGGAACCTAAAGCAGTTCTTCCGCCTAAAGGAATGGGACGTTTACCTGGTATCGATGGAAATGGTAAAATGAGCAAATCATTGAACAACGGAATCTATTTGGCAGACAATGCGGATATCGTTCAAAAGAAAGTCATGAGCATGTACACTGATCCAAATCATATCCATGTAGCAGATCCTGGCCAAGTCGAAGGCAATATGGTCTTTACTTATTTAGATGTCTTTGGCAAAGATTTAGAAAAAATTGCCTCATTGAAAGAGCACTATCGTCAAGGCGGTCTAGGCGATGTAAAAATCAAACGCTATCTGATCGATGTCTTAGAAGAAGAATTTGCTCCGATCCGTCAGCGACGAGAAGAATTTGCTAAGGACCCGGCTGAAGTCATGAACCTCTTAAAAAAAGGCAGCGAAAAAGCAGAACAAGTCGCAGCACAAACCTTGGCAGAAGTGAAAGAAGCAATGGGGATCAACTACTTTGCATAAATATGAACAACCAACAAACCCACCAGTATGCTTGGTGGGTTTGTTTTTAATTACTATCTTTTATTTAAAGATCCCTAAATAAAAAAGCGAACTGCTCAACTACCATTGACATGTGAGCAAACACCATTCGAGAACATTTTTCTCAATCACGACAGAATCGCTTTCTATCAAAAAGAAGCTACCATCACGAGTAAGAACTTAGAGCGGAAAATATTCCCCAGGATGACTTTGAAGCGAGAAAACGATCGGTGCATATAAGTAAGGAATAAATTTATACCCATTGATCAATGCGCGATACTCTTTTTCATTGACCCACTTTGCTGCAGCAACTTCTTCTTACTGCAAACAAAGTTCAGGGTTAGCGCCGGTCCATTGAACAAAATAGAGTTCATTCCAGCCTTCTTCAAATTTCACTGTTAAACGACTAGGGATTTTCTCTGAAGAAAGTGTCATCCCTAACTCTTCTAATAGTTCCCTTTCTGCCGCTTGATAACAGCTTTCACCAGCTTTGACGGTCCCGCCAGCAGGATAATTCCAATAACTAGGCCAGCCTTTTTTTGTGGATTGTCGTTTTTGAATCAGTAATTCTCCGGCTTCATTAAACAATAAAACAGACACCACAACTCGGTAGCCGTCATTAGGGACTGGCGTATCCCGCAACATCGTCGCAGCTGTTGGCTGCTTTTGTGCATCGTAAACCGTCAGTTGTTCCATCAATCGATCCTTTCTTCCATAAAATAAAACTGGAAAAGCAACTCTTCGAGCTGTGGTTATCCATGAGAATATTTACTCTATCCATTATAAAAAAAATTGTAGCATAGCAAGGGAGAACACCTTCCCCTGCAAATGCTACAATCTTGCTGATTCCTCAAGATCACTCTTTTTTTATGTCACTGTTTCCTATCACAGCAATGGGACTAACGAATTTCTACTTGTAGTGATTCTTCTAGCACACGTGTGATCTTCGACATTGCTTGATTGATTTCTTCATCTGTCAATGTCGCTTCAGGATTAGCAAAAGTCAATCGATAGGCCATTGATTTTTTATTGCTATCGATGTTCTTTCCTTGGTACACATCAAATAGATGAATGTCCGTCAAGAAACGGCCTGCTGCTTGTTCAATGGTTTGCAGGATTGTTTGGTTCGACGTCTTCTCATCCACCAACAGTGCAATATCCCGGTTAACTGATGGGAATTTCGAAACTGCTTGATAAATGAGCGCTGCATTTTCAGTTGCTAACAAACGATCCAAGTCCAATTCAGCAACATATGTCTCAGTCAGATCATAAGCTTTTGCTGTACTTGGATGGACTTGCCCTAGGTAACCGATCACTTCATCCTGTAAGAGGATAGCAGCGGCTCTGCCTGGATGAAGTTCTTTGATTGCTGTTGTCTTTTCATAAGTAATCTGATCCGTAAGAGAAAGACTTGCAAACAAGTTTTCCAAGATCCCTTTAATATGATAGAAATCGACTTTTTGTTCAGCTTCTTGCCAATCTTTTTCGGTGATGGCGCCAGTGATGGCTAGTCCTAGATGATTATTTTCTGTTGGTAGCTCCCGAGGGTCATCACTTGTTTTGTAAAAGACGCGCCCCACTTCGTACAACGCAACATTGGCATTTTTGCGGGCCAAGTTATAGGCAATGTCGTCCAGCAGTCCTGAAAGTAGATTCATTCTTAAGACACCACGCTCTTCTGTCATTGGCCAATCCAGACGGGTAACCTGACTCTCTAACCAACAAAATTGACGGGCTTTTTCTTCGGTTGTCAATGCATAGCTGATAGCTTCACTCACACCATTTCCTTCTAGGAGTGTTCGTACTTTGCGAGTCAAGCGTTGTTCTTTGGTTAAGCTCCCCGCAACTGTCTCACCACTTGGAAGTGTCGATGGCAGACGGTCATAGCCATAGATACGGGCGACTTCTTCAATGATGTCAGCTTCGATCTGAATATCCCAACGTCTAGGTGGGACCACAACTTGATAGGTACCTTCATTTTCTTGGTAGCCAAAACCTAAGGCGTCAAAAATCTCATTGGCTTCGCCAATCGTGATTTGTGTTCCTAAGTAGCGATTGATCCGATCTAATGTGATCGTGACTTGAACATCCTTAGGGGTCACTTCAGCGCCTTTGACAGCACCTTGTAGAACTGTACCGCCAGCTAGCTCCGCAATCATAGCAGCGGCTGCATCACAAGCCTCCGCGATCGCAGCCTGATTGATGCCTTTTTCGAAACGGGAAGATGACTCACTGCGCAAATTGAATTTTTTAGACGTCAAACGAATCGCTAGTGGGTCAAACAAGGCGGCTTCTAAAGCAACAGTTGTGGTATCTTGTGTGATTTCTGAATCTAACCCACCCATGACACCAGCTAAAGCGACTGGTTCTTTTCCATTAGTGATCACAATGTTCTTATCATCTAGCGTTCGTGTCTCTCCGTCCAAAGTGACCAACGTTTCTTGCGGTTTGCCACGGCGAACGACGATTTCTTGGCTGCCCAATTTTTGATAATCGAATGCATGAAGGGGTTGTCCAAACAGCAGCAAAATATAGTTGGTAATATCAACGACATTGTTGATTGGTCGAATGCCTTCATTCATCAAACGGTTTTGCAACCATTGCGGACTTGGTGCAATCGTTACGTTTTCAATGATCCGAATTTGATAGGCTGGCGCATCGTTTTGATTTTCTACGCTGACTTTGATCTTGTCTGCGGCTTTCACAGCACTTTCATTCAGTTGAATGGTCTCAAATTTTGGTGTTTGTCGATAAATAGCTCCTACCTCGTAAGCGACCCCCCGCATACTTAAGGCATCGGCCCGGTTTGGAGTGATCGACAACTCGATGATGGCATCATCCATATCGAGATAGGGAAAGACTTCCTTCCCCACTTCGGCATCGGTAGGCAAGTAATAAATACCCTCCGCATATTCTTTAGGGATCACACTATCAGAATAGCCTAATTCCTGCAGCGAACAGATCATCCCATTGGATTGTTGTCCGCGCATCTTGCCTTTCTTGATTTTGACATTGCCCGCGATCCGTGAACCTGGGAGTGCCACAATCACTTTGATGCCGCTTTTGATATTCGGCGCACCGCAAACGATTTGTGATAATTCAGATTCACCGATATCTACTTGGCAGATCGATAAGTGATCTGAATCTGGATGTGGCACACATTCTTTGACTTCCCCAACAACGATTTTCTTCAATCCCGCTGCTGGCACTTCGATTCCTTCGACTTCGATCCCTGTGACTGACATTTTATCTGCCAGCTCGTTTGGTGAGATCTCAGAAAGGTCAAGATAGTCATTTAACCATTTGTAAGATACTAACATATTTATTCCCCCTTGAACTGACTGATGAAACGTACATCATTTTGATAGAAATTCCGAATGTCGTTGACGCCATAGCGCAACATCGCAACCCGGTCAGGTCCTAAACCAAATGCAAAACCTGAGTATTCTTTGGGATCGATCCCGGACATTTCCAATACATTCGGATGTACCATTCCAGCGCCTAAAATCTCGATCCAACCGGTGTGTTTGCAGACATTACAGCCGGCTCCCCCACATTTGAAACAGCTGACATCTACTTCTACTGAAGGCTCTGTAAATGGGAAGTAGCTTGGACGCAAACGAATGCTGCGATCAGCCCCGAACATTTTTTGCATCATGACTTCTAGTGTCCCTTTAAGATCACCCATCGTCACATTCTTATCGATTACCAGTCCTTCGATCTGATGGAACTGGTGACTGTGAGTCGCGTCGTCGGTGTCTCTCCGGAATACTTTTCCTGGTGAAATCATTCGCAATGGCCCTTTGCTGAAATCATGTTTTTCCATGGTACGAGCTTGCACCGGTGAGGTGTGTGTCCGAATCAAGACTTCATCTGAAATATAAAAAGTATCTTGCATGTCTCTTGCTGGATGGTCTTTTGGCAAGTTCATTCGTTCAAAATTGTAGTGATCTTTTTCGACTTCGAATCCTTCAACCACTTGATAGCCCATCCCCACAAAAATATCTTCGATTTCTTCCATGATTTGCGTCAAGACATGACGGGTCCCTTGTGGCATCTGCTTGCCAGGCAACGTCACATCAATCGATTCTTCAGCCAATGCCTTTTCTAGTGCGGCTGCTTCTAATGAAGTTTTTGCTTCCTCAATCGCTTGTGTAATCGCATCCCGGATCTCATTGGCATAGCTGCCGACTTTTGGACGCTCTTCTGCTGACAACTCTTTCATTCCCCGCAAAACTTCCGTGATGGGTCCCTTTTTACCAAGGACATCCACACGAATTTGATTCAATTCATTGATTGAACGGCTTTCTTTGATCTTTGAAAGCGTTACTTCTTTCAATGACTCTAGTTTCTCTTGTAAAGACATGTTTTTCCTCCTTATTCTTTGTGAATAGCTGATAAGTCAAGACGAAAAAAAGACCCCGTTCCTAAAAAAGGAACGACGTCTCGTGTTACCATCCTCATTCGTGGACAAAGTCCACGCACTCACTTCTACTAACGACAGTAGGACTGCCGACTGATTCTTGTTCAGTAAGCTCCAGAAATGAAATTCATTTTTCGAATACAGAACTTGCTTTCAGTCTATGACAAGTCTCCCTTTCCTGTTTCAGCCAAACTACTAGTTTCCATCAACGCTTTTTAACTATTCGATTGACCTTAGTGTACCTAATTATTTGCCAGAAATCAACTGCATTCTTCTTCTCTGACCCAAGTTTCTGCCCAGCGCTTCACACTCATCATACTTTTTTCAAGTGCGACCCCTCTTGGTGTTAAACAGTAAAGATTGTCTTCTTTGCAGACGATTTCTTCACGTTCTAATTCTTTCAAGCGCTCCACCAATACCCGATCGCTCACTTGGGGGATTTTTTTGGCAAGATCCACAAACCGTTGTTTGCCATCTTCAAGAAGCACATCAATGATCAAGCCATTCCACTTTTTCCCTAGAATCGAAAAAGCTTTTTCAAATTTAGGACAAAGGGCGTAATCTGTTTCCACTTTTATCATTTTCTATCACCTCTTTGCATCATTATAGCACATCGCTTACGAATTGTAAGGAATCCCGTTCGAGGGCCTACCATTCGATTATTTTCTTAGCGGCTAGTAAAACCAGATATGTCTCAGTCACAGGTTTCTGCAAAGCTTGTTCTAACGCTTGGCAATACAGTTTTAGCTGTCCATAATACCGATCCCGCATGCGCTTTTCAATCTGTGCTTCACTGCCAAATACAGCATCCGTCTTAAAATCATACAAAATGATTCGATCTGGCAACTCCACATAGCCATCAATAATCCCGTGGATCAATAATTCGGCATCTGGTTCATCAAATCCTTCAAAAATAGTGGCAGCTTCTTTTAGCATTGAAAATGGCTGCTCCCGTTTTACCTGTGTTGCATACTTGATCAAAGTTTGCCCCACGGCTGTTTGATAGAACCACACGATGCTCGCTTGATCAATTTTGTCGGCAACATCTTTCGTAAAGAGCTGACGTTCAACCAATTCATCGATAAAAGCTGCTAAGGATGCTTCCGTCGGTACTTCAGTCAGCGGCAACATTTGCATAACTAGATGCGTAGCACTCCCGATCGAAGCAGCTTGCGGTTTTTGTTCTTGTAAAAAACGCGGTTTAGCTAATTCAGTCTCAACATAACGAAAGCGCTGAGGTGCCAATTTTTGATCCGCGGAATGCCATTCCAGTAAAGTAATATCTTGATCGTCCGGATCATTATATAGACGTTTTAACTCTGAGACCGACTGATAGCTGGTGGTTTGAGTCGCTTTGCTGTAAGGATACTGATAGTCTAAACGGTTCAGCAATCTTTCTGGGGCTGTAGTACTTGGTGTCGGAGCCACAACTGCCTCTGTTGGCGGCTGCACCTGCAATTGCTGATCAATCTGATCCTGATTCCACCAATGGATCTGGAATCTTGCAGGATGATGGATCGTCATTTTTCGTTCACTGGCATCAGTAAAAACCTGCTCCATCTCTGGATGACGAATCAATGTCAAACCGACCCAATCCATTAGACTGCCTCTTGCAACTAAACGTAAAGCCGGGTCAAGGACTGTCTGACTTTGTGTCAACCCCGCTTGCCAAGCTTTAAAGGCTGCCTGCCGATCCTTATAAGAACCAACTAAATACAGTTTCTGCTCGGCCCGTGTCAATGCTACGTATAGTTTACGCATTTCTTCAGAGAGGGCTTTTTTCAAACGAACTTGTTTGATGGCTTGAAAAGGAATCGTTTCATATTTGATATTTTCCGAAGCATCGATATATTGGATACCTGCGCCAAGTTGTTCTTCAAAAATATAACGCTGTTGAAAGTCTTGGTAATTGAAAAATTTCGTTGTATCCAATAAGAAAACAACGGGAAACTCCAACCCTTTACTAGCATGGACAGTCATGACCCGCACAGCATTTTCAGCTGGCGTCGCCAACGGTTCTGCCAAATCTTTATCTTTTTCTTGCATTTTTTCAATAAACCGGATGAATTGATACAATCCTCGGAAACTGCTTTTCTCATATTTCTCTGCTCGGTGGATCAATGCAATCAAATTGGCATAGCGCTGTTGCCCTGCTGGCAAGCCAACCACGTAATCCAAGTAAGCCGTTGTATCATAAATATCCCATAATAAATCTGGGATCGGCAGTCTGCGAGCTGCTTCCCGCCAACGATTCAATTCGCTTAAAAAATCATCCACTCGTTTGCTTGAAGCGGAAACAGTCCCCTTTTGGTTGTCTTGATAAGTCAAGACCGCTTTGTAAAACTCACTGGTACGATCCGCTAGCCGAATCTCTGCTAGTTCGTCTTCCGTTAGCCCTACCATGGGTGAACGGAGAACAGCCACTAATGGAATGTCCTGATAAGGATTATCAATGATTTGCAACAATGCGATCATTGTTTGGATCTCTGTTGCTTGAAAATAGTTCTGTGCATCATTGACTTCAAGAGGAATCCCGAATTTTTTGAAAACATCTAAGATGACCAAATTATTTTTGCGGGTAGGAGTCAGTAAAACGATATCCTGATAAGTGACTGGACGTTCTTCCCGTCTTTTTTTATCATAGATCATAAATTGGGATTGGATTAGTTCTTGAATTTTGATTGCGGTGACGTGAAGTTCTCCTTCCGTTTTGTCTTCAATCAAATTCGTAGTACTTTCAGCTTCTTTTTCATAGAGCAAAAGTTCCGGAATGAATGCGTCGCTTTCAGGAAAACTCGGAAATCCCGGAACTAAAGCCGCTGCGTCATCATAAGGGATCTGTCCAACTTGTTCGTCCATCAATTGTTGAAAAACCAAGTTCGTAAAATCAAGCACTTCGCGGCGCGAACGGAAATTTTCTGCTAAAACGATTCTTCGTCCCCCGTTTTGATGTTCAAATGCCAAATATTTTTCTATAAACAAAGTGGGGTCTGCTAAGCGAAATGAATAGATCGATTGTTTGACATCCCCTACCATGAACATGTTTCCATGGTCTCCTGAAACTTGCCGAACCCAATACAGAATCGCTTCTTGCAGTCGATTGATATCCTGATACTCATCCACGAGCACTTCTTCAAATTTATCGCGGTAATAAACAGAAGCATCGCTGCCTGTTCCATCACCCAATAAGATTTTCAACGTGAAATGTTCTAAATCATTGAAATCCAACAACCCTTTTGCTAGCTTGCGGGCTTGAAAAGCAGTCAAAAACTCTTTGGTCATCTCTGCCATAGTCGCAACGATCGGTTCAGATAGTTGCAGCATTTGCAGCATGTCTGCTGGTGGATAAGGAAAATATCCCTTGAGTTGTTCTAATAGTTTTTTGGCATCATCCCGCAACGGTTTGATTTCCTGTGAAAGTTCTTTTTGTTCTTCTTTCCGATAGCTTGGGTAGCGATCAAAGGTCAAATGAGTCAAGCGATCATATAAGACGGATAGATCGTCTGTTGCCAGAACTCGTTGAATTTCTTGGACTTGAGAAATCTCTGCATGAACGAGTGCTGCTGCTTTTTCCATTAATGGTGACTGATCTGCAAATTGTTTGGCCGCTGCCAGCAAATGCTCTGCCGTTGCGGCAATTTCTACCAACGTCGGTTTGATTTGAGCCTGATAGAGGTGATTCTCCCCTAAATTGTCCGCGGCTTCATAATTTACCGCTAAACCGTCCAGCCACTTTTCTGGATCAGGGTTGGCGCGGGCAAAATCATAGAGTGACAAAATCAAATCACCAACCGTCTCATCGGAACGATCACTGGCGAAGTTTTCGGTTAATCGAAAGAAGGCTTCATCATTTGCTTCGTAGTGTGCATCTCGTAATTGTGTCCAGATTTCCTCTTTCAGCAGCAAAATCTCCGTTTCATCTGTCAGCATCCGAAATCCAGGATCCAAATCGATCAGATAATAAAAACGCCGAATGACCGTTAAACAAAAGGCATGTAGTGTTGAGATATTTGCGGTAGGTAATAATTGCAACTGCCGAACGAAATGTTGTCTTTTTTGCTCTTGGCTTTCTTGATTAATGGCCGTTTGCAGAGCTACTTGGATCCGTTCTTTCATTTCTCTTGCTGCTGCTTCGGTAAAGGTCACGATCAGCAATTCGTCGATCTGACTTCCTGCTTTTAATTTCTCGATCACACGTCGCACAAGGACGGTGGTCTTTCCTGATCCAGCTGAGGCAGAAACAAGGAGATTGTCTCCTTTATCAAAGATCGCTTGCCACTGAGTATCAGTAAATGTTTCATTTTGTGGTTTTAGAGGGATCTTAGTCATTCTCTTCCTCCTTTAATCGCTGTAAAACCTCTTCTTTCGATAAATTCTCTAGACGATGATAATTATTTTCTTGCAGCATCACATCGAAATCGCAAATACTGCGAAATGGGCAAAACTCACAGGCGCGCTTTTTGTCTTTCAGCTTATAAGACGGATTCAAGGCAATTTCGCCACTGAGAAGTTTCTCCGCACCTTGCTGCATATTTTTGCGGTTGTGCTGCCTCAACAAGCGAATCTCTTCTTCAGTGTAAAACTTGTTTTTGGCTTGTGGTGTCTTTTGGTACGTCCCGCTTTTGTCTTTGCGAATCGGAAAAACTGCCGAATTGCTGCTGTCTGACAATTCATGATCCAAAAGTGGAAACAATGAGGGTTCATCCAGAAACAACCCATCATATTTGAATTGCTTCAACCGTTCCTCTTCAGAGGATTTTTGACCATCTAAGACTGGATCATGGACATGTAAATAATAAGCCCCAGCCGGGCGCACATTTTCTGTACCAACTAGCTGCACAGCATCATTCAGCGCAACGTCTAAATAAGTGATCAACTGCATTGCTAAGCCATAGTAAGCTTCTGTCAAATCAAATTCACGACTGCTTGATTTGTAATCTACGACTGAAAGCCACTGCTCTTCTTCGGTTTTTGCTGCATCTACCCGATCGATTTTTCCTCGCACATGCAGTTTGCCCCCACTGCTTAAAGGCAGCTCGATGCCATTGATCCCTTGAGCGCCAGCGATCTGTCCAAACAGTACTTCGGTTTTTTGCGGTGAGAAGTGCATTTTTTGTCCTTGCTTCGTTAATGCCCAAGCTACTCGCTGAATCGTCTTACCTAGTTGATAACGAATAAAATTCATTCTGGCCGAACTGGACAATAATGTATAGCGGACTTCTCCAAAAATCTCTTGCAACACTTTTTCAACAAATTGGAGCCGTTGATCCATGGTCAACTGCGTCAATGAGATGTTCTCACTGATCAATACTTTGACAAAGCGATCGAGTGCATCATGGAAAAATTCACCAGTCATCGCTGAGTTAAGTCCATAGATTTCCCGCTCTTTCAAGCGTAGTCCATAACTGACAAAATATTTGTATTCACACTGGTAGAATGTCTCCAGTTGCGAGATCGAACTGTAGATGGATGGCCCATATAAAGCAACGGCTTTATCTTGAGACAACGGGACTGGAATGTTTTGATGGGTCTGGCTTTCAAATACTCTAAGGGCTAATTGCTTTTCAGGCGAATGCAATAAAGCCTGTTTGAACCGTTGCCACTGTGCCGGCAAATTCTGTCGTTCTTTTCTTGCCTGCTGACTTAGATTATTCAACTGATAGATTAATCCCCGATACGTGCCGACGTAGGCTTCTGGATCACTGGTTAAAGATAAGATGCCCCGGTCTTGTAAAGAAACATCTAACCATTCAAGCAGACGAGCCAGATATGGGGACAATTTGATATTTTGCTGGGTATCAAAATTGCATGCATAAGACAAATAGAGTTTATCCGTGGAAGACAATAAGATCGCATAAAAAAGAAACGGCTCTTTGGCGCTACTTTCGATAATCGTATCGCGTAGATATTTTTCTCCCGCAAACAATTGATTGAGATGTTGTCTTTCTTCGTTAGTCAACAATGTTTTATTTTCGATCCTTCTTGGCAACACCGTCTCATTCAATCCTGGTACGAAAGTGATTTTTGCTTGCCGAGGTCGTACTAGATCAAAACGATTAATATTGACTTGATCGATTGCTGTCGGAATTTTCCCGAAAGTCAGATTCTCCAAACCCGTCATCAATACTTCTTCAAAGAGTGACTGTTCGAAAGGATCATCGCCATAAATAGCCACAAATTCATCTAAAAGATCGATCAAAGCTTGCCATGTTTGTTCATGGTTGCGAGCTTGCTCTAGTTTCCCTTGTGAGATTGCTTGATCTCGCCAATGAATCAATTGCTGTTCAACACCTGCTGAAAGTAAAAATTGGTATAAAGCACCTGCAGCTTCCCGGTTCGTCTTTGTCTCTTGAATGTTTTTCAAGGAGCCAAAAATATCTTGACGGAAATAGCGGCGCAATTGATTCGTATAATCTGTCAATTCAGCGATGCCAGATGCGTTTTCTCCTGTCAATGTATAGTCCACTAAGAGCCAGTCTCTCTCACGGGTCCAATCTTTTCCTTGGAAGTTATGAGCCAGTGCTTGGTTTTCTGTAATGTCTACTAATTGTCGAAATGCATCCCGGGCAGCCAGCCAGTCTTCTTGTTGTTGGAATGCTGGTGGCAAATAAAGTTCCGTACGCAACAGTCGAAAAATGTCATTTAAACGAAAGCCATAATCTGCACAAGCAAAGAAGGCATTCAAGAATTCAACGAGCGGATGCTGAGCCATGAGTTGCTCTTCGTCAATATAAAACGGAATTTCATATTCTTTAAAAATCGTTGGAATATATTGATGGTAGATCTCTGGTTGCAGTGTCAAGACTTGAATGTCTCGATAACGCAGTTTTGCTCCTTTTTGCTCGCTGATCAATGCGCGGATTTTCGCAGCCATCTGCCGGACTTCTTCTTCAGGATTGCCAACTTTCCACATTTCTAGATACGGTGAAACTGGTTGCTGCTGCTGATAATGGAGCTGATTCTGGGTTTTACGCCAAAAGGATTCCACTTCATTGTATGCGGCAGCTTTCTCTAGTGTCACTTGCTGTGCTTCAGAAGGTGAAAGCTTTTGATCCATATAAATGGCGACATTTTCCGTTCTAGCGTCAAGAAATAATTGATGGTAACTGCGGCCCGATTCATAGAACAAATCTAATGGTGAAGGTAATTCTTGGGGATATCCATGATCTAAAAGCAAATCGACAACGACGTGCCCTTGTTTCATCAATTCTTTTAATACACTCTGTTCTTGAGTTGAAAATGCTGAAAAACCACTGATGATAAATAATGATTCCGAAAGATCAGGCCGATCGTTCATTAATTCATTGGGTTTAGACCCTTGCTGCAGAAAACGTGTTAGTAGTGCCAGCGGTTGTTCCACTTGCAGTTCCCGGGTCACCATTTCTAATTCGAAACGCTGAAAGATCAATGCGAGTTCGGAAAACTTTAACGCATCCTCTCCGTTGCTCCTATTCATCGTTCCACCGAGATGCAGATCTTCGGTTGCGATATTACTTGTCTGCATTTCTTGATAAAGAGACAACAGTTGTTGAATAAACCCAGGTTTATTGATTTCTCCTCGAAAAAGAATCAACTCCTCTTCCAAATCGAGAAGTATTTTGCGAAGGATCATGGTTGCACCGGTATCTGTGATGGCCGTTTTTGACAACCAGCCAGTTTGTTGAAGATAGAACCAGGCCAGACGGTGAAAACTATAGACTTGAGCTCGAATCGAGGCAAAATCTCCAGTGCCTTGTTTTAGCGCCTGCAGAATCTCTCTTTCTCGTTCAAACTTATTGTAGTTAGGGACAAGAAAAAAGACTTCTGTTTGTGGCTTTTCCAACCAAGCGTTAGCTGCATCCAAAATCGCTTGTTCGTGATCGCAGCGTCCATCGCCTAGTATAAATCGTAAACTCATACGAAGACTCCTTTACTTTTATCGTCGCTTCTATCGTAAGTAAAGATCAACTCCTGCATCTACCAAACCTGCTCATGAAAAATAACAGTTTTGATGCTCTCTATTGATCCGTTGACAATTTTTCTTTCATTGTCTTCATAACAAATAGTATAACAAATTTTCTTTTAAAAAAAAGCTCTGAGCGAGTCGGACTTCCGCTTACTCAGAGTGTTGATTCGGAATGCTTCCGAAATCTTTAAGGGGCCAAAAAATAAATTTGACATCTCCTAATACGGCTGACTGATCAATCAAACCAATGGTCCGGCTGTCTTTAGAGATTCGGCGATTGTCCCCTAACACCAACAATTTTCCTTCTGGAATTTGTTCAACACCAAAATCAGCCATCGTAAAGTCAGAAGTCAGTGGATAACCATCGGTTAATTTTGAACGAAAAGCAGAAAGATAAGGCTCTTCATATGCTGCCCCATTGATGAATAAAGTGTCTTCACGGTATTCCACCACATCACCAGGTAATCCGATCACACGCTTAATGTAGTTTTTTCCCACCTCATCAGGGGCTTCAAATGTGATGATATCAAACCGGCTGATTTGGGTGTTTTTCATAGCGATCACACGCTCCCCATCATGCAATGTTGGATCCATAGAATCTCCTTTAACGATCACAGGGGTGAAGACGTATTGTCGCAACGAAAACAGTAACAGCCCAAACAGAGCAACGAACAAAACGGTTTTGAGGACCTCTTTTATTTGTACCAACAGCATCGTCCTCCTTTGTATGTAAACCTATTCAATTAAAACAATAAAGTTGATACTCAATTCTACCATACTCCCTTTATTTAAGGGTAAGACCCTGTTCTTCTTAAACAAAAAATAGCAAAACGTTCGGTCAGAAACCTAGCTTGCTTCCTGTATTCGGCGTACTCGAATTTTGCCAAAAAAATCAACTGGATAGTCCCTTAAATTAAAAAATTGACCGGGTCTCTTTGCTTTTGCAGTCAAAGGGGCCCGGCCAATTGATTCTCTCAATTTATATGATCGCTTAAAGAAATTTAATGACCTTTTGGCTCTTGATCAACTAGAATATCGATCGGTGTTCCTTCATTTAGATGCTCCGTCAAAAACAGGACCAATTCTTCCATTGGACGCTCGAATTTCAACAGTGGTCCTCGCATCCCTCTTCGAAAGAAATTCATTTTGATCCATTGGTCCTTGCTCTCCTGATACAGTACCACCCGATCCACTTCCTGATACAAGATCCCGCGAATATTTAGTGGATGAATAATGAATCGATCTTCAGCTAACCCTCTGCTATCAAAAACAAAACTTAAGAAAAGCAATCCAGATACGACCCCTCGCAAGCGGTTCTCAAAGGTTTCTTCCGTAAAAAACATTGCTATAATGACCACCAATGAAAAGAAAGCAATTGCTGCTTTTCCGCCTTTACGGCTGGCTGCAACAATTTGAATGTCTTTGCGGACGACAGCGAGAAACAAATACAAGACGACCGTGAACAGACACATTAAAAGCGTTAATACACTCATAGTTTTCTCCATTCTTTGTTGTTTCATCTATCTTACCAAATAATTTGCTGCTTCAAAAGCAGAATTATCCTTCAACGCGTTTCTATTTTCTATTTTGAAAGAAATCCGCTACAATAGAAAAAAAAAAGGAGGAACTGAACTTATGAATACTTTTTTCGAGAAAATCCAACGATACGATTTATTACGAGCGATTTTATTTTTGATTGCTGGATTGATTATTTTGATTGCTCCTCGCAGTGTCTTTAATACGATTGTCTATTTAGTTGCCGGATATGTTGCCTGCCTTGGGTTGATCAATCTCTATTCCAGTTACAAAGAAAAACGGCAAACCGGCTATGTGAATATGCAGATGACAACGGGGATCCTGCTTTTGATTGCCGCCGCAGCTATTCTCGTTTTTGCAAAGGGACTATTATCGATCGTACCATTCTTTTTGGGAATCATGATCACGATCAGTGGCTGTACGCGTTTGATGGCAAGCTTTAATCAAAAACGCAATGGCTTACCATTTATCACTGGTTTGCTTTTCAGTTTATTCGTGATTGTGGCAGGTATCATTCTTGTTTTCAATCCGTTTCAAACGTGGCTTTTGTTCTTCCAAATTTTTGGCGGAGTCTTGATTTTTATGGGGATCTCGGATTTAATCAATCATTTTCAAAGAAAACGTAGTTATTAAGATGAGAATGCGCTAAAAGAACAATTCTTTTGACATCTTCATGTAGACTTTTTGTTGCTTTGCTTTTACAATAGACTGTATCAACGAGAAATGATCAGTAAAAACGGAGCAAAAAACGCAGGAGGTACGACATGAAAAAAATCAAACAAGAAACAAAACATCCCAATGACGTCCCTGTGATTTTTTTGTATGATGATTTGGGAAATATCCAAAAAAAAATTTCAATCAACGAATGGCGGGATTTAAAAGCAAATTCCCAAAAAATCGAAGAATTTGAAATCAAGTTATACCGGGAAGCCATCACTTATTATACGCAAGAAGCGTATATGCAGGCAGCAGATCTATTGAAGTTTTTGATCAGCCAGACGGACTACACCCATTATGAATATGTGGAACGCTTAGCCAATATCTATCGAATCCAAGAAGATTTGATGCAAGAAAAACAATTATTGCTTGCGGCTCGCTCTTCTATCCGGAATCTCGAGTTTTCAGAAGGCATCATCAAACGAATCGATCAGCGCTTAGCAAAAATCGACCAATTTCCTCGCTCTTCTGCAGCGTACAATCAATGACATTGTTTAATAAAAAAGCGAACGCTTATGCTGGATGGCCATTAAATCAGCATAAGCGTTTTTTTGATTATTTTTTTGATGTATGGGCGACTGTCTCACTCATTGGTGCAAGCATGCGCAAGCTGTTGAATAAGACGAGTAATGTACTGCCTTCATGAGCAAAGACGCCTAACCCAATATTCATTTTTCCTAGCAAATTCAATACGATCAGTAATGCCACAATAAACATGGAGAAGAAAATATTTTGCCAAATAATCCGATCTAGTTTTTTTGCGGTCTTTAGTGCGTAGGTAAAGCGTGTTAGATCATTTTTCATGATCACCGCATCCCCCACTTCAATTGCAACATCCGATCCTTCCCCCATAGCAAAACCGATATCGGCCTGTACCAATGCAGGCGCATCATTGATACCATCTCCAACCATGACTGTCTGACCGTATTCATTTTGCAACTGCTGGATAATCTGAGCCTTATTTTCTGGCAGAACATTTGCAGCAACTTGATCTACTCCAAGCTGATCACCAATCGCTTGTCCAGCTGCTTGACTGTCTCCTGTGATCATGACTGTTCGAATACCAGATTGCTGCAGTTCATCTATGACCGCTTTAGATTGAGGATTCGGTAAGTCCATCAATGCGATCAGTCCAACTGGCTGATCATCCACCGAAAAAACAACCACCGTTTTGCCTGATTGTTCCAGGGTTTCTCGTTGCTCAGCAAATGATGAATGCGCAAACGTCGCCGCTGGCTTGCCAATTCGATAGGTTTTTCCCTCAACTACAGCCGTCAGACCGGAACCAATTTGGTTGTTAACGGAAAGTTCTAATGGTTGTGCCTTTTCTTGTTTCTCAAAATGCTCTACGATGGCAGCCGCTAATGGGTGATTTGCTTGCTTTTCCATGGCCAAGATCAGCGATACCCACTCTTGACGGTGCGCTTCAGTTGTTTCTTCAGCAAAGAAAACATCGGTCACTTGTGGTTGACCAATCGTTAATGTGCCAGTTTTGTCAAAGGCGGCTACTTTTGTTTGTCCCATATTTGCAAGATAAGAACTGCCTTTAAATAAGATGCCCCGTTTTGCTAAGTTTGAGATAGCAGACAAGCTAGCAGGTACTGCACTAGCGGCTAATGCACAGGGCGAAGCAGAGATCATCATCACTAGTCCCCGGTAAAAACTGGTTGACCAATCCCAACCAAAAAGAAAGGGTGCTGTCAAAATAAATAAGGGTACCAAAATCAAGACCGTTGTCACATAAAGCGGCTCGATTTTTTTGATGCGGGTTTCTGTTTTTGATTGATTGTTTTGTGCCGATTCCACAACAGAGAGTATTTTAGCAAAAACTGTCTCACTGCTGTCTTTTGTCACTTCCATCATAAAAGTGCCGTTACCGTTGATCGTACTTCCGAAAACTTCATCCCCTACAGTTTTTTCACGGGGAACACTTTCACCGTTGATGGAGGCTTCGTTGATGCTGCTGATTCCCGAGAGAATTTTACCGTCTGTTGCGATTTGGTCCCCTGGTAAAACTTGCAGCCTATCCCCTTTTTTGATTTGCTCTGCTGCAATTTTCTCAATGCTGCCATCTGCCTTAACCAGACGGGCTTCTGTCGGATTCAACTTCAAGAGGTTCGTGATTTCTTTGCGGCTTTGGCCCTCTGCATACTCTTCCAAAAAGTGAGCCCCGGCAAAAATCAGAATCAGCAAGGCAGCTTCATTGAAGTTGCCGATCAATACTGAACCAAAGGCAGCCAATGTCATTAATAAATGAACATTCGGTTTAAAGTGTCTGCTTTTGCGGGTATCTTTGATGGTGTCTTCGATCCCTTCCCAAATAATATGATACCCTGCTAAAAGAATAGCGGCACTGTATAATAAATCTTTAACGACCAATTGCGGTACCAATAAAGCAGCAATAAAAAGAATAACTCCTACTAAATAATTGCGTAACGGGGCGTTGCCATGGGAATGGCTTGCCTCTGCTGCATGGGTGTGTGGTGTTGAATGATTGCAAGAGTGGGTAGACATAAGAAAAGCCTCCTTCAAAGTTAGTGCATCATTTGCTTACAAATGAATATATGTTCATATCTACATTTTTATTATATATGAACGTACATTCATGTGTCAAGCATCAATTACTACTTTTGTCAGCGATCCCATCATTGCACAACGATCCTTCGTTCTTGTCGCTCTTCAGGTGACAGGATCATTGTTTTTGTTTGCAAAAAAAGCCACAAAAAAAAGACAGGCCCTCTGTGCCTGTCTCTCACTACATCCTATTTTTGGTCGAATTTATCTTTGACATCTTGTGCCATTGACTCAGATTTGTCTTTAAGATCTGCAATGATTTCTTTAGAATGCCCTGCTGCTTGATCAACAAAGCCTTCTGCTTTTTTTGTCGGATCATCCGTGATATCGCCTGCTGCCTCTTTGGCTTTACCAGCCACCTTGTCTGGAGTTCCAACCCCAATGGCAGAGGACACAGAATTTTTCAAGTCCATTAGTACTTCTTTAGAAGCACCGACAACCTGATCCAATGTTCCTTCTGCTTGCATTTTTTCGTTGCCAACGACATTTCCCGCAACTTCTTTTGCTTTGCCTTTAACAGAATCTTTGTTGACAGTCATCTTCTGCATTTTATTATAAACTGCCAGACCAAAAGCCGCGCCAATCAAACCTACTACGAATCCAGATTTTTTCATATGTGTCTCCTCCAATTCTTTTATAGTTATTATTTTAACAGAAATCTGCTGAAATGCCTGTTTTCAAGCTTGCAGTCCTCGTTCTTTTACAGGTGCCATTTCCTCTAGAAGAACGTATTTCTGCTTAACTCCCTTTCTCTAAGCTACTTCAAACAAAAAGTTGCCTTTTTTAAACGTTAAGAAATGATATGTTTTCACACGCTTTCTCTTTAAGCGCCATCAAAAATCCTTGTTTATTCGTGTGCTTCTTATTTATTCATTCTTTGTGTTCATTCCTTTTGTCTCGCCGTTTCAGATCTCTTTATTCTGTCTTTTTTTCTGTATCTTTTTTTCTGTGTCTTTTTTCTGTAAAAACTTTCTGCCATTCAATCGTGTAGTGATTCCTCTTCACCAGTTGTTTTATTCCGTGATTTGCGTTGCTAGGTGTTTTTCCAGAATTGCCTTTCCTAGATAAATCGGGTAACATAGAAAAGAAGAATATTCGAGAATTTATTTTTCTCAGAAAGGATCGAATAATGAATGAAACACATGTAGGATTGTTAGTCAACAGTCGTGTTTTTCAAGAAACTCCGATGATGCTGACTGGAATCCAATTATTAGAAGACCATAAAATCATCAACTGTATTATTAAAGACCGTTACCTTTCTAGTTACGTTTTACGCTTACCTCTCAACAAGTACCAGCTAGAAGTCGAAGGCAAATGGAACAAACGTGAACAGTTAGTGATCAAACATATGAAAATCAAAAATATCGATGAATACATCAAAATTGTGGGAACCCCAGAATAAACGAACGGATCAATCCGCCAGCTTGGCGTTTGATCCGTTTTTGATTTTTCCTATAAAATAAGTAGTCAGCTCGCCATCCGGGTAAACGTATCGATCAACTGTTGCTGCTCTTCTTTGATTCCGATCGCCATCGGTTTAATCAAAACCTTGATAGTTTTAGAAGGCGTCTGGATCAACACTTTTTTGTTCATGACACCAGTAATTTTCAATGTGGTGATCTCATGGATCAGCACGGTTTCCATGGCTTTTTGTTCAAAGTTCAAATCCAATTGAATCAAACTAATTTTTTCTTCATCAACGATTACGATATAATACTTTGGCAAAGGAATCGCCATTACTTTAGCTTCTTCAGCATAGCCAGCCAGTTTCCCATTGAATCTCGTCCGATATGCTTCTAGATCTTCTTTTTTTACGATCCACTTCATTGAAACCGCTCCCTTTCCAGTATAGGTTAAGAATACCCGATTTTGTAAGAGAACAACACAATTATGCTTGTAGCAGCATCTACAAGGAGGATCTTGCCAGATATCGATATAAAAACCAGTGTCATTGATCATTCTTTGAGACAGATCAATGACACTAGCAATGAATGCAATAAAGCGCTGAATCAGCAGATTGCACTAATGGATGAGCTTTTTAGCTGGATAATAACGGTGAAAAAGTCGTCGAAATATTGGCGCAAGTAGTCCATAAAAGAAGCCATTTCCAACAGCATGCAGCGTATCAAAACTTATTCCTTGCAGATAATAGCCCCAAAAGCTTGGTAAGCCTAGCAGATACACGCTGAGTAAGGAGACCACAAATCCATAAAGGAACCCTGCTAAAATACTAAAAATCACTTGCAAGATCAAGGAACGTTTAACGATGGGAACATGTCTTAATCCGCTCATCATGAGGATCACGACTGTATAACTTACTGCCTGAGCAATCGTCCAAATCCCCATCCCCATGTAAAAATTCGTAATCAAAAGGGATAACAATGCGACGATCAGTCCTCTGACACAGCCTAAATAAAGAGCCACCAATAAGAAAATAGCGGTCATTGGTTGTACATTTGGCAGTGGTTGAAACAATGTACGCCCCACCACTGATGCTGCTACTAGCAAAGCAAGATAAGCAATCTCTTGCACGGAAAAAGACATTTTTGTCGGTTTAAAATTTCTCATAGGTAAAAACGACTCGATCCTTTTCGGTAAGAGATGTATCTTTTGCGCCGGTATTGACCATCTCGTCATTGATCGTATAGGTCCAATAATAACCAGCCGCTTCATCTTGCGCTAATCCTTCAATACTGGTGATCATGCCTTTGTCTTCCACTAAATCAAAATTTTCCTTCATTATCTCCATTAAAGAGGTTCCTTCTTTGAATGACACCGTTTTGGCTGGTATTTGTTCAGGCTGCGCATCTGTCTTGTTCACAAATGAGATCTCAGCCGTCTGTTGCTTAACCACCGAGCTAGCTGTAGCTTGATTGCTGCCAGTCGTTGTTGTCTGGGTAGTAGCTTCAGAACAGCCGCTCAACCCAATCCCTGCCAGCCACAGCAAACTAAAAATAACGATTCGTTTCATTTTCTTCACTCCTTCTTTCCTATTTTACTAAAAGTCACACAGAAAGCGAACTAATTTTTAGTCGAAAGTTGATTGTCAATTTGTCTTTTACTCGCTATACTATGTTCAATTATCAACAAAATAATCTGAAGATCGGAGTTTTGTCAATGACACGCAAATCAGCTTCTTGTACAACCATGCTGGTAGGCAAAAACGCATCACTCGATGGCTCGACCCTCATTGCTCGCAATGAAGATGCCGGGGCAGTGTCCCTACCACAAAAATTTGTCGTAATCCAACCTGAACAACAGCCTGCTACGTTCCATGCTGTTTTAAGCGGGTGCAGTATTCCTTTACCGAAAGATCCCCTAAGGTATACTTCTACGCCTGAGGCAGATGAATCTCAAGGAGTCTGGGCTGCTTCAGGAATCAACAGCGCCAATGTCGCCATGACCGCCACAGAAACGATCACTACCAATGCGAGAGTTTTAGCTATCGATCCTTTGGTAACAGAAGGCATTGGAGAAGCAGATTTTGTCAGTATCGTGCTTCCCTTTATCCGTTCTGCTCGAGAAGGAGTCTTACGCTTAGGCGAGTTACTAGAAACTTATGGTACCTATGAGTCTAATGGTTTGGCTTTTGCCGATCGAGAAGAAATCTGGTATATGGAAACGATTGGCGGACATCATTGGGCAGCGATCCGAATTCCTGATGATGCTTATGTGATCGCCCCGAATCGAATGAATATCGCTACCTTCGATTTTGATTCTCAAGATACTTTATTTTCCGACGATTTACCTGATATGATTGTCAGCAATCACTTAAATCCAGACTTTGAAGGAATCAATTTACGTCATATTTTCGGCAGTGCAACAGAAAAAGATACTCGTTATAACAACCCTAGAGCTTGGTATATCCAAAAACAGTTCAGCGAAACCGCGTCGGATCCGCTTGACCAAGATCTACCTTTCATTTGTCTTCCGAAAAAGAAAATCAGCGTGATGGATGTAAAGTGGGCGTTGAGCAGTCATTTTCAAAATACCCCTTATGATCCGTACGGGAATGGAACGGCTAGTGAGAGAACTCGCTTTCGTTCGATTGCTCTCAATCGCAATCAGCAAGTGCATATTCTCCAAGTGCGCAGTCACGTACCTGATGAAATTGCAGGCGTTCACTGGCTAGCTTTTGGTCCCAATACCTTCAATGGAGTGGTCCCTTTTTACAGCAATGTGAATGAGACCCCGAAAGGTTATTGTGATACCACCACTACTTACGATCCGGGAAATAGCTATTGGTTGACTAAAACATTAGCACTGATCGGGGATCAAGACTATGATCTATACAGCGATCTAGCAGAACGGTTTGAACAAACAATCATGGCAAATTGTTTAGCGATTCAACAGAAGATCGATCAGACAATCCCATTAACAAATCAGTTATTGGAAGAAGCCAACCGTGAAATGGCCCGGCTTTACTTATCACATGCCACTCAATTACTAGGAGAAATGGTGGAAAGAGGCAATACCAAAATGAAACTGCGTTTTTCTTTGACAGATTGATTCTCCTTTAACCGATTATTTACATGAAATTGACTAGAACTCAATATCTTGCCTGTATACTATAGCTACCAATTAATTTTCTTTTTGCTTTGCAGCACGGCTTTTTCTCTACTGTCGTGCTGCCCCCTTCTGAAAATAATTGGAATCTACCTTGGAGGTATCGAAATGAATAAAGAAGAATTTCGCACAGTCACCAATGAGGTCGTACAAGGAATCGTCATCGTCAAGAATGACAATCAAAATGTCTGGATCATTCAAGACAAAGAAGGCTATTTCCACGTAGTAAGCAAAACGGCGTAAATCACTCACTGAATCCTATCAAAAAGAACCCGTTCTGCGAAAAGTTATCTTTTCGTTTACCACAGGTTCTTTTTAACTAGCAGTGTCTTTTCTATGAAGAAGCAGATCAGCGGCAATAGTTCCCATTGACCCAAGCCATGCTAGTATTTTTGCATCAAGTTTTCAGTACCCTCTTGCCCATCACCATACACTGTCGATTGAATCGATGCAGTCGTATCAGCATGCTCTTTCCAATGCCCGAAAAAATACGTTCCGCATACTAAACTTGTTAGGAGCCCGATCCAGCCGTTGCTGAGCCATTCAACCAAAATCAGCAGTAAATAGATCAACTGCTGCGATTTTCTTGAAAGTTTCCGTAACAAGTACAGCCATTCTAGTAAAAAAACGACTAGCAACACGGTCACAAAAGTTTTTCCTACAAACCACAATTCCCACAAGCTCATGGTCTTCCCACCTTTGGATTGTCCTAGCAGCTCTAACGAAATGCTGCAACTGACTCATTTAGTTCTTAGGAAGATCTTAGACGAGAAACCTTAAACTAACCTAAAAGTCGGCAATATTTTTCGGGGATGATTTCCATTGATCCAAAACAACTATTAATAACAGATCTTAGCCAATCATGACCGTTTCATCCGGGAATTTGTATCCGGCTTCTCGGCGGTTGGCTTTTGTCATCAATGAAAAAGCAACCGTCATGATGCCTACACGACCAATAAACATCAATAAGATGATCAATAATTTACCAAATACAGAAAGATACGGAGTCAATCCCATTGTTAATCCAACTGTTCCAAAAGCCGAAAAAACTTCAAAAGCAATGTATTCCAGTCCAAACTGAGAATTCCCCGGCATCGATTCTGTGATGGATAATAAGAAGATGGCAATAAAGCAAAGACTCAGTGTTAAGAAAAAGAGCGTAAACGCCCGCGAAACAGCCGCCTCTTTGATCGTTCTGCCAAAAACTTCAGCTCGTTTGCGCCCTTTCAACAAACTACGAATCTTAATGATCAACACTGAGACCGTCGTGGTTTTCAGCCCTCCGGCAGTCGATCCAGAAGTACCGCCGATATACATGAGAATCATCGTCAACATTAACCCAGCCTGACTCATCTGGCCATAATCGATACTATAAAATCCAGCCGTTCGAGGGGTCACAGCAAGAAAAAATAACTGGAAAAAGCGACTAACAATGGAATCGCCTGATACGATACTGGAGTGATATTCGGTCACATAAAAACCAACCGTCCCTAAAATCAGCAAAACAATCATTGCCAACAAGGCAATACGGCTGTGCAACGAGCGTCTTTTTGAAGTAGCTAACAAGTCAAACCAGACCAGAAACCCTAAGCCGCCGGCAATGATCAAAAGACTAATGACCCCTAAAACAAAAGGATCCGACTGAAAAGAGACCAGACTATTCCCAAAAAGATCAAATCCAGCATTACAAAAGGAAGAAATGGCGTGAAAAATACTAAACCATAGGCCTTGCTGCCAACCAAAGCGTGGCACAAAAGACAGAGCCAACAGGCAGATCCCTAAAAATTGAATCAAAAATGCGATGCGGATAATGTACCAAGCCAATTGAAATTCGCCAGACATTCGGTCAAGATTGAGGGATTCTCTTAGAATCATCCGAGTGCTTAAATTGACCCTTTTTTTTGCTAAGATATAAAAGAAAACTGGGATCGACATAAAACCGATCCCCCCAATTTCGATCAAGATCAAAAGAATCGCTTGTCCGCCCATATTATACTGTTCAGAAATGGAAAAAGTCGAAAGTCCTGTCACACAAATCGCGGAAGTTGCGGTAAACAATGCATCTAAGAAAGGCACACCTTGCCCATCATTTGTTACAACTGGTAACATAAGCAACCCAGTTCCCATCAAGATCAACATCATAAAGACCAGTGTAACCAGCTGCGGTGCACTGATTTTTTTGGACATTCTTTTTTTCATCTTTCTTTCCTACCTTTGTGCCAAGCAGATTTTCGACTGACGTGGCATTCACTTTGTTTTATTTTTTACCTTGATCATCCGAGTAACATTGGCGCGTTCATTTTCCTCAAGACGCATTTTGATCCCATAGATCGTCTCTTCCAATTCTGGTATCGTCAAATATTCTAGCGCATTGACCCGGCGGCGTGTTCGTTCTATCTCATCCGCCAGCAATTGACAGGTCTTTTCGATCTCTGTCAAAGACAATAGTTTAGGCAAGACATCGGTGAAACGTCCCATTGCCAGATCCAAAGGAACATTCGAGTTCACAAACCCATACTCGATCGGTGCCTGCATCACCACATCATCATAGTCGAATTGCATCACAGGCACTTCCACACTCATGATATTCTTGGTTGAGACATCAAGAGAAACTTCTGTTGCTGGCAAGATGAACATTTCTTCAATGTACTTTTCATTGATCGTGGCATTGGCTAGGCGAAAAGCCTTCATGGCACGATGTAATTGTGTTTCTACTTCTTTACGCAAAAGGTTGTTTTGTTTGATCAGTTCGATGAACTGACGCATCAACTCATCTTGTTTGTCTTTTAACAGTTTATGACCTCTTTTGGCAGTCGTCAACTGTTTGCTGAGGCGGCTTAGTTCCATGCGAGTTGGATTAACGGTTTGTCTGCTCATCTGCATCCTCTCCTTGTGGTAAAAACGCCTCTAGTAACGCATCGCTGATCCGTTTCAATTCTACTTTCGGCAGCATCGCCAACAGTTCCCACCCAAGATCCAACGTTTCTTCAATGGACCGATTTGTTTGATAACCTTGATCCAGGTATTCATTCTCAAAGCGTTCCGCAAACTTGGCATAGATTTTATCGACATCAGATAGTGCTGACTCCCCTAAAACGACTGCGAGTTCTTTGGCTTGCTTCCCTTGCGCATAAGCAGAGAAGAGTTGATTCATCGTTGATGCATGATCTTTACGAGTTTTGCCTTCACCTGTTCCCTTGTCCTTCAGCCGAGAAAGAGAAGGCAAGACATCAATCGGCGGCTGGATGCCGTTTTTGTATAACTCTCTTGAAAGAATGATTTGACCTTCTGTGATATAACCAGTCAAGTCAGGAATAGGATGGGTCTTGTCATCTTCTGGCATCGTCAATATAGGGATTTGGGTCACCGACCCTTTCACTCCCCGTAAGCGGCCAGCTCGCTCGTATAATGTGGAAAGATTCGTATAGAGGTAACCAGGATAGCCTCGGCGCCCAGGTACCTCACGACGGGCAGCTGATATTTCCCGCAACGCTTCACAGTAGTTGGTCATATCCGTCATGATAACTAAGACATGCATCCCTTTTTCATAAGCTAAATATTCGGCAGCTGTGAGAGCCATTCGCGGCGTAGCAATTCGCTCAATTGCCGGATCATTTGCCAAATTCATAAAGACAACAGACCGATCAATCGCTCCGGTTTGGCGAAAATCTTCCATGAAATATTCTGCTTCTTCAAACGTAATCCCGATACCTGCAAAAACAACCGCAAAGTCGTCCTCTGTGTCGAGCACTTGCGCTTGACGAGCGATTTGAGAAGCTAATTCTTTATGCGGCAGACCAGAACCAGAAAAAATCGGTAATTTTTGACCGCGAACAAGCGTATTCAAGTGATCGATAGAAGAGATGCCAGTTTGAATAAATTCATCTGGGTAATCTCGAGCCATCGGGTTGATTACTTCCCCATTGATGTCCATTCGTTTCTCAGCAATGATTTCTGAACCACCATCTTTGACTCGTCCTAACCCATCAAAAACCCGGCCAATCATTTCTTCAGAAACACCTAGCTCTAACGGATGTCCGAGGAAGCGCACACTGGATTCTCGTAAATTGATTCCGCCAGTACCTTCAAAGATTTGCACCAGTGCTTTATCTTCTTGAATTTCTAAGACTTGACCTTGACGAATTTCACCATTTTGCAGACGTACTTCGATCAGCTCTTCATATTTCACTCCTGAGACACGATCGACCGCCATCAAAGGACCGACAACTTCCCCGATCGTTTTATATTCTTTGATCATCCGTACGATCTCCTTTCTGCAAGATTTCTTTCATCGTATCTTTTATCTCGCTTTCCAATTTGCGGATTCCTTCTAAATCATCTTCCGGAAGATATTTCATGCGAGCGATTTTATCTCGCAGACGTTCTGTTCCCTGATAGATTTCTGTCAAATAGGCGCCTAATTCTAAAGCTTTTTGACCTTCGTCATGAAACAGTAAAATGGTCTGCAGCATTTCAAATTGTTTTTCTCGAGAAGTGAAAGTATCAACAGCATCAAAGGCATTTTGTTGTAAAAAATCTTCTCGCAATGACTTCGTGATCTCTAACAGTAGTTGATCTTTATCCGATAAGGCATCAATCCCAACTAGACGCACAATTTCAGAAAGTTCAGCTTCTTTTTGCAGCATCCGCATAGCCGTAGTCACATTTTTCGACCAATCCACTTGCAACTGACGATCCAGATAAGCGCCCATTTCATTCTCATACAGGGAATAGCTTTTTAGCCAATCGATAGAGGGAAAGTGCCTTTTTTGAGCTAACGTGGCATCCAGCCCCCAGAAAACTTTCACCACTCGCAGGGTGTTTTGCGTGACAGGTTCGGAGATGTCCCCTCCAGATGGAGATACTGCACTAATGGCAGTTATGCTCCCTTCTTGTTCCGAGCCTAAACAAATCACTTTACCGGATCGTTCGTAATACTCGGCTAAGCGACTGCCCAAATAGGCAGGATAGCCTTCATCACCTGGCATCTCTTCCAAGCGACCGGACATTTCTCGCAACGCTTCCGCCCAACGAGATGTGGAATCGGCCATAATCGCTACAGAATACCCCATGTCTCTGAAATACTCCGCAATCGTGATTCCGGTATAGATAGAAGCTTCCCGAGCGGCAACCGGCATATTGGAAGTGTTCGCGATCAGTACAGTACGAGCCATCAAGGATTCGCCACTTCGTGGATCAATCAGTTCCGGAAATTCATTCATGACATCCGTCATTTCATTGCCCCGTTCTCCGCAGCCTACATAGACCACTAAGTCCACATCTGCCCATTTAGCAATTTGATGTTGGACCACTGTTTTTCCCGCACCGAAGGGGCCAGGGACCGCAGAGGCTCCCCCTTTTGCGATTGGAAAGAAAGTGTCGATCACTCGCTGCCCAGTGATCATTGGCTCTACCGGATTTAATTTCTGTTTGACTGGACGACTGTGCCGTACGGGCCACTTTTGCAACATCGAAAAGGAGCGTTCTCCTTTTGGTGTCTCAAGAATATAAACCGTTTCATCAATCGTAAAATCACCAGCAAAAACTTCTTTGACCCGTCCTGTAACGCCATTAGGCACCATAATTTTGTGGAGGAGCAATGGCGTCTCTTGGACGACCCCGATAACCATTCCTGGAGTAACTTCCGTTCCCACCGCAATGGTCGGTTCAAAGGTCCATTTTTTCTCATGATCCAATGCAGGCAGCTGGACCCCTCGTTTCAAAAAGTTACTTTGGGTCAGCTCCATAAATGTTTCTAATGGCCGTTGAATCCCGTCGAACATTTGAGACATAATTCCCGGTGCTAACTCAACAGACAGCGGTTCTCCTGTTGTTCGGACGGGTTCTCCTGGTCCGATACCTGACGTTTCTTCATAAACTTGGATCGAAGCGATCGTTCCTCTCATCTCGATGATTTCTCCAACAACCCCCAGATCACCGACATAACAAATATCTTCTAAACTTGCATGGCCCATATCTTTTGCTAAAACTAACGGACCTGACACTTTAATTATTGTTCCTGTTTCCACAACATCAGCTCCATTCTATAGTATGTTTTGCCCAACGGCTTTTTCGACATTTTCCTGGATCATTTTCAGCCCTACCCCTTGGGATCCATCGTAATCTGGGATCAAGATGATCGCTGGTGAAACTTGCTGTTGGTATTTGGCAATTTCTTCTGGAATCAATGCCGCACATTTTTCTGTTACGTAAATCACCGCATACTCTTCTTTCACTAAGCACTGAAAGGCACGAGTCACTTCCGCTTTTGCGGTTGCGTAACACACTTGAAAGCCAAACAGCTGAAAAGGTAACACGGATTCTTTGCTGCCGATCACACCAATCTTAGCTGCCATAGTACCTCATCCTCTCTCTCAGCTCTTCTTCTGTGAAGCCACTGCGCTTTCCTACCAAAATCAGCCGCAAGTTCTGAATCTCCAATGTTTTGGCATTTAAAAACGCGAGTAATGGCATTGGTCCCAACGCTTCAGCAGCTACGAACTGCTGAGTAACTAAGTCATCTTTCACCAGTGCCAATGCAGCAAAATCGATCGTGGTCTCTTGTAATAGCGGCAGTAGCGCTTCTTGATAGCCAGTTTGTTTCAAAAAGGCGAGATAGTCAGTGAAGGAGGTTTCCGCAAAAGCGAGATAATCTTCTTTGGGAATACTTCCCACACTGACTAAAACAGCCGCCATAAAACTTTTTGATCTTTTTTGCAGCAAACAACGTGCAGCAATCGTGATATTCGTAAGGTCGATTCCTGTGATCACCGCATGTGTCAGTGCTGGAATATTTATTTTTTCGGCTAGGCGTCGTTGCTCATGTAAAAAGCGGCGATCGTAAATAATATCGATCCCTTGCAAAACAGCAGAACCTTCTAAGTATTCCCTTACCGCTTGGATCGTTTCAATGACTTTAGACGGTATACTTTCCGAAGATCCTGTTTGGATGGCATTTCTTAGTTCATCGATCGTATAGAATCCATCTTCGATCAGTAAATTGCTATAATCTCTCCCTGTTACATCTTCTTTGGTCAATACCTTCAAATTATGAAAGGTATACGGCAGCATGATCAAACGAAGCACATCAGGATCTGGAACGTTTTCTGCTAATTCTTGTATGGTTGTCAGCATTTCTTGATCCAGATACCCCTCAAATTTTTCGGAAAAATCAGCGCCCAGATAACGTTGATAATTCGTTTGCTGCAAGATTGCCATTACTTGATCCATAGACTCTGCTGCAATCAGCTGCTGCCAATCTTGCATTTGAAGCAAGGTTGTCTCTTTGATCCGAATCAGTGGATTCAATTGATGATAGCTCGCCATAGCTTACCCTCCTTTTTGGATCACTTTCAGCCAATGTTCTCTCGTTTCATTTTTGTATTCTTCTAGTAAAGCTTGGTAGGTGAAATTGTAGAAAACGCCATTGTCTTCTACTATAAACCCTGCTTGCTCCAATGGTTTGCCCATCCTTGCAAGATAAGGCAACCTTTGATTGACAGCAGTCAACCAATCTTTTGTCAAACTTGCTGACTGTTGCTGTCCACAACGAAAGATTACTTCTCCCGAAACGGGTAATTGCATTAATGTATTTTCCGCCAGATGTTGGACTGTATCAGGCGCCAATCCATTCATTTTTTGATAAGCTGCCGCGAATAATGTCTCCAGTTCTTTATGAGCTTGTTTAATCCCTTCTTGTTTAGCTGCTTTCATTCGCCGATTCATGTCTTGCTGATAGTTTTTTTCGATTTGTTTTTTTGCTTCTGCTGAATGGCGCTTGATTTCTAGTTCTTTTTGGGACCAGGCAGCTGCAAAATCGGCATCGATCCTTGTTTTAGTGTCCGTTTCGATTGCTTGCCGTTTTTCTTTTGCTTCCCGATCTAGTTCAGCAATCATTTTGTCGATGGCATCCATTGCCTCCATTGCTTGTCGCCTCCTTTAAATGGACCCTAACAGTAGGAAAGAAATAACGAAGCCTAAGATCGCGTACATTTCCACCATGACTGAGAACATAACTCCTTTGAAAAAGTGTTCCGGTTTTTTAGCTAAAATTTGAATCCCTGATGCGGCCACTCTTCCTTGTGCGATCCCAGAGAACAATCCGGTAAAAGCTACCGGCAATGAAGCCATCAAATAGGCCATTCCGGTCACCGTCGACATCTCTGCTGCCAAACTGCCGTAGATCATAAAGGCAATCACAAAACCATACAAACCTTGGGTTCCTGGCAGTAACTGTAGAATCAGTGCCTGCCCAAATTTCTCAGGTTGATTCGTTGTCAACGCCGCAGCTGCTTCCCCTGTCATTCCAACACCCTTTGCTGAACCAATTCCAGAAAAAATCGTTGCGATTCCCATTCCTATAATCGCAAATACCATTCCACCGTTGTTATTAATCAAGTAATCAATCATCTTTCTTTCCTCCATTTTCTTTTTCAAAATCGACATATTTTTCACTCGGCTTAAAGGTGTCGAACGCCCGGCCGCCACCTGTAAAGAATTTGCCAAAAAATTCTACATATTGTAAACGCGCTGCATGCACGTAAGCACTTAGTAATGACAAAAAGATATTTAGCGCCTGTAAGATCACTAACAGGATGATCCCAACAGAAAATCGTGCTACCGGCGGCATATAGCCCACTAATAAATTAAAGGCAGCGGCGATACTGCCGCCAGAGATCCCTAACGCCATCAAACGACTATAGCTGACAAAATCGCCAATATAGCTTGTTACCCCATAGAGATCATAGATCCCCATGAAAAAACCGCCAACTTTGGACTTTCCTTTAATGATCGGCACAATCACGATCAGCAGCCCGCTAAGTCCTGCTATAATCAATCCTAATGTGACGAGTGCTGGGGCGGTAAAGAGCCAATTTCCGGCAGCAGCAACCAAAAGTCCCGCCAGCAAGCCTTGCCAAGAAAAGCCTTGATTGACAGCTGCTAAAAAATCTTTCTTGCGAATATTTTCCTTCGCGGCCAAATAAAGACCTGTAAACAATTGGATTCCTCCAAAAATCATGGATAATCCAAAAATAGCCATAAAGTCTTTCGCTGGCGATAACAAATGAAATGGCAAAGTCGCTCCGAAAAACGAGCCATAGATCAATCCCCAAATCATCGTAGGAACGGATAATGTTTGAAACAGCTTCATAAACCGTTTCGTCCCTTTAGGTAAACGGAAAAAGTGCAGGCCGATAGTGGTCACCAGTGCCATCAATCCGCCATAGCCCAAATCAGCAACCATCATCCCAAAGAAGACATAATAAAAAGGTGTCATCCAAGGCGTTGGGTCGATCTCATCATATTTAGGCAAACTATACATTTCCGTCAACATTTCAAATGGTTTGATAAACGAAGCGTTTTGCAATTTGACTGGAACTTGATTCGCAGTCAATTCTTCTAAGGTAGGTTCATTGAATGAGCAATAGACTTCGCCGTTAAAAGAATCTGCCAGCTCTTTTTCAAGAGTCTGTTGATCTTGTTGCGCGACCCAGCCTCTCAAAACAGTATGATGTTTGCCAGTGACCAATCGTTTTCGTACCATTTTTCGTTGTTCTTTTGTCAAAAAATATTCTTCTGCTTGCTGCAAACAAGCAATCTTAGTTTTATACGTGCCAATCTGATTTGCCAGCTGTTTTCGCTGATCCGCTAGCTCTCGCAGTTTTGCCTGGGCCTCGTGCAACAGCACTTTTGGTTTTTTCAGACTGTCCGTATTTTCTTTTTTTACACTATATCGCTGAAAAACATTCTCAACTTCTGCAGAAAGCTTCTTCGGGTAAAGACAACTGAAATTTGTCTTTTTTGTATCCGAATAAATCATTTCCAGGTAAACAGCATCAAGTTGTTTGAGGGTCGCTGATATGGCTTCCCAATGAGAACTTTCAACACTGCCACAAAAGAAAGTGGCAAATGCCAACTCTTTTTCTTCGAGAGAAACATCCAGGTTTTGCCATTCCATTCCCCAGGTTTCTGATTGAGAAGCGGCTTGCATCGCTTCATGATTTTTTTGCCATTGCAACTGCAACTCTTCAATTTGTTCGACAAGCGTCAAGACAGTTTGCTCTTGAAAGGAGTCTTCAAATGCAGGCAGTTGTAAAGATTGGCGTTGCCACTCTCGTATTTTGCCGCTTCCGCCTTGTCGCCGAATGAACAAGATTGCTTCTTGGATCCTGCGAAGCGTCTCTGCGTAGCTAGTCGCTGTCTCTTGTTGATAATCAGCAAAAAATTCTTTGAGCCATGGTTGATTTTCTGCATTTTCAAAGACATCTTCAATCTCAACCATCTGTAAGCTTTGCAGTTTTTTCAATAACCGCTCTTGATGGTTTTCGGGGGCGATCAAGGTCAGCTTACTTAGTTTCGTGACTGCCATAAGTTTGGATCACTCCTTCAACGATCTGATCGACCACTTGTTCTTGACAGCGACGAACATTTTCTTGGAGATCTGCAATAAACTGTTGTTTCTCTGCTTCGATCTGTTCCGTCGTTTTTTGCAACGTTTGTTGTAATTGTTGTTCAAGTGCGGACTGTTCACGCAGACATGCTGCTCTCAATTCAAGTACACGCTGTTGTAGTTCCTCCTGCTTCTCTTCTTCGTAATCAGACAGCGCTCGTTGCAATTGCTGCATCTGCTGTTGATTATAGGCTTCTGCCTCTTGCAGGCGTTTCAGTGCCTCTTCCATCAAAATATCCCTCCTATTGTCAAAGTAAACAAGACAATTGAAAAATAGACACAAAAAAGGCATACCTCGTAAAGAAGTATGCCTTCAAAAAAAAGATCGGCACGCCTTCAAGAATGTTCTCCTCACCCCTTGGAGAACGTGATCCTTGAAGCATCGAAATGCTCAACCTTTGTCTGTCTTCTATTCAATTCACTAAACAGTATAGCAAAAAAAGACGGACGATTCAAGTCAGTAAAGATTTCACTGAACCAATAATGACTTTAGCCTCTCTCACATTTATCCTTCTAATTTAAAAGCAGAGTAGTTCCGTTTTTGCCAGAATTATGTTACATCTATAGGGAAAGGATTGATTTTCTTTATGATTAGAACATTAGTTATTGCCAGTCACCCGTCCTATGACGACTCTTTATCTCAACGTTTTTTTAGCGAAAGTGCCAAGATGCCTAATGTCAGTGTTCATATGCTTGACAAAGTTGCGGGGGATTTTGATTTAGAGATTGAGTTAGAACGATTGCAAACGATCGATCGTCTGATTTTCCAGTTCCCCCTTTATTGGTACCAAGTTCCTGCAAAAATGAAATGTTGGATCGATACGGTTTGGGAGGCAGCCAAACCCTACTTATTAAATAAAGAAATCGGCTTTGCGCTTTCTACAGGCGTTGCAGCCAAAGAATTTCAACTAGGTGGAAAAGAAGGAGCCAGTTTTTCTGAAATTTTGCGACCTCTAACTTTAATGGCACAAAAATACCAAATGACCATCTTACCGGTTCTCGTTCTCGATCAGTTGATGTATAAAACAGAAAAAGAGAAACGGCGATTTGTGATCGACTACCAGCAGCTGCTGACAATGGAAGCCCCCTTTTCATTTGCTGCCAAACAACAGTGGTTTATTCAAAGACTAGAAGCATTGACAGCTGAAAATCCAAAACTCGCTCCTCTTCTCGATCAACTTATCCAAAATCAGGAAACCTTACTTGAATTAGATGAAGCTCTTGCTGAAATGGAGGCTTACGAATGAATGAGGCATGGATCCACTCCTTGATTGAAGAACAAACCGCGGAGACACTCAATTATCATGAGAAAGCCTTCTTGCAAGAATTAGAAGCGCTTTTGACACAACAACAAACACGAATTCAACTGAAGCAAGGCGAGTTGGACAGTAAATTATGGAATCCCCAAGACTGGTAAGACCATTTTTGACAACATGAAACGCCCAACAATTGATTGCTAAGCCCAGTAAACGACGTGGCTGAATGAAACAGAAACTTGAAAAATCTAAGTGTTCTGCTAGCACGTCTCTGATTCCTATTTCAACTAACATCTACTAAATGGTGAAATCCCCCAAAGAGGTCGCTAGTCAGCTAACTCTTTGGGGGATTTCTATCTCAGGTGGGTGTATTGTTTGGAGTCAGTTCTTTTTGGTTGCTTCAATATACGCTTGTTGTAGTTTAGCAGTCACAGCCCCTTGCTGTCCAGTTCCCACCGGATGACCATCGATACCAACAATTGGCACGATTTCCCAGACAGAATTGGTAATAAAACACTCATCAAATTCTGCTAATCGATCAATCGCAACGGCTTCTTCCTTAATTGGTAGTTTCAATTCCTGACACAAGCTTAAAACTTTCATTTTTGTGATCCCAGGTAAAACCAGATTGCCATCCGGATGCGTATACACCGTTCCTTTGGAAACAAACCATAAATTTGAAGCGGAGGCTTCCGTAAAAAAGCCCTCTCGATGCAGTAGTGCTTCATCATAACCATTGGACCGAGCCTCCTCTAAAGAGAGCAGATTCCCCAAAAGGCTTAATGATTTGATGTCACAATGAAGCCAACGCTGGTCAGGGATTAATGTGGCTTGAAGACCATTACGCTGCATGTCCACTGGACGATGGAATGGAATAACATTTGCAGTAAGGACACTTTTTATCGTCCCTTGAGGAGGAAAAACATGATTTCGCGGACTTAAAACCCCTCTTGTCACTTGCAAATACACTTCTCCGTCAGTGATTCCCTCAATGTCGATCAATGAACGTAATCTGTCTTTGAGAATGGTGGTTTCATAAGGCAATGTCATTTTTATTTTAGCGGCACTGTTCTCTAGTCGCTGCAAGTGCTCTTCGGCCATGAACATTTTTCCTTGATAAATGCGAATAACTTCGTAGATTCCGTCTCCATACTGGTAGCCGCGGTCTTCGATATCGATTTGAACCTCTTGTCGATCAACGATCTCTTCATTCCATAAGACTTTCATGATAGCCTTCCCTCACTTTGCGATTTTATCAAAATTTTTTTTGGTAGATATAGGATAGGTCTTTACTATACCATTTTTCACCAATTTTTTTAAAGCCATTTTTTTCGTAAAAGCGCTGGTTTCTAAGGGAATATGCTGGTGTTTCTAGTATCCAGTAATCGACGGGAAATCGTTTTTCAAATAATTGCCAAGCAAGAGTCCCAACCCCTTTACCAATAAAATCAGGGTCGAGACAAAAGTAGCAAATCTGGTGTTTACAAGGATTTGCCACAATCAAACCAATAATGCCATTTTCTTGCAGCAGGTAAAGACTGAGATCTGGATCTTGCTTCACTCGTTTCAATAATTCTCCATTATGATAGCCAGATGGACCGTCTCGTTTGTCTGCCCCCAAATGGCATGCGGTATCTGCATCAAAAGAGGCCCGTATTATTTTTGCTAGTACAAAATCTTCTTTGTCCCCTGCATATTCAACGATTTTCATTTTCTTTTCCTTCTTGCTTTACATGTTTTTGCTGTTGATAATAGCGGGTCAAAGTTCCTGCCATGGCCATCACGATCGAATAGACCGGCAGCGCAACGATCATTCCTACAAATCCTAATAAATTCCCGGCGATCAATAATAAGAAGACGGCAATGATAGGATGGATATGCAGCACTTTATTCATGACGATTGGTGAAACAACATACGACTCGCCAAATTGAATGATCGTAATGCCAATAACTAACAAGACTGCTGTTTTCATATCTTGACTCAGAGCAAACAAGAATGCTGGTGCCGCGCCGATAAAAGGACCAAAATACGGAATGATATCTAGAACACCACAGATTAATCCTAGTAACAAGGCATTTTGCAAGCCTAAAAATGTAAAGATTAGATAGCTGAAGACGCCAACATACAAACAGACAAGTAGCTTTCCGCTAATATATGCTGAAGCAGCTTGATGAAAATCTTGACACAACTGTAGAATAAGAGAGCGAAATTTTTTTGGTGCTTTCGAGACCAAAAGATCAGGAACCTTATGTCCATCTTTAAACATATAAACCAATAGCAACGGAATCGTGAACAAAACAATCGCTGAATGAGAGACGATTGCTACCAAACTTGTCAGACTATTCGTAGCCCCAGTGATAAACTGAGCAGCGAGATTACTGATTTGGTTGATATCCAATGAATCTAACAGTGGACCAAATAATTCCTCAAAAGAAGAATGATCGATATTGTCAATGATTCTGTTGATGATGTAAGGAATCTGATTGATAAAACGTGCCATTTCGTTAATCAGTGCCGGACCGATCACCTGAATGATTAAATAAGCAGCAAAGAGGATCAGAAGCAATGTGACATAAAGAGCGAGATGTTGATTGCTGCTCCTTTTTTTGATCAAATTGAAAAAAGGCAAAAAGATATAAAAAATAAATACAGAAATCAAAACGGGTAAAAAGACACTAGCAAAAATGGCTTCTAGTGGGCGGAAGACAAACAGAATATTTGAATAGATCCATATGCCTAGTCCCACCAAACAAATAAACACAAGTACTGCAAATAATTTCGACTTTTTTAATAGCTCCAAAGAAAAACCTCCTGTTTTTTTGTTAAACAATCATTACTAGTTTAGCATATTCACTATGTCTTAACCGATTTTTTTGTCACAAAAACAAAATTTCAATAAAATTATTTCATTAATGTTATTAAATTTGACGTTTTCTAAGTTCCCGCTAGAAAAATGAAACAAGAGGTTTGCTATAGACAAGTCCTTGCTACGATCAAAAAAACTAGTGGCATCAGTCTGATAAACCTTCGATCACAACAGTCAAGATCAGCCATTATAAGACGACATCCAGAGGACGGCTTCTTTAGTGATCGAGTGTGTCTTCTTGGTTAAGACTTATGCCACTAGTTTTTCCTACTTCTTTTCTTACTTATTTACCAACTTACTTCCCTGTTTACTTTCCTACTTCTTTTCCTATTATTTGTTAGGAAGATAGACCTTCACTAACTTTGTTAGCGGCATATAAAAAGGCGACCGCATGACTTTTCTCCACTGTTTGGAACCCGCAAGCTTCGTAGAAAGCCCGCGTTTTTTTCGTATCGTCAGTTAATAAAATTTTTTGACGAATTTTCGGGTAGTCTCCTACTATTTTTTTTAGTAACGTTTGCCCGATTCCCTGCCGCTGGAATTCTTTCAATACGAGTAAATCTTGGATATACAAAATCGTTTGCTGATCCGTTATTCCTCGCACCAAACCAACTAAGCGCTCTTGCTGCCAAGCAGTGATCACGTGGGATTGCTGAAGTGCTGCCCACAAGACTTCTGGTTCGCGAATATACAAGGACCAGCCAGCATCTTGATACAACGAAAGGACTTGTTGTGGGTCCTCTGGAAGGTGTTTGCTATAGTGAATCGTTGATGAATTGTTTTCTTTCTTTTGAATTGCTGTTCCTTGGCCGTTCTCTGAGACAGCTAGCCATTGGTTATACGTGAGGCTAGTAAAGTGTTCTTTTCTTTGTTCATTTAACAGAGGAACCTCGACTGTTTGAGTTAACTGATAGACAAAACCGCATTTCTGTTGGACGCGCCAAGATTGTTCATTACCATCATAATAGCCTGCCCAAACCGTTAGCTTCGGTTCCCTGGCAAACTGATCAGCAAGGATTGCAGTCAACGCCTCCACTGTATAGCCTTGTCCCCAGTAAGCTTTCCCGATCCAGTAGCCTACTTCAACTGCAGGCGGGAGCATAAATTCTTTGCTGATTGGCATAATACCAATACTGCCAATCGGCGTGCCATCTTTCAGACAAATAGCATAAGTCGTTTCATTCGTGTTAAAAACATCCGTAATAATTGTTTCGCTTTCTGCCACAGATTGATGCGGCGACCAGCCGGCTCTTGGGCCGATAGCAGGATCTTTTGCCAACTCAAACAACTCTTTGGCATCAGAATTCTGCCAATGTCTTAAAATTAAACGCGTTGTTTCTATCATCTCTTTCCCCTCTTTCGGACCTTTGCTGTGAGCATCCTATATATTTATTGCAATTCTAGCGCTATTTCTACCATTATTGGAAACACTTGTGTATTGTTGCAAAATAGCTTGATTTTTACTGAAAGTTATCTTCGCTAGCTTATTTCCTGCGATCAATTACGTTTGCGCGCCGTCGCCTTTCGCAAATGCTTGCCTTTCCTTCGCTTGTTTTCTTAATTTCTTTTGCGCTTTCTTCGATCCACGGTCGATATCTCGGTTAAATTTCCGTTCTGCAAATGAATGGAACAGACTCTCCAGGTCATACCCTGCTGGATATAATTCTTCTCTAGACATCAGAAGCTTGACTCTTCTAGTGGGAACGATAACCAATGATTCATCCAGCAAAATCTGTGCTTGATTGCTTTCTAAATAAGCATAAAACAAGCCCGTTTGATTTGTCTCTGTGTAAGAGATGCGATCGCCTTTTTTTAAAGTAGCCACGGATACTTGCTGTCGTTCTTTCTGGATGCCTTTAAATACTGCTTTTTCCGTTGGATACTGTTTCGTTTCTAAGTATCGTTGTGCTTTAGCAACGATTTCTTTAGAGACTGACATCTTTTCTGCGATCCAAAAGGCATTACTGGTACCCACAGCATCAGAAAGCAGCCGATATTTAGGTGTCAATGTTTCTGGATCAAAAGCCATTGCAGCCGTATGGAAATCTTGATGATCAATAGCAAACTGTTTGATTTCCCCATAGTGGGTAGTAGCGATCAAAAGCGCACCTGAATGATAGATGGCTTCCATGATCGCAATCGCTAAAGCAGCTCCTTCATTTGGCTCTGTTCCGCTGCCGATCTCATCCAGCAATACAATGCTTTGCCGTGAAGCATGCTTGACGATTTGGGCAATGTTGTTCATATGTCCCGAAAAGGTACTTAATGCGTTCGCTAAACTTTGTTGATCCCCAATATCCATCCACAGATTTTTCAAAAATGGAACCTGACTTCCCCCAGCATGTGAAGGAAAGAGACCATAGTGCGCCATCACACAAACCAGTGCCACAGTTTTTAACACCACTGTCTTCCCACCGGCATTGGGACCTGTGATCACCAGACAGCGAGCATCGTAACCAAGTTGTAATGACAGAGGAACTGCTGCTGCTCCTAACAATGGGTGTCGAACTTCCTGTAAGTCGATTACTTCTGCTTCATTGATTTCTAGCGGAACACCATGAATTTCACGACAGTATTTTGCTCGAGCAAAGATGATGTCCAATTCAACCAATACATCCAGACAGGTAAAAATCTCTGTTAAGTTTTCTGCAAGCAGTCCAGTCAATCCAGCTAAAATTTGATACTCCTCGGCAGTCTCCTCTGCTTTGGCCATTATCAAGCGATCGTTCAAGCGAATCGCTGCTTCTGGTTCAATGAAAACTGTTGCCCGTTTATTGGAGCGTTCAATAATCTGCCCTTTGATCTGATGTTGAAATTCGGAGCGCACAGGTAGTGTGTAGCGATCATTTTTTTGAATGATTCGTGCATCTTGTAATAGTCGTGGATCTTGCAAAAACTTTGAAAAGACTTTTTTCAATTCTGCTTCATGCTTGGCCATTTGTCCCCGGATTTTCCTAAGTTCACGACTGGCATCGGTGTCAATCCGGCCATTTCGGATTTTGTCAAAAATTGTTTGTGCGGTGTCTGAAAAGTCCGTTAATCCTTGCGCATAGCCAGTAAGCCGCGGTGTCTGCCACTGGTTTTTTTCAAACATCTGACGGATCAATCGAAAAGACCGTAAAAAGTCTCCATAATCGATCAATTCTCTCGGCTCTAAAATCAAGCCTTTTTCGATTTTTGTCGTATGATGCAAAATATCAGACAGGCCCATGAATGGCACTTGTTGCCCAGAGCCTAAGAGGGCCATTGCTTCTTGTGTTTCCGCTAGTCTTTTTCTAGCGGAATGAATAGAAGAGGCCGGTTGTTGTTCGGCAAATCGTTGCTTGCCATAATCACTAAGGATTCGTTGACTAACAGTTGTTTTAATTGTGTCAAATTCAGTTTCTTGTGGGATATTCATATGAGGTCCTTTCTTGTGCCCGTGAAACGTCTCTCCTCCACGTTCAAAAAAAGTGTACAAAAAAGGTGACAGTTCCCCATCACCTGTTTTTATCAATAACGATTTTGATCGGTATCTGCAGGCACAACAAATAAACTTAGTATTGTTTATTTGTTTAAATTTGCTAGTTAGATACCTAAGACACTCATCAAGAGACCTCTTTCTTTTTTTGAACGATTTTCTTTATTTTAGTATATCTATGATCGAATTGTCAACATCATCTATTCTGCCGGTTCATTATGTGTTTGCATATCCAATTCAGAATGTAATCGCTGGATCGCTAGCTGTCGTTCCTCATCAGAGATTGCTTGGTAAGAAATCCCTGCTTCTCCTTGCAAGCCATCTCCCGTAAATCCTGTCCCCTGTATTTGATAGAGATCAACTGTTGTTAGGGCAGTCTGGTAACTCGTTATTAATCGTGAGATCTGCTGAAAAGTGAGATCCGTTTGGCCGTTTTCTCCAACGATCGACATGAGCTCTTGGTACTGGAACAAACTTGACAGAGACAGCAATTCTTTAGCAAGGAGCTCAGTCACTTGTCGTTGTCGTCTCTGCCGGCCATAATCCCCTTCTGGATCATCTTTACGCATCCGAGTATACTGAAGTGCTGCCCAACCATCTAATTGAAGCTCCCCCTCTGGGTAATGAATTTTCTCAGCCGTAAACTCAAAATCGTTGTAAACTGTGATTCCGCCAATCGCATCTACAAGATCTGCCATGCCATCCATATTGATCGAGAAATAATGATGAATTGGGATCTGTAAAAATTTTTCGATCGAAGCGATCATCATTTCGGCGCCCCCAAATGAGTGGGCATGATTGATTTTATCTTTGAAACCTTTACCAACAATCTCTACATAAGCATCACGAGGAATACTTGTAATGGATGTCCGCTTATTTTTTGGATTCAATGTCACGATCATGATCGTGTTCGCACGATAGTCTGTTTTTCGCTTTGAATCATTTGCGATACCCAAAAGGAGCAGACTTAGGGGTTCTACCTCTTCAATTACTGTTGCTTCTCGCCCTTTAATCGGTGCGTGCATGGTTTGAACCGTTTGTTCTGCACGAAGAACGATGCGCAGCGCATAGACTGTTCCAACGGTCACAAGCAGTGTTAAACTAACCAAAAGCGTCAGCCACACTTTCTTTCCATTCGTCATGGTCTTCTCCTTTGCTTGAATTTATCGGATAAATTGTTACTTTTACTCGTAAGAATCCTTTCAGTCCATTCATAAGTCATCAATGTGATCCCACTTGCTAAACAGATACTTGCGAGGGTATCGCTTGGGTAATGAACGCCTAAATAAAAGCGGGAAAATATTACTAAAAGAATGAAAGAGCCGCCGAGGATAGCCAACAGACCTTTTTTCTTAAACAAAAATCGAGTGAAAAGCAAACAGGTAGTCACCAGTGTAACAGCTAGCAGGGTATGGCCACTGGGAAAGCTGTATGAATCGCGAACCATCCCAGCTTCTAGGACTGGGCGTGGCCGCTGAATCAGCCATTTCATCACTTGACCGATACCACTCACCACAATCAGATTTCCTATTCCCCAGATTGCCCAAACTCGTTGCTGCTTTTTCCATAAATAGATGCCCAAAAGCAGAAATAAACCAGTTATTGGTAGGATCGTAGCAGTCGAAGCGATGCCCAACATGATTTGGTCTCCTAAAGCAGTGCGCATCTGAGGCAAATTCCAAAAGAGTCGGTCCATCCTTTGAAACCAGTGTGGCTGATGCAAGACTAGGATCGTCAATAAAAAAAACAATGCAATAAAGCTAAGACTGACCGTCATCCGACGAGTTCGATTGAACATTTTAGTAAACTCCTTTAATTTATTGGGAAAGTTTTTTTCGGGGCATACGCCTTCTCCAGCCCAAAAATAATGCCTAAAGAGAGACCAACTGCAATCAGCGAGGTCCCACCTTGACTCAGAAATGGTAGTGGAATACCCGTCAAAGGCAGTAATCCAATCGCCGCCCCGATATTTTCAAAAATTTGAAAAACCAAACCAAAAACAAACGTGATCGATAGATAGACCGAGGCTTTATTATTTGTCCGCAATGCTGCAAAAATGATCTGATAAATCAAATAAAAATAGAGAAAAATCACTAATGAACTGCCTAAAAATCCAAATGATTCTCCGATGACTGTAAAGATCATATCGGATTCACGCACAGGAACGTAGACAGGAATGTGCGTGTCACTTGCCCCGAGGAGACCACCTGAACCAATTGCCCACATACTTTGTACTTGTTGGTAAGCAATCGAGTCTTGATAAGCAAAAGGATCTGCCCAAGCTTTGACTCGATCCAATTGATAGGGTTTAAAATGCAATCGAAACAACATCGTATTCCCCCAATCAGTAAAGACTAATAGCAATAACAGTCCGCCAACCACAGCCAATACCGTAAAAATTACTGTCAACAGTTTCCAATGGACACCGGAAATAACAAATAGTGCGCCGAGCATTACGATGAAAACCAAACTAGTACCAAAGTCCCGTTGCATATACATCAATAGAAAAGTCGGCAAACTATAAAGCACTATTTTTAGAATGTAGAAACAGTCAGATTTGATTGTTCGCTGAATCTGTCTTTTTTCATATAAGAGTGTGAGATACACCATAAACAATACAAAAGCCAATTTCATAATCTCAGAAGGCTGCAATGTGAAACTGCCGATCCGGATCCAACGTTTTGTATGGGTCAACTCAAACATGACGGGATCATAAAACCAGTACAATAATGTCATCAATCCTAGAGAAAGAACATAAAAGATGCCAGAGAACCGCAATAAAAAAGTCGTCGAAAGTAAACTGCCCGCAAACAATGCGATTGCGGCAATGATGCAAAAAAAGAGTTGCCGCACAACAACCGGTCCCGGATCAATGCCATCCAGCACACTGGCACCATATTGAACCGCAATACTCAATAAAAAAAGTAAGAAAACCGGCAGAATCAGTGCATAATTCACTTCATGTCGTTTGAAGTACTTCATTTGCTTCCCTCCCTCTTTCCAATTTGAGGCAAATACCAAAAGCAAACGAAAGAATAAAGTAACTGGAGCCACCATAACTAATAAATGGTAAAGGAACCCCTGTCATAGGCATTAACCCTAAGATACTTGCGATGTTGATACTTGTTTGCAATAACAACAATGTGGCAGTTCCTAATAGAATCAAGCCTATTTGTGAATCAATAGCTGTTGCCGAACGAATAAACAGGCGCAACACAATTAGAAATAATAATCCAATTACAAAAATCCCTACCAAAAGGCCAAGCTCCTCTACCAATACCGAAAAAATGAAGTCTGTCTCCGCAACGGGTAAGAACCCTTTTTTCGTGATGCTATTGCCTAAACCCAACCCGCTTAATCCGCCATTGAATAATGCATAATAGGAATGAATCATTTGGAAACCTTGTCCATATGGGTCAGAAAATGGATCTCCAACAAGTTGGATCCGGTTGTATACATGCATGAAGAATTGTGGTAACCAGCCGTGTTGTCCTAAAAAGAGGACGACACCTCCTAAAAGAAATAAACTGGAAATCAGTGCAGTAAATAGCAGGAATGTGACTTTGACTGGCACTTGAACAGTCGTGATCATAACAAAAGCCAAAAATAGTAAAATCATTACTCCTGCAACTTTAGGCTGCATTAGAACCAGCCCACAACATAGAAATAAGAGAAAGAGCGGCTTTTTTAATTCATTGAAAGATCGTTTGTCCTTAAAATAGTTTGCCAAATAAAGAATCATACCGACATTTGTTATTTCTGAAGGCTGAAACTGAATGCCAAAAATCGAAATCCAGCGCTGAGCACCGTTAACTGATACCCCGAAAAATGGCAGGTAGGCCAACAGTAACATGACAATGCCAAAGGCCAATAGTCCCACCGCTAACTTTTTGCTTAACAAAATTTCGACGCGGGTTTTTTGAATCAAAAGAATCATTCCCCAACTCAACAGCAGAAAAATCAGTTGTCGCTGGAACAACGCGGCCGGTGCACCCCCAGCAGTCATCAACCGGTAAGAACTTGCACTATAAATCATTAAAAGACCGATGATACTCAACAGCAAATAAGCTGTGATAAGTAACCAATCGATCTTTCTCTTTTTACTCATATCGTCCACTCCTTCCCTTGGAGCAGGTGATTTCAGACGTTATTTATTTTATCCATTTACGTTTTGAAACATACTCAAGAAAAGAAAAAAAAGCCAAACTTCTCTCAAGACGTTCGACTTCGCAAGCAATCTCATCGTCCGAGTTTTGGCACTATACAACGTAAAGAAGAAGCAAATTAGTAGTATTTATTTCTTCTTAGCTATTTTATGAAGAGCCTTAATCCGACAATTCCTGTTTTACACATTGGCGTCTTTCGACGTTTCTGCGCAATAGCTTATGTTTGTATAGGAGCCTCACCTAACAAGGTTATCCGTTATTTTTATTCATCCTGAATGTTACCTTTTGTTCCTCATGATGACAACTGAATTCCGCAATTTTGTGTTTTTCTTTAATTATTCTTAAACATCTTTAAGCAATTGACTAATTCCCCTGTTTTCTCACAGCTCATTGAATCGCTGCCTTTTTTAGTTAGAGATTTCTCGTTATTTTCAGGACAAAAAAACTGCAACAGCCATTTGCCATCGATCCATCGAGACCCAATCAACTGGCAACTATTTGACTGAAGTTCAGCCATCAGCTGCAATGATCATGGATCAAAAATGAATCAAATTGGTAAACGGCGTTGCAGTCATTCCTTGTACCTATTTAAAGGATCAGTCCGCATTTGATTATTGGCGAATCAAATAATCAAATGCGCCTAACGCTGCTGTTGCTCCTGAACCCATCGAAATAATAATTTGCTTGTAGGCACTGTCTGTACAATCTCCGGCAGCAAAAACTCCAGCAAGATCTGTAGTTCCATGTTTGTCGACAATGATTTCATTGCGTTCATTCAAAGCCACTCGATCTTTCAGCCATTCTGTATTCGGCATCAAGCCAATCAAAATAAAGACGCCTTCCACAGCTAAAGTGGCTTCACGATTTGTCTGCCGATCCACATAAGTCAGCTGCTCCACATGATCGGAACCCGCAATTTCTTTGGTTGCAGCATTGGTGATGACCGTCACGTTTTCCAATGTTGCTAGTCGTTTTTGTAAAACAAGGTCTGCTTTTAATTCCGGCAAGAACTCCAATACATAGACATGTTTTGCCATACCTGCCAAATCAATCGCTGCTTCAATACCAGAATTACCGCCACCAATAACTGCCACTTCTTTACCAGCAAACAACGGACCATCGCAGTGAGGGCAATAAGCGACCCCTTTATTTTTAAACTCTTGCTCTCCCGGAACGTTAATGTTCCGCCACCGTGCACCAGTGGCAAGGATCGCTGTCTTTGTTTTCAAAACAGCACCATTCTCTAATTCCACTTCCACGAATTCATTTTTGCGGATATCTTTGGCACGTTGTCCTTTCATGACATCTACATTATACTCATTGACATGTTCTTCCACTTGACGCATTAATTTTGGTCCTTCTGTGTAAGGTGTACCGATCATGTTTTCGATTCCTAATGTTTCCATCACTTGACCACCGAAAGTTTCCACCACCATGCCTGTATTGATCCCTTTACGGGCAGCGTAGACAGCAGCACTTGCACCCGCTGGACCGCCCCCTACGACCAACACGTCAAACAGGTCTTTATCTGCAAACGAGTCTTTGCTAGTCGGACCAGCAGCTTGTTCAAGTAATTGTTCGATCGTCTGACGACCGCTAGCGAATTCTTCCCCGTTCAAAAAGACGGTTGGTACGGCCATAATTTTTTTGGCATCTACTTCCGCTTTGAACATACCACCTTCGATCATCGTATGACTGATATTCGGATTCAAGACAGCCATGATATTCAACGCCTGTACGACATCCGGACAATTATGGCACGTCAGACTAACATATGTCTCAAAATGCAAAGGCTGAGAGATTTGTTTGATACGGTCTTGAATCGCTTGTTCGACCTTTGGCGCCCGGCCACTAACTTGCAATAAAGCTAAAATAAATGAAGTAAATTCATGCCCGAGTGGAAGACCTGCAAAAGCAATGCCACTGTCGATACCTGGTTGCATAATTGTAAAGCTGGGTGTCCGATCTGCAGTTACTTCTTCGATCGTAATACGTTCGGACATTTCTGCGATTTCTTCTAAGAAATCACGAACTTTTTGTGAGGCGTCATCAGTACCAAGACTAGCTGCGAAAACAATTTCAGATTCCAGCATTGCCAGATACTGTTTCAGTTGTTCTTTAATTCCATTATCTAAAGCCATGTCAACCTCCTATATTTTTCCAACTAGATCAAGACTTGGTGTTAAGGTGTCTTCTCCTTCTTTCCATTTAGCTGGGCAAACTTCACCTGGATGTGTCCGCACGTATTGGGCAGCACGAATTTTGTCGATCAATCCACTAGCATCGCGTCCAATTCCATCCGCATTGATTTCAACCGTTTGAACAACGCCATCAGGATCGATAATAAAAGTACCTCGTTGCGAAAGGCCACTTTCTTCATCCAGTACATCAAAAATACGAGAGATCGTGTGAGAAGGGTCAGCAACCATAATGTATTCGATCTTGCTGATTGCATCAGAGTGATCATGCCATGCTTTGTGGGTATAGTGAGTATCTGTCGAAACAGAATAAACTTCAGTTCCTAGTTCTTTCAATGCTGCATATTGACCTTGTAGATCTTCTAATTCCGTTGGACATACAAATGAAAAATCTGCTGGGTAAAAGCAAACCACATTCCATTTTCCTTTGAAATCTTCAGATGAAACGTCGATAAATTTTCCGTTGTGATAAGCTTGTGCTTCAAATGACTCAATTTCTTTTCCAATTAATGACATAGCGATTCCTCCAATTAGAATTATTATTTGAGAATAATCTCTCTTAATTATTAGTCTAAAGCCAGTGAAATTGCAATAGTCTCTTTGCATTTTTTTAAACAAAATGAATTTCTCCTCATAAATGAGCGTTTCACTTTCATTTTAAAATGATTTCTGGGAAAATAAATAGATTCACTTTTCTAACAATTATATCCTCAAGGTTACTCATTCTCATTTACAAGGATATTTTCTCAATAACTTTAAGTCACTTTTCACTTTGTCAAGTTCATCAAAGTGAAAAGTTTTTATTTGTCCAAAACGATAAGAAAAACACCTGAAGGACTCCTCTTCTGCTCTAGCAGAACCTCGGATCTTTCAGATGTTTATCAAAAACTATTTCAAGAAATTCCTTAGCGCTTATTTTTCTGATGAGGCAAAAAGAAATCTTGAAAAACCCCACCCAAGATGAAGATCACCCATGAATAGGCCCAGCTTCCTGTTGAAAATGACCAGAGGAAGTAAACTACCACGATCACTGGCCAATAAACCGTATTAAAAAAGCGAACTTTTCCTGCGGATTCTCCATAAATGTGTTGCGCTGCCCGTGGTCCGGGTTCATCTTCATTAGAAATAAAGTAAACGCCATCGGCCATTTTGGCAAATCCTGTGCGGATGATACTGACATAGACGATAAAGAATACTCCTAATGCAACTGCCGCAAAAAACAGTCCTAAAGCTAAACCACTGGGAATGTAAAGAATAGCTTCCATCAAGAAAAAGGGTGTCACCGACAGAATACATGCAGAAATCCCTAGCACCAGACCAAATCGAAAACTCTTTTCATAATCTTCCAATTGCTTCCGCGCCTCTTGTTTTACTTCTTGATCAAATGGACGATCGTTTAATTTTCGTTTTGATGCAGAATAGTTCAAGCCGGAGGTAATAATAAAGCCCACGCCCAATGCAACAAGCATGAACATGACTAATAGTCCTAAGCCACTATTGATTTCATTGGCAAAAAAGAGAAATATTCCAAGAGAAGCGATACATAACGCAATACCTAAAGAAAGTGAGAAGGCAAAACGGCGAATCTTCCCCCAAAAATCAAAGGCTTCATCGATTGTAATAGCATCTAACCAGGCTTCTTCTGCAGTATCTTCTGACTGCGCTACTTGCAGTTCTTGAAGCAACTCATCAATTGATCCAAATTCACTGATCACAGCCCCGATTGCTTCATGCTCGCTCTTTCCTTGTTCAATCAATTCATGGTAATGGTCTTCCATGATCGCAGCCAAATCCTCTTTGGCTTTCTTTGTTTCTGGCGTGGTGGGTACATTCAAAAACAAACTATCTAAATAATCCCGGATGGTTTTCATTTTGCTCCTCCTTGTAAAAAGCGCTCAACAACAATTTTTGTTTGCTGCCACTCTTGTTTTTTTACTTCTAAAAATTCTCTTCCTGCCTCACTGATTTGATAATAGGTGCGTTTCTTTCCATGAGTCACTTCTCCAGGATACGAGCGGATCAATCCCTGTTTTTCCAAACGTGTGAATGCAGAATACAATGTTGTTTCCTTAATGATATAGAGCGAATCTGTTTTTTCACGTATCTGTTTTGAAATGTCGTATCCATAGGAATCATCTTTGGAAAGAATCGATAAGATGATTGCATCATTGTATCCCCGAATTCCATCGCTGGATATCACTCGATCCCCTCCTTAAAATTACTTTACCTGTCGTAATAATTATAAATCAATTACTACGACAGGTAAAGTAAATCTGTGATTCTTTTTTTAAATCAGTCTTGAGACCGAGAAACACCCGCTAACGGTTGAACATCAATTACCGGTAAAAACACTTCATCAAATTTTATGAAACTCCCACCTTCTGTTAAAACTTTGATCTGCTGTCCTTCTCGAAGCTGCCAACTGTCGCTGCTTTCGAAATAATACAGACCAAAATCTGATGAATAACGTGATTCCGCGTTTTTCTTCGTCTGAAAACATGCATACCCATCCTCATAGACTTTCATGACCGTCCCTTCGACCCATTCCTTTTGAGGCGGGAAAAAAATCATCTTTACGCAGATTATCCAAAGCGCAAGTAAACCCGCACCGACCAAATAGTTTTTGTGCCCCGGTTTGGAGGGCCAATAATAGGAAATGAAAACCAGCAACAAAATAGCTAATCCGCTGCCCATTAAGACTGTCCCCCACTTTGGCGCGAGCCCCACCTCTGTTTGTAATGTAATTTTTTCTGCCAAAGTCAATAGCTCAAAGTCTGCGATCGGGATCAGGTTTACCCGAAGAAACAATCCCCCTATTAACAGTACTAAACCTAAGGCAGCCGCCAGCAAATATTTGTGCATTTCGGAATCCGCTCCTTCCCTTTGAACCTAGCATACCTGAAAAAAACTAAATTTGGTTTAAATTGAATAAATTGTTTTCAATACAAAAACAGTTGCGAACATCCAACATTCGCAACTGTTTCTCATTTAAGCCATCCTTATCCGATAACAAGCCTTTAATCTTTTGCAGCAGCCGGTTCAACATCCGACAACATAATGTCCAATGATTCGATCCCAGATCCTGCTAAATACCAAACTTGCGGATTTAATTCGATCACTTTCCCGTTTTTTCCAGCAGTTGTTTGCTGAACCAATTCATTTTCAGTCAACGTACTCTGGCTTGTATCCCCACCGATTGCTTTTGTACGATCAATAACAAAAATAATATCGGGATTTTTTTCCAGTAAATATTCATAAGAAATATTCTGCCCATGAGTCGATGCTTCTAATGTATCATCGACTGGCGTAAACCCAAATGTATCATAAACAATGCTATATCTTGATCCCAAACCAAAGGCAGAAAGACTACCTTCATTCATCATGACAACTAATGCTTTTTCCTTGCTGGCTTCTGCAGTTTCAGAAAGATTCGCGATTCTTGTTTGCAGAGCAGTCAACTGTTTCTTGGCTTCCTCTTCTTTTCCGAAGATTTGGGCAATAGTTTGAATGTTGTTATCGATCGATGACCAAGTGTTTTCGTTGTCTACACTTAGAAAAATCGTTGGTGCAATTGCTTCCAGATCTTTTTGAAAGTCTCTTTGGCGGCCAGAGATAATGATCAAATCAGGTTGGATCTGATTGATTTTTTCTAAGTCAGGTTCTTTGATACCACCTGCAGAATCAACCGCAGCATAACTCTTTAAATAGTCAGGCATATTGCTCGTAGCAGCTCCTACAACACGATCTCCTACGCCTAAAGCATCCATTGTATCAAGTGCACTGTTATCGAAAACAACGACTTTTTTTGGTGAAAATGGTACAGTCACTTTGCCATTACTATCTGTCACTTCGATTTCGGCAGGCGCCGCTGCAGCCGTTGAGGCACTTGTTGACTCTCCTTTTTCTTGCGAGCCGCATCCTGCTAACCCCGTGATCATTACCAATACAGCCAAACTAAATACTATTTTTTTCATATACTCCTCCTATGGTCTCTTAATTAAAATAATAACAAAAGCGCTGTCCATCCACTTCGACTATCTTAACTTCTAAGTCATAAAGTTCTTTTAAAACAGGCTCTTGGATCACTTCTGCAACTGTGCCTGTTTTGAACAGACTTCCTTCTTTCATCGCTACGATATGGTCTGCATATCTGGCAGCAAAGTTGATGTCATGCAATACGATCAATACGGTTTTCCCATGATCTTTGACTAATTTCTCCAATAAGTGCATCAACTGATTGGCATGTTTCAAATCCAAATTATTCAGCGGTTCATCCAAAAGGATATACTCGGTATCTTGGGCAAGAATCATCGCCAAATAAACCCGTTGAAGCTGCCCACCAGATAATGCATGGATCGAGCGTTGCCGAAATGATTCTAAAGATAAAAGTGCTAATGATTCTGAAATGATTTGTTCATCTTCTGGCGTTGGTCGTCCCCGATTATAGGGAAACCGACCAAAAGACACCAGTTCTTCTACGGTCATATCAACCGTAAAACCGTTACTCTGTTGCAAAAAAGCGAGATTCTTAGCTAATTCTTTCGAACGCCATTGTCGAATCTCCTTTTCTTTGAAATAAACTTCTCCAGTAGTCTGCTCCAACATGCGGCTGATAATCGAAAGCAATGTACTTTTTCCGGCACCATTTGGACCAATAAAGGCAATCAATTGATTTTCCGGCAACTGCAAGGACAAATCAGTCAACACGCGCTTGTCTTGATAACTCTTTTCGATTCCTTTTGTTTCAATCATTGTCCTTTCCTTTCTTTGACTAGTTTTCCTAAAAAGAAGATTCCGCCTAAAAATTGAATCACTGTATTGATCGTTGTGTTCCATTGAAAGACTTGCTCAACAAAAAATTGGCCGCCGACTAGTAATAAAAACCCTAAAAGTGCTGATCCAACAAACAATGTGCCATGTTTATATGTTGGAAATAACTGATAGGCAATCGTTGCCACGACAAATCCTAAAAAGACGGATGGTCCTACTAAAGCAGTAGCAGTCCCCGATAATAAAGACAGCAAGAAAAGACAACTCTTCTGGATCATTGAAACCGATAGGCCTAAACTTTTTGCATTTCGAACACCCAAGACCATAACATTCAATTCTGGAATCAATAGCGATAATCCAATCAGCCCAATTAAAATAATTCCAGCAGCCAGTAATAAATGCTGACTATTGACATTGCTAAAACTTGCAAATAGACGCCCTTGCAACAAATCATATTCATTGGGATCCATGATGACTTGAAGAAATGAACTGATACTAGTGAACATAGTACCGCTGATCATTCCCGCCATCAGTAATAGAAACAATTGATTATTGGCTTTTTTATAAAAGGTCTGAATGATGACACTGCTTAATGTCCCGGTAGCTAAAATCGAAAACAAAAAAACGAAAGGTGTTTCCTGACTCAACATGCGGATTCCTCCTAAGAAGAAAAATAGTATCGTCTGGATCAGCACATATAATTGATCCAATCCTAAGATACCGGGAGTCAGATACCGATTTTGTGTCAGTGTTTGTAAAGTGATCGTGCTAAACGAGACAGCTATTGCTACTAAGCCAAAGGCCACTATTCGCTTTCCCCGTAATTGCAGTGCGAAGGACCAATTGCCATATGTATTGTAGGTAAGGTATGCGCCAACAGCTATCCCGATGAGTATGAACAAGAACATATAACGCCGGATAATTCTCATACCATTTTTCTCCTCATCAATAAGACTAGAAAGCTAATACCGCCAATCGTTCCTGCTACAACGCTGACCGGCAATTCATATGGGGCTATTAAAATCCTTGCTAGCAAATCACACAAGAGCAAAAAGGCACTGCCGGAAAAACTGATCAGAAAAAGGTTGTTTCGAACATGGTCTCCTGCAAATAAAGCAACGATATTAGGGATGATCACACCAAGGAATGGAACACTGCCTACTAAAAGCAAGACCACACTACTGGCAAAAGCAACCAGTGCTAATACGAGCAAGCGTAAAACGTGGTAGTTGATGCCAAGATTTTTTGCAGCTGTCTCTCCTAACCCGGCAATCGTTATTTCATAAGCAAGGAAATACAAAAAAGCAAAAACTGGTAGTGTCAGATAAATCAATTCATAATTGCCCTCGATCACGGTAGCAAAGTTCCCCTGTAACCAGGAAGAAACATTTTGCACAAGTTGAAAGCGGTACGCAAGAAAGGAACTGACTGCGCCAATCACATTCCCGAACATCACACCCGTTAAAGGCAAAACCATCGGATCTTTCTTAGGGATCAAGCGACTTAGCCATAAAAATAGCAAAACCCCCGCATAAGAAAATAAGAAAGCAGCGGTTGTTCGCAGGAGTCCAGATGCATTGGGCAGCCATAACATGACGATCAAGATCCCTAGGCGGGCACTGTCAGTCAAACCGATCACGTCTGCTGCAACAAATTTATTTTGCATCAGATGCTGAATGATTTTTCCACATAAGCTCATGACAGCCCCTGCAAGCAAGAGACTAATCGTACGAGGAACGCGTACTTTCAGCAATATCATCCAATGACTCTCTTCTCCTGCCATTAAACCAGCTAGAGACATGTCATGTGCGCCCACAAATAAAGACCCAGTGATCAACAAGAGAAGCAAAATGGCCAGACTCATTTTTCTCATATACTAACCCTTTCTAATGAGAACGATTCTCATTCTCTCTAGTTAGTTTAAGCGATTCCGCTTTTAATGACAAGGCTTTTTGCAAAAAAAAGATAAACCTACTCTTAACGTAGGTTTATCGAATAAAAAAACTTTTAATATATAACACATTTAATTCACATGAGATTTCAAGAGACCTTCGATGGCCAATTGATTCAAAAAGTGCAGCGGAAAAGATATCGTTGGATTGAAAAAGTAATCCATCGTAGCCAATTGATCCAGAGTCATGTAAGATGTGATCAACGTAGAGACCGTATTGATGATCTCCAAACTGCCGCGATCGCTTGTAATGATCTGCCCTCCCATGATTACTCGTGTTTCCTTGTCAAATACCAGTTTCAATGTCACTTCAAAATTATTTTCTACTTCGAAAAACGTACGTGCATGGAACGTACGTGTGACAGAATCGACGTCAAAGCCATAATAAGGTGCTTCCGTTTCATTGATTCCAGAGCTGCTCACAAAATATCCAAAGAGCTTGCTGACCACTGTGCGCTGCATTTTGGGAAAAGGGATTTTTTTTGCAGACAAAATATTTGTTGCCGCGACGATACCGGTTCTATACGCATTGGTCACCAGCGGTACATAGACTGAACTGTCTGAATGATTGAATGGGATCGAGACTAAGTCGCCGACAGCATAAATGCTTGGATCGGAAGTTTGCAAGAATTCATTGGTGTCGATCGTCCCATCTGGGTTCAACTTCAGAAAGTCAGCGACCAAGTCAACATTCGGTCTTGGATTGACTGCATAGACAACGATATCCGCTGGCAAAAAAGTGCCATTGGCAAGTTCAATTCCCGCCAGCTCTCCGTTCGCAGTTTGTTTTGCTGCGACCACGCTGCTGTTCAGATAGATTTGTAAATTTTCTGGAAAACGTTCGATCAAAATCTGAGAAATCTCTTGGTCGAAGTAGCGGAAAAGCAAAGTATCCATCCGATCAATCAAGAAGACCTCTTTATCCTGTCCACTTAATGATTCCGCTAATTCAAAACCTATCAGACCGGCACCCACAATGGCCACTTTCTTGGCTTCCTGTACTTTGCTTAGAGCTGCTCGAGACTGGGCAATCGTTTTGTACGTGGTAATGTGCTCTTTGACTTCTTCCGTAAAAGCATTCCGAAAATTACTGGACCCCATAGCTAAAATCAAATAATCATATGAGATCGTGTCTTTTTCGACACAACTAGCCGTTGATGTTTCAAAAGAAACGTTTTTTTCTGCCGCTGCAATCTTTACGACGCGGCTATTGAGCATCACATTGATCCCTTCTGACAGTAATTCACTGGCAGTAGCAGTGCGGGAATCTTCTAGACGCTCAATATATCCCTCTAATACTAAGTTCAAACTGCTAGCGATATAGCCCAATACATTGGATTTTTCAATGATGATCACTTCAATTTTATCATCCATCTGTTTTAAATGGCGGGCTGCTGCTATACCAGCATGAGAGCCTCCAATAATGACAATCCTCATAACTTCTCCAACTCACTTTCAAGATTTTCCCTTCGAATTTCATCAATCACTTGATGCAGCCGTTGCTCTTCAAAACGATCGATCACACCTGTCAAGACCAGGAGCTTTTTGTAGTGATAGTTTTCGGCAATCTGCGGTTGATCCACAATCAGTAGATCATAATCGGTTGCTTGTGCAGTTTCCACCTGCATGTAAGGATACCCAGAAAGCTGTTTGGCCAAAAACCGCCGCAAAACATCCGTACGTAATTGATTTTGAGACAGCAGAACACCGATTTTCAGCTCTTTTTGTTGTTTCTCTTGCAACCATTCAATAACAAACGACAAATCATGGATGAGCTTTCTCTGTTTCTCCTCAGAAAAAGGCCCAGTGGCTTGTGCCAATGTTTCAACTGCTTGATTCGCTACTTCCGTGATGGTTCCCCGCAAAAAATGCGGAGGAAAATCGGCAAATGAAGTCAACGCGCCCTTCAAGTAGCGTGCTCTAAGAATGATGATTGCTAAAAAACGACTGATTTCTGGATAATGAACTTGTATATCAAGAGATTCATCCGCAAAAGTTTTCATCAATACTTGACTCTCAGCGGCTAAATCAAGCATAAATTCCGAATCAGTGTCCTGCTGGTGATTCATGACTACTAATCCTTCCATCATCAAAAACAAATAGAGGTAAACTGCTTCGTAGTCACTCCACGAAATGGCAAAACGGCTGAGATAACGTCCTAAAATATTTCGTAGCACTTGAAAAGTAGGATCATTTTCTACTTGTTTTAAGAGGCCTTTCGATGACTCATGTTGCTGGGAACTCCTAAAATCGAAACGGGCTTCCATCAAACCAAACCATAAGACTAATTTCCAATTATTCCGTGGATCAATTGATAAGCCAAGTTGCTGTTCAATTACCCGAATCAAGTTTCGAATAGCTGGACTCTTAAAGGTTTCATTGATTTTTGCTAACGGATAACTCTGCGAAAAAAACGAATAAAAGAAAAAGCGGATTTGGCACTCATCGCCGATCAGTTTCTTATTTTTCAATTGAAGACTAAATTCCTCCAACAAGTGATTGATCGATTTGAAATGACGAAAAAGCGAGGCCTCGCTAAGCGTCAAATCCAACATGAGTTTCGTTGTCGATCCTTCGCGATGGAAAAAGAGATATTCAATAATTTGAAAATCCACCGCTTCTGATAAATACGCATAAAAAAAATGCTGAATAGAAAAATCAAGCGGTAATGTTAAATGCAAACGATCATTCTCTTTTGTTTCTAACAATGCCTCTGCATGGAAAACAGAAAGATTGTCACTCAAATGCTGAATCTCCTTTTGGAGCGTCGGTGAAGAAATGGATAACTTATTTGCAAGAGTTTTATAGGAAATTTCTGAACCATGCTGAAAGAAGATGGTCAGTATCTGAAAATGGACTTGCTGATTTTTTTCTAATAGTTGCATCAAATTCATCGATTCTGCTCCTTTTTCAGTCTAGTTCTAATTTCCCAATAAACGCTTCGTTTGTCAACCATATTGAGCGATAGGATTTCACAGTATATGTCAAAACCGAGAATATTTCTTTGCTTCTCTAAAAGAGTCCATGGTAAAATTTGAAAGAAAGGAGCACGCATGTTAAAAAAATATTCTTCTTTTTCCAAAGCGATTTATTATTTACGATTTCTTTCTTTTTGGCGCTTGTTGCGAGTTCATTTGGACGTTTTGATGTCCACTTTATTGATTTTCAAGTGATTTTGACCTTGTTTGGTCTCATGCTGACTATTAATGGGCTTGAAAAAGCCGGTTTGTTGAATTTCATTGGTCAACGTTTGCTCTCTAAGAGTCATTCTCTCCGAGCACTGATTCGAACGATTGTTTTATTAAGTTTTTTCAGCTCGATGGTACTAACGAACGATGTGGCGATCCTGACTTTACTACCTATGTATCTTCTGATCACCAAAGGCATTCAGGAACAAAAAAGCGTTCTTCTCGGCGCAGTTTACCTGATTGTAGCCGCTAATTTAGGCAGCAGTTTATTTCCCTTTGGGAATCCGCAAAATCTCTTCTTGTTTTCTTTTTATAATTTACCTTTGACTACTTTTTTGCAAACGACAGGTATGATGGTTGTCCTATCATTAACTCTGTTAGTAGGATCCATTCAATTATTGCCAGCATCCCCTCTCATCATCAAAAAAACCACGCATTTTTTTGAGAAAAAATACACGGTACTTTATCTTGGTTTAATGGCACTGATGATTTTGGGAATCTTTCATGTCGTTCCTTTCGTCCTCTCGGCATCGATCGTAGCATTCGTGGTCTATTTTTTTCAAAAAGAGCTCTTTCGTTCAGTGGATTACCGTCTCTTAGTCACATTCGTTTGTTTCTTTGTGATTATCGGAAATATCAACGAACAAGACAAGTTGATTGAAATGATCCAACCCTTCTTCCAAAAAGAACAACAAGCCTTTTTAGGCAGCATCACCCTTTCTCAGGTGATTTCCAATGTCCCAGCAGCGATTCTGATTGCTCCTTTTACAACCTACAAGAAAGCTGTTTTGTTGGGGGTAAATGTGGGTGGCTTGGGCACATTGATTGCTTCGTTAGCGAATTTGATTGGTTACAAATTGATCAAGCAAGCTCTCCCTCAAGAACAAAAAAGATTCCAACACAAGTTCTATATGGTGAATATCCTTTACTTATTCATAATCGGTTCAATCGGCTATCTCTATTTAGGGATAGGCTAATAGACACTAGTAGGCAAGCAGCTGTCCCTGAATATACAGGACAACTGCTTGCCTTCAAACGATTAGGAGTTCATAATCGATCTCCGTCTTACTAATTGCTTTTTTCTTTTCTCTAAAAAGGGAACGGCTTAGCTGCAGCAATTCTGACTGTGGAATATCCTGTTGAAAATAGCGGTAAAAAAATTCCCGATCAATGATTTCTTCATAAGCATAAGAAAAAAGATGAGTAGAAAAACTGATTTGTTCTTCCAGAAGCCATTTCTTATAGACAGAAAGTAGCTTTTCATCTTTGTGATCGTTCTGTTCCAGTGGTTGAAAGATATTTTCTTTGGTCCGAACGATCCGCAAAATCAATAAGCGACGACTTTTTTCTACCAGAGAAATCAGCTGACCTTTCTCGGTCAACGCTGGATTCATTGCAGTAAATATCAAGGGATAGGTGGTCTTATCAGCAAGAAACTCTGCTTGTGTTTGCAGTCGAAAGTCTACTTTTTGTTGAGGATCTTTTACATAACGTCTAGCTGCTTTCAACATTTCCACTGAAAAATCAATGGCCAGATAACGCTTTGTATCAGGTAAAATCGCTGGAATATAGCGGCCACTTCCCGCAGCTAAATCAACAAAAGAGCTTATTGGCAAAATTCCGTTTGTCTTTAAAAATGTTGCTAGATCCTCAGCAATCGTTAATTGTGATTCTTGCTGGATCTCTGCATATTCTGCCGCAAAATCATCCCAAAATTCTTGTTCCTCACTCATGGAATCCTCCGGAGATGACTACCTTCCCTGGACTGCCTTTTTCTACTAATGCGGTTGCTTCAATCAAATTTTCGATCGTCAGGCCTGTTTCAAAACAGGTGGTGATCGTAGAATGGATTTTTTGTTCATTGACTAGATCAACAATTTTTTTTAAGATCGCTCCTTGACTAGCCAAATCCACTTGATAATCGGTTTTTGCAAACATATATTCCCAGTAAAAGTCCACTCCGATATTTTTAAATGGGTTAAGATCTAATGGACCGCGCGTATTAACGATCATTCCGATTTTACCAAATGGGCGGATCAATTGAGCAAATTGATCGATGTAATCGGAAATGTCATAAAAGACAGCAATATAGTCAAAGGTGGCTTCAACCTGATCTTGTAGCGGGTAATGGTAATCGAGTGGGTGCGCTACCCCATTTTTATCTAGCCATTCATGATTTGTGGGGCTGGCAGTGCCATATACTTCAAGCCCGGACCAATGTGCCAGCTGGGCGGCAATCGATCCCACTCCACCACTTGCATTGATGATCAATAGTTTTCCTTGATTGGCTTTTTCTTTAGGAATCAACCCAAATTTCTCAAATAGAAGTTCCCAGGCAGTGATACTTGTTAAAGGCAATGCTGCCCATTCCGCTAAATTTTCTAAAGAGACTTTCGCTACTAAGCGTGCATCCACCGCTTGATATTTCTGGTTCGCCCCGTCTCGCTGTGTTGTTCCACTGTACATCACTGGGTCGCCCACTTGAAATTTTGTGACCTGATCGCCAACTTTTTCAATGATTCCGCAAGCATCATATCCTTGGATCACGAAATGACCAGATTTGGTCGTCGTTTGGCGACGCTTCGCATCAATGGGATTGACCGATACGGCTTCAACTTTTATCAATAGATCATTTGCTCCTATTGAAGGCATGTCCAAATCTTTCATTTGAAAAACATTGCTGTTATCTAAAGGCATTCCCTCATAAAATCCGATCGCACGATTCAACATTACATCATTCTCCTCTCCTAAAAAAAGCTAAAATAACCTTAATGATTATTTTAGCTCTTATGCTTGTTTAATGCGAATAACTAGGTACTACTAATGGAACTAAAAATTCGTAAGAAGTGAAGAAATCTAACAAGGAACGTTTTCTTCGATCTGAATCAATAAACAAATGGGTCCGATCATCAGCCATCCGAATCGTCAAGCGTTGTTTTTTATCTAAGAAGATCTCATAGTCTTCATACTCTGCTTTGACAAAATCATAGTCTTGATTTTCCATCGTAGTAATAAAGATTTGGTCCAAAATGTCTGTTGTGATCGGAAACTCAGTCTCTAAATCCACTGCAAGTTCTTGCGTATTATCAATGAGACTTGGTGAAACCATAAATGAAGATGCGCGAAAATGAGTTAAGAGTAAATTGATATCGTAATTAAACAGTGACAATTGATTGACCGTAAATATTTTATCTGTATACCATTGCCGCAATAGATATAAGATTTGATGGTCGTTGACCCGCACTTCTCGTGTGTCAGAATAAATCGTGAGTAGCGGCAAGTACTGTGATTCATATTGAGAATTGATCGGATTCAATTTAAAATATAAATCCATTGCTTTTTCCTCATTCAATTGAAACTTCACCAAGAAGTGCTTTGTTTTCCAAACATCGTAGTTGTCGGTTGGCATCAATCCAATCGATCGCAAGGGTTTCAAGAATTCATAAGCATAGTATTCCAGTAACGTCTTTTTAGCGATAATTGAAATATCCTGGTTGCCAATGATCAATGTTTGGTAGTGATGACATAATTCATTAAAATCAGCTTCCATAATGGCTTTGCGTAAGCGCAAATCTGCTAATTCATTTTCTGCTTGTTCAATCAAGCTTTCAATTCTTTGGTGATCGCTTTCTTTCGTTTCATAGTATTCATCATAAGGTTCTCCAGGTTCTTCAGGTGCTTCAGGTATTTCAAGCTCTGCAGACTCTGTAGAGTCAATGATTAGCCTTTCGCTATGGCCTTCTTCAGCAGATTGTTGGTACAAGTCTTCCTGATCAATTGCCGTTGCTTCAAGCTCATCCGATTCTATTTCAACTGTTTTTAGTTCATCAGCGGCGGTTGCCAACTCATTTGTTTCCATTATTTCCAGTTCGCTCTTTGA
>NZ_JBIOSO010000001.1:1607500-2110000 GCF_051714805.1 Enterococcus sp. AZ091 | reverse complement strand
CAAGACCTGGTAAGGTTCTTCGCGTTGCTTCGAATTAAACCACATGCTCCACCGCTTGTGCGGGCCCCCGTCAATTCCTTTGAGTTTCAACCTTGCGGTCGTACTCCCCAGGCGGAGTGCTTAATGCGTTTGCTGCAGCACTGAAGGGCGGAAACCCTCCAACACTTAGCACTCATCGTTTACGGCGTGGACTACCAGGGTATCTAATCCTGTTCGCTCCCCACGCTTTCGAGCCTCAGCGTCAGTTACAGACCAGAGAGCCGCCTTCGCCACTGGTGTTCCTCCATATATCTACGCATTTCACCGCTACACATGGAATTCCACTCTCCTCTTCTGCACTCAAGTCTCCCAGTTTCCAATGACCCTCCCCGGTTGAGCCGGGGGCTTTCACATCAGACTTAAGAAACCGCCTGCGCTCGCTTTACGCCCAATAAATCCGGACAACGCTTGCCACCTACGTATTACCGCGGCTGCTGGCACGTAGTTAGCCGTGGCTTTCTGGTTAGATACCGTCAAGGGATGAACGTTCTACTCTCATCCTTGTTCTTCTCTAACAACAGAGTTTTACGATCCGAAAACCTTCTTCACTCACGCGGCGTTGCTCGGTCAGACTTTCGTCCATTGCCGAAGATTCCCTACTGCTGCCTCCCGTAGGAGTCTGGGCCGTGTCTCAGTCCCAGTGTGGCCGATCACCCTCTCAGGTCGGCTATGCATCGTGGCCTTGGTGAGCCGTTACCTCACCAACTAGCTAATGCACCGCGGGTCCATCCATCAGTGACGCAAAAGCGCCTTTCAACTTTCTCCCATGCGGAAAATAGTGTTATACGGTATTAGCACCTGTTTCCAAGTGTTATCCCCTTCTGATGGGCAGGTTACCCACGTGTTACTCACCCGTTCGCCACTCTTTTTCTTTCGATGGAGCAAGCTCCGGTGAAAGAAAAAGCGTTCGACTTGCATGTATTAGGCACGCCGCCAGCGTTCGTCCTGAGCCAGGATCAAACTCTCATAATGATTTGTTTGAACGATCCATAGGATCGCTAAGCTCAAATAAAATTAACTTTGCTAGCTATTGCTTGCATGTATTTTGCTTCATAAATGAAGCGCCCTACACATTGGTTCGTTTGCTTGCTTTGTTCAGTTTTCAAAGGTCTACTGCGCTGCGTTAGCAACTTTTAAATCATATCAGATCAACAAGTGAATGTCAACTCTTTTTTTAAAAGTTTTTTTCGAAAGTGTTTATTCAACAACTTCCTGTGCGTCATCAGCGACTCCATTAGAATAACAAATGAATTGTTATTTGTCAACAACTTTTTTCAATCTTTTTTGTTGCTGCATCAGCATCAAATTGATTTCTTAAATTTGCGACTTCGTTATAATATCATCTGTTTCTGTTTTGGTCAAGCCCTTTTTCCAAAAAGTTTTTTTGAAAGGTTTTGACTGTCGGCGTGTTTTGCCAACGTTCACTACTTTATCATTAAGCGTATGAAAGAGCAAGTGTTTTTCTGAAATACTTTCAATTATTTTTGAAAAAGAAAAACTGCCTAAAATAGGCAGTTTAATCAATGTCCCGAGTCCGAAAACGAATCTGATCGTTTTCATCACGTCTCAAGACTGTTTCTTCTTTCAAATAACTAAAGGATCTCTCCTTGAGCTCAGGATTTTCCAACATTTCTTCATATCCTGTGAATATGTCTTGGATATACTTTTTATAGGCTTTTTTCTTTTTGATACGTTTTTTCATTCGGCACCGTCCTTTACGTGCTCTATCTTAGCAATTGTGGCAGAAGTTGACAACCGAATTTTTACGATTCGCTAGAGTTTTTGGTCGAAATTTTATTTTGGGACAATATAACTGACACTTTGCGAATAAGCAAGCTCATTGGGAATGATTCGATAAGAAATCGTTTTGCCATCAATAACGTTGCCCTCTGATATTAAAATGCCATCTTTGCCAACCGCTTCCACAAAGGCGACATGTCCATATTGTGTGCTAGAGCCAGCAGTGCCTGGGCTAAAACTGATCAGATAGCCTGCTTTTGGAGTAGCCGCCGTTTTATAGCCTAAACGTTTTGCGGTTGCTCCCCATTCTCCACCATTCCCCATGTATTCATCCACACTGCCGCCCAATTGCTTGACCCGATTGTAAGCATACCAAGTACATTGTCCGACTGGATAAGAACCTGAGGTATTATAATTTACACCGTTATAATCAGGAAACACCAACAGCTGCCGATACTCTTTGGGAATCGCTTCTTTTGATTGCAGGACAACGCCGCTGCCAGCTTTGGCTTCATCATATTTCGTTAATTCATAGACAGCAATCAATGAATTCAGTTTATTGTTGTAGCTCGTATCCGTTGCATAACGCCCCGTTAAATATTCAGTCGCTTGCAGGTAGTTTTTTGCTTCAGAACGCCAAACCTTTTTGTAAAAATCAGCATTCCCACTAATTCCTGTCCGCAGTAAATGAACGTAATCCTTTAACGACTCCTTGTATCCTGTATAGGCACGAAAAGCAGCTTGGATCGTATAAAATTCTCCGGTCCCATTATCCTCAGCTGTCATCATAGAAACGGAACGACTACCGGAAGTTCCTTTGATTCCAAACAAATTATAATACGGGGGAGAAGCAAGGCCACTCTGACCAGATCCGCTTTCCAAAATTGCCTGTGCAATCATAACCGACGCATACACACCATAAGTTAAGCCTAGTTCCCGAGCATCTTCTGCAATTGCCGCAACAAATGCTTCTGTTTGCGGATTCTTGCGAAAATCATAGCTAGCCGCATACTTAGCGATTAGTGATTGTCCATGAGGTGTTACTTTTTGCGAGTCAGAAAAATGAACCACTACATCTGGTTTGTTTACCTGATCTTCTTGGATCAATTGTTTTGTTTCCGCAGTACTATTCTGTTTATCAGTAATAGTATAAATGCGTACGCCATTGTTTTCTGTCGCCGCTTTTTCTTCCTTGACTATTTGTTCCGCTTGGGGTTGATCTGCCATGATCAGTTTATCCTGTCCAAGGTAAATTGCTGCTTTGACTAATTGCTGACCGTCTTTCCAAAACAAAAGATCTCCAGGTACGGCTTTTTCAAGTGATGTTTGCTTTCCTACCCGGCTGAGCTGATCATAAGTTTCGATCCCTTTTATATCAAAAACGCCACGATAAACAGCAATAGGCAACGAAAGATTATTAAATCCAGTACCCTGCGCATCTTTTTCATATGGTTTGCCTAGTTGATTCAACGCTTCTGAAATCAGCGCTGCGGATCGTTCATTTGCTAACTGATTCAACAACGGCAAGATATAGCCATTCAAATTAGAATCAGTTGGGGCGGTAACCAATTTATCTGATAAATCAACTGTCTGGGAAGAATCTGCTATAGGCTGATTGGATGGCGGCAATTGGCTGACTGAAGAACCTGTGTCGAATGTCTTTGGTTCCGAAGAACTTTGGGTGGAATTTGCTGTCGTATCATTTGGCTTTGATGAATGACTGGTTCCTGATGGCCTTTCGGTAGTAGAAGACGTACTAGGCGTTGTAGAATCCTTGGTTGAATCCGTTGTCGACGCACTGCTACTTGAGGAAGATGTCTCACTTTCAGACGTACTTGTACTTTCACTTGTTTCCTCAGTCGTTTCACTAGAAGACGATGGTTCAGTAGAATGACTTTCATCAATGGATTCTTCTGTTTCCATACTTTGACTGCTTGATGCCGTTTCGAAAGAATCGGCCGTTCGGTCTTCAGATGGTTCTGAGGATTCATTTGATTCGGCTGAGATTGATGAGCCTGAATCGACTATTGCTGATTCTGCGTTATTCTCTAAGACAGTCAATGCTTCAACCGCAGGCACCCCTTGTCCAAGGGTGATCAATAGAGCCGCTAGCATTGCCAACGCCTTACGCATACTTTTTCTTTTTTTCATTGGATTCTCCTCCATTGTTTACTCAAATCAACTTTACCATATGCACAATATTAAAATAAAGTGATAACTCTCTATTTTTATACATTTAATTAATTTCGTCTATTCGGAATAAAAATAAACAAAAAGATAGCAAGCCCTGCATAATAAAGCTACGCAAAACTTGCTATCTTTCTTTCCGTCATGATCAATCTTTCAAAAAACATCTTACTTTATGAGCTGAACACGCTGCCCAAATTCGACCTGAACCCGCTAAGGGAATTAAGGAATTAGTATGGCTCAGCCATTCCGCTTATGGTCTGGCAATTACAGCAGATATTACTATATTCACCCAATCAATTAGATTAATTTCTGATAGGCCAGTCGTTCACCGTGTGGAATAGGGAAAACAATTTGCCCACGATATTGATAACCACAGGTTTCGATCACTTTCTGCATTCCAATATTTGCTTGATAGGTATCAATCCGTAAATCATGGATCCCTTTTGCTACCGCTTCTTCCTCTAGCGCTTTTAGTAAATGTGCACTCAATTGTTTGCCTCTAAAATGGTCACTGACTACGACACGATGGATTGATGCATATGGCCCATCCCCTGACCAACTACCTTCGATTATCGCAGTATAAACGGGATCGACCCCTTTGACTAAAGCGGCAGAAGCAGCAATTTGATCGTCATATAACAAGAGATAACTTTCTTGTTGATTGATATCTTCTTTGATTTTTTCACGAGTGGGACCATAGCCATTTTGCCATTGAGGTGAGCCTTGTTTTTTTAAGGATTGTATGCCCATCTCAAAGAGAGCCATCATTTCCGGCAAATCAGAGAGCATCGCTTTTCTAAACTGGATCATGCCATTCCTCCTTCAGCAGCAATTTGCTAATCGGCTACAATGAGCGAAGTTTACCGCGGAATTCATCGATCGATGTGTAGCCTTTGGCAGTCATAATTTCTGTCAATTCTTTTTTCAGACGGGCAAAAATCGCTGGTCCCTCTTTTTGTAATTCCGTTCCGATTTGTAACATCGTCGCTCCGCATAACAAATGCTCAAATGCATCTTGTCCAGAACGAATGCCGCCAGTTCCGATTACATTGATTTCTGATTTTAGTCGGGTCGCGAAAGCCCGAACATTGGCGAGTGCTGTTGGTTTGACATACTCGCCACCGATACCGCCAAAGCCTTCTTTAGGCTTGATCACTACTGCTTCTGTTTCTGGGTCTATATATAGACCATTACCAATACTATTGATAGAATTGATGTATGTTAAAGGGAATTTATTCAAAATTTCAGCCATTTGATCAAAGTGCGCTAGGTCAAAATAAGGCGGTAATTTCACGCCTAAAGGCTTCGTGAAGAAACTAAAAACTTGCTCTAAAATTTGTTCTGTCAATGGAAAATCATAAGCAACTTGTGGCTTTCCTGGGACATTCGGGCAAGAAAGATTCAACTCTGTGATACCACGAAAGTTGCTAGCTTCAATCTTTCTTAGAAGTTCAATATTTTCTTCAACACTCATGCCTGCAACAGAAAAGAAGAAAGGTGCTTCAGGAGCGATTGCTTCTTGTTTCTCTAAAGCAAAATTCAAATAATAGTCTAAGCCTTTATTTGGTAATCCCATTGAATTGATACTTCCTAAAGCGAGATCCACATATCTCGGTTCGGGATTTCCTTCTCGCGGTGCTAAAGTGGCACTTTTTGTAACAAAAGAACCGGCTTCTGATGCTGCAAGTTCCTCCAAATCCGTAGTGGTCATACAGTGAACGCCGGAAGCATTCATAAAGGGATTGTCGTAGGTGAATTCACCAAATTTAGTCGTTAACATTGTTCGTCTCCTTTCTTCATTGAAAATAGTTTACCTTTCTAGTATGCAAAATGCAATTGCCGTTTTAGGTTTCGTCATTATTTTATTTGTAGCAATTCTCTATTCGCTGAGATCCTTGAAAAAAAGACAATCAGTCTTCATCAACTTACCGCTCAAAATTCTTTTACAATTTAGGTACGTACCCTCTTTTAGAGCCGCTCGATCAATTCTCTTTGCATTTTTCCTAGTGTGACTATTTTCTTTAGTATGCGAAAACGCCATTTTTTATTTTGGACTGTAAAACGCCAAACAACGTCTAACCCATTGAACCCTTGACTTAATTGCTCATTGATTAGATCTTTTCTGGCGTAAGCCTTGTGATCAATGACTTTTGTTTGAAAAAAGTTCAAAAATAAAATGATTACTTGGCGATCATTCACAAGTAAAATCGTTTTGCTGCTTATACTTTCTATACTTTGTGATTCGGCAAAACCAATACTCATATCTCCTTCATTATAGGGAGCCGCTAGGCGAGAGAGTTTTTTCTTTGTTAATAGCATAGGCCGGATTCCTTTTCTTTAGTTATCGATCATTATTTTATCATTTTTTACAAAAATGGTCTCTGAAACGACAAGCAGTCGTCGCACGAAAATCGTTCATTTCGCTAAATTCAGTCTCTCTTTTCTTTTACTATAAAGCTTCCTGTTTAACAGGGGTATGGGGTCGCGTTTCCTTATTGAAAATGCAACAGATACTAATAAAAAATTGTTTAACTAAAAAACTCCTTTACTAACTTATCTTAAAAGTTAATAAAAGAGTTCCAAAATTTCTACGGATTATTTAGAGAATGAAATGTACTTATACATCCATACTATTTCAAACGACTTACGAAACTAACAGCCGCTGCATTGGAATCAGCAAATCCACTAGCGAATCCCCAACGCGATCCGTGCATAACGGCTCATTTTATCGGTCGTCCAAGCGGGATACCAGACTAGCTTGACTTCTGGATTTTTGACTTCTGGAATGTCGCTTAATGCTTCATGAATTTGTTCGGTCAAAACGTCGGCTAATGGGCAACCCATAGTGGTCAATGTCATTTTAATAACTGTATCGCCTGTTTCCCCGTCAAATTCGATTTCATATATTAAACCAAGATTGACAATGTCAATCCCTAATTCTGGGTCAATAACTGTTTCTAACGCTGCTAAGACACGTTCTTTGATTGCTTCGCTTTCTGCTTCAGTATAAGGCATAGTCGAAACCTCCTTTGATGATCTGTTCAAATCATAACTTGTTTTAATCCCTTTGTAAATGACACTTTCGCTTTCGTTTTCCTTAGGGACGATTCTTTTTGTTAACTTTCAATTCTGGAAAGACTCCGGTTGTTTTGAATGTACGCTGTTCATCGTCTGTTGCAAAACGTCCTGTGATCGATTGAGTCGGAACAAAGTTGATAAATGCATTCTCATCCGCTTCTAAAACAGCTTGTTCCAAATCATAGATTTCATAACGAGTAACTACCATCATAATCATATTTCCAGGAACACCAGAATACCCTCCTACAGATGGCAACAATGTCATACCGCGAAACACATGTTTTGAAATATTCTTGCCGACAGATTCCGCTTTGGTGGTGATGATCAATGCCGTAACTTTTTGATGGCTTGTATGAAGCATATCCACCACATAACTCATAGCAAAAATGGAAATGATCGTGTACAAGGCGCTCTCCCATGAGAAAATAAACCCTGACAGCATAACAATGATGCCATTAAGCATAAACATATATTTGCCGACAGTCTTACCTGTCGTTTTTGATAAAATCAATGAGAGGATGTCCATTCCTCCCGTTGTGAAACCCATTTTTAACGAATAAGCGACTCCAACACCAAGTAATACGCCGCCAATCAACGAATTCACGAGGATATTGTTTGTGATTTCTCCTTGAGGCAAAATCATCGTTATTAAAGAGACCACTACAACGTTAATAAAACTCATCCAAGTGGAAGCTTTGCCTAGTTTGATAAAGCCTAAAATAAAGATTGGCACATTCAAAAGCAAAATAAAGAGACCGGTACTAAGATGCAAGCCGAATTGTTCCCACCCGACTGCTACGATCAACTGGGCAACACCATTCATCCCTGCAGAAAGTACTTTTGCAGGAATCAAAAAGAAATTCAACGCGATCGCTGCGGTCAATCCTGACAACAAAATAACCCCGATTTTTTTCAGTCTTTCCGACTGCTGATGTTTCGTCCATAATTTACTCACAATGCCATTTCTCCTTCACAAAAAATCTCCTTCCAAAGAATAGCAGTTTGTGTCTAAAATTGAAACTATTATTTGCAAAAATTTAGTTTCTCTCCCCTCTTTTTTCTGACTCATGGTAAAATCAAAGAAAAATAGAAAGGATGATCTTTGTGGCAAAAGAAGCAAGTTTCGATGTTGTATCTGAAATCAATACAGAAGAAGTAAAAAATGCCATCCAACTAGCAGAAAAAGAATTAAAGAATCGATTTGACTTTAAAGGTTCGACAGTTGAAATTAAAATGGATGGCAATAAATTAACGATCGTGGGAGACGATGAATTCAAACTTGAACAAATCAAAGATGTGTTAAGCAGCAAACTCATCAAACGAAATGTTCCGACAAAAAATATCCAATTCTCACAGACTGAACATGCACTTGGCGCCAAAGCCCGTCAGACTGCAGAATTGATCAACGGCATTGATAAAGAACAGGCGAAAAAAATTACGGCCGCCATCAAAAATGCAAAATTGAAAGTTAAAACGCAGATTCAAGACAATCAGATTCGTGTCACTGGTAAAAGCCGTGACGATTTACAAGAAGTCATCCAGCTGCTGCGCAAGCTTGAATTACCGATCGATTTACAATTCACAAATTATCGTTGACTTCTCTCTGTACCGATCGCAAACCGCATGTACGGTCTACGATCGGTGCTGAAAGTCTTTTTGTTTTTGCCAGAAATGGTCCATTGCTTTGCTAAGCTGCTCTGGTCGAAAGCAGGTTTGGGCGTGTTGCCAATGCAATGGAAACAGTTGCTGGTAAGCCGTTGTATGAAAACGCTGATCCAGCAACAGGATCACGCCTTGATCCGTAGAATCACGAATGACACGTCCCGCTGCTTGCAGAACTTTGTTCATTCCAGGCAGCCGATAGGCATAGGCAAAACCAGCATGTTTTTTTTCTTCATAATAGTCCCGAATCAGTTCTTGTTCGTGATTGATTTGCGGCAATCCGACACCAACAATCGCCGTTCCGATCAGACGAGTTCCCTTCAAGTCGATGCCTTCCGAAAAAATTCCGCCCAATACGCAAAATCCTATCAACGAATTTTTTTCTTCAGCGTCCGCCGTGTCGTATTTGAATTCCGCTAAAAAATTTTCTCGTTCCGTTTCATTCATAGCTGTATCCTGTACGATCATCTTAATAGTCGGATACGCGTGATGAAATGCTTCTGCTACTTCGTCCAAATACTGGTAAGAAGGAAAGAAAACCATATAATTGCCTGACTTTGCGTGAACCATTCGATTAAGGGCATCTACGATCGCTGGCAGACTGGCTGTCCGTTGCCGGTAAGTCGTCTGGATGTAATTTGCGATCAGGATTTTTTGATTTGCAGGATCAAATGGACTTGGCAGTCGATAGCGTAATGCTTTTTCTCCGCCTCCCAGCACTTCCTGGTAATAATCAAGAGGCGTGAAACTGGCTGAAAACAACAAGCTGGCTTTTCCTTTGTCTAACACTTGCTGTAGAAAAGGAGCCGGTTCAATGCAAAATTGACGAAGAGTCAGCTCATATCGAGTGACCTCTACTGTTGTTTCATAATGATCGTCATAGAATTCAGCAATTTTCAAAAAGTGATTCACTTCAAAATAACTTTGCAGCACCGCTTCCTGAGCCGTATGTTCAGGGTTAGCTGGTAGCCATTCTTTCATAAGCTCAGCTAGCTTTGCTAATTGCTTGTTCATCGTTTCATGGGGTTCTTTTTGATGATGGTACTCCCAATGATCCGTCTCAGCGATTTTTTCAATCGCAGAGAATTCTTTCTCCACTTTATTCAATGCTCGACGAAGCTTTTGTTGATCCATTGGCAATTGATTTCTAAGATCTTTAAACGTGCTGCGACGAATCTCTGCTGAATACATCTCTTTTGAACGATTGACGAGATTATGGGCTTCATCAATCAAGAAAAAGTAATCTTCTTCTGGTTCCTCAAAAAAGCGTCGGAGATAAACAGTCGGGTCAAACAGATAGTTATAATCACCAATAATGACATCACAAAACACACTGACATCCAGCGAAAGTTCGAAGGGACAGACGGTATGCTTTTTTCCATACGTTTCAATCACTTCTCGTGTGATTTGATTTTCATGATGAAGCAGATCCCATAGCGCTTCATTGATTCGGTTATAATAGCCATTCGCATATGGGCAATGTTCCGGCGTACAATTCCGTTCATCTAAAAAGCAAATCTTATCCTTGGCAGTGAGGGTCACACTTTTTGTTTCACTGCCGTTATCCGCCAACTTGCTTAAAGCATCTTCAGCTACTTGGCGAGTGATCGTTTTTGCCGTCAAATAAAACAAACGATCGCCATCCCCTTCTCCTAATACTTTTAGTGCAGGAAAAAGAGTCGATATGGTTTTTCCAGTACCTGTTGGCGCTTCAGCAAACAATCGCTTGCCGTTTTTTAACGTCTTATAAGCGGCAGCAGCCAATTCCCGTTGCCCTTTTCGATACGTTTCGAAAGGAAATTTTAACAGTTGTAGTGAAGTATTTCTAACACGGCGCCAATTTTCCTGAAAAACCAGCCATTTATGATATTCATTGATCAAGTGGGTATAAAATTCAGTAAGTTCTTCCACTGTAAAATGGCGACGGACGCGGGTAATCAGCTGCTCCGTCGTCTGGTAATAAGTTAGTTGGACTTCAATTTCCGTCAACTTTTCTTCTTGAAGGTAAATATAAGCATAAACCATCCCTTGAGCAAAAAATAAATCGATTTGATCCTCAGGAAGATCTTCAAAGTAGGGTTCTGACGTCTTGATCTCATCGATTACCCAACATTGTTTCTCTTCGTCATAGAATAAGCCGTCTGCACGTCCTTCGATAGTCAACTTGTCCTTTTCGATCTCGCTTTCTATTTTGAAGAAGACTTCCTTTTGATAGGCATCGCCGGCTTCTTTTTGCAATCGTCGATGGATACGAGCGCCTTCTTGAGCAGTATGGTTACTGACTTTGCGACTATCGATATCGCCACGGCGCAAAATAAATTCAACGATTTTTCGGACAGCAATTTTTCCTTTATACACGTGATCACCTTCTCGGAGCTATTATATCGGAAGCTTCACTGATTTTAAAGCGAACAAAAAAAGCCTGCAGGATTTGCAGTCTTTTTCACATTTTCTTAAAAAATGCCTACAATGGTTACAGCATATCAAAAACAACCTCTCTTCTTGCCTAATGATGTGTTTTAATTCTTGGCATTATCGCAATCGAAAGTTGTCTCAATCGACTTGTCACTTTCTTGTGGCATCTATTTCTCTTAAACTTCTTATACTGTTCTGATTTTCAGGCATTTCTCATTAGTATCCGTCACTGATCCACTTGAACTTCATAGCGCACATTGTTCTCATCGTAGGCACGATTGGTTGCTTCATCATACTGAAATTTTAATTCCAACCCATGGGCTCGTAAAAATAAATATTTTCCATCGATGGAAAACGAAGCCCCGTGTAAGGTCGTCTCGTAGATTTCAAAGGGATCATCTTTTAAGCGAAGATTCGCGGAAGCAAAATTTTTTTCAAAGTCTGCTTGGATCGTTTCATTTCTTTTTTTGAGTGCCGAACCACTCAACGTTTCATCACTGCTACTTTCTGTCATAGGCAAGTATTGTTTGACGATGGTCAATTCTTCTCCTTGCAGATCATAGACACCTTGGCTTTGCGGAAATTGACTGCTTTCTTCTTGAATCAGCATCAAGTCGACATTCTCGGCATTTGTGGAGCTGAGCTTGGTCGCAGTAGCTGTCGTAGGTTCGCTCGTTTTGATTGCTTGATTTTCTTGCCCACAGCTTGCGAGTAACAAGCTGCAAAAGAATGAGCATAAAACTAGGCATACTTTCTTATTCATGTTACCGCCTCCACTATTTCCATAATTAAGGTTTTTTAAATTAATTACAGTATAACAGTGTATTTTTTTTACGGAGGTTTCTTAGAAAATTTTTCGGGATAGTTTTTTAAAAACGACCCTATTTTTAATCAAACTGCCGTTTTTTGCAGATTTTTTTAATCTCATTTTCTCTTTGGTTTCTTCCACCAGCGCAAGAAGAGCCATTTTACGCTCTTTTGCTTTTTCCTAAATAAAGAGCAAAACTGAGAATCTTTAAAAAGCTTTTTTTGTTTCCTTGAATACTTTAGGCTATACTAAAAGAAGAAACAGAGGAGGTTAAAATATGAAAATCATTGGCTTAGTCACCGGCCCTGTTCAAGAGAATTGTTACTTGGTTTGGCAAGATGGGCATTTATTAATCATTGATCCGGGAGCAGAGGCTGAACGAATCATTGCTGAAATCGAAAAAACAGAAGCAAAGCCTAGTGCAATCTTATTGACCCATACTCATTATGACCATATCGGTGCAGTGGATCACTTAAGAGACTATTACAGTATCCCAGTTTATGTCAGTCCATTAGAACAAGATTGGTTAGGAGATCCTCTAAAAAATCTTTCTGGTCGCCATCCTGACTTAGGCGGTATTACTGCACGTCCTGCAGAGCGTGAATTGGCGTTAAAAGATTATCAAATTGACGGCATCTCTTTTCGCGTTGTGGCAACTCCGGGACATTCCATTGGGAGTGTCAGCTTTATTTTTGATGATTTTGTCGTTTCAGGAGATGCCCTTTTTAAAGGCAGTATTGGACGTACGGATCTACCAACTGGTAATTTGGAACAATTATTAACGAGTATCCAATCTGAGTTGTTTATTCTGCCCAACCAATTAACTGTTTATCCAGGGCATGGTGAGCCAACGACGATTGAAAACGAAAAACGGACAAATCCATTTTTTAGATAAATGTAAAAGGAGGAAACGATATGGCAAGAACAGAATTATATGTCGTGCGACACGGTAAGACAATGTTCAATACATTACAGCGCGTTCAGGGATGGTGTGATACTCCATTGACCCGCACAGGTGAACAAGGAATCCATTATCTTGGGCTTGGTCTCCGGGAGATCGATTTTGTGGAAGCAGTATCCAGTGATAGTGGTCGTGCTATCGAAACCATGCGCTTGATCTTGGGCGAGCATTTACGTGGGCCTCAGATTCCTTATCATATTGATAAACGAATCAGAGAATGGTGTTTTGGGTCTTTAGAAGGGGCTTATGATGCAGAAATGTGGGGCGTCATTCCTCGTGTGTTGGATTTCCCTGATTATGACAATATGATTGCTAGCCATGTCAGCTTTGAGGCTGTTGCCAATGCGATTCATCGTGCGGACACAGCGAATTGGGCCGAATCCTTTGATGAATTGACTGAACGGGTCAAAACCGGCTTTGAAGACATCGCGTATCGGGTTGAGAAAAAAGGCGGCGGCAATGCGTTAGTTGTGTCCCATGGTCTAACCATCGCCTTCTTGCTGCATTTGATTAATAACGAAAACAACGTGCGTATGGACATTGATAATGGTTCGGTTACCCGACTGATTTATGAAAATGGTGAATTCACAATTGCGGAAGTGGGCAACACTGAATATATCAAGAAAGGACTTGCCCTTTCACAAGATCTCCTCGCTTGATTTTCTTGCAATAATGAATCAACAAAAGTAAGAGTAGTTTTTTGCTGAAAAGATCCTCGGCTTGACGATTTTTTCAGCAAGAAAAACTGCTCTTTTTTTAGGAAGTGTTTGGTATTTTTTCCTAGAACAGGTATACTATGTAATGTATTTCACCATACAAGAAAGGACTGAACAAATGTTTTTTGCGAATTTTATTAAAGCCATCCTTTTCGGGATCATTGAAGGCATTACCGAATGGCTTCCCATCAGTAGTACCGGTCACTTGATCCTTGCTGATGAATTTATTGGGTTGAAAGTAAGCCCGGAATTTATGGCGATGTTCAACGTCGTGATCCAGTTAGGAGCGATTCTGGCGGTTGTTTACCTCTATTTCCATAAATTAAACCCATTTTCACCCACCAAAAATGCATTGGAAAAGAGAGACACTTGGACACTCTGGTCGAAAGTGATCATTGCTGTCTTACCATCTGTCATCATTGGTTTGCCACTGGACGATTGGTTAGACGCTCACTTCTATAATTTCCTCTCTGTTTCGATCGTTCTGATCATCTACGGGATCGGCTTCATCGTCGTTGAGAAAAGAAACAAAAACAAAGAACCAAAATGTACCGATTTGAACAAGTTCACTTATAAAGCAGCACTAATTGTCGGGATGTTTCAAGTATTAGCATTGATTCCCGGAACATCACGCTCTGGCGCTACGATTCTTGGAGGAATCATGATTGGTGCCTCCCGCTTTGTCGCAACAGAATTTTCATTCTTCTTAGGTATCCCTACCATGTTCGGTGCAAGTATATGGAAAATATACAAATTTCTTAAAGTTGGAAATGCTTTTGACTTGCAAGGAACAGTTATCTTATTAACTGGAACGATCGTTTCCTTTATCGTTTCCGTGTTAGCCATCCGCTTCTTGATGAATTATATCAAACGAAACGATTTCACTTTCTTTGGTTGGTATCGTATCGTACTTGGTGCGGTTTTGATCGTTTATTGGTTAGTATCTTTATAATAAAAACACTGCGATGTCCTTTTGGACATCGCAGTGTTTTTAGCTAAATTACGTATTTTTGATGACCATGCCGTCAATAATATCGACAGCACCTTCTGTGTCGTTGATGATTGTTTCAAAGCGGTCATAAATGTCTTTCCATTTAATGATTTCTAAGACATCTTTTTCATCAGTGAAAAGGGCCTTTTTCAATTTAGAGTACAAAAGGTCCGCTTCAGACTCGATACGATTGACATCATTGATCATTTGTCGTAGCGTCTTTGAATTTTTGAACTTAGGAAACTCTTTTAATGCCGTCTGCACACCTTGTGTGGCCTGTTCGATCATGCCAGCGAATTCAGCTGTTTCCGGACGTAATGACTTGATCACAAGATTTTCAAATAAATAAGTCAATCCCATGATGCCATCTAAAATATCGTCCAAGCGTTCAGAAATGATCAAAATATCTTCACGATCGATCGGTGTGATAAAAGAATCATATAATTCATTGGTCAATTCTGCGATCACTTGATCGCCTTCTTTTTCTAATGCGTGAATTTCTGCTGCTGCTTCAGTTAACGCTGCTTCTGAATAATCATTTATCAGAACTGAGAAACGTTTTGCCGCTAAATGACCATTGGTTGCCAGCTGCTCCATCGCTGCAAAATAATCAAAACTTTTTTTTCGTGCCATTCTTCTCTCTCCTTACAAAATCACAAGTAATACTTTTACCATTACATAGGCAATCAAGCCACAGCCTGGGAAAGTCAAGATCCAAGCATAAATCATTTCTTTCACGATGCGCCAGTCAACGCTGGAAAAGCGACGTGATGCGCCAACACCCATGATGGCAGTTGTTTTTGTATGTGTCGTCGAAACGGGAATCCCAAACACGGAAGATAAGAACAAGCAGATTGCCGCTGTTAAGTCAGCCGAAAAACCTTGATATTTATCCAGTTTGACCATGTCCATGCCGACAGATTTAATGATTTTCATCCCACCGACAGAGGTTCCGATTCCCATAGTAAGAGAACATAACGCCATTACCCACAAAGGGATCGTAAAGCCGTTGCCGCTTTTTTCTACAAGGTTATTGTAGTAAAGACCTAGCATAAAGACCCCCATAAACTTTTGACCGTCTTGTGCGCCATGCAAAAAAGCGTTTGCTCCAGCTGCGACCGCTTGCCCGATCGTAAAAACTTTATTTGCTTTACGACGAGAAGTTCCCCGGAAGAGCCAAACGATCAATTTGGTGATGATAAACCCACCAATGAACCCCATCAATGTTGAGACCACCAGCCCTATCAGTACTTTGACCCATTCTTGTCCGTTTACTGCATGTAATCCGCCCAGTGCCATTGCTGCTCCTGTAAGTCCAGCAATCAATGCATGGGATTCACTAGTTGGAATACCGAAGTACCAAGCCGCAACCGTCCAGACGACGATTGAAAAAAGTGCAGCAGCTAAAGCAATTTGTGCAACATGAAAGCCGCCAGCAGTATCAAAGCTGACAATGTTACTGATGGTTTCAGCAACTTGCGCATTGAAATACGTCATCACTAAGACCCCAAGGAAATTCATCACTACCGCCATTCCAATAGCGACATTTGGACGTAGGACCCTCGTAGAGACTGCGGTGGCAATTGCATTTGGAGCATCCGTCCACCCATTGACGAAAATAACGCCTAACGAGAGCACGATGGTTATAACTAAAGCCATATTCACATTTATACACCTCATTTAAAAATTCCGAAGTAATCATAGCATAGAAAGTGAACAAAGTGTAAACTTTTTGTAAGTATTCATTAAAAAATATGTAAAGGATTAAAATAATAATATAGAACAAGAAAAAATAGCTGGCAAAAGCACCTTTTTTTGTGTTAAGTAAAATTTCTTTACAACTTTTATTGCAAATGAAACTTGCATTAGGTATAATGACTAGTGTTGATTTATACGTTTCAAACGTATAAGAACTTATTTTTGGAGGTGAAATACATGCCAAACATTGAATCTGCAATCAAACGTGTTCGCACAAGCGAAGCGGCTAATGCTAAGAATTCATCTCAAGTAAGCACAATGCGCACAGCAATCAAAAAATTTGATCTAGCTGTTGAAGCTGGTGCTGATAACGTAGATGCGTTATATAAAGATGCTGTTAAAGCAATCGATATGGCTGAGACTAAAGGATTGATCCACAAGAACAAAGCTAGTCGTGACAAATCTCGTTTAAGTAAAAAAATTGCGAAATAAGCAAATTAAAGCCGAAGCAATCAAATGATTGCTTCGGCTTTCTTTTACCCTTGTCTTTTACCATGCTTTAAAACGAACAATTGAAACAGAAATTCTTTATCGATTTGACCACTTTTCACCAAATAATCATTCTCAATCAATTCATGATAAAGGGCTGCTAATTGCTTTTCATTGAACTTTCTTGCCTGCTGCATCGCTAACTTGACCCGATAGGGATGGATTTTTAGTGTCTCAGCAATATTTGCCTGTTGATAGCCGACCTTCATCAGAATCGACGCTTGTAAAAGCAAGCGTACTTGTCCAATCAAAATTGCATTGATTTTAATGGTCTCTTCCCCTTGTAACAACAAGTCATCATACAACCGCCAGGCATCCGCTACTTTTCCTTGTAACACATCATTAGTCAATTCAAAAACATTGTGTTCTAAGGTTTTAGGAATCAATTGCTGAACGATTTCTTTTGTGATCTTCGCATCTTTTCCTGCATACAAGCGTAATTTTTGCAGCTCCTGCATCGCTTTTGATAAATGGAGATCAGTCAACCGCAGGAACAGTTCAAAAGCTTCTCTAGTCATTTCAATACCATCGTTTGTCAATGTCTGTTGCAAGTACCGACGAACATCCGCTTCTTTCATTGGTGCCACATCGATGATGATCCCTGCTTTTTTCAACTGCTTCGTGATTTTCTTTCGTTCATCCAGCTTATCATATTCGGCAAAAATCACCAAAACAGCCGTGTCCATTGGATTTTTTAAATACAGCAAAAAATCATCAAGGTCATGTTCTGGAACATTGGCTTTTTTTTCTGCTGTTAGAAAAAAAGGCCGCTCCACAAAGATCAATCGCTGATCACCGAAAAACGGCAACGATTGCGCTTCTTGAATCACCAAATCCAAAGGCTCTCTTTCCATATCAAAAGAAGCAAAATTCAAGTCATCTTTTGAAACTTCAAAACGCGTCAAAAATGCTTGACGTACTTGTTCTTGTAAAAATTTTTCTGTGCCTGTCACTAAATAGATAGGTTGCAGAGATTTCGTCCGAATCTCTTGCAACGCTTTTTGCAGTTCCATAGATTCCCCCGCTTTCTTTTCCATCCTATCATCATTCTAATCGATAGTCTAGCCATGTTTCTAGCTGTTGGACACGATGCCAATTTGACCAGCTGAAGCGGATCATCCCCTGCTGATCTGTTCTCAAGATGCTTCTTCCTTCCATCACTTCCAAAACTTCAGAATGTGGATGTCCATAGCGATTGTCTTTGCCACAAGAGATGATTCCGATTTTGGGTGAAAGGCTCTCGATAAAACGAGCAGAAGTGGAGGTACGACTGCCATGATGCCCTAGCTTTACCACTTCTGCCTGGAGATGAGGGTACTGTTGAATCAACTTTTCTTCCCCTTTTTGATCTAAATCACCGGTAAATAAAAAGCGCCACTTCTCAATTTCAGCCTTCAAAACTAAAGAATCTTCATTTTCACCTTGCCCAGACTCAGGAGCTAAAACAGTGATAGTAAGGTCGCGACCAATGGTTTCACCCACTTTTGTCCAGTGAACAGTTCCTTGCGGAAGCTGCTTGATTAACGCGGCAATCTGAGGATGGTGTTCACTTCCAGGAACTAGGTATATTTTTTTGACAGGGATTGCTGTCATTAATGCCAATGCATCACCTAGATGGTCCGTGTCTCCATGAGTCAAAAAAAGCCCATCGATTTGCCTGACTCCCTCGCCTTTTAAAAATGGAATCAATGAGGCGTGTGCATTTTCTTGATACGCGCGTTGCTGCCACGCCTCTTTAGGAAAAGATAAACTGCCGCCGGTATCAATCACATACACTTCCCGGTTAAAGGCTGTTTGTAAGACAATACTATCACCTTGCCCAACATCGACAAATGTAACGGCAGCAGGAACAAAAAGACGCTGTAAAAGTAGCGGTAAAAACAAACTGACTAAGAAACAAAAAAAGAACTGATGTCGCTGATACAAAAATAAACCAAGAAGACTACAGAAAATAGCAAGTTCTATGGGAATCCTTCCAGTCGTGAGGGCAAATCTTCCAAGAAAAAAGACGATTTCCTCTATTCCATGCAAAAGTGTTTCACTCCAACTATCCAGATAGGGTATTTTTGGTATCAAAAGACTTACGGCAAAAAGAGCAAAACAGCTAGGTAAGATAAAACGTTGAAACAACGGAAGCAAAAGAAGAGTAAAAATCCCACCCAACAAAGGAAATTCATAGAATAAGTGCATCAGCAGCGGCGCTGCCAATAACGGCAAAAACTGAGAACGGATCACTGAGGAAACCTGTACGTTTCTTTGCATGAGCAATAAAAAAGTCATCAAAAAACATAGCTGCCCGGACGTTTGCAGAAAAACTTTTGGGTCGATCATAAGTGTTAGAAAAAGCACGATACCGTAACGATCACAGGCTGAAAGGTGACAGGAAAACAGTCGCAAAAGAACGGTCATCCCATAAGCGAGAACAGCTCGAATCACGCTGATAGAACCACCAAATAAAATGGCGGCTATCAGGATAATTGGCAAAAGAGGAAGCAGCATCTCCTCTCTGGTGAGCTTTCCTCGTCTCAGACCTCGTTCTAACCAGTAGAAAAAGAAAGACACATGCAGTCCGGACACAGTAAAAAAGTGCAGCAAGCCACTGCTGCTGAATAATTGACGGATCTCTTGAAACTCATGATCTTTATATCCAAATAACAATGCGTTTATATAAGATGCCAGTTTCTCAGGGAAAAACTGCTTCACGTGAGTCACTGCTGCTGCTCGCCACCTGTGGATCGAAGAAATCCCGGCAGTTTGTTTGCTTGCGAGAATCTCAGTAATCGTCAATGTTCCTAAGAAGTTCCTGCTAGCCAAATAAAATGAGTAATCAAAGGCATGTTTGTTTCGGATTGGCTCTGCTATCTTGAAATTTCCATGTACTCTTAGTGATTTCTGCCAATTTTGTCGGCTGAGCCATTGGTCTTTTTCGGAAAGAGAAGAAACTTGATAACGCCCCATCACTTTACCTTCAGGCAGTTTCCCTTCAAATGTCACTAAATCACCATTGACTTTGATCGTATCAGGATAGATAAGAACCTCACCAGTTAACGATCCTTCTTCCAACTGAGGATTTTGAAAACTGACCATACGTCCCCCTATCAATACACTGCCAAGACAACAAAGTGCCAATAAAGCAACTTGTTTTTTTATCAGTAGTCCCAGAAGAAGATAACTTGCGATAATAAATAAAAGAACAGATTTCAAATAGAAACCTGTTACCCAGCAACCAATGATCACTCCAACAAAAAGGAAATGGTCACGGCATGTTTGTATGTGTAGCCCCATTCAAGGCACCAAAAGATAATTTTTCAAAATATGCTGGATCAAGTTCAACTTGGTGGACGGTAGCACCAACTTGTTGAATCAAATCTAGAGCATATTGATTATTGCGGTAGTCATTCAGATAATGAATTTTCTTGACGCCTGCCTGCAAAATCGCCTTCGTACAAGGCAAACATGGAAAGTGTGTCACATAAATCTCGGCATTGTCGGTTGAAACACCTAGCTTGGCGCATTGCAGTAATGCGTTCATTTCTGCATGGATCGTGCGGATACAATGTCCGTCAACCACATAGCAGCCTTCATCAATACAATGAACGTCTCCACTAACTGAGCCATTGTAGCCGCCGGCAATAATCCGTCGGTCCTTGACTAGTGTCGCCCCCACCTCTAACCGAGAGCATGTACTTCTAAGAGAAAGTAAAACAGCTTGAGCCATAAAATACTGGTCCCAAGGGATTCGTTTATTTCCTTCTATCGATCGGTTTTGAGAATTAACCCATTGATTCTCTTTGTTCAGATCGCTTGTCATCTGCGTACCTCCTTTTTCTATTTTTCCGATTGCGAAATAATAGTACACAATTTTTTATAATATACTATACCCCCACTGATTAATCTAGGGGCTAATGAATTTTAGTGTCTTTTTCTCCATTCACTTCTGCTTGTTTTTCCTACTGCTACCGTCAGTCAAACAGTTCTCAAAATGACTCCACTACCTGCTGGGTATTGTTTTTGATTAAGGGACTGGGAATAAAACTGCTTGTTATTTTCTTTGATGCTACTAATATTTGATGCTACTAACGGATGGAACGAAAGATCCTCACTTTACTCTTCCCAGGTATAATAGTTTTTTCGCCTTTTCTCTCTTTCTTCTTCCGATTCCTCCCATTCATTGAAACACTTGCCTAACGCAAATTTTTCATAAAACCTTTGTAGCAACACCATCTGTCTATTTCTAGTTTTTCAGGGGTACATAAAATAATACGCCTTTCGAGTGCTCTTGCTTTTTTTTAACAGCAAAATACACGCTTCTTTTTTATTTCCAGCTTTTTTTCTTTTTCACTTTTGTTTTCAGAAAAAACTTGGAAATTTTCTCACCCAAAAAGTTTTATACTTCGTTTTGTAAGAAAAGAGGTGGACACACAATGAACAGAAGCATACATCAGCTTTCTCCTCCGAGATAACAGCGCCAAAATGATATTAGACTTAGAAAGAAGCGATTTGATGAACGAGAAAAAATTATCTTTATTTGGTTTTTTCGCACTAACAGCCTCGATGGTCCTGACTGTGTACGAGTACCCAACTTTTGCCACGTCACAACTTCATTTGGTTTTCTTCTTATTATTAGGAGGTATCCTCTGGTTTTTGCCTGTTGCACTCTGCGCGGCAGAAATGTCGACGGTAAAAGGCTGGCAGAACGGTGGGATATTTAGTTGGGTCAGTGAAACATTAGGCGAACGGTTTGGCTTTGCAGCGATCTTCTTTCAGTGGTTTCAGATTACTGTCGGGTTTGTTACGATGATTTACTTCATCTTAGGGGCACTTTCTTATGTGTTGAATTTTCCCGCCCTCAACAATGATCCATTGATGAAGTACATCGGTTTGCTGATTATTTTTTGGCTCTTAACGTTTTCTCAGTTAGGTGGAACCAAAAGAACAGCAAAAATTGCAAAAGCAGGATTTGTTATCGGGATCGTCATTCCCTCTATCCTCTTATTTGTGCTAGCAGCAGCTTATTTCATCGGTGGAAATCCTATTCAAATACCCCTGAGTGAAAAAGCATTTATCCCTGACTTTTCAAAAGTTTCTACTCTCGTGGTTTTTGTTTCTTTTATTTTGGCTTATATGGGTGTAGAGGCCTCTGCTTCCCACATTAATGAACTAAAAAATCCGCAAAAAAATTATCCACTAGCAATGATTTTGCTAGTCATTCTTGCCATTGCATTAGACGCTATTGGCGGCTTCTCTGTTGCTGCGGTCATTCCGCAAAAAGAATTATCTCTCAGTGCCGGAGTGATTCAAACCTTTGAATCGTTGTTGCTTCACTTCAATCCGCATCTTGGTTGGCTAGTGAAGTTAATCGCACTAATGATTGCCTTTGGTGTCATGGGTGAGGTCAGCTCATGGGTCGTTGGCCCATCAAGAGGTATGTTTGCAGCGGCACAACGAGGATTACTGCCGACTTTTTTGCGAAAGCACAACAAACATGGCGTCCCTGTTCCGCTAATCATGATTCAAGGAATCATCGTTTCAATATGGGGTGCTGTTCTAACGTTTGGCGGCGGTGGAAACAACTTATCTTTCTTGGTAGCTATTTCTCTGACAGTAGTGATTTATTTGATTGGTTATTTGCTGTTTTTCTTGGGCTATTTTGTTCTGCTTTTTAAGAAAAAAGATCTTCCTCGTACCTATAATGTTCCAGGAAAAACAATCGGAAAAACAATAATCGCAGGATTAGGGCTCATCATGTCGCTGCTCGCATTATTCGTTTCGTTCTTCCCACCTTCTTCGATTCCTGCCAGTGAAGACAGAACTTACCAAGTCATCTTGTTGATTAGTTTCATCGTTACTTTATTGTTACCATTCATTCTCTATGAACTTCATGACAAACGTGGCAAAGAAGCTCAAATCGATGAACCGGTTCATATGAAAACAGGAGATGTGAACCCTGCCACTTATCCAAGCGCTCGAGGAGAACACCACATCGTTCAAAACGAGAAGTATACAATCAAACATTAACCGTATTTTTATCTATTAGGAGGAATTATCATGTTATATGGAAAAGAAAACCGCGAAGAAGCAGACTATTTGGAACCAATTTTTGGAGCTGTTTGTGAAGGAGAAGATTTACCGAAATACAAACTAAATCCGCAATCTGTTGAACCTAGAATGGCCTATCAGCTCGTACAAGATCAGCTACTTGATGAAGGAAATGCCCGTTTGAATTTAGCTACATTCTGTCAAACCTATATGGAACCGGAAGCAGTTAAGCTGATGACACAAACTCTAGAAAAAAATGCCATCGACAAATCTGAGTATCCACGAACAGCAGAAATTGAAAATCGCTGTGTGAATATCATTGCAGATTTGTGGCATGCAAGCAAAGAAGAAAAATTCATGGGCACTTCTACCATTGGTTCTTCAGAAGCCTGTATGTTAGGTGGGATGGCAATGAAATTTGCTTGGCGTAATCGGGCGGAAAAACTCGGTCTCGACCTAAATGCTCATAAACCTAATTTAGTGATTTCAAGCGGTTATCAAGTTTGTTGGGAAAAATTTTGTGTCTACTGGGATATCGAGATGAGAGAAGTCCCTATGGATGAAAACCATTTGTCGATCAATCTTGATAAAGTGATGGACTATGTTGATGAATATACGATCGGCATCGTTGGCATTCTAGGAATCACCTATACAGGACGCTATGACGACATTAAAGGATTGAATGAACTTGTTGAACAATACAACCAAACAACGGACTATAAAGTCTACATTCATGTGGATGCTGCTTCTGGTGGTCTCTATACCCCTTTTACTGAACCGGATCTCGTCTGGGACTTTCAATTACCAAATGTCATATCAATCAACACATCCGGTCATAAATACGGTCTCGTTTATCCGGGTGTGGGTTGGGTACTTTGGCGCGATCAATCTTACTTGCCTCAAGAACTTGTATTTAAAGTCAGCTATTTAGGCGGTGAGTTACCAACCATGGCCATCAACTTCTCCCACAGTGCTGCTCAGTTGATCGGACAATACTATAATTTTGTGCGCTATGGTTTTGATGGTTACAAAGCGATTCATGACAAGACCCATAAAGTTGCTCTTTATTTGGCAAAAGAAATCGAAAAAACCGGTCTATTCGAAATGATCAATGATGGCGCTCAACTTCCGATCGTCTGCTACAAGTTGAAAGACGATCCAAAACGGGAATGGACGTTGTATGACTTAGCAGACCGTTTACTCATGAAAGGTTGGCAAGTTCCAGCTTATCCATTACCAGCCAATTTAGACGACCAAATCATCCAACGATTGGTCATTCGTGCAGACTTTGGTATGAATATGGCCCACGATTATATTCAAGACATGAAAGAAGCTCTGCTGGCACTTGATCAGGCTCATCTGGTCTATCATAAAAAACAAGAAATCAAAACCTACGGCTTTACTCATTAAAAAGGCCAACACGTTCTAGCAAGAAACTTCCCCAAAATCATTAGAGCTCTCAACGTTACTTCTATTGCGGAACTGTCCCAAGTAGTGCCATTCGCTTGCACTACTTTAGTTCAAAGAGAGGGATTGCGCACGGCTGTGCGCAATCCCTCTCTTTGTATCAATAATTATCTTTTTCAGTCTTTTCAATTACTCTTTGTTGCAAAGATTTCCTCGACTCGTTGATATAGTGTCTGATTGATAGCTAAGATAACAGAGGAAACAGTGCTGAAAGTCACCGGATAAATTTTAGTATTTTTCGTTTGAAGTGTTTCTTGGTAAAGAGAAGCATCACACAAAATCATTCGTTTGGTACAAAAAAAGACATCATCCACCACATCAGTTAATTGGTGATAGATCATATTGCTTATGGTAAAGTGCTCATCTAACATTTCTTCTAACTGTTGGCGATAATACAAGTATTTAAAATCAGAAGGTGCAACAATATACACTTCCAAATGTTCAGTTTTTTCAGCATCAGGAAGCAAACTTAGTAAAATCGTCAATTTACGAACCAGATTGTCATTCCATCGAATCATCTGCTGGTTTTGGTTTGCCCATAACCCAAGGCTCTCCATTATTTGATCAAACATTTCCCTCTCACTTGGATAGAGAAAGAATAGACGATCCGTTTGAAAGATCTGCATGTCCCCCCAAGCGGAACGAAGAAACGGTAGTAACGCTTTTTCGAACAACAAATGATTTTTCTCGGAGATACCTAATCGGTTTTGTAATAAATGCGTGAGTTCCAACATCTCCGGACAGCGATGAATGTGATTACGATAAACGACTGCAAAATCTCTTTGCAACAGCTCCAGATTATTGCACTGATACTTGCGTGAATTAAAAAGTGAATAGATGTAAAATTCTTCGTCCTCATTGCTACACAAAGAAACTACAAGTTCTTTAAGACCTTGCTGTAATAATTGAAATAGCGGTGTCTGTCGTGCCATCTCCTTGTCCCTTGATGCAAAACAAATAGGAGCTATTCGGCTTCTTGCTAATCCGATGTGGATCCCTAAATGAATGATTTGACGTTCGTCTTCAGGATAAGAACGCAGAAAAAAACGTTGTTCCACGAATTGGATCAGTTCTTCACAAGCCTGCTCAATAAAAGACTGATTTTTTTCAGGACGTTTTCCTAAATAGTTCATTACAGCCAATAGAAGATAGCGGAAGTCTTTCTCGGGGATCTCGACCTCCTCTTGCTCTTCATTTAAATAGCCCATTTCCTCAAAAAATCTCCATAAGTCTGTCCGAATGGTATAAACCTTGCTTAATGAAATAAACACCTCTTCCGATATTTTTTGCCAACTTCTCTCTCCAATCAAAAATTGATAGAGAACTTGTAAAAAATAGGATCCTTGATAAATGGTTTGAGTAAGCTCTGATAAGGAAGATCCGGCAGTAAAAACCACTTGATATGTATGCTTCTCGTGAGTGGCGGTAGCAATGCGTTCTTTCAGTAAAAGCAGAATTTTATCAATGTCATTGATAATGGTCGCAGGACAGACATCCAGCTGTTCGGCTAAACGGTCAATAAGCATGCTTTCCTTCTCATACAACTGCTCGCAAAGATAGACTTGACGAATCACACATTTTTCTATATACCTTTCCAGCATAGGCTCGCTCCTTTCCCGAATTTATTACGTCCGTTATTATAAACTATCAGGAAATAGGAAGAAATGAAATTGATAGCATTCTGAGGAAAAGTTTAGGTAAAAAAATTGTTTTCAAAATTATTTTTAATTTTCTCTTGGGAAAAATGAAGAATTTTTCATGTAATCGGTATAGCTTACCTTTAGCAAATCTTTTCCTGCTGAAATAAACAAATGGATTACACAGTGAGAAAAGGTCTACTTTGTATTCACACGATAAATTCCTTAGATCCCCTAGCATTCGATACAACATATAGTTGTATCGATTGACTCTTTTTGAGCAAAAGATTAATTTTTACAACCACCGGCCGCCTGCGACAGAGTGTGTTTTTGTTAGCATAATACGTCGCGATATTGACTTGTTGCACCCGATCGCTCTACTAAATAAAAATGACTTCTCTACTTACCTTATACCCCTTATACCTCTATACTCCCTATACCCCCTACAACAACGAAACAGAAAAGCCACTGAATCGCGAGCTTATTCTCTTATTCTTTCTCTTATTTTTCATCGCACCTTGATCAACCCCTCCAAAGCCTCATAAGTTTTAGTGCCAATACCAGAAACTTCTTTCACTTCTTCCACGGTTTTAAAAAAACCCTTTTCTTCACGGTAAGCGATGATTGCCTCTGCCTTTTTCGCGCCAATGCCTGGAAGCTCTTGTAACTGGCTGCTATCTGCTGTATTTAAATCGATCTGGTTCTGAGCAAGTGTTCCTTCTGCTCCATTGTCAGCGTAGACTACCGGATCATCTAAATGAGGAACGATTACTAATTGTTTATCTGACAATTCTTGGGCAAAATTCATGACGTCTTCATTTCCTTCATCAGTGACCCCGCCCGCTAATTGGATCAGCTCATACAGTCGAGCTCCACTAGGTAAGGTGTAAATACCCGGATTTCGGATTTCTCCTTTGATATCTACAACGATCTGATCCAATGACTCTTTCCTACTCTCTGATTCGAAAATTGGTGAAGATTCTTCTGCTTCGGGCCATTCTGGCTCATTCGGGGTAAAAAACAAACCAAATAGAAAAAGAATGACCAACAGCGCGCTCAAGGATAAATGCCAATATTTTTTCCCAAAATCCACCCACTTGTCCATAATGAATCACCTCAAAAAGAAGTACGCAAAAAAAGTCTTGATTGCTCAAGACTTGATAATTTCTTCGATTTCTTTCATGGAATGAACGACATGGTCTGCATCCAAATCAGTTAGCAATCCTTCAATATCATAGAACATCGTTTGCACCCCTGCCCCTCGTCCAGCCAGCACATCCATCGCACGATCACCGATCATTACAGTCGTTGTTTTGTCCAATTGATATTTTTCCACTAAATAATTCAAAGACGTTGGGTCCGGCTTGCGGGGAAAATTATTCTCCGGTCCCACGATCTCTACGATCAAATGGTCAAGATTTTCTTTCATTAAAAGTTCTTTCGTTGAAACAACGTCGCGATGGGTCAAAATATAATTCTTGCCGCCATGGTCTACTACTGCTTGTAAAGCTTCTTTCGTTCCCGGAAATGAAACGGGCAGCCGCTCATCTAGTGCTTCATATGCTTTAAAACGAGCGCTAAAATCAATGAAATCCAATTGATACTTCTCAGCTACTTGTTTTGATGACGATGCTTTCAAGATGCGATAAATTTCTCTCGAATCGGGATCAAATCCAGCGTCTTTCAATGTTTTAAGAAACGCCTCTAACATGATTGGGTAACTGTCAAACAATGTGCCGTCAAAGTCCCAAATATACGAATGATACATGTACAACCCTCATTTTCTAAAAATAAGCTGAAATGTTTCCGTGAAAAAAATGTTTTTTTCAGCAACTTTACAAAGTTTATCACAAAAGTCCGCCTTTGTCTTTAGATCAAAAGGCAAAGTGGTTGAGACAGAAGTGATTAGTTGCAAGAAATTACGGCTTATTACTGCAAAAGCGACCACTTACCGTGCGTTCGAAAAAAGAGCTATGACAACCTTTTGTCACAGCCCTTAAAAATTACCAACTTCCGGAAATTCCGCCCCCACTACTGGACCCACCGCCAAAGCCACCGAAATCACTATCCGAGCTTTTACTCTCTGCGATGACCTGTTCTTGTCGCGTGACATGATTGATGAGTAACAAATAAACTAAAGATTGATCCATAGTGGTTGGATTGTATTCACGACGAGCATTATTCAATAGTTCTGAACGATCTTCCCCCGAAAAATCACCTACTTGTTTTTGTAGATCTGGATGATTTTTATATACTTCATGGAGATCGATAGTAAACAAAGCATCCGTTTTAACAGAATCAATCAAGCTAGCTATTTCCTGAGAACTCGTCTGCACCATTTCAGGATACGTCTTTTCCTTCGTAAGCAGCATAGCCAAATAATCGTTGTTGCGACTACGCCGCTGAATTTCTTCTTCCGCCAACTGCTGAATCTCTTTTTTATACTGTGGAATCAAATAAGCATTTTCTGCAAGAATATCTCCAGCTAAATCATAATCTCGTAATTGTTCCTTGAGTTGCCGCTGCAATTGTGTTTCATAGGTTCGCAATGTGTCATGGCCTTGGGCTAACTCTTGCCCAAAGATCTTCAAATTTTTATGATCTTTCATATATTCTTGCACGAATTGATCGGCCAACTGCGGATTTTTCAATGCTTGTTGAATCATTTGGTTTCTAGCTGGTTGCGGACTGATTCTTTCAAACTCAACTAATTGCCTCGGAATAACTTCACTAAGCAGGTACATTTTTAACGCCTTCAAACACTCTCCAGCAACAATATAGTGATTGAAGGTCTGATAATTCCTTCTTTTACTTGCCCATCTGTAAAAAGCCTTTTCATCAAACGCTGGATCCGAATGAATATGAGGAGGAATCACATTGGCTGCTTGAAAGCTTTTCTTCGTTTGGCGCTTGCGCCAGCCTATCACTCCGCTAATAGCTGCAATAACCAATGCACTAACTGAACTAACAAGTTGCCAAAACAGCAACCAGAATTTCTTTGACTCTGCGGCTTCTCGGGCCTTTTTTTCTGCCAGTAGCTGTTGCCCATCCGCATAAATTTTGTTCAGACCAACCGTTTCGTCCGCTGTTTTCATTTCCTCATAGACGCGATCAGAAGCATTTAAAACAGCTTGATCATAGTCTTCATCACGCAAAAGATCTTTTGTATCTTCATCGATCAGGTCATCATCTGACAAATCAGAAAAAATATACGTTAAGCCATCCCCATAGCCTAAACGAAATTCCCGGTCCTCGATGGCAAACACAAAGACTAAGCCATTGTTATACGCGGATTGACCAAAACTGTATTCATCAAATAACTGATTGGTTACTGTCTCGATCGATTGGCCGTCTAAGTTTTTAAGCGTGACAACAGCGTATTCTGGACTTCCTGGCAACGTTTGGAACCTCTCTTGGTTTAATTGATTGATTTTTGCGATTGTCTCTGCTGAGAGGACCCCTGCATTATCCTTCACAAAACTTTGACCAAATACTTTTTGGGGAACAAGTAGCACGAACATGACGATCACTACCAGTATGGAGCTGCCCACTACCCTCTTTTTCATTCTTGACACCCCTATCTGTATAAAATTACGTTAATTGTATATTACTTCCAGATGATCAGCATAGGGCTAAAGCCTTAGATCACAAAGAAGAAACTGCGAACTAAGTGCTACACTAAACAAAATGTCCGATTTTTTTACTAGCATCCCCTCCAAAATACCATTAGGTCTTTATGAGCGAATGTTCGAAAAGTAATCACCTTTTCGTCCAATCGAGAGCATTTGATTTGTGTGTTCCTTATATCGCAGTTTCAGAAGATGATCAGTTTTTGAAAGAATGAATCGGCGCAGGAATTCGGCCGCCTCGCTGAATAAAGTCAGCAGATTTAGCTGGATTAACTTTCATAACAGGTGCTGTGCCTAGTAAACCACCAAATTCGATGCGGTCTCCTACTTGTTTTTCTTTAGCCGGAATGATACGTACCGCCGTTGTTTTATGGTTGATGACGCCGATTGCTGCTTCATCAGCAATCATCGCAGCAATCGTTTCTGCAGTAGTATCTCCAGGAATTGCGATCATGTCTAAGCCCACCGAGCAAATTGCTGTCATCGCTTCTAACTTTTCTAGATTCAACAAACCACTTTCAACTGCTTTGATCATGCCTGCATCTTCTGAAACCGGGATGAAAGCACCCGATAAACCACCAACATGATTGCAGGCCATGACGCCGCCTTTTTTGACGGCGTCGTTCAACAACGCCAATGCAGCCGTTGTCCCGTGAGTTCCAACGGATTCCAGACCCATTTCTTCCAAGATGAGCGCCACACTATCCCCTACAGCCGGAGTAGGTGCTAAAGAAAGATCGACGATCCCAAAAGGAACCCCTAAACGCTCTGAAGCTACACGTCCTACGAGTTGCCCCATACGGGTTATTTTGAAAGCCGTTTTTTTGACTGTTTCTGCAACGACGTCAAAAGATTCTCCTTTGACTTTTTCAAGCGCACGCTTGACCACTCCAGGACCGCTGACGCCTACATTAATCTCGACATCTGCTTCTCCGACACCGTGAAAAGCACCGGCCATAAACGGGTTGTCTTCCACTGCGTTAGCAAAAACAACTAATTTTGCACACCCCATATCTGAGGCTTCAGCCGTTTGTTTGACTGTTTCCCCCATTAACCGAACAGCATCCATATTGATTCCAGTTTTGGTTGATCCAATATTGACCGAAGAACAGACAAAGTTCGTTGCTGCCAGCGCTTCTGGAATCGATTGGATCAATGCTAAATCACCGCCTTGATACCCTTTTTCAACCAGAGCACTGTAGCCACCGATGAAATTGACCCCTACTGTCTCAGCTGCCCGATCCAATGTTTTAGCTACCTTCACACAGTCTTGTGGCGTCGGTTGACTGGCTGCCACAACAATGGCAATCGGGGTAACAGAGATTCGTTTGTTGATGATTGGAATACCATATTCTGTTTCGATTTGTTCGCCAACTCGCACCAAGTTCTTGGCTTTTGTCGTAATTTTTTGATAGATTTTTTCGCACATCTGATCGATATCGGCATCAATACAGTCTAAAAGAGAGATTCCCATTGTAATGGTACGAATATCAAGATTTTCTTCTTCAACCATGCGAATGGTTTCTAGTATTTGATTGATTTCCATAGAAGCCCTCCTATAATTTATGCATGGTATCAAAAATTTCTTGGTTTTGAATACTGATTTTAACACCTAGTGTTTCGCCTTTGGTATGCAATTGCTCACGAATCGTTTCAAAATCTGCATTTGCCTCCATCGATAATAACATCATCATCGTAAAGTATTCTTCCATGATGGTTTGTGAAACATCGAGGATATTGATGTCTAATTCTGCCAATAGTTGGCTGACGCCTGCGATGATCCCTACCTTGTCTTTTCCAATAACGGTCAATACTGCTTTCATAAGAGCCCGCCTTTCATAAAATTTTTCTTATTATAGCATAAGAAAACCGCACTTTCGATGAAACTTCATACGAAAGCGCGGTTTTTAGTAATAATGTTCGTCTTTATCCCAGTCGTTCTTGTAAAACAGCTTGTGAATCAAAGGTATAAATGATTGGCTCTGCATTGGGGACATCGATTTTGTCGACTTCTTCTTCAGGTACATTCTCCAAATACTTCACTAAAGCCCGCAAACTATTGCCATGGCCTGTGATCAAGACATTTTTTCCTGATCGAATGAAGGGAACAACATCATCCGACCAAAAAGGGGTGATCCTTTCAACGACCATTCCTAGGTTTTCTCCTTTAGGAATCAAGCGTGGATCTAAGTCGTCATAACGACGATCAAAATGATTTTCTGAAACATACAGCGGCGGTTCATTATACCCTCGTCGCCACTTTTGGACTTGATCTTTTCCATACCGAGCAACCATTTCATCTTTATTGACACCGACTAACTGTCCGTAGTGTCGTTCATTCAACCGCCATGTCTTATAGGTAGGTACCCACAATTGAGCGCTTGCTTCCAAAACAGTGTTGCAGGTGATGATGGTTCGCTGAAGATAAGAAGCAAATGCTACATCAAAAGAAATACCCAATTCTTTGATTTTTTCTCCCGCTTGCCAAGCTTGTTCCCGACCCTTTGCTGTCAAGGCCACATCCAGCCAGCCCGTCCAATAGTTTTCAAAATTTGCTTCGCTTTCGCCATGCCGTATCAATACTACCTTCACTTGAACGCCTCCTCTTTGATTCATTATCTCAAGAAAAAAGCAAAATGTCTTGGGCAAAGTTCACAGAGGCATCCTTTTTTTATCTGAGTATACAAAAAGGCTAGGCATAAGTTGAGCCAGACCCGATCTTTAAGGAACAACTGTCCTCTCGAAAATCTTTCTGACTGTTTTTACTTATGCCCTAGCCTCATACGTGCATGGGTCTGTTCTTAAAATTTGGAGAAATTAATCAAGAATCGTTACTTGAACGGTCCGACGGCCCCATTGTTCGCATTGTGCATTAGTTGGGAAATGCACGTCGATGATATTTCCCTTGATCGCACCACCGGTATCGCTGGCGATGGCTTCTCCATACCCTTCAACATAAAGTCTTGTGCCTAGAGGGATCACAGATGGGTCCACCGCAACTGCCATCGGATTTTCCAACAAGTTTTGGCCGGTAGCTGTCACAGTTCCGCCGCCTAAAACATCTGCTGGATCAGAACTATATGCTGTTGCTTCCATCGTCATCGTTGTTCCAGAATAGCTGCTTGCTGCAGATTCAGATTGGTTTTCGTTGGCAGATTGGTCTTCTGCTTGTGTGGTTTCTTTTGCAGGTTGTTCACTTGCTTGGTTATCTGATGATACTTTTTTGTCGGTGTCAATAATCAGAGTTGTACCATCGTAGATGATGTTAGGATCTTTCAGTTTGTTGTCTTTTGCAATTTGATCAATATGATCTAAATTACCAAAGTATTTTAAAGAAAGACCAGATAATGTGTCATCAGATTTCACCACGTGTTTGATTTCGTCTGCGTTAGCAGTTGTACTTAATGCAGCAAAACCAGCAATTGTGGCTGTAGTTAATACGAATGTTTTAATTGATTTCATAAATTTTATTTCCCTCGCTCTATGTAAGTTTTCGTCGTAACGACTTGATAAATAATAGCAAGATACGTTAAGTCCTTGGTAACAGTTCGATGACGAAATATTTCACTTTGATAAAAGAAATTAAATAACGTACCAAATAAAAAATAGAAATACTTAAAACCTTGCTAAATAAGGCTTTAATAGTAAACAGAAGATCGATTAACTGTTACAAGTTTCTTTTAAGCTAATCAAAAAAGCCGAATGAATCTTAAATATTTTCATAATTTCCGGAAATTTTCTGAAATAAATTTTCTTATATTACAAATTTGTAAAAAACAATTCAACCTGTAAACTTATAGAAAACACTGTTTTTTCTGAAAACTCAAATATATTTCGTGATTTTTCCAAGAAAGGGATTGACTTCCCAAAAAGGTATGATACGATATTTCTAACGTTTGTTGTATTTTTATACATAATTCAAGCTATTATTGTATTTTAAAACAAAAAAGGAGTAATTGAATGAAAAAGATGTGTAAATGGTTCGCTTCAACAATGATACTGATCGTCCTGTTTTTTTGTGTTACCACAAAACTGGTACACGCTGAAACAACAGATCCCGTCTATGAAAAAATAAAACAAAATGGCGCATTGATCGTTGGCTTATCTGCGGATTATGCCCCCTATGAATTTCATACCACGATTGATGGCAAAGACGAAATTGTCGGCTTTGATCTATCAATTGCCAAAAAAATCGCTGATGATCTAGGTGCCGATCTTAAAATTGAAGAATTAGGTTTCGATGCGCTGTTAGGAGCATTAAAAACTGGAAAAATCGATCTTGTCATTTCGGGGATGGCTGCTACCGATGAACGTAAAAAGGAAGTCAACTTTTCTGACACTTATATGGAAGTCCAACAAAAAGTGATTGTTCGAAAAGAAGATCAGAACCGGTTTCAATCAACAGCAGATTTCAATGGTGTAGCTGTCGGTGCTCAAAAACAAACCACACAAGAAGAATTAGCTAAAAATGAGTTGTCCGGCTCACTTGTAACCTCTTTGCAAAAAGTTCCGGATCTGATCACAAATTTAAACTCAAAAAAAGTGGATGCTGTTGTGATGGAAGGTCCTGTGGCGGAAGCCTATGTTCAATCAAATGATAACTTAGCAATTGCCGACGATGTGGTCTTTGAGAAAGGTACGAAAGAAACAGCGATTGCTATTTCAAAAGAGGCGCCGCTGCTCCTGGAAAAAATCAATGCTTCCATCAAGACGATTGTCGATAACGATCTATTGAGTCAATATCAAGATGAAGCCTATGCTCTAATGTTCAATGAAGAAACAGGAGCACCTGAAGAAGGCTTCTTTAGCAAATATCTGCCCTTTTATCTCTCAGGAGCCGGTTATACTATTTTTTTAGCCTTTGTCGGTGTACTCTTTGGCTCGATTGCTGGTAGTCTACTGGCATTTATGAAACTTTCTGCGTCAAAAATTTTGCGTTGGATTGCGATTGTTTATATTGAATACGTGAGAGGCACCCCGCTCTTAGTACAGATCTTTATCGTTTATTTTGGGACTGGCGTACTAGGTCTGGATTTATCCAAATTAACGGCAGGTTGTATCGCTCTTGCACTTAATAGTGCCGCCTATGTGGCTGAAATCATTCGTGCGGGGATCAATGCGGTCAACAAAGGTCAGTTGGAGGCAGCCCGTTCATTAGGAATGAATCAAGTTCAAGCGATGCGCTTCATTATTTTTCCGCAAGCCATCAAGAACATTTTACCTGCTCTCGGCAATGAATTTGTGACAGTCATCAAAGAGTCTTCTGTTGTCTCTGTCATTGGTGTCTCCGAATTGATCTTCCAAACAGGGGTCGTCCAAGGTGCCAGTTTCAAACCTTTCCTACCATACGTGATTGTTTCCATGATTTATTTTGTCTTGACTTTTGCTCTTTCACGATTACTAGGAGTTGCAGAAAGGAGAATGAAAACAAGTGATTAGCGTAAAAAAACTTTTAAAAAATTTTGGTGCGACAGAAGTTCTGAAAGAGATCGATCTTGAAATCTCCACGGGTGAAGTCGTTGTGATCATTGGACCTTCTGGAAGCGGCAAAAGTACTTTTCTGCGTTGTTTGAATCTTTTAGAACAACCTACCAGTGGTCAAATCGAATTTGAAGGAAACGATCTTTTGGCTAAAGAGATTGTGATCGATCAAATTCGTCAAAAAATGGGTATGGTATTCCAAAACTTTAATCTGTTTCCTCATAAAACAGTTTTGGAGAACATCACCATCAGCCCCATAAAAGTAAAAAAACAAGATCAAGAGACCGCTGAGAAAAAAGCCTACGCACTTTTGGAACAAGTTGGATTAGCGGACAAAGCGACTAGCTATCCTGCAAGTTTATCTGGTGGGCAACAGCAGCGAGTAGCTATTGCTCGTGCGTTGGCTATGGATCCAGATGTGATGCTTTTTGATGAGCCGACTTCTGCACTTGATCCGGAGATGGTTGGTGAAGTATTAGCGGTGATGCAGGCACTCGCCGAGAAAGGCATGACGATGGTCGTTGTGACTCATGAGATGGGCTTTGCCAAGCAAGTAGCGGATCGCGTGATCTTCATGGCTGACGGTATCATTCAAGAACAAGGAACACCTGAAGCGATCTTTGACCATCCGCAAAATAGCCGCACACAAGATTTTTTAAGAAAAGTACTATAAAAAATGGAGATGAGCCTATGAAACAGTCGATGATTGCACAACGATTTCAAACACCCGAAGAAAATCTACTAATGGACATTGCAACGATTGCCAAGAAAACACCAAATTTGATAGATCTGTCCATCGGCGATCCTGATTTGATTACTGATCAGTCGATCATTGCTGCCGCTTTTACGGACGTCAAAAATGGACATACAAAATACACGGCTTCTGATGGCAGTGCCGATTTTATTCAAGCTGTTGTCGATTTTTATCAGAACCATTATGGATTGACTTTCGCCAACGATCAAGTACGGGCCTCAGTTGGTGCGTTACATGGCATGTATCTTGCCTTGTGCGCGATCTTGGATCCTGGAGATGAAGTAATTATCCATGAGCCTTACTTTTCTCCTTATAAGCAGCAAGTTGAAATGGCTGGCGGAAGCCCGGTTTTCATCCCTACCTTAGAAAAAGATGGTTTTCAGATCGCTATTGATGTATTAAAAGCAGCGATTACCGACAAAACAAAAGCCATTATCATTAATTCTCCCAACAATCCCACTGGTGCTGTCTTTTCGCCGACAACTTTTAAAGCAATTGCTGAAGTTGCCGAAGAAAATGATTTGTTGATCTTGTCAGATGAAGTGTACGAAGCCTTTTGTTTTATGGAAGAGTTTGTTCCTATGGCCACTTTTGCGCCTGAGCGGACGATTACTTTTAGCAGTTTTTCAAAAGCTTTTGCTATGACTGGCTGGCGGATTGGTTACATGATCGCTCCTTTATCCATCAATCAGACAGCCAAGTTGATTAATGAAAGTATTGCTTATTCTGCTCCTACCCCCTCACAACGAGCGGGAATCTATGCGTTGAATCACTACGACGAACTTGTTCCAGCAGTCGTGGAAACCTTCAAAAAACGGCTAAGTTACATTCAGCAACGAGTCGCTACTATTCCTTTTCTTTCTTTGTCTCCTGTCAAAGGAAGTATGTATGCCTTCATCAACATAGAAAAAACTGGCTTGGATTCTGTTACTTTCGTTGAAAAACTTTTAAAAGATACTAGCGTGCTAATGATTCCCGGTAAAGCTTTTGGTGAGACGACTGGTGATCATTATGTCCGTTTAGCTGCTACGCAATCAATGCCAATGCTAAGAGAAGCCTTTGATCGCATTGAGCAGTTCACTTTTTAATCAACAAAAAATCCCTCTGCAACTAGAGTGATTGAACCATTCGCCAATAGCCATAAAAGCTAACTTTTGGGAGTGATTCACTCTCTTGGAGCAGAGGGATTTTTTTATTCTTTTTTTGCTTCTTGAATCAGTTTTGCTATTGCTTCTTTTTGATATTCTGCAGTGAATTGACTGATTTTTGCTTTTTGTTCCGCCGCATCCATTGTTGGGTCAGCCATCAAAGCGGCTTGCATCTTCTCTTGAACAAAAGTTTGTGCTTCTGTTTTCATCGCTTCTTGTTGGTTTTCAACAAGACTGGCTAGTTTTTTCGCTTGATCAACAGTTAAGAGAGTCCAAGAATCTGGAAGAGAGAACGTATTCTTTTCACGAATAAACTCTTCATCATTCCCAGCTATTCCAAACAAGAAACGATAAAAATCATTTTTATACGTCCAACGGGTCGTTTTCGTTTCTTTTTGTGCCGATTTGGCATCTTCGACGACATGATTCGTCACATGGTCCATTCTTGTTTGTTTTGGTTTCTTTTGCGACTCATCTGTGCGGTACAAATAGATTTTCTCAGTTCCATCACCCAAAGGTTGATACAACAGCATTGGCAACTGATCATTGTCACTGCTTGAAACTAACGGCTGTGTAGTCGTTGTGGTGGTTTTTTCCATCCCAAAATGTGCGGATAGATTGGCCATCATTGCTGTTAAGCTTAAGACAAAAACCAAACCAAAGAGAAGTGAAATAACAGTTTGGACTTTATTTTTGGCAAAAACATTTAATAACGCAAAGGCAATTACACTGATGACGACAATCACTAACATCATTTGCCGTCACCTCCTTTAAGAACAGTCAACTGAGGCTCTTTTTTCTTCAATGCAAAGGCAATCAAAAAGCCTAAAAAGCCAAAGACAACAGCGACATAAAAAGCAGCATGATAACCAGAAAGCGTTGCTTCGATCGCTTTTTCTTTGTAAGCAAGCGGTGTTGCCTTCAACAAGCCATCACTTGGAAGATTTCCTTTGGTTACATTTGATAAGACACTGATCAAAATCGCCGTTCCAATTGAGCTGGCAACTTGACGGAAAGTATTATTAACTGCTGTACCATGACTGATCAAGTTTCCTGGCAAAGCATTCATACCAGAAGTAGTAACTGGCATCATAACCATGGAAATCCCAAACATACGAATCGCATAAAGAATGACGATATGCAAGATCGGTGTGTCTTTTGTTAAAAAGGCAAAAGGCAATGTTGCAGCAGTCAAAATGAACATACCGGTAATAGCTAAACGCTTTGCCCCATACTTATCAAAAATTGCCCCAGTGATCGGCATCATCGCCCCCATTACCAATGCCCCAGGTAAAAGCATCAAACCAGAATGAAAGGCAGATTCTCCCCGAATATTTTGGATATATAAAGGCAAGACCATTTCTGCGCCCACCATGGCCATATTGGTCACACCTGAAAGAATGGCCGCTAATGTGAATGTTTTCGATGAAAAGACGCGTAATTCCAAAAATGGATGCTCGATGTGCAATTGGCGCCAAGCAAAAAAGGCGATAAACAAGACCCCAACTACTAAGAAACTAATGACCTCCACGCTTCCCCAGCCCTTGTCTCCGACACTGGAAAAACCATACAACAATGTTCCGAAACCGATGGTTGAAAGAATGGCAGAAAAAATATCAATTTTCGGATGAGACAGCTCGATAACACTCTTCATCAAGAAGACAGCTAAGATCAATACTAAAATAACGATTGGAATGACCATTCCAAACAAATAGCGCCAAGTATAGTGGTCAATGATCCAGCCGGATAGTGTTGGGCCTAAAGCTGGTGCCAACCCAATAACGATCCCCGACATTCCCATTGCAGAACCGCGTTTTTCTGGCGGAAAGATCGATAACATGATATTTTGCAACAACGGCATGGAGATACCAACACCGGCAGCTTGAATCAAACGACCTAATAGTAAGATCGAAAAATTAGGTGCTGCAAAACAAGCAATTGTACCAATCAAGAAAATCGTCATGGCAGTTAAATACAAATTTTTCGAATTGAATTTATTAATCAGCCAAGCGGTAATTGGAATCATGATCCCATTAACAAGCAAGAATCCGGTCGTCAACCATTGAACATCAGAAGCCGTAATATCGAAGGCATTCATCAAGGTTGGAAAGGCAGTCGTCAGTAATGTTTGATTCAATACTGTACAAAACGTACCGATCAGCAAAACGACAACCAATAAAGAACGATTGTACGGTTTACCGTATATATCTAAAGGACGATTATTTGTCATATTTCACACTCTTTTCACAAAATTTTTCAACAGCACTATACACTTTAAAACTTTCTCACTTATTTGTCAACCTACTTGACACAAAAGTAAAACAAGTTACAATATAAACAAATACCTTTACAAGAATGGAGAAAGCATGTATCAAACCTTTCGTAAATTATTAGAAAATGACAATTTGCTGGTAGGGATCAGCGAGCTGAGCCAAATGTGTGAAGTCTCCCCGCGACAGTTACGCTACTGGGAACAAAAAGGATTGATCGAATCGGTCCCTCAAGAAGAGAATGCCCCACGTAAATATCGATTGCCTACGGTAATCAAAGTTGAATTGATCAAACGTTTCCTTGATGAAGGCTTTACATTAACAAAAGCGGTAGAAAAAGCAGAGGAAAAAATAAAAACTGCGCACCATATACGTAAAGTTTTTACAGGGGCACTCCAGAATTTGGAAGTAATCAATGATCGATTTACTATTATCAGCCTAGGACCCATCAAGGAATCAAACCAATTGCTGCACATTATCCATGATGATGAATCGAATCAGCTTGACTACGAATTATTATCGGAAAACCAGCCATTGGACATTGATAAATATCGTAATCTCTGAGAAAACAAACAATAGTTAAAAAAGGACTGCTGCACGCCCTTCGTCTTTCGGGAATGCAGCAATCCTTACTCTTGCCATTGCTCGTCATAGTACTTGATTTTGTTATCTAAACGATTCAAAGTCCCTTTTAGTTCCTCAAAACGTTGCCGCAAATTTTCTCATTCTTCGACTAGTAAATGTTTGCGGGCCTCTTTCGTTCTTTGGCTAAAAAATATCATGTATCAGTGCCACAGTTAGCGATTCGCTATTGCCTCCAATTAGATCTCCTTCCTTTACCGAAAACAGCATCCATTGAACATATGAAAAACAACGCCGATGTTGCTTTTACAATTTCAGAAGAAGATCTGACTCAATTAAAAGAAATCACTATGAATGATTATGGCTCTAATAATGAAATTCCTGTTTTCAAACGAGCCGCTACAAAATAATTGCAACTGAAGAGCGCTTTCCCAGTATCATTTCTGTCTCAGTGCAGAATCTGAATTCTGGGAAAGCTTTTTTGATGAGAAAAAGCCCTAAACTTGTTTTGTTTCTTGCTTGAAGTGTTCCTTTTGAGAATGAGCGGCGGTTTTCAGTAAAACGAGAAGGATCTTCACAGCCCTCGCAGTCATTGTCCATTTGACTGCTTCCGAGAGAAATCATTTACAAAAGCCATTTTTCCATGCTATAGTCCCTTTGAAGAAGTCAAAGGTAGAAGCCGCTTTGAATAGCTGACTTAATTGAAAAATTGACAAAATTGACAAAATCAACTTAGTAGCATTCGTAGCGCTAGCTACCAAATCGAGAAAAGGAGTCTGTATCCATGAACAAAACAGAATTTTTACAAGCAATATCTGGTGGCTTGATCGTTTCTTGTCAAGCTCTGCCAGGGGAACCCTTTTATACCGAAGAAGGTGGCGTGATCCCTCTTTTTGCGGTGGCAGCTCAAGAAGCAGGTGCGGTCGGAATTCGTGCCAACTCTGTACGAGACATCCAGCAAATCAAAGAAAAAGTGTCCTTGCCAATCATCGGTATCATAAAAAGAGACTACCTACCTGAAGAACCGTTCATCACTGCTACGATGCGCGAAGTAGATGAATTAGTTGCAACCGGTGTCGAAGTCATTGCGCTGGATTGTACTTTGCGAAAAAGGCACGATGGTCTAACCATCAATGCATTTATCAAAAAAATCAAAGAAAAGTATCCTGACCAGCTGCTGATGGCAGATATTGCGACTTTTGAAGAAGGCCGCAATGCTTACCAAGCTGGGGTCGATTTTGTTGGCACAACATTAGCGGGTTATACCAAAGACCGTGAGCCAACAGATGGACCCGACCTCGAACTGATCCAACAACTTGTCGCTGAACAGTTGCCCGTCATCGCTGAAGGAAGAATTCATTCTCCTGAACAAGCCAAACAAGTTCAGCGTCTAGGGGTTGCAGGTATCGTGGTAGGCGGTGCGATTACCCGCCCCAAAGAAATCGCGGCTCGTTTTATCGCAGAATTATCCAATTAGTTTCATAAAGAATCGCATACTTCTAGGGCTTCTAGCGAACAAGCCTCTGATGACTGAATAAGGGTACCATGATTTTAGATGCATCTGACACAGGTGCATCTTTTTTTGCAGGTATTCTATTCTTTGTACTATTTTTCCTCTGTTGAATTTGATTGCTGATAACCGGGAGCTTCCCTTGTGAGTCGAGTCACATTTTTTGTTGTCTTTTTTAGAATACTTTATACTGAAAGAAAGAGGAGAAAGTGAGTGAAGAAAATGACAAAAATCAATGCAGGTGTCGCCATGGTAAAAGTCTTTGAGGCTTGGGGGATCGATCACATTTATGGCATTCCCGGCGGTTCATTTAATTCCACAATGGATGCACTATACCAAGAACGCGAATCCGTTCGCTATATCCAAGTTCGCCATGAAGAAGCAGGTGCTCTCGCCGCCGCTGCCGATGCCAAACTAACTGGTAAAGTCGGAGCTGTCTTTGGTTCAGCAGGCCCTGGAGCTACCCACCTAATCAATGGATTGTATGATGCTCAAATGGATAATGTGCCCGTAGTAGCATTACTCGGTCAAGTGGCATCAAGTTCAATGAATTACAATGATTTCCAAGAAATGAATGAAAATCCGATGTTTGCGGATGTCAGCATCTACAATCGAACGGTCATGTCCCCTGAAAGTCTACCACACGTGGTAGATGAAGCTATCAAGGCTGCCTATAAATTTCGGGGCGTCGCTGTCGTGACGATTCCCGTTGATTTTGGCTTTAAAGAGATTGAAGCCCAAGAGATCGCCACAGCCAAAAACCATAAAACTGGGGTGATCCTACCTAATGAAGCAGACTTAAAAGCTGCCCTCCCCTATTTTGAACAAGCAAAAAAAACCGTTCTTTATATTGGACAAGGGGTATTCGGCGGATTTCCAGCGATCAAAGAATTTTCCGAGTTCTTTTCAATGCCAGTTGCGGCTTCTGTTTTAGCGAAAGGAATCGTTCCTGATATGTATAAGAATTTTCTTGGCTTTGCCGGAAGAGTTGCCACAAAACCTGCGAACGAAGCACTAGCCGAAGCGGATCTGATTGTCTTCGTGGGGAGCGATTTTCCATTTGGTCGTCGTTTCTTTAATCCGAAAGCCAGTTTTGTTCAAGTTGACATTGACTCCTCGAAATTTGGACGTCGGCACAACACAGATGTCTCGGTGTTAGGCGATGGGATCACTGCGTTGAATCAATGGGTCACCCTAGGAACCGAGCGACCAGCAGACCAATGGCTGGCAGCAAATCAAGAAAACATTGTTCGCTGGCATGCTTGGCGCCATCACTTTGACACCAATCAACAAGCTCCTCTTCGTCCAGAACCGATCTTCAAAGAAATTAACCGCATTGCCGAGCCGAATGCGATTTTCGTCAGTGATGTCGGAAATGTGACGATCAACAGTATTCGACATTTAGACATGACAGGAGAACAGCGTTTTACCACTTCTGGCTGGTTCGCTACGATGGGGAACGGTGTTCCAGGAGGAATTGCCGCCCAATTGAGTTTCCCCGATCGCCAAGTCTTTACATTGAGTGGGGATGGCGGTTTCGCCATGCAAATGCAGGATATTTTGACCCAAGTCAAATACCAATTACCAATCATCAATATCGTCTTCTCTAATGATTCTTTTGGATTTATTGAAGCAGAACAAGAGGATACCGAACAAAAGAAATTTGGAGTCTTTCTAGAAGGCGCAGACTTTGGGAAAGTTGGGGAAGCACTTGGTGCAAAAGGATATACCATCACTCGTTACGAAGACCTAACACCTGCTTTTGATGCAGCAAAAACCAGCAACGGCCCTGTAGTTATTGATATCAAGATCGAAAATGCTCGTCCACTTCCTGTAGAGGAATTGAAATTGGATCCAGAAAAATTTTCGGCAGCTGAAATCGCCGCCTTTAAAGAAAAATACCAAGTCCAAGAAATGCCTACTTTGAGAGAACTGCTTAAAGGTAATTAGCATAAAGTTATGCCCTAAAAAACAAAAAAGACCGAACAATCAATCAGACACTTCCAATGTTTTTCGCGGAAGTTGTCAGGCATTGTTTGGTCCTTCTTTTTTGTCTTTTAGATCACAAATCTGATTGGTTTGACTCCCTTTGCAAATCAATCAAGAAACAGTCTGGAAAAACGTTCGCAATTCTTGCTTTCTTGCAGCTGAAATCTGCGTTTTAGGAATTCCTTGTATTGCTCCCTCAATCCCATAGAGCATGTGTAGACAAGCCCCGGGATCCCGTTGGGTACGAATACGCATAAAAATGGTTTCTGCTGTTGCAGACTTCATTTTCTCCACCGAATCGATGCCAATCGCATGCAAGTGTTCGGCAAGAACGTTTCCTACATTCGGTATTTTTTGTAATTCTTCCATGATACTCCTCCTCTCAACGATGTTTCTGCAGTTTTATATTTATTGCACAAATCTTGTTTGATTGTTACCCTATATTCCTTCACAAATCTGCATTAATTTTGATGGGCAGAAAAAGGAATCTTCATCAGAAACAATAAGACTTTTTTCATTTTATCCCTCCTCTTTATTTTAGCCAATTGTCCCCTAAAATGTAACCCTACCGTTTACTTCTTTAGCAACATCGCGATTGTTTCACTCTCTTTCGTATAGCTTTCGCCACAAACGTTGCTATAAAGCTGATACTCTTTAAATCCAACCGCAGCCAGTTCGGCAGCCAATGAGTGCTCTGTAAAACAACTAGTCCACACATTGTAAGTTATCTGATCCTCTTGAGTGATCACCATTGTTTGATCTAGCCAAACAAAGTTGGGATATTTACTGGTCTTATTCAATGCAAGATAGGAGTTCTCGCTCCAAAAGCCAGCTCCTTCTGAGTAGTCCCATGATTGCTGCACTACAGTCTGATCATATTTCGTTGCACTAAAGACATCTAGCAAGAATTTTCCGCCAGGCTTCAACTAGCGATAAATGTTTGCTGCCAGCAGATGTCGATCGTTTGCAGATAATGCACCAAAGTCGCAATAGATCATCACGATCAAATCAAAAGTTTCTGTCAATTCCATCTCAAGGTAGTCTTGTTTTAGGTAGGAAATAGGCAACTGTTTTTTTCGTGCAGACTCTTTTGCATAGTCGATCGATCGCTTTGAGAAATCTACCCCTGTTACTTGATAGCCAGATTCAGCAAACAATTCTGAATAGAGCCCTGGTCCACACCCTAGATCAAGAAGGCTTGGATAATCTGCTGGTGGGACTTTTTGACAGATCCAGCTAGCAGATTTTTTGATAAAGGACCGATTTCGACTGGCCCCATCTATACTCGGATCCAAATGATTTTCTAGCATTTTCTGAGAAATATAGTCATCTGTCCAGAATGGAGTATCGGTTTGTTGATAGATTTTTGGCTGTTTAATGAAGTCTTTCATTTCGTTTCGCATTTTTCTGCTCCTTTGATTGATTATTTGTGTAACTGAATAGTTTTCTTTAGTCCTCCTTTTGCGTGATTACTATAAAAGAATAAAAAAAAGCGATGGTTGCCCATCGCTTCCGTGAAAAGAGAAGTTAGAGTAAGATAAAATCAATAGCTAGGCAACTTAAATAAACCTACAAAAGCGGTTATTTTTAGCCTGTTCAATTGATTTTATTTACTCTTTTCCAGTCATACCTATAGCACTGATTGTGTACTATCAGCTATGCCGAACTTCATCACCTGTTCATTCAATTATGACTATACTTTACCACATTAAAGCAGTTGCAGCAAACCCTTTCACGATTTTGCGTTCAACGTTACGAGCATATGCGATTAAGAAAATGGCCATACGTTTAAGTGATTTTTTTAAGTTTTTGATCGACGACTTGATAGACCTCATTAGCAACTTGATCAACAAATAATTGATCATGAGAAGTAAATATAACTGTTCCAAGATAATCCCTCATTAGTTTTTCCAGGGCTTCAATCGTAGGAAGATCAATAAAATTAGTTGGTTCATCCAAAATGAGAACATTTGCTGGTTTAACAAAAAGCAGCGCAATTTGAACTCGTGTCGCTTCTCCTCCGCTCAAATTTTTTACGGGCTTTAAAATTTCTGTTTGATAAAAACCAAGGTTATGCAAAATACTTCTGACAAATGATTCAGAATAATCGGTTTGTTTCATTAAATAAACAAGAATTGATTCCGATTCAGTCATTTTATAGGACAATTGTTGGTAACTAGCAAAAACTACCTTAGGAGATAAGACAATTCCTTTACCATCATTTAAAATATGATTCAATAAAGTCGTTTTTCCACAACCATTTGCACCTACAATCGCGATACGCTTTCCTAATCCAAATTGAAAATCACAATCATCAAACAAAACTCTCTGTTCATATTGAATTGAAACGTTGTCTCCTTTTATAGGATAAGGATTATGAATTTCTATGCCTTTTGGTGCTGGAAAAATAATTTGTCTCGGCTCAGTCAATGAATGATGCTCACCTAAATGATCCAAACGGCTTTTCATTGCCTTTGCTGTTTTATGAAGATTCTTTTGAATTGTATCCTTTTGTTTGGATGATGCCAATCGATCAGGACGACTATTTTTCTGCTGCATTTTTTTAGAAACTTTACTAATCTTTTCAGCTTGCTGAAGTTTACTTTCAAGCGCCGCTTCCAAGCGCTTCTTTTCTTTCAAGTGACTTTCAAGCGCATGTTTTTGATGCAGTAATTCCATTTCCTTTTGCTGTTTATACGCATCAAAGTTTCCGTGATATTCCCGTACACACCCCTGATCAATTTCCCAAATTTTCGTTGCTAATTGGTTCAAGAAAAACCGATCATGACTGACAAAAAGCAATGTACCATAGTAATGCCTCAACTCCTCAATAAGCAATGAAATACTTTTCTGATCCAGATGGGTGGTAGGTTCATCCAACAAAAGACCCATTTCATAGTTCGATAGTGTTCGAACCAATCGTGACTTTGCGGCTTCCCCACCGCTCCAGCTATCCATTGAATGTTTTGGTAACGAAAAGCGGCTCATGATTTCCCAGTCAACGGATGAAAAATCGTAAGAATCCTCGATCCCTCCAATTTGGGCAAAATAATTAAAGGTCGTGGTTGTCTGAATCGTGCCACTATCAGGCTGGATTTCTCCAGTAATTAATTTTAACAGTGTTGACTTTCCTTCACCATTTCTACCAATGATCCCGATTCGTTCTCCATGATAGGCGGATAACGCCTCAATTGACAAGACTTCTTTAGCGCCATATTGTTTTTTGATCTGTTTGAATTGGACTGTTAATGTTTCCATGAATGATCTCCCTCTCTCGTCTAGGAAAAAGGAAAACACAAAAAAGGCATAGCCTGGCGCTATCCCTTCATAAATAATTGGAAAAGTAGACACTCATCCCTTGAAATCGCGATCACCTAGACTTTTGAATAGTATTAAATTAACGATTCAAAAGATCGATCCACAATTTCATTGCCGCTGTCATGACTTTTCCTCCTTCAGTAAATGATTTCCTTAAGTATAGCAGATCCGAAAATACTTGTACAGAAAGGTTCGCATGAGTTCGCTGGAAGTCCCTTACACCAGTGTGTCCTATAATTTCAGCGGAAGATCTGTCATCCTGCGAGCTCATGGGATCGTCTGCTAATCAAATCATTCCTTCGTAATCACTTGATACATTTTCGCGATATCCTCGGCTGCCATCGTGACTTTAGATTTTTCGATCAATACATTCTTCCCTGTCATAATATAAGAAGGCAATAAGCGGATCTTTCCATAGTAGATTTCAGTCTGGCGTATTTTGTAAGTTGCAACGGAGGGAATCGCATTCTTTTTTTGCTGCTTTTTGGCGATTTGATTGAAGGCTTTTTTGGCGACATCCCCCATTAGCATAATCACTTCAATATTTGGAAATAACGACAACTCTTTTTCTAATAGCGGTAGATTTTCAGTGATAGTTTGTGTTTCAATTGTCGTCGTGTGTTTTGGCGTTTTGATCGCATTGGTCAAATAAATCCCTAAATCCAATAAGTCATGGGCAGAATCTACATAGATCCCAGCTTGTTGAAACAACGGCAACGTCGTAGAAAGATAAGCGCCATCTGTTGCCCCATAAAAATCATCTGTTGGATCTAGGGGAACGACTTCATTGATCAATACTGCTTTAATGGTTTTCGGATCGACTTCAATATCATTCAAAAAAATACTTTTTTCTGCTCCAGCCATCAATGCCTCTTTCACATTCATTTTCTCACTCCGTTCCTATTCTCTTTTCCTTAATCATACAAAAGGAAAGCGGCGAAGTCGAGGAGTACTTTGTGTTGAGAAAATCAGTCGGTACCCCTCTCTAAAAGAGACAAAAAACTGCGTAAGGAGGATTTCCTTACGCAGTTATACTCAATGAGTCGCGCTCATTTATTACTTATTGAAAATCTTTGGTCCTTTACGCATATTCTTGCGATCATTTTTTGGTGTGTCCATTTGTTTCGAACGGCCACCACCTTGTTTCTTTTTGATCAGTTCAAGCATTTTTTCTTTTTGGTTCACTATTTCCACCTCGTTTTCCCCAGACCCTCTCTTATCTGATAAAACAAATCACTTTGATAAAAGAATTTAGCATCCTGATTAAATCTACTTGGATTTTGACCGTTTGTCAATCGTTGATTGCACAATCTACTGAAATTCAGAAGGTTTGCACTGATTTATTGGCAGATGTGAGGTCCCCTTCGCGGGAAACAGATGGTAAAGCTGCTTTTGAATAAAAGTCTCTTTCTTTAAAGATCTGCTAACTGATCTTGGTCAAGCAGCCACACCGTTCGCTTATTGCGGCGGATCCATTGTTTCTCTTCAAAGCGTTTTAATTTTCTTGAAAGAGTTTCGGGTGTGGTTCCTAAAAACAACGCCAGCTCCTTCATTTTCATAGGCAGCACAACTTGATCTGATTCGGCAACTTTTGCTAGATCTAGTAGATAAGTTGCTAATCGTTCATCAACTTTTTCCATCATCAGAAAGCGTGCTTGCTGCTCGACTTTTAGCATTTTTTGCGCATTTATTTCTAATAATTTCAAACTTAGCTGGGGGTAATCCAGCAACAACTGCGTAAAATCTCGCTGTTTGAGAACACAAACTTCTGTTTTCTCCAACGCTTCTCCAAACAATAGTTCGTTTCGAACACCAAATAGTTGTTTCTCTCCCTCATAGCCACCGGGTTCAATGACACGCAGGACTTGCTCTTTGCCATTAGCGGAAAGCTGATAGACCTTCAAGCTTCCACGAGCAACGATCACTAACTGATCAGCACTGGTTGGGGTAAATATCAGTTCCCCTTTTTCCTTAATGTGATGTGTAACCAGCATGTGAATCACTCGTTGATCCGTTTCATCTAAATGATTGAACAATGGCACTAATGAAACACACATATGATCCTTTGCCATGGAAATCCTCTCCTATTCGCTACCAGTTTCCCCGTAAAATTGTCCTATCCAAGGAATCAATGGCCTTGCAATCACGCAGAAAATTCTTTAGAAAACTCAAAAACTCAGTCCTGCCGAACTTCTTTTATAGAATGTCTCAAACAGCAACAACAGCTGCGATTGCTCAACAGCCATGCATGTTAACACGCGACGTTTCTTTTTTAATGTACCACTTTTTTTGAGCATCGTACACCCACCAATTAGCACTAGTGTTGACATAAATTTCTGGAAGTTTACTACTTGATGCACCCATTCAAGGATTCCTTCTTCATCAATACTGTTGAGACTAAATCTCCTTGTTGAAGCCTACCCGACTGCTTTGAAATAAGCCATTAATCCCGTGATCGTCTATCGGCTAAATCTATACACGAAAAAATAATTAACGATAGTAATAGAAAAGATCCATTGTCCCTTTCCTATTAACTTCCTTCGGCTTCATTCCTTTGTTTCAAGTAATATCAAGCCAACTCTTTTAGTTGAATCCCTTCAACGACATAACCTAGCGTTTCGATCACTTGTTGGATTTCTTGCGGAGTGATGATTTCTGGTTGAAATTCTACTTTTACTTTACTGGCATTGAACAGAACATTCACTTTTGTTACACCAGACTGGCGACTCAACCCTTGTTCGATTTTTTGCATACAAGATGGACAAGTTAAGGTTTGTAATTGAATAATTGATTTCATGACTATTCCTCCTTTATTGATAGTCTTATTTTAATTCTTCTTGTGTCACTAATAATTGATTTGTATCAAGTTTTGACTTATTTGGTTTCGCCAGCAAGCGCATCGCGTTCAAGACAACAAGCAAAATACTTAACTCATGGAAAAACATCCCGCTGGCCATATAGATGAAGCCAAAGACCAAACCTACTAACAAGAATAAAACAGTTCCTAACGCAATCAGAATGTTTTCTTTCATCTTTCTGACGGTTCTTTTCGTTAGTTGATAGGCATAATTTAATTGCTCGATCCGTGATTGAATCAATACAATATCAGAGGTTTCGACTGCCACATCTGTCCCATTGCCCATCGCAATCCCAATATCAGCAAGTGCAATTGAAGGACTATCATTGATGCCATCTCCCACAAAAGCAACTATTTCCCCTTTTTTCTGTAAATGTCGAATAAAGTCCGCTTTTTCTTCAGGTAAAAGCTCACCATGAATCTCTGTTAACCCTAACGTGTGGCCAATCAAATTTGCGGTGTGTTGATGGTCTCCCGTCAGCATGATCAGCCGTTTTATGCCGCTTTTTCTCAGTGCATGAATCGTTTCTGATGCCCCTGAACGAATCGCATCTTTGATACCAAATAATTGAGTCAATTGCTGATCACACGCTACTAAAACGATTGAATGACCCTGTCCTCGTAATTCATCTTCCTGCCGTTGTACCTCCATCGATAGCTCGATCCCTTGTTCAATCATAAATTGTCTGTTACCGATCAACACATCATGGCCATTTGCAACCGCCTGTACACCGCGTCCCTTATGGATCTTCGTCTGCTCCACATGGACTGCTTCCCAACTTTCCCCGACAGTTCTTGCATACTGAAGAATCGCTTGACCTAATGGATGATCGGATTCTGCTTCTACGGCTGCCGTTAAGGCTAAATCGTCTTTATCGGTAAAAATCTTTGCGGCAGTCACACTTGGCTTGCCTTCAGTCAATGTCCCTGTTTTATCAAAAACAATCGTATCGACACAGCTGAAAGTAGCCATGACTTCGCTGCCTTTAATCAGTACTCCATTCTTGGCACCATTCCCGATCCCCGCAACATTGGCGACCGGAACACCGATAATAAGCGCTCCGGGGCATCCTAGCACCAGTAGCGTGATCGCTAGACGAATCTCTTTAGTAATCAAGCCTATGAGAACAGCCAGCACCAAAATCAGAGGTGTATAATAGGTGGCAAAACGGTCAATCAAACGTTCGGCAGCTGATTTGCTATCTTGTGCCTCTTCAACGAGTTCAATGATTTTACCAAATGTCGTCTCTTCTCCAACTTTTTGAGCTCGGATTTTTAATGTACCGTTTTCGAGAATCGTTCCTGCAAAAACCATTGCGCCTACTGCTTTTCTAACAAGTTCAGCTTCTCCCGTCACTGCTGCTTCTTTTAAGTAGCCCGATCCTTCAACAATCATGCCATCCACTGGCACTTTAGCACCTGCTTTCACCAGCAAGCGATCCCCCACTTTGACTTCTTCAATTGCTACTTCTGCCGTCTTTTCAACGGCGTCTTCATTCGCTGAGGGGATATATTTCCAGGCTTTTGCCGGCGACATATTGATGAGAGATTGAATTGCTGATCGCGTATGGGCTAACGTTTTTTGTTCAAGAACATGACCAAACAAAAAAAGAAAGGTCACAATAGCTGATTCATTGTATTCCCCAATAAAAAGGGCGCCCAGCACTGCCACAGTCACTAATAAGTCAATACTAAGGACTTTCACTTTTGCCGCTTGATAAGCTTGGATAGCAATGGGAAGACCACCAATAACAGAAGCAATAAACAAGCAACTCTCATAGAGTACCTGCTGCTGCAATAAATATTTCCCACCAAATGCAGTGACGATCAGACAACCGCTGATTATTGTCAGCAACACTTGGTTTGCTTGTATCTTTTTTTGGATCTTCAATGTCTCCACTCCTTTTTTGTTTGTAGGGATGATTCAGCGCTAGTTTAACGAAAAGGAGCGAAAAACAAATTGATTTGTATCAAGAAAAAAAAGCTGCAACATAAGTAGCAACTCGAGGATACTGAATGGCACGATACATCGTGCAAGCCAAAGAGACCTGCTGGATCCTAGTCCTTATTGGGGGGCCTCGGTTGAAAACATATGTTACACCTCTTAAAGGGTGAGTTAGAATGCTTGTAAATTAAAAGTGATCGTATCAGCTTTTTTCAAAAACAGCTCTTGGGCACCTTTATCACTCATTTCATTATTGACTGTATAGACCCAAAATACATTGTTCTTTTGATCTTGACTCATTCCATCGATCGAAGTGATAAAGCCATCTTTTTCTTCAATCGTAAAGTTTTCTTTCATTACTTTCAGTAGTGATTCATTTTCTTGAAAAGCAACTTCTTTTGAGGTGACTTCCTCACCTTTATTCGTGATAACAATCGTAGCTGTTAATTGTTTCTGATCAACAGAACGTTCTGTGCTTTCTGCACTTTGTGCATTTTGGGTATTTTCTGAAGATGTACGCGTATTTCCTTGACAGCCACTAGTGACAAATAATCCGCCTAACAACACGATTACGACTAACAATTTTTTCATTTATTTATTCCTTCCCGACATACGTCATTAAAATCTACTCTTTTATCCATCGAAAAACATACTAAATTTTTACTGAAACACAGGTATATCCCTTATCTCTTCAATCACTAATGATCTATTTTTACAAACCACATTTCAATTGAATTTTACAATTGGTACATGTACTACAACCGCCAATTTCTTCTATTGTTCCTTCATGACAGATGGGACAAATGTCACCAGAAATCACTGGTTCATTCGTTTGGGTGGTAAATTGATCTTCTGCTGGTTCTACTTGAGTGTTTATTTCATTGTCGATTGCTTCCAAAGTCAATACTTGTGAGTCACGGCTGCCATCCACGTATACAGTACCGCCTTTGGCACCACCATCGTAGAGATCCATATAGACTTTCGCCACCTGACTTACAGAATACCCTTTCGGTGCATTGACAGTTTTTGAAATCGAACTATCCACCCAGCGTTGAATCGCACATTGAACACCAACATGTTCTTCTGGGGACAGTTCCATTGCTGAAATGAAGAAGTCTGGCAGCTGATCTTTGGCTTGTTCCGGATGATTCGCAAGATATTCTTCAACGATTGCTGCATTGATCTCAATAAATTTGCCTAATCTGCCACTTCTAAAATAGGAGAAGGAGTAGTAAGGCTCTAATCCTGTTGACACACCGGTCATCGTTCCCGTCGATCCTGTTGGTGCGACAGTCAAAAGATGTGAGTTGCGAATCCCAAATTGCATCACCCCTTCACGAATATGGGCTGGCATTTTTTTCATATACCCTGTGTCAATAAACTTCTCTCGTAATGCTTGTGTCTCTTGATCATCTTTCCCAATCAAAAATGGAAAACTGCCCTTTTCTTTTGCTAAATCAATGGAGGCTTCATAGGCGGTGATAGCAATCGTCTCAAAAATCTGATCGACTAATTGATTGCCTTCTGCTGAACCATAAGTTTTCTCACAATAGATCAGTAGATCGGCTAAGCCCATGATGCCAAGTCCAACACGTCTTTCACCTTTCGCTTGGCGCTCATTTTTATCAAAGAAGTAAGGGGTCGCATCAATGACATTATCTTGAAAACGAACCGCGGTTTTAACCGTTTCTCTTAATTTAGCAAAATCAACTGTCCCCGTTTGATGATCGGCCATGTTTGCCAAATTGACTGCTGCTAGATTACATACAGCATAAGGTGTTAACGGCTGTTCACCACAAGGATTCGTCGCAACCACTTTTTGCCCATAGGCTGTAGCATTGGTCATTTTATTGGCATTATCGATAAAGAAGATACCGGGTTCAGCTGAGTACGTGGCACAAAAAGTGATCAAATTCCACAATTCACGAGCCCTGATCCTTTGATAGGTTTTTACTTTATGACCGACGGCTTCCCATTCTCGCACATCTCCGACTTCTGCCCACTTTGCATCGTATTCCGCCATTTCTTCTTCGGAATAATTATCGATATCTGGGAAACGCAGCGCATACCAATCGTCTTTCTTTACTGCATCCATGAATTCTTCTGTCAAACAAACAGAAATATTCGCTCCAGTCAGGAAGTCGCTGTTTTTAACCGTATAACTTCCTCCATGCCGTAGCTTTTCTTTTGCTGTCTTGATCATTTCATTTTGCTCGGTATCTGATGATTCTGGAAGCTGAGCAATATGGGTATACATTTTTTCTTCCATTTTTGACAAAGGATCAAAATGAAGTTTTTCATTGATTAACTGTTTGATGGTGTCATTTTTCAATGTTTTGTTTAACTGCAGCAATACTGCAGGATTCTGGATTTTAGAAATAATGAACGCCAAAATGTCTGGATGCCAGTCAGCCATCATGATCATCTGTGCGCCGCGACGACTTCCCCCTTGCTCGACCAGATTCGTCAAATTGGCTAAGTCATTCAACCAAGAGACGGCACCAGAGGATCGCCCGCTGACACCATGGACCACACAAGCTTTTGGCCGTAAGGTTGAACCATTAGTACCAACTCCTCCGCCCCGACTCATAATCTCCATCACTTCTTGTCTGTGTACAGCGATTCCTTTACGAGAGTCGTGAATGAAAGGCATCACAAAGCAATTGAAATAGGTAACTTGAGAATTAGTACCAGCGCCATAAAGGACTCGACCTGCCGGAATCAGATTTTGTTCGGCAATTTGCTGATAAAACTGCTCAAGAAACAACTCCTGCTCTAACTCTTTATCGGAAATCCCTCTAGCGACTCGGCGAGCGATTTGTTCGAAATAAAGTTCCAGTGGTTTTTCGATCTCATTTTTCCGTCGTTTAACAAGACCACTAACTTGTTCAGCAGTATTTTCTATAGCTGAGCGATACTCTTCTTCAACCTCTATGGAGACCATGTCGTCATCAATAGACTTTACCCATCCGATGCCTCGAGCAGGATATTGAGGATCTTCTTTTGTGGTTAAAATAACCAAATCACCCTTATCTAATGTTTGGTGGTTTTGATCCTTGAAAGAATAGCGATCGAGCATGATCAAGCGAGAAATTCCTTCAAATGTGTTCGTCATCTCAGTAGTGATTGCTGAGACTTCTGGGAACATATGAATGTCCTCGTTTAGCTTGTTTATCGTTTGTTTACTGTATTTCATTTTTTGTGCCACCTTCCCATACTCAACATATTGTGTCCGAAATTCATTATCACACTACATAATGTGTTTTTCAATCTTGAAATTTATTTTTTTTCATGTATAATGAGAATGATTATCAATTAGAAAGACGGCGATTTCGATGTTCCAGCCTCATAGCCATATATTTTCCGTTCAAAAAATTTCTTTATTAGCACTCCTTACTGCGTCTTGTATCGTTGGACGCTTATTTTTTGTCTGGATCCCCAACGTTCAGCCCATGAGTGCTATTTTATTTTTATTAGCCCTGGCAGGCAGTTTGTCTGATGCTTTGATCGTTGCTTTATTGAGTTTGCTTGGTACAAATATCTACTTAGGGATGGGGCCTTGGACGATCAGCCAATTTGTAGCACTGGCTGCTATGATTACTTTTTTTCATCTGGGAGGAAAAATATCTCTCATAAAGCAAAGCCGCTTAACCCAAGCACTTCTAGCGTTCATTTGTGGTATTCTATACGGTTTGATCGTTTCTATGATGGAAGTTTGGCTTTATCAGTTTCCTTCTTTTACAGCCTATTATCTTCAAGGCTTCGTATTTGATTTGTTTCATGCTAGCGGAAACTTCCTGTTTTATTTGATCTTATTCCCCGTATTTGAGCGAATGATGCCCGCATTAAATAAATGGAGAAAATAGAAAAGCATAATCTTTGCTCGAACCATCACCAAATTAGGAGCACTTACCAACTCTTTTGTCAAAGAAACGTGAAGCGGATTCGTCAAAAAAAAAATCTTTTTACCAAGTTAGCCTAGGCTTCTTAACAAGGTAAAAAGATTTTTATTGTTTGAAGAGAACTTTCTGATTCACTGTTCCTGTTTTATCCTATTTTTCTGTTGTGGGTAGTCAAGGCGATGCAACTGATAGAGTGCGTCTTCTTCCGTTTTGACTAACGAAAAATTCAGTTTTTCTAAAAGTTTTATCGAAGCTAGATTTCCAGGCGCTACCTCTGCTTTTACTGATTGAACACCTTGATCAAACAGCCACTGTATCGTCGCTTGAATCACTTCTGAGCCGTATCCTTTTTGAGACTCATGAGGATGGATCGTGTAACCGATCCAGAAAAAATCTGCTTCATTTTTTAAATAGATATCACCGATCAGCCGTTCATCTAAAGTGTGCACAACTGCTAAATTTTTGCCTTCAGAAAAACTTTTTGTATGCAGCAGTTCTTTGATATACGCAGCTTTTTCCATGTTTTTGAAACCTTGGTACTTCATCCACTCTAAATCATTTCTATAGGTCATAACTGTTGGGATATCTTCGATCCTAAAATCACGGATAAAACAACGTGGTGTGCAAAAATACATGATACCCCTCCTCATTGCATCTTGACCCTTATCTCAAGTAGAGAGTCAACTGACGTTTTGCTTATTGAAAATAGACTCGCTAGTTCCTTGATCTTGGGTGAACAAAAATTTTTTCGTAAGAAAGAACCTTGACTTTCTTTTGATTCATTTGAGCAATGGTTTCTTTAGTGGGCCGAAAACCTAACGATCGCCAAAATTTACCCGCTGGTTGATTATTCAATAAAACGGCCAAGGCTAGTTTCGTCATCCCTTCAGAAAGAAGAATTTCTTCTAATTTATGAACGATTGCTTTCCCGTGTCCTTGCCTCTTTTCATTGATCAGCAATAATCCAATATAAGCGGTTTGCTCTTCTGGATAGTCAACTAAGTAGTCAAGGATCGCCACCGGCTTTGTATCCTTTCTAACTAAAAAAAAGCGTTTATTTTCTTTCTTTACTGATTCAGGCTTATCTACCATATCTTGTTTTAATAACTGCAAGGAAGCCACATCATCCGTTAAAGAAAAATACGGCTGATTATTTAAATAGATGGAAACAGCTTCCTGTTCATTTGCGTCAGTCACTCTCTCAAAAGTAAACATTGGTCAACTCCTTTAAAACTTTTTCTTTTGTGATTGTCTCAAGTCATTTTCTTGTCTGTTCTATGCTTGATGTGCTGCAGTCTGCTGCGGTTGGCAGCCAGCAACGAAATACATTTCAATGGGATTTTTCCGTAACTTCTTTCTCTCTTTTTAGGATTGCTGTCAAATCTGCGAGATATTTCTCCTGTTGCTTCTTCAAATATCTTTTAGAAAATGGTTTCAAATAAAACTTCTTCAGCGTTACCTCTTCCGTAAAGATCATATCTGTCTGAGCACCTGATTTGGTGAATTTTCCTTGCCAACGCCCTCGCATATTTGTGTTTTCCATCGTAAATGAATACAACGTGAAAGGCTCTTTGTCGATAATCGTAAATGTTGTGGGATACCCGCTTTTTGTGTATTCGATAAACTGCCTTTCATTGATCACCTCAATTTTACTTAAATCACTTCGCCAGGAATAGTCCTGAAGATTGGTGACAATTTGCCAGATCTTTTGGATATCCTGATCAATACTGGCACGAATCGTTGCCTTGACCATAGAGTTCCTCCGTTATCGTTAATTTGTGTTGGTATCTGTCCAAGAAATGCTCATTCGTTCAACGTTCTTTTAAGAAGATTCTCATGGAACGCAGTCGCCGCTCCTTTCCATTCGTCCCTTCAATAAGTGAAGGGCTCAGACTATTTCTGTCAGGACAAATGGCTTCACATACGTTTCTACAAAGTCGACCCGATCAAGGACCGTAGGTTTGAAATACGCGGTTACAGCAATAACCAGTTTGTTTTTCGAATCAACGTAAATGACATTGCCGCTATTGCCAATTGCTGAATAGACATTCTGCTTTGGGTCTAGTATCCACCATAAATACCCATAGTGCATCTGCTGAAATTGGATTAGAGCTGGCTGCGTTGGTGTACTCATTTCTGCGATCCATTCAGCAGAGACAATTTGTTTTCCTTTGTGTCGGCCTTGGTTCAAGCAGAGTTCGCCAATTTTCGCCATATCGCTGGCTGACAAGCACAAACCATAACCAGCTGTACCAACACCCAATGGATCACAAAACCAAACCGGCTCCTTTGGCTCTTTTCCGATGGTGAACTGCTTGTGTTCTGCTGCTGTTTCGGCATGGTAATTGTAGTGTCGGCTGACACCGATCGGTTCAAATAAATAGCTGTTTGCAAAATCAACCGTGGTCATTTTTGTTGCTTGGCATAATAAACCAGTCAAAATATGCAGACAAACTGTTCGATAATCAAATTGATTCGTCAACCCTTTTCTTCCACCCAAAAAGTCTAAAGAAGCTTTCGTCCAATCTTGGCTAGTACAGACTTTTGTCCAAGGATCTCCTTTTCCTTTATAAGGTGCCTGCATGGTGAGTAAGTATTTGATGGTCACGTCATAGATCGTTTTTTCTCCTCGTTTCACGCTATAATCAGGAAAATAATCAAGGACTTTATCTTCAATACTATGAATTTTTCCCTGATCGATGGCGATTCCGATCAACAACGATACTACGCTTTTTGTCGCCGACATCACATGGCAAGCATCATTTCTCTGATAATGATTCCATTCATCTGAATAGACTTCTTCGTGGTTCTTGTATGCAACAATTTGACAAATATTTGGCTGGGTACTCGTAATCAACTCATGCAATTCTGCTTTTTTCATCATCATTCTCCTTTCAAGAATAAGCATAAATCCATTAAAAATGGATTACAAGGTTCCTTCTTCGGAGAATTAAAATTTTCAGAACAGTTTTGCATTCAATTGATTTCTTCCATGCTTTGAAAAAAGCGACACTCAAAGTCAGTTTATGACCAACAGAACCCAGTAATTAGAGAACACTACCTAAACCTTTCACAATGAGTTTAAGAGCGGAATCAGCCAATAATCGACAGGACTTTCTTTGATCACATGTCAACAATTTTTCTTACAGTATTGGCTGTTCGGATGGTCAGTTGATCCTTTACCTTTGGCTTTGCGGTCTTTGCCCACCAATTTGTTTTTTGATGTTCTTTGCGAATAAAGGACCAAAAGACAATGTCTTTATAAGGATACACTCTTTCAAAATCCGCTTTTGGTTCACCAATCTCAGTCAGTAAAACTTCAAAAGACAATGGCTTCATCATAAATATGACGTTGTCATAAATTTCTTTGTTCTCATCTCCCCACCATTCAGGAGCATTTGCTAATAATTCTTTTAGTTTGGCTTGTAAAACCACATGAATGGGAATGTCTAACTCAAAGCCGAGCTTGATCCTTGTTCTCATTTTATTGGCTAAAATCTGTGGGTCCTCTCTGTTACTGGAAAAGATAACATTGCCACTGTTTAGATAAGTGACAACATCTGTAAATTCGTCTTTCTTTAATTCTTCTTTTAATTCAGACATACTCAACTTATTTTTCCCGCCGACATTGATTCCCCTTAATAAAGCAACATATCGATCCATTCTTCTGACTCCTTTACCAGGTTCACTTTCGTTTCTGCACCAAGAACACTTTTAAAGAAAAGTTCTTTTCGTCTCTAGTCCACTTCAACACACCTATTTACTTCTAGATAAAAAGCATAGTTTTCGTAACTGCCTTGCTTTTCAACATTCATTCTGAAAGATCTTTGAAATAAAGCCCAGTTCCTTCATCCAATTCAAAGCCGTTTTTTTCCAACACAGCGATTGAAACTTGATTTTCTGGCACTGGATCTGCAATGATTCGACGAGCCTGTTCATGGCTCATGATATGGATGACGAGTGCTTTGATCAGCATATTTCCAAATCCTTTTTTGAGATACGTCTCTTCCCCAATGAAATAATCAATGCCAAATGTTCCAGCCGGCTCATGTTCCCATGGATACCCTTTAACGGTCTTTTCACACACGTAATATTGGCAGAATCCGATGGGCTTATCATCAAGAAGGACGATAAAATGATGGATATAATCAAATTCTCCTGTTTCATTTCTGATTTCCGTCAACCAATCTTCTGCCGAACCAAGCCATTTCTTGATATACTCTTTTCTTAACCAGCGATCGACTAGTTCGATCTCATTGGTCAATGGACGAAGTGTCAAACAAGTTTCTGTCATTTTCTTGCCTCCTGTTCTGCTGAATTGCCAAAAATGCTATGCTAAGTTGGTTAATATTTCTTGATAACGTTTCGTTGCTAATTGACTGGCCTGTCCCTTTTTACAAAAATTCATCTTTCCTAACTTCGGCACAACACGTTCTACAATGACTTTGCCCTCTACTAATTTTGTTTCAAATTGGTGTAACGCTTCCAAAAAGCGCTCATCTCGTTTCGCATAAGGGTAAAAGGACAAAACATACAGATAATAAAAGAGATTATATCCCCTGAAAGGGTATTCCGTCTGCATAAACAGCGTGCCAATGCCATAATGACAAGGACTGATTGGCTTTTTCAGTCTCCAATGCGTCAACAGAAACTCGATCGCAGGATGGATAACCGCTTGATTCTTTGCGAATGGACTATAGCGAAAGGCATCTAATACCGTTAATGTCGTCATCGGTGTAGAATACTCCGTTTCAGGTCCTCGACCAAAGCTATACTTGTTGCATTTCCAACCCCCATCTTCTTGCTGTGTGGAAATAAAATAGTCGAAGGTCTTAAGAAGCCGTTGATCTTCCGCATAACCGAGAACACAAAGGTTCCTTAGGGCTAACGCCGTATGGCAAGGATACAGCCCACCAGATGGGGAAGTTTTGAAACGACCATCTTCTTTCCAAGTGCTGAAAATCAGCTCCGCTGTTTCTGTTAGGATCGCATCCTGGGGAGACACTCCCAGTTCAAGTAAGTACATCGGACTTTCCAACGTGGTAAACGGAGCCCCTTTCAATAATTTTCGGTCCTCAGTCGTCCAGTAATCGGCGCCATTGTCGTATCGATGTGCGATAATCTCTTCTATGTCTTCCAAATAAAGTTTATCCATAGCCTTCTCCTCTGCCTAAATTAGACTGCAAGCAAATATAAACTGGATTTCCTGTAAAAAACTTAGTAGCACGTCTCTAGCAACTCTCCTTGTTTCTCTGGTCAATCCTGTTCGAAGAAAACCCGATAAGCATTCGTTTTGCAGGATTTTTGTCATTTTTTCAACCGAATGTCTTGAACGGTGAGTGAAAAACTATCGCATTGATTTTCCTCAAGTTTACTATTTCCCTGTTTGAAAGTAAAATGGAGAATGAATCAATCATCTACTTCAGAAGTTACCAATTTTGATTAAATTGGTTTGCCTTTGAAAACAAAAAGACGACTCTTTTGCAGAGACGTCTTTAACAATCCATTCAATCCACATGTAAGATGAATCATCCACCTCATTAAGTGTATGACTTTATCAGTTTAACTTTCCTTCTCAACTAACTTTCTTACATAAGCTACCAACGGTTCAATAGCGGTTCTATCACTAAAATCGACCGTCTGTCCATATGTTTCGATCAATGCTTTGTTTTCCGAAGTAAGTTCAGCATCAGGTACTTTTTTTAACGAGTTTATTATCACTTTTAACAGCAGTTTATTTGCCATGCTTAATTGTGTATAATCGATTCCGCCTCGAAAATGAAAAATACCTTCGGGAATGCTTTTTAATTTTTGAAGACTCTTATCTAAATCAGCATAATCCGTACCGACAGGATCGCTCAGACCAACTGTAAATACAACCAGATGATCGAAAAGGTTTCGTTTCAGTAAATCAACACCAGTGATTTTCCCAGCATAAATAGGACCCCCAAAAATGACAAATGAATATTTACGCAATTCTACGTCTTTGACTTTTTTCCCGTCGATAAGTGCTGCGTTCAACTCTTCTGCAATCCATCTGGCATATTTTTCTGTCATCCCATGTTTAGAAAAGTATACAACCGCTAGGTTATCCTTCATCATGATCCATCTCCTTGATTATGCGTTCCAGATTCTCTATCATCTTTAGTGTGACTTGAGAAGCAATTGCCAATTCATTGTCTGTCATTCCTGTAAAAACTTTATCTCGAAAATCTTGACTTTCTTTTTCACTTTGTTTTGCCAACTGTTGTCCTTTTTTTGTCACGAAAACTTCTTTGACCCGCTTATCTTGGGCACTCTGATTAACTGATACAAGTCCTTCTTTTTCCATTGTGTCGAGCATCTTGGCAATATTTTGTCTTGTTGTATTCATCGTACTCGCTAAATCATTGACGCTAGGTACACTCACTTTAGAAAGTTCTCTAAGATTCATTAGTAAAAACCATTGTTTCGTGGTTAATCCAGTGACAGATTTGTCTCCTGCAAATTGGAGCTTGTTCGCTAGGATAAATGTTCCACCAAATAATAGATGTCTAGGATTTTCTGGGGCCTTCATCAGCATTTCCCTTTCATAATAGGTAATAGGTTACCTATATTATATGCAACCTATTGCTTATTATCAAGATTAAGTGTTGCTTTTAGGACATTTCGGTACAAGGAAAGAATGAAATAATCAGCAATGATTTCACCTATTATTTGAAAGAACTGAGTGTTCAAAAAAAGCGGTAATTACTGTAATCGATACAGTTATTTGATAATTTTATTGATCTAGTTTTTCAAAAAAAACCTTGCCTAGAAAATAGGTCAAGGTTGGAAAAATTGGGAGGCATGTTTCAACAATTCATTTTTTATATCTTCAAAAGTTTGATTCAAGTCCAGTGTCACTACACTAATCGGATAGCCATTTAATTCATAGTGATGGTTTGGCTGATGTTCCTCTATCGTTTTAGCATAGAGGAGCATGCCTCCTACTACTTCACCATCTTTTGAAATCCAGTTATTAACGTAAGTGAAAATTTGATAAAGATTAGCAGTCTTTTGCTTTGCATCGCTCCCAATAAATCTGGTCGCCATATTCTCAGAATAAAACTTTGTATCCACAATTAAGGTCTTAGCACCATCACTCAAAACAATGTCAGTTTGCATATTCGGCAAAGCTTCAATGAAACCATCCCCTACTATCCATGGAATTTGTGGGTGTGTCACTTTGTAGCAGGTATCACGTTTATAGAAAGCAAATACAAATTTTTCGTAGAGTGACGATAATCGCTGTTCATCTTTCATTTCTCTTATCCATTGCTCTTCATTCGACTCATCCAAGAGTAACTCTTCATACAAATATCTACAGACATCAATAAGAAACTGATAACGTATATTTTGTCGATTATATTCAACTTTCTTCCAAAGTCTAAGTGATAGCTCAATGTCTGTTACATCGGAAAAATATGGTAATAACCCAAAGAAAAATCTCTTATCTGGCTTTGAAATATCTGGTAATTTATAGAGATATTGAATTGTTGCCTTTAAAATCTGATTTAGAAGCACATCCTCAGAGAACACATCGTATAGAACTACTAATTTTTTATCCACCAGGGCATTTTGCTTGATGGAAGAACCAATATCAATTTTCCCCTTGATGACTGTTGTCCTATCAGTTTCTTGAACGTAATCTTTAATTAGACCACCTCGAATTAAAACAGGAAGACCGATTTTCAAAATCTCAATGTATAAACCTTTCACGTTATCAAACTGCTCAACATTCATTCGTTGATATTCTGATAGTCCAATTGTTTGGTAAGCATAAGACAGCATGTAATAGATATTTCGAATCGGTATCTTAGAGTTTTTTTCCATCATAAGCATTCCTTAACTTATTCGCCCAGCTCTCAGCTTTATATTCATCATCAAACCAATACTCATAGAGTTGAGGAATAATTTCATATTCTACTACTTCAATAAGTCTTGATTCTGCGTCTATGGAAAATGCATCACCAACAAAATAGCTATGACCGATTTGGAAACCTTTACCAAGCTCAGCTATAATGGTTTTATTTAGAGATATGATTATTTCTATTACTTTGATCATCTTAATCGGTGAACCAATATTATTGATATATTCAGTGAACGTTGAATTTTCAAAAGCTGGTGCTATATCATAAAAAGAAAATCTACGTCTCAATGCATAATCCAGCAATGCTAGACTTCTGTCGGCTGTATTCATCATACCAATAATATAAAGATTGGCCGGTACTGAAAATTTTTCATTTGAATAGAGCAGATTGACTGATTTGCCGCGTTTGTCAGTCTCAATTAACATCATGAGTTCTCCTAGAATCTTACTCATGTTCCCACGGTTTATTTCATCAATGATGAAAAAGTAATCTCTTTCAGGATCACGAGAAGCTTTACGTGCAAATTTAACAAATGGTCCTTGTTTCAATTCAAAACCATCACTATCCACTTTGGGGCGATATCCTTCAATAAAATCTTCGTAACTATAGCTCTGATGGAATTGAATCATTTGAATCCGCGAATCATCTTTCTCTTCCATCATTAGATATGCCAATCTGTCAGCGATAAAAGTTTTTCCTACTCCGGGAGCACCTTTCAAAATCAAATTTTTCTTATTTTGTAAAACTGATTGAAGCTTTCCAAGAGCATGTTCATCAATGTATACTTCTGAAAGAAAATCTTCTCTGGAATATGATTCATTCTCTCTAGCTGATGGTCTTGATTCCACATATCGAATATAATAGTCAATAGAACTTCCTGATACACCCTTGTATCTGTCGTAGGTTTCATCATTAAGAACCGTTTCCTTGATATTCTTTAACGCTTCGGTATCAGTTTCACCGAAAATAATCACTGTAAACGTAACTTCAATACTTTTGAGAGAAGAAATCTTTTGACTGATAGTTTTATCATTTAATAATTCTCCATTTTGCTGTACCTGTTGCGAAAGCCAAACTTTGAATTCATTAATTAAATGTAACTTTTCATCAATTGGCTCTCCATTGATGTGCTGATCCAAGTAAACAATAAAATCAGGATAATTATTGAGGTTAGTCAGCATTTTTTGTGAAACTTGGTCGCTTAAGTTCCATGACCCCTTATTCGTCCAGTCTATATTGTGACGATGCTTATATTTTGAAACATTGCTATCAAAGTAGTAATCTCCATTAACAACACCTTTTCCAACAATATGGTTACCATTTGTTTTTGCATAAACAATGTCACCAGGCTTAATTTCTCTGTAGAAGTCCCAAATCTCTTTTGCTTCATTTAATGAATTTTTTTTATCTTTCCGATGTTCTGAGATAGCCTTCTGGATGTCAAGTCTATTCTCATATTGATTTAAATCTTCAAGAAAGTCCCAATCAAACCCTATGATTTCCGATTGAAAAAGTTCTTGCCAAAGATTAGCGTCATCGCCTGGAACATAGAGCCAGTAATTCACACTGTCATCAACTTGACCATCTAAGCTCGAAGACTTTTGTTCTCTCTTCGGGTAAATCTTTTCTGGATTTTCAGTATAGTACAAAAACTTTAGATATGATCTCAAGATTGTTCCTAACTGCGCTATACCACCATAATTAGTCGGTTGGCTTCGATTCCCATTGTCATAATCCATTTGTGCATAATGACGTTTAAAGGATTCGTTGATCTTTACAAATTCCTTAGTGTATTTTTTCCTTTTCCCTTTCATCAGTTCTAATAATGAACTGTCCTTATCTCCAGTAATCTTCTGATATACTTCTTTAAACTCATCATATGTCTCGTAGTAAAAAAAATTTTCAAAATAGCTGTTACTTAATTCAAATTTGCTCAACAATAACCCAAGTTTTTCAAGATACGGTGTGTACCAGATCCCAGTTTTCTCACCTAGGTTATCTTTTGCCCAGTCCCTAAAAAGTTGTTTACGTATTTCCATTGAATTGCCCATCTAATCCACCTCACCAGAACAAATAAAAGTATCTTCAATTATATCACGGAAAATTTTTTTGTTGTATATCATCCAAAACTGTTATGAATACTAAAAATTTTGTTCACGCACCCAGCTATACCATTCTCCAACTTATTTCCTAATCTATATCTTTTCACCTTATCAATCTGTTTCTCCAAACTAAAACAAAGAGCCAGAACCAAAATGTCCCAACTCTCAGTATATCATATCTCACTCTATCTATTTTCAAGACGTGTCAACAAGACCACACATTCCACATGTGTCATTACTACTAATAGAACACATTTTATTATCCCTGTTGCTTTCATGTGAACACAAATTATTTATTATATTTCGTCCTTTTGCATTCTTTCTTTGTGGCTTGAATCTTGCACCATTTACACTATTCTTCAATCCCGTTTTGTAAACAAATGTAAGCTGTGCAGGGTCAACATTTCCATTTTCGTCAAGTCCGCCTGCAATCACTTTTTCGACAATGCTCTCAAACACATGGCGGTCAAATTTATCAAGAACTTCATTCTGTTCTAAAGTTTTCTTAAACACTTTCAATCGTTTTTTTATATCTTTTTCATTATCAGAAGTTTCTTTAATTTTTTTTCTTTCTACAATTAACTTATCTTGCTTACTTACCAAATCAAGATATTTACTTTCATAAGTTTCCTTATCAATAACTTCTTCTAAGCGCATATCTACAAGTTTACTCATTTTCTTCTCTAATATACCTATCTCTTTTTCTACTTTCTCTAATTTTTTTGATATCACGCTATTATTAAGTGTATCTTCTATTCTCTGCAAAAACTCTTCCATAACATCTTTATTATCATCACATAACAAGCGATAACTTTCTACAAAAGCTCCTTCAATAGCAGTTTCTGGAATACCTTTACTATGCTTGCAATATTTCTTGCCTTTTTTTGTAGAAGTCACACATTGCCATATAACTTTACTATATTGTGAATTACTATGCCAATTACGTCTGGTTAAAGTATCTCCACAAAAACCACATTCCAAAATACAACTGAAAGCATACTTTCTACTATATTTCTCTCTTTTTGTATTACCGTCTCCAATCTTTCCTCTATTTATACTTCTTCTAGCAAGAATTTCTTGTGCTTTTTCAAAAACTTCTTCACTAATAATCGGCTCATGATGATTTCGAATATAAAATTGATCTTCTTCTCCAAAGTTTTCTAATCTTCGTTTTGAGATTGGATCAACTGTAAAAGTTTTTCCAAGTAATAAATCGCCCTTATATTTTTCATTCTTGATAATTCCAATGACTGTTGACTGTACCCATCTAGAACTACCATATTTAGTTTTATATCCTAAATTTTCGAGTTCCTGTGAAATAACAGATCCCCCAGCACCTTCAACATATCTTTTGAAAATATAACGTACAATTTCGGCTTCTTCTTTATTTACAGTAATAGTCTTCGTTTCTTTATGATAATCATAACCAAGACATCCTTGAAATCCAACCAACTCTCCCCGTTTCATTTTCATCTTTAAGCCTTTTTTTACATTTGCAGATATATTCTCAACTTCCTGCTGTGCCACAGAACTAAGTACTACTAAGAGTAACTCTCCATCCATAGTTAATGTATTTATTTTTTCATCCTCAAAATAGACAGCTATGTTACGTTCTTTTAACATTCGAACATATTTTAAAGTATCTAACGTATTTCTTGCAAATCTAGAAATTGATTTAGTAATAATCATATCAATTTCTCCATTCATACAATCATTTATCATACGCTGAAAGTCTTCTCTTTTTGTCACTTGTGTACCTGTAATTGCTTCATCCGCATATATGTCTGCAAGCACCCATTTTGTATTCTTTTTAATCATATCTGCATAATATGTTACCTGTGACTTATAACTGTTTAACTGATCTTCACTATCCGTACTAACCCTACAATATGCACCAACACGCATTCGTTCAATTGTTTTTCCTCTTGTACGAGTTTGCAAATCACTCCTTGCTTTGATTACTTCTACTTCTTTCATAAAACCACTCCTTTTATTTTGTATTCCTTTTTATATTGTAATTATATAAAATCAAGAATTACAATTCAAGCAGTTATATCTGAAACAATTTTATAATCTTGCATAAGTTTTGACTTTACTAAAGCATATTCTTTTTCAGAAATCATTTTGCGGGCAAGAAGCTGGTTTAACATGGCAATCTGCATACTATATCGTATTAACTTTTTCTCCATATAAAATCCCCCTTGCTTTATATATAAACAGACAGATGGCTTTGGAAAGCTCCGCTAGTATTTCAACTATTCCCATTCCTATGGGCAGAACCGCGCCATGCGGACGTATCATTATTCTGTTAAGGTAGGTCATGGCAAAGCAACGTTTCCACCTGTCACTTTCGGATCACTGCTTAAATCGCTCGCTTTTTTATAAAGGTCATGGCGTACAGTTCCCGTGGCTTGCTACCTCACAAACGTATCTGTCTACTTTATTCTGTTTTCAAAGATCTATATTGAAAGCAGTACTTTCATATTTGAACAATCGTTACAGAGCTGGAAAGAGGAAAAAAATATAACATTACACTCTGACAATAACGATTTATTCTTCTGTTTCTAATGCTATGTTCTCAATATCAAACGTTAAAATCATTTTAATTAACGCTTCTCTTATACGTCCCTTTAGATCCATATCCACAACAATATGAATATTTCCATATTCATCATATAGTGGACGTAGACAGCACTTGCATAGATATGGATCATAAAATGCCAGTATTTTTTCAATGGCTTTTGTGTCACCATCAACTGCGGATGAAATCAAATAATATGATGGTTGCTTAAATAATTGTTTCATCTTCTACTTTTCCTCCTTAAGTAATTCTTTCATAGTTTTTAAAGCACTATGCCTATTTTTAAATACAGAACTTTGTGCAATCTTCTGTAAGTTGGAAATTTCACTTTCAGTCATTTCCAAAAAGTAATACATCAACAAAGTATTACGTTTTCTATCTGGCAGAACCTTCAATGCTTTGGCAAGTTCATCATCATATATTCGAATATCACTTCCACATACTGAAAAGAATGTATAATCTGTATCATAGTCATCAGATACAGCAAAATTTTCAACAGTCATATCTGGTAATTCGCTAAAAGATATTTCTTTTTTCTTTCGACGTTTCAGTTCTTTTTGATAATTTTTAAGAATACCTTTTACAACTTTTTTTAATTTGCAATCAAATTGACATTGTATTGTCTTTTGGAAATCAGAAGGCTTCACAATCTCACCCCCTTTCCAGCTATGACTTGAAAAGTATTTCCCCCTTTCCACTCCATATCTGTACAGCAAAGTGTGATTTAATAGCCTATTTTGAAAATTTTTCAAAAAATTTTTTCGGGTACTAAAAAAGCCCGCACAAAACTATTGTCTGTACGGGCTAAAGCCATGTTATATTTAATTATTTAAAGAAAAGGTATAAAGAAATATTTAATAGTTATATCATTTTTCATCGTAATATCCTATTATCATTATTATTAGAATTTAAACTTAGAATGTTTCATTACTTTATATATACTCTTCTGGAGTAGGTCTTTTATTCCCAAAATGCTTTTTAAAATTTTCTTGCACTTCTGGATCGTCACTATACATTTCTTCATCTATTGTTTCCTGCAAAAATGCTCTAAACTCAGATAATGACATTCTTTGTGATTTCGCACAAGATTTTAAAATTGCCTTTATATCCCCTTTGTTAATGCCTAACCAATTTATTCCAAACATACTTTATAACTCACTTTCTTATTATAAACTTGACTTAAAAACTTCTTTTCTGTTACTTACTAACAAATAGAAAATGAATTTGTATGAACAAATCTAAAACATCTATTTCTTCATTTTCTAATATATCTGAAAAAGAATGCCTATCCTCTACTTTTCTAATCATTTCTATATAAGATTTTCCAGTTTTATTACTGACACACAGTTCTTGAAAATGATGAATTTTTATCATGATATGATTTAAAAATTTTACACTTTGATCAAAGGTTTCTGTGTTTAAATCTCTTAAAATTTCTTTAATTAGATTTTTATAATACACTATATATCTTATCTCAATACATTCAGAGTTTTTAATATGATGATTCATAACCTCCTCCTGCTTTTTTATTCTTCTCTTTTATTCTTACGTTTTAAAAAGAATCCAAATAAGCCGACAATGCTTAAGACCACTCCTACTAATAAAGGAACTGTATTTGAAACATCTCCTGTTTTAGGAAGTCTACTTTTAGAAAATCTTCTTTCCTTTGCTAATTCTTGAATCTTCTCTTCTAAATTAATTTGTGAATTTTGATGAACTTCTTCCTCTAAAACATCCTTTTTAGAAATACTTGATATTTTTTCTATCCTTTGGTTTGTTTCTTTTTCTGATTTTAATTTTATATTTTCTGAATCACTTTCATTTTCATCTTTTTCTCTGTCAATACTTGTAGTATCTCTTTCTTTTACTATCACTGGTATTACAACAACTCGGCTTGATCCATTCTTGAATGTTACTTTTACTTTTGCTTCAAATTCTCCTATTTTTTCACTTGTAACTGCTTCAACTACTTCTAATTTACTTAATTCTGACAAACCTTGAATATTATCTTCTAAATCAATAGGATCTCCTTGATATACTTCTTCTTCTAAAATATTTTCTTTTGGAATACTTGGGATTTCTTCTATGGTTCCTGCACTGATTCGTTCTTTTACTATCACTGGTACTGAAACAATTCGGCTTGATCCATTCTTGAATGTTACTTTTATCTTTGCTTTAAACTCTCCTGCTATTTCACTTGTGACTTCTTCAACTACTTCTAATTCACTTCCTTCTGGCAATCCTTGAATGTTATCCTCTAAAGTAATTGGATCTCCTTGATATACTACTTCCTCTAAAATATTTTCTTCTAGTATGTTTGGTATTTCTTCTATTATGCTTGCGCTGATTTTCTCTTTTACTGTTACTGGTACTGAAATAATTCTACTTGATCCATTTTTGAATGTTACTTTTACTTTCGCTTCAAATTCTCCTGCTATTTCACTTGTGACTTCTTCAACTACTTCTAATTTACTTCCTTCTGGCAAACCTTGAATGTTATCCTCTAAAGTAATTGGATCTCCTTGATATACTACTTCCTCTAAAATATTTTCTTCTAGTATATTTGGAATTTCTTCTATGGTTCCTGCACTAATTCGCTCTTTTACTGTCACTGGTACTGAAATAATTCTACTTGATCCATTTTTGAATGTTACTTTTACTTTCGCTTCAAATTCTCCTGCTGTTTCACTTGTGACTTCTTCAACTACTTCTAATTTACTTCCTTCTGGCAAACCTTGAATGTTATCCTCTAAAGTAATTGGATCTCCTTGATATACTACTTCCTCTAAAATATTTTCTTCTAGTATGTTTGGTATTTCTTCTATTATGCTTGCGCTGATTTTCTCTTTTACTGTTACTGGTACTGAAATAATTCTACTTGATCCATTTTTGAATGTTACTTTTACTTTCGCTTCAAATTCTCCTGCTATTTCACTTGTGACTTCTTCAACTACTTCTAATTTACTTCCTTCTGGCAAACCTTGAATGTTATCCTCTAAAGTAATTGGATCTCCTTGATATACTACTTCCTCTAAAATATTTTCTTCTAGTATATTTGGAATTTCTTCTATGGTTCCTGCACTAATTCGCTCTTTTACTGTCACTGGTACTGAAATAATTCTACTTGATCCATTCTTGAATGTTACTTTTACTTTCGCTTCAAATTCTCCTGCTGTTTCACTTGTGACTTCTTCAACTACTTCTAATTTACTTCCTTCTGGCAAACCTTGAATGTTATCCTCTAAAGTAATTGGATCTCCTTGATATACTACTTCCTCTAAAATATTTTCTTCTAGTATGTTTGGTATTTCTTCTATTATGCTTGCGCTGATTTTCTCTTTTACTGTTACTGGTACTGAAATAATTCTACTTGATCCATTTTTGAATGTTACTTTTACTTTCGCTTCAAATTCTCCTGCTATTTCACTTGTGACTTCTTCAACTACTTCTAATTTACTTCCTTCTGGCAAACCTTGAATGTTATCCTCTAAAGTAATTGGATCTCCTTGATATACTACTTCCTCTAAAATATTTTCTTCTAGTATATTTGGAATTTCTTCTATGGTTCCTGCACTAATTCGCTCTTTTACTGTCACTGGTACTGAAATAATTCTACTTGATCCATTCTTGAATGTTACTTTTACTTTCGCTTCAAATTCTCCTGCTGTTTCACTTGTGACTTCTTCAACTACTTCTAATTTACTTCCTTCTGGCAAGCCTTGAATGTTATCCTCTAAAGTAATTGGCTCTCCTTGATATACTTCTTCTTCTAAAATATTCTCTTCTGGTATGTTTGGTATTTCTTCTATTATGCTTGCGCTGATTTTCTCTTTTACTGTTACTGGTACTGAAATAATTCTACTTGATCCATTTTTGAATGTTACTTTTACTTTCGCTTCAAATTCTCCTGCTATTTCACTTGTGACTTCTTCAACTACTTCTAATTTACTTCCTTCTGGCAAACCTTGAATGTTATCCTCTAAAGTAATTGGATCTCCTTGATATACTACTTCCTCTAAAATATTTTCTTCTAGTATATTTGGAATTTCTTCTATGGTTCCTGCACTAATTCGCTCTTTTACTGTCACTGGTACTGAAATAATTCTACTTGATCCATTCTTGAATGTTACTTTTACTTTCGCTTCAAATTCTCCTGCTGTTTCACTTGTGACTTCTTCAACTACTTCTAATTTACTTCCTTCTGGCAAGCCTTGAATGTTATCCTCTAAAGTAATTGGCTCTCCTTGATATACTTCTTCTTCTAAAATATTCTCTTCTGGTATGTTTGGTATTTCTTCTATTATGCTTGCGCTGATTTTCTCTTTTACTGTTACTGGTACTGAAATAATTCTACTTGATCCATTTTTGAATGTTACTTTTACTTTCGCTTCAAATTCTCCTGCTGTTTCACTTGTGACTGCCTCAATTACTTCAATCTTACTTTCCTTTTGCAATCCTTGTATATTGTCTTCTAAATTAATCGAATCCCCTTGATACACTTCTTCTTTTAGAATGTTCTCTTCTGGTATGTTTGGTATTTCCTCTAATTTTATACCTTCTATTAATTCCTCTTTATCATTATCCGAAGTCTTTTCTTTCTTTTTAATCAATTCATCTAGAGGAATAATATCTTCTGAACTATCCTCATAAAGGACAATCAATCCTTCTTCTGGTTCAATCCAAAATTTAACAGTTTTAGGCAGGTAGTCCTTATTGACTTCTCTCATAACTTCTACAAGTGCCTTTTCTTCATCTTCTGAAACCTTTGTTGGATCTTCTACTTCCAGTTTTTCTACTGGTTTCTTAGGATCATACTTATCTGTTTCCATAGAAATATCTGTTGCTTTAACCAAGCTATACCCTGTGGCTCCCTTATGAATTTCATATAACGGGTTCCAAATATCTGTATGAATATTACTTGGCTTTCCATTTGTAAAATGAATAATTTCTCGATCTAACTCTGGAATACCTCCCCACACCTGAATCCTGAATATTCCATTTCCTTTAATCGTATCTGTAACTATAAGTTTATTATTATTTGGGTCAATTGTAATTGTTCCTTCTGTCTCTATAGTCGTTGTTTTTGTCTCTGGAGAATCCTGTAAATTAAGACTGGCTCCCTTATTCACTATAACTTTTCCAAGATTCTGATTACTATCAGCTAGTATTACTGTTGCACCTTCTTCAAGAACAAGATCTGTTATCTGATCAAAATTTGCACTATAGATACTTTGATTTTTACCAACTATCACTTTAACAGACGAAGCCTTTTCACCATTAACTAGGCGTGACACTTTACTGCCGTTTAACTGAATTTTTACTTCACCAGTAATTGGATCTTGATTGAAACTAGAAGCCATCATTCCTAAATCTGATCTCGCAAATCCATCTATCTCTAGGTCTGTAGACGTTCGCTTCTCTCCAGATAAATTTCCCAATACAATACTTTTAAATCGTGTTTCTGAAGTAGAATTTAACAGTTTAATTTTTGCTCCAGTTCCTCTTTGATTGGTATTATCTATACCTCCAGCAACTAACATTGGTCTATCATCACTTTGATTTCTACCTACCAAGGTATTCACGTTATCCATTGTTAATTCATAATCATTCACAATAATTTTTCCAATATTTAATCGTTCAAGATTAATTGCTCCATCTGTTAAAAATCGTAAACCAATATTTCTCAAGACAGTATTACTTTCCAAAACAATATTATGACCACGTAAGTAAATACCATAATTCTTACCATCAATTGTAAGCTGTTTATCAATCACAAGGTCTTTTGTCCCATTTAAGGAAATATCTTCTGTTAGAATGATTGTATCCCCATCTTTTGCCTGTTCAATAGCATATAAAATACTGCCATATGGAGCTTCTTTTGACCCATTACCACTTAAATCATATACTCCACCATTTCTGACATAAATCGTATTCGTTACATGAGTTTCTTTTGCAGTAACAACAATAGGTACAGTAAATTCTTTCACACTCTCATCTGAAAAAGTCACACGAACCTTTCCACTATAGTCACCTGATTTTGTTAAATTGATTGCCGAATAATCAGTCAAATCTTCTATCTTTCCATCACTTGGTATGCCACTTAAATTATCTGTTAAATCAACAGATTCTCCTTCTATAATTTCTTCGGTTTCTACTTCAATATCCGTATAAACTTGACTATCCGTTACTGTTTCATTGAAATTCAGATCCTTAAGTGTTTCTTCTTCATACCCTGTTCCATTCATGGTTGTTCGTTTGCCAACTGAAAATTCTGGTAGTTTATTGATCAGTTCTTCAAAGTATGTTCTAGATCCATGCCCATTTGAAGATCTTCCAACACTTATAGCTCCCTCAAATGTTCCTACCATACCAACTGTACTGTCATTATCAACAATATGATGGACTGCTTTACCTTCTTTAGTTAATTCATTTCCCTTATCCGCTATATCATCAAGCCAACTATTAAATAAATTCCCTTTGATTTTAGGGGAATTAAAGGTATAAGCTTGTTTATACCAGTCATAGCCTTTTCTCTGTGCTTCAATAAGTCCCCTCTGTGCTAAGTATCCACCTAACGAGTGACCTGTAACATAAAGATTACTAACACTATTATTCGTATCATAGTTTTTTAGAAGTTCTTCCAAAACAATTGCCTGTTTTGGATTTGCTCCTACAAATATGGCTAAATCATCATCAAAATCACTTGCACCTTTTGTTCCTCTGATTCCTAATACCTGTACTGTTCCATCTTCTAAATATGGATAATTACTTTTAGTTTCAAATAAAATAGCGTCAAAACCTTCATTTAAATGATGAATTTCTTTTACTTCCCAAAATCTAGATAGTTCATTGTACATCATAGAATATTCTAATCGGTTATCATATAAATCTGTTAATTCATTACTTTCATCTAAAACCTTATGAATATAATCATCGTCACGATAAACTAATTCCATAAACATAACCATATCTCTTAAAGATATATTCCATACAAGTGGATTCTCATCTTCTTTATCTGATAAACCATCTCCATCTGTATCATTAAGCAACGGGTGACTATAATACCCGTAGTATTGTTTTCCATCTTTCATATAAGTATAAATCTCAGCAGAATTTAACACCCCATCTAAATCATTATCTTTATCTGGAGATAACAATATTCCTTTATATAAAAGAGAATCTACTTGCCCCCCTTCTAAACGAATTTTACCTTCTGAAATTAATTTTGCTGATTCTAAAGTCAACGGAATTTTGGTATTTTCTTGAGCATATATAGGCTGTTCATAGAATAAAGGAACTGTTAATATACTGTATAAACTTATAAACAGATAAGTTTTCTTATTCATAAATCCCCTCCATAAATTACAACAAGGGAGCGGTTCATTCCCACTCCCTTGCCTTTACTTTGTGAAGCTAGAAATTACTCTACTTCATTTTATTTTTTTCTTCTTTTGCCAAAGGCAAGTAAAGCACCTGCACTAGCTAATAAAGAACCAAGGAATCCTAAAGGACTTGCCACATCACCTGTTTGTGGTAATTTACCTTGCTTTCCTGATGATTTCACTGCTTGTTTACTTCCTTTAGTAGATTTACCAGCATTTTCTGTTTTAGAAGTCGATTTTTGATCTTTTGAATCTGATTCTTTTTCTCCCTGTTGAGAAGAATCCTCTCCATCTCTATCTACTTCACTTGGATCTACTGGTGCAACTGGTTTTGAATCTGCATCTAGTGGATCTGTTCCTTTCTCAACTTCTTCTCCATCTGAGAATCCGTCTCCGTCTGTATCCACTTTTGTTGGATCCGTTCCTATTTCAGTTTCCTTACCATCTGTATCTACTTCACTTGGATCTACTGGTTTAACTGGTTTTGAATCTGCATCTAGTGGATCTGTTCCTTTCTCAACTTCTTCTCCATCTGAGAATCCATCTTCGTCTGTATCCACTTTTGTTGGATCTGTTCCTATTTCAGTTTCCTTACCGTCTGTTAAGCCGTCTCCATCTGTATCTACTTCACTTGGATCTACTGGTTTAACTGGTTTTGAATCTGCATCTAGTGGATCTGTTCCTTTCTCAACTTCTTCTCCATCTGAGAATCCGTCTCCATCTGTATCCACTTTTGTTGGATCTGTTCCTATTTCAGTTTCCTTACCGTCTGTTAAGCCGTCTCCATCTGTATCTACTTTACTTGGATCTACTGGTTTAACTGGTTTTGAATCTGCATCTAGTGGATCTGTTCCTTTCTCAACTTCTTCTCCATCTGAGAATCCGTCTCCGTCTGTATCCACTTTTGTTGGATCCGTTCCTATTTCAGTTTCCTTACCGTCTGTTAAGCTGTCTCTATCTGTATCTACTTTACTTGGATCTACTGGTTTAACTGGTTTTGAATCTGCACCTAGTGGATCTGTTCCTTTCTCAACTTCTTCTCCATCTGAGAATCCGTCTCCGTCTGTATCCACTTTTGTTGGATCTGTTCCTATTTCAGTTTCCTTACCGTCTGTTAAGCCGTCTCCATCTGTATCTACTTCACTTGGATCTACTGGTTTAACTGGTTTTGAATCTGCATCTAGTGGATCTGTTCCTTTCTCAACTTCTTCTCCATCTGAGAATCCGTCTCCATCTGTATCCACTTTTGTTGGATCTGTTCCTATTTCAGTTTCCTTACCGTCTGTTAAGCCGTCTCCATCTGTATCTACTTTACTTGGATCTACTGGTTTAACTGGTTTTGAATCTGCATCTAGTGGATCTGTTCCTTTCTCAACTTCTTCTCCATCTGAGAATCCGTCTCCGTCTGTATCCACTTTTGTTGGATCCGTTCCTATTTCAGTTTCATTACCGTCTGTTAAGCTGTCTCCATCTGTATCTACTTTACTTGGATCTACTGGTTTAACTGGTTTTGAATCTGCACCTAGTGGATCTGTTCCTTTCTCAACTTCTTCTCCATCTGAGAATCCGTCTCCGTCTGTATCCACTTTTGTTGGATCTGTTCCTATTTCAGTTTCCTTACCATCTGTTAAGCCGTCTCCATCTGTATCCACTTTTGTTGGATCTGTTCCTATTTTAGTTTCCTTACCGTCTGTTAAGCCGTCTCCATCTGTATCTACTTTACTTGGATCTACTAATGTTGTTCCTTTCTCTGCAACCACATCTGTTCCAGATAGTGTATCTTTTGAACCATCTGGATAAGTGACTGTTACTGTTCCATCATTACCTACCTCTACTTTTATATTTTCTGGTAAGTTTGGATTCTTTTCTTTCACAGCGTTTGCGACCTCTATTTTCTCATTATCTGTCAAGCTGTTTGGATTTACCACAGTTATTGGATTATCTAGTTTATCAAGGTCATACTTTTCTGCCTGTTCCTTAATCCAAATTTTAATTTCTGCTGGATTCCCAGCTTTACGATTTTTCCCTGCCGAATCATTTCCAGCTCCATCTATTGCAGAAACATATCTTGTGTAAAAACCTGTCTTAAAACTAATAGGAACTATTCCTTTTTCATTAGTATCTGTTCCTTTTAATATTAATTTAAATGGACTATCTGCTTTAGCATTACCATTCTTATTTAATTCAGCTCCATCAACAGTAAACCAATCGAATCCAGATTGATCATTATTTGCCCATTGCTTCAAGCTCACAGAAACAATCTTTCCAGAATCATCTATGATAGTTAATCCAGTATCTCCTACTGCTTCCCCACGATATAGAACAATTTCTTTATTGCCCTTGATTTCTGGTGCTTTCTTGTCAGCTTCTGTCTGAGGATTTACCTTTGTTGGAACTTCGATAGTATCTTTTGATCCATCTTTATATGCAACTTCTACTGTTGCTTTACCTGTTCCATCTTTATCTGCGTTTGGTTTTTCCTTAACTGTTGCTGTTCCGCCTTCTGGCACGTTTACTTTTCCGATGATATCGTCATTTGTAAACGGTGTTCCAACTTTTGTTTCTACTGGATTATTATCCTTTAAGCTTGGCTGTTTCTTGTCAGCTTCTGTCTGAGGATTTACCTTTGTTGGAACTTCGATAGTATCTTTTGATCCATCTTTATATGCAACTTCTACTGTTGCTTTACCTGTTCCATCTTTATCTGCGTTTGGTTTTTCCTTAACTGTTGCTGTTCCGCCTTCTGGCACGTTTACTTTTCCGATGATATCGTCATTTGTAAACGGTGTTCCAACTTTTGTTTCTACTGGATTATTATCCTTTAAGCTTGGCTGTTTCTTGTCAGCTTCTGTCTGAGGATTTACCTTTGTTGGAACTTCGATAGTATCTTTTGATCCATCTTTATATGCAACTTCTACTGTTGCTTTACCTGTTCCATCTTTATCTGCGTTTGGTTTTTCCTTAACTGTTGCTGTTCCGCCTTCTGGCACGTTTACTTTTCCGATGATATCGTCATTTGTAAACGGTGTTCCAACTTTTGTTTCTACTGGATTATTATCCTTTAAGCTTGGCTGATATTTTTCATTTTGTGCTTTGACTTGTACAAAGATTTCTACAGGTTTTGCTTCTCCTCCAGCACTATCTGTGACTTTTATACTTCCATCCTCACCCGAACCAATCTTAATGCTATAAATTCCTACTGTAGCATCTAAATCAGGATTTACAACAATTTTCTTTCCTTCTTTGTCATAAGTTGCATTTATTTTTTTCCCTAATGGATTTATACTATTTTCTCCATTCGATAAATGTTTGTTTTCCAAGCTCAAATCTTTATCTTCTGCATCCTCTACCCATACATCCTGAATCTCATTCTTTTCTCCACGGTACAAAACAATTCGATTTCCTGCTGTTCCTGGATTTTGCACATGAATTACCGGTACTTGGTTTGCCGTCAATGACACAGTATCTAATTTTTTACCCTCTGTTTTTTCCAGTCTATCTAAAGTAGCATCAATACTTGCCATACGATATTTTGAAACTTCTGTTGCATTTTTAGCAGAACTAATATAACCCAGAGCTTGTAAATTAGCATCCTTATTACTTGGATCTTTTAAATGAGCAGTCACTTCAAATACATACTCTACATCTTTATTAGTACTTTCCCAAGATGAAAAGATCATACTAGCATCTTTATCACGATATTCAATCAGTTCCTGATATCCTTCAAGTTCATTTGGTTTTTTTTGTAAGAATTCTCCATCTTTATCATATCCATATTCAACCTGATCATTAAATACAGTAGTAAAATCTTGGATATTACCCTTTATTGTTTGTCCTGTATTATCATCCTTAGTCTCATATACACCAAATAACCCTTTTGTTCGATTTTTCGTACCAAAATCTTGTGAAGCTTGGTTTCCTATCCACTCTTGAATACTATTATATTCTTTCTTTTCAGCTTCCTGACCATCTTTTCGATACTCTGTTTTCACAATTTTTGTTGGTGTTTTTACAGATTGAGGCAAAACGAATCCGACCAGAATCCTACCGAGCAAATTAGTATGCTCCGGATTCATTCTAAAGGTGTATTTAATAGCAGGTTCCAATTCTCCTTCTATTAATTCATAAGAGACTTGCACACTGGCTTTTTCATTTTTTTCTTCTTCCTCTGTAAACTCAAAGACGCCAGTATTAGAATCATACGAACCCTGCGCAAAAACAGATACACTAGAACCGAAGAAGATAGTACATCCAATAATACAGGAAACAAGTCCAACACTAAGTTTTTTTAATCCATATTTAACTTGTCTTTTTTCTTCTTTAAGAGGTTTATTCCCTTTTCCTCTATATTTGTAATTCATCTAAATATCTCCTTTCCATAAGAATTTATACTTTTTATATACTCTTTTTGCTTTATTCATCACCCCCCACTCCCCTTGACTTCAAAATATAAAACTGTAACAAAACCTATACTTTTTGTTACAGAAAAAATAAAATAATAAATATTCCATTTTTATATCATAAAACCAAGAAGAAAGGAGGTTTTTGTATTTTTTATATTAAGTAAATCGTTGTAACAAAAAGTATAGATTTTGAAACAAAATAATTGAAAACGAACTAATATTACAGCATTTTATCATTATATACATAAATCTTATGGAATAAATTCTATCCTTCTATCCATAAAACATTCCATGAACGAACTATGCTGTTTGACAAATACAAAAAATTTCTTATATTATATTTTTATCCAGTTATTAATATGTAAATTAGTGAGAGTTTGTTATAAAAAATGGAAGGAGCATAGAATGGATCTATCTATAGAGAACTTACAAAAATTAAAAAGTATAAATAATATAGTTATTTTTCCTATTACTATCTATGATATTAATGGAAAGGCTTTAGTCTTTGATGGAATTGACACCCCTAAACCTCTCCCTTATTCTTTTCCTATTAAATTTAATAAGAGAAAAAAACTCTCTATCCAATATGGAAAATTTAATGAAATTTTTTTAGTTTTTCCATTACAAGATGTTTTTATTTCTATTGGACCTGTCTTTAATGGACAGGGGATCGATGAAAATATAGTAAAAACAAGTACATCATCAGAAAAAAAATATCTCAAGCAACTACCAGTATTTTCTTCTAGTGATTTTAGAGATTTACTTGTTATTATTGATAATTTATTTTCATTACATTTAGAGGAATATTATATGAAATACATTCAAAATCTTATTAAATATCAAAAACAACAATTAAAATCATATAATCATCCATTACAAAAAGAAGCCCTAAAATCATATACAACACCATTTTATTTAGAACACCACTTAATGGAAATAATGGCTAAAGGGGATACTGCTCTATTAACTGAATTAGTTCAACAAACTCCTCTAGGTATTCTTCCTATCCCCGAAACAAATGATATCCGAAATGAAAAAAACTACTGTATTATTCTACTGGAGAAAATTTCTTGGTTTAGTATTCAGATGGGCGTGGATATTATTAAATGTTTATCCGTAAGGAATTATTACATTAATGAAATTGAAAAACAAAAACAGGTTATGGATGTATTAACTATACGTGATAGTGCTATAGTGTATTTTACAGAATTATTACATGGAGTTTCTATAAGTTCATATTCTTTGTTTGTTCGTCGTATTATTCAATATATTGATGTACATATTTATGACCAATTACTGCTTTCTGATGTCGCAAAGCATTTTTTTGTATCAAATTCTCAATTGCGACGTTGTTTTAAAAATGAAGTGGGAATAAGTATTGGAAACTATATTCAAAAACAAAAAATTATCGTTGCCAAATATCTGCTATTAACTCAGTTACCTCCTTGTACTGTTGCTAAGGAACTTAAATTTTATGATGTTTCTCATTTTATAAAGATATTTAAAAAGCATACTGGGCTTACTCCCCTTCAATTTCAAAATAATGAACGTTTACTCAAAGAGTAAAAAAGTATTTACTATTTATAACACAAATAAAAAATTCTTATGATAATGAATTTGAAAGTTATAAATCGAAAATATTCTATCTTTTCTAAAGTAATAAAGGTATTAAACAGAAAGAACAAGAAATTTTATCCTTGTTCTTTCTCTATTTAAATTAAATAGTGTATTATTTAAAATTATATTGCTTCACCCATCTTGAAAAAGTAGTATGGCTAACATCCAGCAGATCTGCTCCCTCTCTAAGAGTGATAGTACCTTTCTTCCAAAGCTCTGCAACTGTATCAAAGTTATCTGGATATTCTTTTTTAGGTCTTCCAAATTTTATCCCTTTTTCTTTTGCAACCTTAATCCCTTCTCTTTGTCTCTGGTTGATATTTTCTCTTTCTACCTGTGCAACATAGGATAAAACCTGTAAAACTAAATCTGCAAGAAATTTTCCTGTAATCCCATTTACTTTATGCCGTGTATCCAATAGCGGAAAATCTAAAACAATGATATTTATTTTCTTTACCTCTGTTAAATAGCGCCATTCTGCTAAAATTTCATCATAATTTCTTCCTAAACGATCAATGGATTTAATATACAGCTCATCACCTCTTTTTAATTTTTTAACAAGTTTTCTATAGTTTTGTCGGTTAAAATCTTTTCCTGTTTGATAATCAATTATCATTTGTTTTTTGATTAAACCTATACTTTCCATAGCCATAACTTGTCTATCAATATTTTGATCTTTACTAGAAACCCTTATATAAGCATATTTTTTCATTTTCTGTTCCTCCTTTTTCATCAAGAAAAAATTATATTAGAGGAACATTTAAACAAATTGATCTTTAAAGTCTGTTAAATCAAAATAAAACCTTCTTATTTCTTTATTCTTATTTTGTTATGCTATTGGATAATTTTCCAGTTGCTGTCTTTATGAAGTGTTAAATCAAACTGTGAAATCTGAATAGCTTTTGTCTGATTATCAATAAATTCCACAGATACATTTACCTTTAGATTCTCTCCATCATTTGTAAATACTGGATTGATTAGTTTTGAATAAATATAATCACCCTTTATTTCTTTTAAGGCATTTCCAGATACATAGTACGCGAGTTCTTTATCTGTTGCACTAGAATAAAGTTTGAAGAAGGTTTCCAAAAATGAAGTTGCTTCTTTTATTACCATAGGATCAATACTTCCATCTGCTTCTGTAACTTTTGGTTCATAGCTTGACTTTTCATATTCTGGGGCAAGAGTTGGATTTTTTATAATTACCATATCTCCATTTAAATCTGTATGAACAACAACTGTATAAGTTGATTTGACTGTTTTCTTCTGATCTCCCTCAGTTATCTGCTGATATACTTCGTAGGTAACGATATACTCATACTCTCCATGTTCTTCTACTTTCCAAATCAATACATCCTTTACAGCGGAGCTAGTAGGTATATCTGTTCTTACAGTATCTATATTTAACATTTGTAATTCTTCCGTCAGATAACGACTGATTGCAGTTTGTCGAGCTTCGATACTTTCTTTGCTGTTGCTCCATGTATAATAAGACTTCGCAAAGTTCTTAACGAAATTTTCAATGCCATTAGTATCATTTAATGTTAATTCAATAATTTCTTTTTCATGAATAGTATGTTTATCAATAGCTGTAAAATTCTTATATACACCAAATAATAAACTGCTGATAAGTAGAATCCATAAAATAATGACGCTTTTCTTATGTGTACCAACTTTTATCGTTGCTATTTTTTCTTTTCTTTGTTTTTTCTGATTCTCTTTTTTCTTAAACATGATTTTCAATCCTTTCTCTCTTTATTTACTGTTTGATTCTTCCTGCGCCAATCAAGTGCTGTTGCCAGTAGCTGTCTGTTAAACTTACATAACCAATTCCAGAAGATCCTGCATGATACATCTGAGAAGAAGATACAACTATTCCTACATGAGTGACGTATTCTCCAGCGTCATAGGTACTATGAAAAAAGACTAAATCTCCAGCTTTGGCTTCTGAAATTGGAATATGCTGTGTAGCGTCATATTGTTCCTGTGCAGTTCTAGGCAGTGAAATACCAGCTTTTCCAAAGCACCACTGTGTTAAACCGCTACAGTCAAAAGATGTTGTTGGAGAAGCACCCCCAAAGACATATTTTCCTCCCTCATATTTCAAGGCTTCATTCATAATTGTCTGTACTGTTTCATCATCAAAGTGTGTGACTGTTAAATACTGATTAACTAATTCTACATAAAACTGGTTTCCATAGCTCCAGCGCCAGCCAGTATTTCTTTTAACTGCAACTGGATTGGTATAGGTGACCTTTTTCCCTCCAGATTTTTCACGTGAAAAATTTTCCGCAAGCGTATAGCTGTGTTTCTTTCCATTTTTAGATACATAAGATAGATAACCTCCACCAAAGTTATAACTTTGAATTACGGCATTAATATCTTCGATTCCTTGATTTTTTGCAGAAGAAAGCAGGGAGGCAAAATATTTGCAGCCCTGCTTAATAGAACTTTCTGTATCTAAAGAATTTGCTGGTAATCCTAAACTTTCCGAACTCTGCATAACATCTTTAGCTGTTCCTACGCTTTCTACCTGTATAATGGCAAGAAGGATATTTACATAATCTGAAATTCCGTATTCTTTCGCATATTTTTCAACCATCTCCTTATGCTTAAGGACTTCTGCTGAAAGATTCATTCCTGCACTTGCAGTACCAGAAGAAAAGTTACCACTGCTGTTTTCTTCTTCACTGCTTATCAAAATTCCAAAAAACAATAAGATGACCAAAGCAACAGGAAGTAAACTACTGATAATAGAAATATGCTTTATTTTCATGGTTTACGTCCTGCTTTCTTCTTTGTTATGTTAGCTGTCTTTTCTTTCTCTTTGACCTGCTGTGGAGCAGTAGCTTTTTCTACTGGACTTTTTGCCTTAATGGTCTGTTTTTTAATACTGGAAGGTGTTTTCATCATCTTTTCATTAGGACGTTGACGCTCTTTTGTTTCTTCCTGTCTTTTAGTAGAATCACTATTATTTCTAGTTTCTTCTGGTCTTCTTTCTAAATGGTCTGTCTTTTTAGAAAGTGTAGGGCGTTGAACCGATTCTGTAAAGGTAGTTGAAGGTCTTTCATGTAAAGGTGATTCATTCCCTGTAGATGGGGTCTCCTTCTTTCTTTTAAACTGTCTATTTTCCTGTGCTTTTTGCATAGCCAGTCGTTTTTGTGCAATTGTTTCTCTTTGATTCCTCCATTTATCCTCACGCCCTGCCTGTCTTTTTTCTTTTTCCTGTACAACTCCACGTTTAAAATCAGATACCTGTCCTTTAGCTTTCTCTTTTGTAGAATAAATTGCATATTCCGCCTGTGTTGGAAGTTCTTTTATTCCCTGCTTCACTTCTTTTGCTTTATCTCTCACACGGTTTTTCGTATCTAAAACTGCACCAAACTTTGCTCCTGCTCTATTACCTATTGAAATACCAGAAGGTCTTTTCTCCTGTGTTTTAGAACCTGTAGAAAAAGAAGATCCTCTATTTTTAGAAAATCTACTTCCAGCCACTGCACCTGTGACAGCTCCTGCACCAACAGCTCTTGCAAGACTATGTTCCATCCCTCTTGCTTTTTGACGCATAAAACGATAAGGACGGTGAAATATCTTTCTTCCCATACTTTGACTGTCACTACTGCTAAGTGAAAATAAACTCATTAAATCACCAAGTTTCATATAAATACCTGCAAAGGTTACAATCTGCAAAAATGCCACCATGAAGAATGGATAAGTTCCTGCCATATTATAAAACATAGTGGAAATTGAAAAAGCAACTGTAACAATCAGTGTAATACCTGCTCGTGTCATAATGGTATTAAAAACGCGAACAATCGCCTGTTTTGCCATATTTTCATAGGTTGGTATCATGCTTAATAAAAAGCTGACTGGCAGGAATATGGCAAAAATAATAAACAGTATCTGACTGAATATCATGATTCCTGTTAGTAAAAAGATAAAAATTGTAATTCCCAGATTAAAGATAAGCAAAAAGAAGACCATGCCAAGTCTATTAATTACCTTTGGCAAAGTTAAATTTGTATTGTCATAATCTTCAATTTCACTTTTAACAGCCCCTTCTCTGGTTTCTCCATCTTCTTCATCTGGACTAACAGATACTAATTCTTCTACACGCTCAATACCAATTTCTTCTTTATTTGAATTTCCAAACTGTAATAACATCCAAGGCTGTTCTACCTGTATGGAAAACAGACTATCTCGAATCAAGTCAACACTGTCTTTTTCTTTTTGATCTGAACCAGCCAGCATGATCTTTGTTCCTAAATCTAAAGAAGCTGTACTAATATCTGATGAAAAGCTATTTACTTTTTTAATGTACTCAGGCGCATAGGCAATAAAAGAGGCAGATAACAAAAACACCACAAGAAAATTTGTTACTGCATGAATGGCTTTTGTTGTCTCCCTTTTAATCAGTCCTGTATATGCCACATACATACCCACAATAAGAATAATCATTAAAAGAAATCCTACATAAAAACCACTGCTGGAAAAGCCTGTTTTTGTAACACCAGCCAGTGTCTGCATACTTTTTCCTATACTGTCCGCCATGTCATTGATAAAATTCAACTTGTAGGCTTCCTGTACTACATAGCCTGTAGCATTTGATAGATATAAACTGACAATCCAGATAAAATTCGTGATACAGTACAGCCCGTATTGAACTGATTTTCCAATACCGTCTAACCAGTTCCATGGAAGCCAGCTCCAAGAATTATCAACATAAAAATCTAAGGTATAGTTTTCTAAAGGATATTTAGAATAAAGATTTTCAACATTAACAGTATCATCCACTAATCCTGTGGCATGAGCGACAGTTCCTAAAAAGGATAGAAAAACCAGTATCGTCACTACTGCAATAACTGTTATCTTTAACAAACGAAAGAGCTTCTGTTTTGTCAGAAGCCTCCGCCATCTATGTTTCATTCCCTCACCTCCGATTCCATTGGTGGTCTTGTATCAAAAGCATGGAGCAGTTCTTCAAAAACAGGATGGATTTGTACCACACCTACACGACCATATAAATCCTGTAATAAACACTGTCCGTTCTCCAAATCACGTAATCGCTTTTGATTATTTTCATCTTCCTTATCTATTCCAAAAAATTCTAAGGTCTGTTTAATCTCATTGATATCTGTACTTCTAAAGGCAAATTTCAAACCGATATTGTTTTTCAAACTTTCTTTTGAAACATCAAAAGAAGACTGTGTCACAAAATAAACCCCTGCGTTCATAGCACGTCCTGCACGAACCAGTTTATTAGATAGTGTTTCTCCCTGTGCTACATTCAAAATTGCCCATGCTTCATCAAGATCAACAATTTTAAATATGGAACGGTCACTATGAATGAAATCTAAAGCAAAGGTACTAATGACAATTAACATAGCTACCGATAACATCTCTATGGTTGTATATTCTTCTAAAGTCGTATCTTTATCTGGAAGAACTAAGTCAGCTATTTGAATAATATTAAGCTGATTATCAAGACTGATGGCGTTTTCTAATGTTCCATCTGAAAAAAGCAAATGAGCAAAATCATAGTCAATAAAACTTTCAGTATGCTCTGCAATATTTCTTGATACAGGTGTATTTTCTTTTCTTAGTTCTTCTATAACCTGTAACAAACCTCTTTTATTACTCTGGGTAACAGTACGTACTGCTTTACGAAGAACAGGAAATTTCTCTCCATCTCTTGAAGAAATACCTGTAAGGAATGTTAAAATATCAATTGCTAAACTTTCTGCGTCTTTTACATTTTTCATAATCACAAAAGGATCAAGTAGTCCTGCATTTTTCTTTTCACTTGTTAGATTAACAATATTGATTTCATGAGCAATTTCTGGAAGTGTTTCCTTCCAGTTTCCCCTTTCATTTTTAGGATCTAGGAGAATTGCCTGACCTCCAAAGAGTACCGAATAATAGACTAAAAGATTATTACAAAAGGATTTTCCACCTCCAAGGCTTCCAACAAAAGCAGAAGCTAAAGCATTAGTAACTGTTCCTTTGATTCCCTGTGAAGCAAGAGAAGGAAGTAAATAAACATTGCGTCCAGTATCAACAGAATAGCCAATATAGATTCCCTTACTTTCTCCTAACTGCTGTGTTGCACCAAAGCCAAGCCCAGCTAAAAAATCAGATTTCACATACTGGACATAATCGTTAATATATCGCTTACTGGCAGGAAGAAATTCTAAATGCAGTCCTAACATATCTCCAGCTGGACGAACTAGTTTGACATTTAGATCATCATAAAAATCTTTGACTTCATCACAGCGACGCTTTAATTCATCAAGATCTGGAGCAGATACCCGTATAATATAAGATAATTTATACATACTTTCTTTTGTCTGATCTAAATCTGCTTCTAATTCATCTACACTGTCTAATGCGTCAAGTACATTTGAGCTTGTTTCACTTCCAGACTGATAAGCATGTGAATCCAGATCCTTTAGTTCTTTCTTTTTATTGCGTACAGTTTTTAATGCTTTTCTATTTTCTACAATCTCAACTGTCATGGATGTATCTACAGGAAAAGTGAACTGCTGTTGCTGGTAGTAGAAAATCTCACTGGATGGAAAATCTAATTCTCCAACAATAGCATTAACTGTAAAATAAGTAACATAGCTTTCTGTCTCTTCATGTTCTAATCTAATATGACGCTGATTTTCTTCAACCAGACAGCGAGTAGGACGTATCAAATCATAATACTTAATCACGCTTTCCTTATCCTGCTTTTCCTTTGGTAAAGAATACTCATAATCTTCGTAAGCAACACCGTCCTTTCCATAAAGGTGTTCCATAAGATAGCCAAAATCATTTTTTTCAAGTCTTCTTATCTTAAACCTGCGGGAAATTTTGTTTTCTAATAATTTTTCCATCTTCATATATCTATTGATTTCATCATTATCCATTGAAACAAAATCATTCATCAAATGATGATTGATTTCATGAATAAATTCATTAATGGTTAAAAATACAGATTTTTTCATATTCTCTAGATTTAACGGCTGGTCTGTTACCATAAGTTTAAATCCAAGATAAAAGCGATAATCAATCTGATTATCGCCTATCATAGAAACTAAAGCTTCTGTCTGTTCATCAATGGTCTGTTCTGCTATATGTCGAAGATTTCCACGAATAAGCTTTTTCGACTGTTCCTGTATATTTCTAATGGAGCTTTCAGTTGCAATCTGTAAAGCATGGATTTTTCCTTCATGGTTTTGTGAAATCAGCTGACGAAAATGTTCATGGACATGAAATTTCTGTTCAGCTGATAAAAAACTGTAATTATAAGGAATAAGCTCATAATAAGCAAATACCTCACTGTCTTTATTCCAGACAAGATTATTGTCAATATATTTAATGGGGAACATAGGTCACACTCCTAACTGCCGTTATCCTTTCATTAACTGTATGCTTATGCAGTTTCACGGCTTTTCCTGCATAAGTGATTTTAGCTCTTATCCGATATCTTATCTGCGATTTTAGAAAACTGTAAGGTTTCTTCCCATCAAAAGTTTTTTGTGATATAAACCATGTTACAGCGATAGGAATCCCAAAGTATTTAAGAAATGCTCCTTCAATCATAGATAAAGGCGGTACATCAGCACACAGTATGATAATAAATTCAGTAATAACAAACCATGTAATTTGTGTGAAGGTAACTGGAAAAGGAAGCTGAAAATCATTGATGGCATACAATACCTTTTCGACATTCCAGATACCTGTATAGCTTCTAATTTTCTTCATTGTCTGCTCCTTTCTTTTCAATGAATGTATCATTTTATTACATTCTTAAATGATCATTTATTTAAATTTTATATTGTCATTCCTACTAGCAATTAGTACCTTCTACCATCCCAGCTCACATATTCCTGTTCTTGTTTCTATGAACGTTCCTCGAATGTCTAAATCACGTCCATAGGCTTCATAGTCAATGTAATACTGTAAACTTGCAGGAATCTCTCCAAGCATTTGTAATTCATCAATAAAATAATGAGCAACATCTGTCATATCGTCACAGTCTGGATAAAAATAAACTTCATCCTTATGTTCTACCAGTTCTTCCAGCGTCACATATCCAGAAAGAAATTCTTCTAAGGAATCAGCAATATAATCGGGTAATTCTCCAATCATGTCATAGATACGATTTAATTCATCAATTGATGTATATTCTGATATTTCCATTGGAAAATTCTCTGTATCATGGATGGCGTATTCTTCATATTCACTATTTAAACCAATCCGTTCTGCAATTTCTTCTTCATTTAAAGGAAAAGAGAACCAGTCACCAACCAGTTCTCCTTCGACATATTTCCCTAAATTTGCAATATAAACACGCATATCATCTGTCATATGTTATCACCTCCATTTTAAGCCAGCTCATAAATACCCTGTTCTGTTTCTAAAAAATTGCCATTATCATTGAGATATTCTCCATAGGCTTCAAAATCAAAGTAACGAATACACTGTTCTGATAAAGACTGAAACTCTGGGCTTTCTGATAAAATATGTCTTGCTACATCCTCCATGCTTTTACATCCAGCATAGTGAATCATATCGTATCTATGATGATGTAATTCATCTAAACTGGAATAATAATCTAAAAATGAACTGCATTCTTCCTGTATATCCCTTGGTAAATCCATAAACAGATCATATAGATCATTTAATCTCTCTACTGTTGTATCTTCTCCTACATCATCTGGAAAAGGTATTTGCTTTTCAATAATTTTATAATCGGTACTCTCTACAGATACACCGAGCTTCTCAAAGAACTCATCTTCATCAATAGGTAATTCAAACCAAGCAGAAAGTAGTTCTCCTTCTGACTGTTTTTTAGCTTCAATTAACACATTTAATTCTGTCATTTTTTTATCATCCTTTCTTTCTCTACTCCTAAAATATAAAAAGCAGTTAATCCTAAGACTAACTGCTTCATCCATTTCATATACTATTTATTTTTTAATTATTCATTATTATCGTTGTCATCATCCATGACCGCATAATAATATCCTATACAAGCACCTATTAAAAGACCAATTAAAATATTATTAAGAGCTAATCCAAAAATAAATCCTAAACCTAATCCTGTTCCTAAACATATAACAGTTTCTAAATCTATTTGAGGATTACTCTTTCTATTATTAATCTCTTCCATAGCTTCTACCTCCTTGTTATAATTTATCCACATATTCTTTGGCTTCTAATAAATCCATAGAAGTTTCTAATTAAATTCCTTTCATATCTTCTCTTAGTTTTCTATTATTCTTTAAAGGCAGATCTTTTTTCTTTGATTTTATATAGTTATTATCATCTTGTAAAATAATATCTTTTTAAATGTTGAATAACTTTCTTCCATGCAGAATAAGTACATATACTAACAATACCAAATACTACTATCATGATAAAAGCATACATAAAATCATTTTTCAGAAAATTTTTAACTGTCATAATAAGAAATATAATTGCTAAAAAAGATATCACAACTGCTAATATTAAAAATAATGCTAAACCCAATCGTTTTCTCTTTTCTGCAAACTCTACTATTGTATCAAAAATAACTTCAAACAATAATTCACAAATGAAATCTACAATTAGAAAACACCTCCTTATAAAAACCTTAACTGATTTTAATACTCTCTAATTATATGATTAAATCATAACAAAACAGTAAATATTAGACAAGTATCCTAATATATAAAATAACACAAAATATAAATACCAAGTAATATACTCTGCTAATTTTATTAATTAGTTACATATAACCACTCTTATAATTTTTTCCATCAATATCTTTTAAAAATTAGTAATGAAAAAGCAGTTAATCCTAAGACTAACCGCTTTATCCATCACAATAAATACATTATTTTTAATTAATATTATTGTTACTATCATGACTATTTTCTTCTTGTATTCTTTTCTTTGTAATAACTGCATAATAAGAACCAACACAAAGACCTATTAAAAGCCCAATCGGAACATTTTTTAAAACAATGCCCCACATCAGACCTAGACTTATCCCTATTCCTAAACATATAAGACTTTTGAAATTCTTTTTTGGATTGTTTATTTTTCTCATAATATCTTTCATCCCTTCTGCTTCCTTATTATAACTTATCCACATATTCTTTGGCTTCTAATAAATCCATAGAAGTTTCTAATCGAATTTCTTTTACAGCTTCTGTTAGTTTTCCAATATTTTTTAAATGCAGAACTTTTTCTTTTATCTCATCTGAAACAAAGTAAGAACATAACTCTTGATTTCCTGTTCGTCTGCAACATTCATTTAGCTGTTTTTGTAGATCTTTAATCTGATTTTTCAACTTTTTCTTATCTTCAGAAGCGAATATCAGATATACAACAAATCCAAAAGCTAAAGCATATTCCATGATTATTTCCTCCTGTAACCGTTACTAAAATATTGTGTATATTATAACATCTTTATTAAAAATACTCCAATAAAATCTAATTCTTTTACACATAAATTCTCATATTAAATACCCAGTACTAATATTAATACTACCTTAAACTATAATATAAATTATAAACTTATAAATTTTATTACTTTTATCAATTGTATTTAATGGTTATTATATAATACAAAAGCAGTCAATATTAAATACTAACTGCTTTTTAAGATTTTACTTTTTGTAAACTTGTTGTTCGTTTATTCATGCTTCCGTTTGAAATTAACTTTTTCAATAGTATAGCCTGCAATTCCACCAATAAGAGCAGTATTTACTACCATCCATAGTACACCACTAATTGAAGATGACATTGTATATATCAACGAATTAGCAGATACTAAAAAAGAAATGATCATTCCTTTTAATACACTATTTACTTTAAAATCAGAAGAAGAAATTAAAACTCCTATTGCAATCCATGTAATACCTGTTGATAGATATATGTCTATACTCAAGTCTGGCGCAAACAAAAGAAACAACATATTAATACCAGCACAGACAACTCCTATACTAAATCCATTAATAATCTTTTTCAAATCTACCTCCATAATTTAAACTTAAATAATAAAGCACCTAAATTATAACATTTTAATAAACTATCTACAATATTTTTAATTATGCACCGATAATCTTATTGAAGAGTTCTAGCAACACATCTTTCACACCACCAGCATTAAATACAAGCCCAACAGCAATCAACGCAACTATAAGAAAACCAATCAGTTTTGAAAATTCACGCTTAAAGCCTAAATAGATACCAATTACTACAATCGCCATCAATACTAAGCTCTGTGCATTGGATAAAAACCACTGATACAAATTATTTCCAAAATTCATTTTTCATTCCTCCATTCTTTCATCTGTTTATCTGCTTCTTTTCCTGCCTGTACTAAAGACATCACTGTAACCCCTATTCCAGAACCGAGAACAAGAAACAAAAAATTAATGAATCCTTCTTTCATATTCTTTATTCACTCCTTTATTTTTTATGATTTCATGAGTAATTACCACATTTTTTATCACTCCTAACTTTCAATCAAATCACTAACAGGTGCTGTCTGCTGTTGGATGATTTTTTCGTGTTTCTCCGTCAGCTTTGCCTGCTCTTCGATTGTTTTTAAATAACTTGTTCCATTACTGTAATCAATTTTTTTCAACATTTTCAAAGTTGGAGCGACCTGATGTTGTAACCAGTTTAAGGTACGCTCCAATGTATAAGGCTCTGGCTTAGTAGTAAGTTTCAGCTTTTGCCTTTGATCACCAATAAACCAAGCCCAGCGATCGTTGAGTTTCCAGTCATTTTTTCGCTTATCTGGTTCTTCGTCTACAAACCGCACATACTGGTTAATAATCGAAAAAGCGGTCTGTTCTGCGTCATAATAAGTGAGTAAATCTCGAACCGCATAATAAGCACGCTCGTTTCTCAGTCGTATTTCAAATCGATTTATTGTATCTGTTTCTTCTAGCGGTATTCCTAGCTTGATATACTGCTCATATCTCTTTTCGTACAGACAGAAATATACATCTGATTTCAAAGAACCCATATACAATGTACGCCCCATATATTCTGGTTCATCCTCTCTGTGCTTAATAAGCTCCCCAGATAAATAAAATTTATAGCTTCTGGATTTTCCGATATATTCACGTTTTCTGCATTTTTCTGCAAGCTCTGGAATATCTAAAATTCCTGTATGGTCGTTAATGGCAAGATCAATTCGTTTCATCACCCCACCTTCCACCAATGCGTCCATGAAAAAGTCATACCAGCTTCTCTCCTGTGCCAGCAGGTAACATTCAAACTGTCTGCACCCTCGACCCTTTAACTCTAAAAGAACACCTTTTTCTTCGTTAGCTGAAGTATAAACAAAAACATCTCCAAGACAGTAATGCTCAGTATAGCTGTAATGCCCGTAATCTTCATGGATCATATAATTGATATTGATCTTTAAGATATCTTTAATCACATGCTGTATATCTAAAGTAGGAAAACGAATTTTCACATAATCAAACAGCATACTCAGTGGTGCTTCTGGATTGAACCTTGCCAGTTCCTTATGCAGATTTTCCAAAAGCTCCTGTGCAGGCTTCATTTTTCCATTTTCTATCTTGTTTAAATATTCTCTTGTGATACCAGAAGCTGTTGCCAGCTTACTTTGTGATATGCCATAAGCAATCCGTTTTTTTCGTAATTCTGTTATCCATTGTTCTTCATTCAGAACCATACCTCCAATCTGTCATGTGTGAAGTATTTTAAGGTCACTTCACAGGTGATTTTTGCATAAAAAACACCTCCTAAGCCTTGTGTTTCCTATGTTTTTTCTCAATTTTCTCTTTGCAAACGTACCCCTCTGTTAGATACCGAGGGGTTTTATCTGCTGGCGTGGCTGACGCCACACCAGCAACGGCATACACGGTCTGGGTCGCTCCGCTGACCGTTCCTGCCTTGCTTTGTATCAAAAAGCACACATTCCTGTATAAACTACAATAAAAGCCGTATCTGTTGAAAAACAATTCTTCTTTGTTTCTTCGTCCAATGAATATTCATGACAAATCTTTTTTAAGTGTTTTCTATCCATGAAAAGAAAAGTGTAACGACAGTTACAATCCAACATAGATATTTTCTTATCCAATTCAATAGAAAATAAAAATGGGAAATCGAGGTACTTCTTTTCTTCTATATCATCAAGCAGACTGGCTATTTTATCATGTAGTAATCCCTCTGGATAATTTTGATGATATTCATATTGAATATCTGTTGTGGATAATACGTCAGACATAAATTTATCATATTCTAAACCAATACAACGGATTGAATTATGTGTATCGATCGACGAAATACAAGTTAAATTGAATTTTAAATCAATCATATTTTTTCATTCTCCTTTCATCATACAATCAGTATCAGTTTCTTAAACTGCTTAATCATATCCTCTATAGCTGACACTGCACTGATTGTCATTTTCTACAATATCAAATATTAATTCATAATCACGCTGTTCATCTTTTGTCACTTTTCTGTCCAAATAAACAGAACATTTCATATCAGAAGTAAATTCTCGAAAGACTGATAATGCCATACTTTCTGCATATGGATGTAAATAGTATGGTGTCAGTTTCTCAAAATCACGGATATATTCATCTGCATGAATAATTTCTTCCATAGATTTTATTGTATAGGTGATCACTGTCATATCTCACTCCTTTTCTTCTGAAATAGTTCTGTCTTTATATAACTTTCCAATGCTTTGTAAAAAATCATGTTCCTTTGGTACAAGAGGTGTATAAAACTCTGTAATAACACTTGTTCCAACATCACAGTAACCACGTCCTTTGATACGTTTTTGAAAAAACTTTTTCTTCACATCTGACCCAAACATCATGCCGTATCCAAGTTCTGATACACGTCCAAGTGCAACACGAAAACTAAACTGATCTCTAATTCCATCTGAGAAATATTTCGCGTCTGGTCTTTGACATGCAACAATCAGAAAATAACCTGCCTGTCGTCCAAGCATAATAATCTTTTTTAATTGACTAAGAACAGCCATATTTTCTTTTGTAGTTAAGCATTCCATAAAAGCGACATATTCATCAAAAATCAAAAAGCAGGGTTCAAGTCCTAAATAAGCATAGTTTTCTCCTGTCTTATAGTTCGGATGTAGTTTCATTTCTTCACTTCGTTTCACCATTCCAGAATAAAAATCATCAATACATGAAATCATATCTTCTTTTTTGTAATAGACGTTATCCATCACTTCTCCCAAATCTGCAAGGTCTGCATTCTTTGGATCTAATATAAAAAGCTGTGCATTTGTATGAAGAAGTGCTTCAATAATCGTCAAGATAAAATAAGTCTTTCCTCCGCCAGTTCCTCCACAAATCAGCGCATGAGGAAGTGAATCATATTCCCACACAAGGTTTTTCATCAGTCTAAGCCCACCATTTTCTGCTTGTACTTCATCAATGGTGATACGGTTTGCAATCATATCATAAAGAAGAGTATATTCTACATAACCATCATGTAATGTCTTATCTGTAAGTTCACAGTATAAACCACTTTCTAATTTATCCTCTAAGCATAATAACTGATCTTGATATTTTCCAAGTGTTATTTCAGCTCGAATATGAAGCAGTCCTTTTTCCATGCGGTAATACAGTTTAGGAAACCAGACAATTTTTTCTTTCGCTCTGCCAGAAGACAAGTCAGTGAAAAAACTGCTATTTTGTATGATTTCTGATTCATACCAGCCATTCTCTAAAATCATACGTGCCAGCTTTTGACAGTGTATCCGTTTCTTTAGATCATCATAATGCCTAGAATAATACCAAAAAGCGACTAGTACACAGCTACCAGTCGCAATTAGTATTGTTATTATGTGATATAAGGAAAGCCTAAATCCATGATTTAACAGGCTAACCTGCTTCCAATCCGTACCTAGAATTTCTGCTAAGTTCAATAGGAAAAGGATTCCTACAAATAGAATCAGAAGTGTTCCTGCGCAAAAGTGATAGACAAGATTTTTATCACCAGCTCTAATACGTCTTCCCTTATACTTCCACAATTTCATCTATCCTCCTTATCCTGTTACTTTTTTGACTGTCCTTGTGGAATACTGTTCTGTGAATGAGCTGTTTGTTGACCAGCTTTACTTTTCAACACAATATCTTCCGCCTTTACATACCAGTCCACATCTGCACCTGTAAAAGTCTTTTGCGATATCGTTTTTGCTTCTGGATTCACAAGCTCCACTTCTGCATTATATGGAAATTCTCTTAATGGAACTTCTGGCGGTACAGACACTGGAATCATCCCTCTATGTGTACTGCACTTTAAATCATAGATTCTCTTTTTTAGCTGAGTACTTAGTGTTCCATCTTCATTTTCTAAGAACACTTCACGTACTGCTGCAAATTTTAATTCTCCAAAGGTTTTTTCTTTGTCAATAACAAATCCGTTTGATAATCTCATGTTTTCTTCACTCCTTTACTTTTCTACAACTGCTACAATATCATCCGCAACTATTACATAATCAGTATGTCCCATTTCCCCGATTGCATATCCTCTGCCATAGAGTTTTGGATTAACAAGAGCAACTTTCTGTTCATATTTGAAATTTTTCTCACCTGCCTGCGCGGGAATTTCCACCACAACATTTTCTCCCTTCTGTACATCTGAAAACAGGTTATAACTTCGTTTGGCAATGACCTTACGATTCTGCTTGTCTCTTTCGGTGATAACTTCGCGTTCACCTGCAAATTCTAAATAACCGAATGTTTTTTCCATATTCGGTACAACATATTTTAATTCCATTATTTTACCCTCTTTTCTTTCTTTATTTCTTTTTATTTATTGATTTCATCTTTTCGCTTCATAAATTTTGGGCGGAGAGCGTATTTTTTCTCTTTTCATTTCTAACGCCCCCTAGTTTTTATCTTCTTGACGTTTCTTATGGAAACTGTAAGCAACAATACCTGTACCAGATACTAAAAGTAATCCCAGCAACCAGTAGAAATTAGTTGTATCTCCTGTCTTTGGAAGAGAAGTCTTTGGCACAGGATTTGGCTTTTCTGGTGTTTTTGGAGAAGGTGTCTTCGGTTTTTCTGGCTTCTCCTTCACTGTAACCGTCTGATTGCTATCCTTAATATCTTTATGCTCTGAAACTTTTTTCGGTTTATCTGGATTTGTAATATCATACAGTTCCTCAAAGGTTACAAGATTTTTTCCTCCAAGAGAAGAAGCATTGAATGTAAAGCTAATTTTTACTTCCATCTTTTCACTGTCAGCAACAAATTCATAAGAGTTTTCTACACGCTTTCCATTGATTATAAGTTCTGTATTTTCTTCTTTTACCATTTGCCAGCCAACAAGTTGATATTTTGTACCAGTTTCTAAGCCTTCTAAAGTAACAGTGTCTATGATAGTCACTTCTTTTCCTGCTTCAATTTCTTTTTTACCTTCTTTATCTGTTGCAGTAGTATGAATCTTAATGATACGTTCAGTAACTGATACTGTCTGTCCGTCATCTGAAATGTCTTTGTGTTCTGCAACCTTAACAGGTTCTTCTGGATTAGAAATGTCATACAGCTCCTCAAAAGTTACAATGTTCTTTCCTCCAAGAGCAGAAGCATTAAATGTAAAACTAATTTCTACTTCCATTTTTTCACTCTCAGCAACAAATTCATAAGAATTTTCTACACGCTTCCCATTGATCATAAGCTCTGTATTTTCTTCTTTCAGCATTTGCCATCCGACAAGTTGATATTTTATGCCAGCTTCTAAACCTTCTAAAGTAACAGTATCTACGATTGTCACTTCTTTTCCTGCTTTAATTTCTTTTTTCCCCTCTTTATCTGTGGCAGTAGTGTGAATGTTAATGATACGCTCAGTAATTGATACCGTCTGTCCATCATCTGAAATGTCTTTGTGTTCTGCAACTTTAACAGGTTCTTCTGGATCAGAAAGATCATATAATTCCTCAAAGGTTACAAGGTTCTTTCCACCAAGGGAAGAAGCATTAAATGTGTAAGAAATCTCAATATTCATAGCTTCATCATCAGCAACAAATGTATAATCATTTTCTACAGGTTTATCATCAATGATAAGTTCCGCATTTTCTTCTTTTACCATTTGCCAGCCTTTTAACTGATATTTTGTGCCTTTTTCCAGACCATCAAGTTTTACTGTATCTATAATAGTTACTTCTTTTCCAGCAACGATTGACTTTCCTCCATCTTTTCCTGTAGCAGTTGTATGAATGGAAATTTCCTTCTCATACTCATCTGTAAGTGTTCCTAAATCAACAACAGTTTTATTTTTAGAAATTACGATTTCAAATGGTGGAATGAGCTTAAAACCTTTATTACTTTCACAGCGTAATTCTTCAATCTCATAAGTGTCATAAAGTAATGCACCTTTTGTATCATCTGGTTCAGCAGTACCAAACCAGATACCATCTTCACTGCTCTTTCCTTCATTTGTATTCTGTTTATGAGACACCCAGTCTGATGAAGTCGAGAACTGTCCATTTTTATCTGTTACGATAATATGGCTTTCTCCTGTTGTTTTGCTTATAATCTTAAATGGAACATCTGCAAGGCGCTTATGTGTACCAGCACCAATTTTCACTCCTTCTATATCACCACGTTTCACTTGATTATAAATAGAATGAGCTTCATCTGTTAAATCAATGAGCTGTCCATTTTCTGTAATAGAAAATCCAATAGCCTTTGAGCCTTCTGTTAAATAGCCTTCTGGAGCGTTACTTTCTGAAATACTATAGTTTCCATATGGTAACAGTTCAGCAGAAGTAGAAGCCAGTCCCTCAATATTTGTATGAATCTTTTTTACCACTTCATTTTTCTTATAAAGTTTTCCTTCAACAAGTACCTTTTCATCATTTAATGATGTGATTTCAAATTCTGTATCTTTTAAAGTAGCACTTCCCTGTGGCTTTGTTTCACCTGTTTCCAAATCTCTTTTTTGAATTTTGACACCACCACGAATAACTTTGTCAGATACAGATACCTTATTACCACCAGATAATACAGCAGTCTCTCCATTATCTGTAATCTGTGTTAAATATAGACCTTTAATCTGTTCTTCACTGCCATTTACCTGTAAATAAGCACCTTCAAGTAAATAACCATTTGGAGCTTTTGTTTCTTCAACAGTCAATGTTCCCATTGGAAGAACAACTTTTTCATCCTGTAAATAAAAATCATCACCAGATACTTTGTAGGTATCAAATAAACGTGTCACATAATGAGTTAATCCATCACTATCTTTTTCACTTATTGTTTTTGTGATCCATGTTTTTGTAGCTTTATCTGGAAGATTATCCTTATTATAAAGACCATCATAATATTTCCATGTAAACTCTGCCCCTTCTAAAGAAGCATTTCCCTGTGCTGTTGCTTTTTTTATTTCCATATCAACTTTAAACAGTTCAATTAAAGGCTCTGCAACCTTTGGTGTATCTGATACTGTTAAAGTAGCTGTTTCACCAGCAGTAATAGTTAATGGATAGATTGTTGTATCTAATTGATAACCTGCTGGAGCAGATAATTCTTTCACATAGACTGTGCCAGCTGTCGCTTCTATCGTTTCAGTATTCCCATTGTGATCTGTCGTAAGAGTGGCAAGCTGTTTTGTACAGTCTTTATCAGAAAAGACGCCATAGGTTGCGCCAGCAATAGCGTATTGTTTATTTCCATCTGTAATGGTGGGATTTTTAGAAGTCTTTTTAAGAGTAGCTTTTCCTACATTTAACTTTGCCCAGAATTGTCCTAACTCCTGTCCTTCGCCAGAATAGATATATCCACCACATTCATAACGGTTCTTATTTTCATTGACGAAAGCCTTCGTATCAGAAAACACTTTATCTTGAATGTCCTTTGAAATTTCATTATAAGAAGCTCTGACATTATCACAATTCCATCCTAGATGAACACTCAGTCTCTGCCATACAACACACTGTTCTAACAAATATATTTGTTTTTCATTCAATTCTTTATTGGAATTACGATATTCTTTCAGATATTCTAGCGACAATGCAACATCTTTAATCTGTTCCTCACTCATACGAGTGCTTGCGTCTGCTCTTGTCTTATAACCATTCTTGAAATCTTCATTAATATCAATACAGTAAGCAGTTTCTCCTTCTACTGTCATTCTTCCTTCATTAAATGTCGATTCAATCGAACCATCATTCATTACTTTTTCAATAAAACCAACACGCTCTACTGATTCTGTCCAGTATTGCTTTTCAGAAGCATGAATACTTTGTGTTGGAATCGTGGTAAGAATACTTGTGAGAACAAGTACTCCTGTACATAATCTTTTTAATAGTTTTTTCATAAATTAAAAATCTCCTTTCACTTTTATATAAAAAATAGCCGTCCTATATAAGAACGACTGCCAATAGAAAAGGAATACTTTTTTAGTATCCCTTATATCTAAAATTATTTATTTTTTGTATCTCCACACTCTATATCAACAACTACTGAAACATTGATATAGTTTTTAATCTCTTTATTTCGGATTTTATCACCTTCATTTGTAAACACGATATGCTTGAAAAAGTGCCTAAAATTAAGGATTTCTACATAGTTCTTCGTTGTAGCAACACACAAGTCTCGATATGAGTGGTTTGTGGGAATAGATCAACTGGCTGGACTTGTTTTGTCACATAGCCTTCTTCTGCAAATAGCGCTAGGTCACGTGCTAGTGTGGCTGGGTTGCAAGAAATATAGACAATGCGCTCTGGCTTAACCGCAGCCGTTGTCTCGATAAAGCTAGCTTCTAGACCTTTTCTTGGCGGATCGACAAAGACAACAGTTGGCTGAATGCCTTCACGTAACCATTGAGGCATGATCTTCTCCGCTTTGCCTACAAAGTAATGAACATTTTCTAAGCCATTTCTCGCAGCATTTGCTTTGGCATCTTCGACCGCTTCAGCAACAACTTCCATTCCGAGAACTTCTTGGACACGATCAGCTAAACTGATTCCGATGGTTCCGATTCCGGCATATGCATCCACGACAATGTCATCCGGCTGTAGATCTGCTAATTCAAACGCTTTTTGATACATCACTTCTGTTTGGGCCGTATTGACTTGGTAGAAAGATTTGGCAGAGATTTGGAACGTCTTATCGAACAATTGGTCATCAATCGAAGATTTTCCATAAAGGACTTTCTCTGCATCACCCATGATGACATTGGTTTTTTCTTCATTGATATTTTGGATCACCGATACTACTTCAGGAAGCTCTTCATGAATGACTTCAGCAATCTCTTCTCCTTTGAAAAACTTCGCTTTTCGTGTGACTAAAACGACCATCATTTCTCCCGAGTGGTGTCCGCGACGGATCACAACGTGCCGTAAAAAGCCTTCGTGAGCTTCTTCGTTGTAGGCTTTGACGTTAAAACGCTGCAAAATGTTCCGCACGGTTACGATCGCTTGATCGATCGCCGGATCTTGGATATAGAAATCTTCGATTGGCACCAAGATATGACTATTTTTGCGGTAAAAACCAGTAGTCAACTGCCCTTTGATTTTTTGAACGGGAATTTGCGCTTTGTTGCGGTAACCAAAAGGTTGTTCCATGCCGATCGTAGGCAATACCTCAACTTGCGGCATTTTCGCGACTTTTGCTAAAACATTCTCTACTTGTTGTTGTTTGAATGCCAATTGTTTTTCGTACTTCAGATGACTCAAAGGTGCGATACCGGTTCGCAATAAATCTTCATTAGGCAACTCTTGACGATCTGGACTCGCTTGTAACAGTTTCATCACTTTGGCAAAACCGAATTTGTTGCCAACTTTCAAGACTTTGACTAGCGCACGTTCGCCGGGTAATGTGTTTTCAATAAAAAGTAAATAGCCATCGACTTTGGCGATGCCATTTCCTTCATGGGAAAGATCTAAAATATCGACTTCAAGCTCCTGGTTCTTCTTAACAGGATAATTTTTCATAGGTTTCTCCTTTGTGCTTGCTTTTCTCATTTTAAAAAGGAATCACTGAAATTGCAAGCGCTGTTTATTTCGATGGTGGCTCTTCGCCAACATTTTGAACAAAAAACATCCGAAGGACAGAATCGGCTGATTGCTTTTAGGCTCTGCGGCGAAGAGCCGCTGCACCACAAGAGCAATTCCTTTTCCATCCTTCGGAAAATCATCTACACGAGAAGTCTTAAACTTCCTTAGGTGTTTTATTTATCAGCTGTTTTTCTTTTTCTGTGATTTTTCCCGTTCGCTCTTGTTCAAGATTTGTTTTCTCAAACGAATGCTTTCTGGGGTTACTTCACAGTATTCATCATCGTTCAAGAATTCCAATGATTCTTCCAAAGAAAGAATGCGAGGTTTCTTGATAACGGATGTTTGGTCTTTGTTTGCTGAACGAACGTTAGTCATTTGTTTTGCTTTCGTGATATTAACGGTTAAGTCTTTGTCACGAGAGTTTTCACCAATGATCATTCCTTCGTATACTTCGGTACCTGGTTCAACAAAAACAGTTCCCCGTTCTTCAATACTCATGATCGAGTAAGTCGTTGCTTTACCTGTATCGATAGAAACAAGTGCGCCTTGATGACGACCACCGATTTGACCTTGGATCATTGGCAAATATTGATCGAAGGTGTGGTGCATGATGCCGTAACCGCGAGTCATAGATAAGAATTCTGTCGTATAACCGATCAATCCTCGAGCAGGTGCCAAGAAAATGATCCGCACTTGTCCATTTCCTGTATTGATCATGTCTTGCATTTCTGCTTTACGCATGCCCAATGATTCGATGACTGATCCCATGTATTCTTCCGGTGTATCGATTTGAACACGTTCAAATGGTTCACATTTCACGCCATCAATTTCACGTTCAATGACTTCTGGACGAGAAACTTGCAATTCAAAACCTTCACGACGCATATTTTCGATCAAGATCGACAAATGAAGTTCTCCACGGCCAGAAACGATCCATGAGTCAGGTCCAATTGGATCAACACGCAATGACACGTCTGTTTGCAATTGAGCCATCAAGCGCTCTTCGATTTTACGTGCTGTAACGAATTTTCCTTCACGACCAGCAAAAGGAGAATTGTTCACGATGAATGTCATTTGCAATGTTGGTTCATCAATATGCAGCACAGGTAATGAATCTTGGTGATCAATTGGTGTCACTGTTTCACCAACGAAGATATCTTCCATTCCGGAAACCGCGATCAAATCACCGGCTTTGGCTTCTTGGATCTCTAAACGTTTCAAACCAAAGAAACCGAAAAGTTTCGTTACACGAAATTTTTTGACTTCTCCATTTAATTTCATCAATGCAACTTGGTCGCCGACTTTGATTGATCCGCGGAAGACACGACCAATTCCGATACGTCCAACATAATCATTATAATCAAGCAATGATACTTGGAATTGCAAAGGTTCGTCACTGTTATCGATTGGTGCTGGAATGTGTTCAATGATCGTATCGAACAATGGCGCCATCGTTTTTTGCTGATCAGCTGGATCGTCTGATGCACTAGATGTACCGTTGATTGCAGAAGCGTAAATGACTGGGAAATCTAATTGGTCGTCATCTGCCCCTAATTCAATAAATAATTCCAACACTTCATCGACAACGTGTTCTGGACGAGCAGATGGTTTATCAATTTTGTTTACAACAACGATCGGCACTAAATGTTGTTCCAACGCTTTTTTCAATACAAAACGTGTTTGCGGCATCGTTCCTTCATACGCATCAACAACTAAGACAACACCGTCGACCATTTTCATGATTCGTTCCACTTCTCCACCGAAGTCCGCGTGTCCTGGGGTATCCATGATGTTGATTTTTGTGCCATTGTATTCAACGGCCGTATTTTTTGCTAAGATCGTGATACCACGTTCTTTCTCGATCGCATTTGAATCCATCGCCCGTTCTTGTAATTGGGTATGGCTATCTAACGTTTGGGATTGTTTCAATAATTCATCAACTAATGTAGTTTTTCCGTGGTCAACGTGGGCAATAATAGCGACGTTGCGGATATCATTTCTAATATTCAATTTATAAACTCCTTTTTTGGTGACATTGCACTCGACAAGCCATTATACCAGAATTTCTTTCTGAAATATAGTGCAAAGTTTTCATTTTTACAGAAAAAAACAGATACCCGTAGATATCTGCTCGTCATTTATTGATTTGCGATCGTCAATAATTCTTGAAATGCTGTTGGTGTGCCACCAATAAACAATTCCCGACCATCTAGAGCAAGTTCCTCTCCGGTGATATTCGCCATCTTCAAACCTAATGTTTCCATTAAGATACCGCCAGGGGCATAGTCCCATGGCGCTAGGTTGGAAATATAGCCTGCGCGCTGACCTAAGACCAGCGCAATCAATTCGATGCCCGCACAACCGGTCATCCGTACACCTAGTGCCCGTTCACTCATTTCGACTTCATGATGACGATTATGCATCAACATGGGCGCATTTAATCCGATCAATCCTTCCTCTAAAGCGATATCTTTCGGCGGATCGATTTTTTTTCCGTTGCAAAAGACCCCAATTTCCGGACCACCCCAAAGAAATTCATTTTTCATGACATTATAAACAAAGCCAAAACGTCCTTGGCCTTCTTCATATACAGCAATCATGATACAGAAATTCTCTTTTTCCAACACGAAATTCATGGTTCCGTCAATAGGATCAATGATAAATACTCGTCCACTAAAATCTGAAAGTCGATCTAAACCATTTTCTTCCCCTAGAATTTTTGCTTCTGGGTCAAAGGCTTGAATCTTCTCAATTAGAAAATCCTGCGTCGCCTTATCCAGTTCAGTCACCAAATCTTTCCGACCTGATTTTGTTTCAACGATCAGAGACTCTTTATTTAGGTTTTCTTTGATTTTTTCCCCTGCTGCAATCATCCAGCTATGGATTTCACTAACGATTTCTTGCATGGTTGATTTCTACTCCTTCATTTTCAGTTTACCGCTTGTCGTCTTGGCCGCTTGAACCGTTCGATACAATGAGTATCCGCTCAAGTCTTCGAAATCTCTGCCTAAACGGCGCTCTTCCCCAATACCTGGCACAACTTTCTTAAACTGCTGATAAGCTTCTAAAAACTCCGCTGCCGGGATCCCTTTCTCGTAGGCTTGTTCTAAGCGATCCCATAGATTCATTACAATAACCATTTCATCTGTTGACCAGTCCAGATCTAGAGGATATTGATAATCACGCATTTTAATCACCCCTATTCGTCCTATTCAGTGTACCATAAAAATACAAATTGGTCAGAGACTCTGTCGCAAAATAAAAGAGGACACCTCTCAATGAGAGATGCACCCCCTATTTAAAAAAATGAACGAATGTTTTGAAGAAGACCCCATGATGCCTAGGCTATATCGCCTTTTACAGACTTAATCGAGCTTAGTCCTAGCTCTAACTAAAATACGAGATACCTTAACTCATTCCACGTTGGTTCATTTAGATAGTTGTGCTAGAACTTCAGTAAAGTCTTTAACATAATAGCGTAGGTTTTTTCTTCCCTTAATAAGGATCGTATGTCCCTCGTTTTCCAAAGCGCTTTTTTGTTTCTCGATTCCGCCTGGATACTTAGGGTTTAACTCCCCATTCGCTTTTAATGTCCGCCAGAAAGGAATTTTATCTGTTTTTCTTTGTTCACTAGCCCATGCTGCGATGGAAACAAAAATACCCGCGGTGATTGGATCTGTGAAATCGGCGCCATACCTTTCTGCCAGATACTCGCGAATCTTACTAATCGTCATCACTTGGCCTAATGGGATACGCCCCATGATTTGATTGTAATCCACTGGAGGAGCCAAAAGCATTCTCTTTCCCCCATATTTCTCAATACTCTTTTCATCTGTGATTTGCTTGATTTTCGGCATTCCTTTCGTCTCATGGAGCATCTTATTGAAATCTTTCTTTTTTTCATCGACCATACTAGTCCCTCCTTTACTTTCAAAGTACCGCCTTCTAAATCAAACTGCAATGAGAAGCTTCAAATTATTTTGAAAAAGCATGCAAAAATAAAAAATTCTTGATGATCTGAACGGATTTCCACCAATTCACGCTGATATAAAACTTTGTATATTCTGTGCCCCATTGCCATGGAATAGGGAAAGAACCATCTTCTAGCTGGTTCTCTGAGATTTTAGCGGCTTCTTGCTGACAAAGTTCTTTATCAAAAATGGTGAGCAGTTGTTCTTTCGAGAAAAAAAGTCCGATGGTTTGCTGGTGTAAGAAGTGAACCATTCTTCTGGGTCTTTCGAGACGGTTTGACGAATTTGTTGGCACAACACTTCTTGAAAATTTATGTTCTCCAAAAGAGGTTGATCATGTGTTTTTTTACAATAGTTTAGCATTTCCAATTAAACGACTAATGTATGCCTATCATCGTTGTCTCATTGAGAAAGCTTCAATGGCGGTTTGAAGGATTCCCTCCGTTTGTTGAGATAAACCAGTAGCTTCCACGCGGATGATCATACCAGCAAAACTCACGGTGGGATTATTAGCCGGCACACCTACAGGACTCTCCCACCAGATGGCATGGGGGTAAAAGCAGTCGGAGGTACTTGGTTCCGCCATTTCCCTTCAGAAAAATCTTTCCCACTGGACAACTACCTCAAGATCCCCTGTATTATAGGATTTTTAGCATCAAGGCAATTGATCTCTCATAAAATACTGCAGGCAGCTCACGCCGCAATCGGGGTGCTGTTGGGTTTCCAATTGTCTGGCTCTAAGCCGTGACCAAAGCCGCCATCCTCGTTTTGATAGACCTCTAACATCTGTAAAACATTCTCTCGGTTACCGTCTTCAAAATAAACCTGCCAGCGTTCAAGTTCCAATGGACGTACATTCTGGTAAATAGATTGTCTAGCTTTTTCAAAAGGTTCCCTATTTTCACGCTCCTATTCAGTCTTGTTCAGATCTGTTCAGACTTGTTAAGGCTTGCTAAGACTTATTGGTTACTTTGATTATGACCTAATTTATTATTCGTTACAAAGCTTACACTGCTAAAACTATCCCTTCATTGATCTTCTATTTTCTTTAACGACTGCTTTTTTTACTCTTGCGGCTAAACTTTACAGATAAATGCTAGTCGTCTTTCTTCAAAAGCATTCTTTTGGTGTTTCCTTTTCCTTGATGTTACAGTAAGAATAGCAAGAATAAAGGAGGATTTCATTTGCGCTTAGAAAATAAAAAAATCATCGCGTTAGTCGACAATGATTTCGAGGATTTAGAGCTTTGGTACCCTGTTCACCGTTTGCGAGAAGAAGGCGCTCAAGTGGATTTAGTTGGCGAAGAAGCCCATAAAAGCTATAAAGGAAAATACGGAGTTCCTGCAGAATCCGCGTTTGCTTTTGACGACATCCATGTGGCTGATTATGATGCCATCTTAGTCCCTGGCGGTTGGGCACCGGATAAACTGCGCCGATTCCCACAAGTCATTTCTTTTGTTCAAGCAATGGACAAAGAAGAAAAAGTCATTGGTCAAATATGTCATGCCGGCTGGGTCTTGATTTCCGCGAATATATTGCAAGGAAGAAAAGTGACTAGCACCCCTGGCATAAAAGACGATATGACAAACGCCGGAGCTACTTGGGTGGATACACCAGTTATCACCGACGGTCACATCGTTTCAAGCCGTAGACCACCTGACCTGCCCGATTATATGCGGGAATTCATCGCTGTTTTAGAAAAGAAATAACCCGGCTAGGCTGATTCACTTTAACGAAAAAGAGTGGCGATGATTGTTCGCCACTCTTTTTCGTTATCATTTTTGAACATTGCTCTAGCTATTTTTGTCATTCCTTGTCTGCTATTCGGAAAGATCGGAAACAACAGAGGCCTTTGGCAGCTTACGGATCCCCCATAGCGTCAATAACGCTCCAATCAAAGCAAAGCACGTGCCGCACAATAACATCTGCCAGACACCGAAGTTCTGTAAAAGGCTGCCGCCTAAGATATTCCCCAGCACACCGCCTAATGTCGTCGCAATAATGATCAGCGTTTGTCCAAATACCCGATCTTCATCTGCCAATACGTGATTGAAGAGATAAGCAGACGCTGGGATAAATAAAGCAAAACTAAAGCCCTGCAATAGGTGTGTCATTTCCATCATAACAATCGTGCTGGTAAGCAACATCATTACTCCTCTGACTGCAAATGCGATACTAGAAAACAAAAGCCAAAACTTGCTGGACTTTCTTTTGACCAAACGTTCGAAGAATATCATTCCTGGCAACTCGCATAATGCAGCAATCATTAATGAAATTCCTACTTCTTTGCTGCCGCCTCCGATCGAAGCAAAAATCTGTGCCAAGAAGCTATTGATCATTGTGTGAAAGCTGAACAGAAAACTGAATCCTATGAATAACAAAAGTAAAAATGGATATTTTTTTCCTAACCCATCCGAATGCTTCTCTTCTATCTTCAACGGCAGAACCCTTGTCTTCACTGTGGGCAGCAAAAGTAAGAGGACAAAAAACAGTCCTGCTTCTACTAATGCCATTATTGGGAGAAGCGCAGCCGAATAGCTCGCCAACAACTGCCCTAATAAGAAAGAGGTTGCGGCATATCCTAGTGAACCACCTGCTCTCGAAAAACCAAAATTAATCCCATAGCCGGTGTTCACATACTCAAATGCAAGAGGATTGATAAATGACTGCATGGAAACTAGCACGATTGCACCAATGATAAAACTGATAATCGTCAGTGCTGGCAGTAATAACCCTACTAGAAGAGCGATAATCAGGCTCAGTGTCATCCCTTTTAGGACAGCAATCAAGGGAATCCTTTTTCTTTTAATGATCACTTGACTGATGAAAGGCTGAAGCGCGGCTGAAAAAATATTGATAAGTGCTAAGATCCCACCGATTTTTGCTGGATCGATCTTAAAATAAATCAGAAATAATGTGGCAAATCCATAAATTGAACAAAACATCATCCAATAAAGAAATTGCAGACTTGTATAATAGAGACGAATCGTTTTCCCACCCAATTGTTTACGCATACAATCCCCGCCTTCATCCGTTTTAGATAGCAACTTAATATAGCATAATTCAGACAGATTTGCTACAGCAATCAAGTAGGCAATCGCCAGTATTTTATGCCATTCACTGATACTTGATCCCATAAAAAAACTCGCTCATCGAAAGGATGAACGAGTCTTCTATCATTAAATATGGATTGGTAAGCCTAATGCCAACTCAGCAGCATCCATGGTGATCTCACCTAAAGATGGATGTGGGTGGATCGTTAACGCGATATCTTCTGCGTTCATACCTGATTCGATTGCAAGAGCCAATTCTGAAACCATGTCACTTGCACCTAAACCAGCGATTTGCGCACCGATGATCACATTGTCTTCTACTGTTGTTACTAAGCGGATAAATCCTTCTGTTTTACCAAGAGACAATGCACGACCATTTCCAGAGAATGGGAATTTGTAAGCTTTCGCTTCAATTCCAGCATCTTTTGCATCTTTGATCGTCATACCGACAGAAGCTAATTCTGGATCAGTAAAGGCAACCGCTGGCATTGCTTTATAATCAACAGCAACTTTTTTACCAGAAATGGCTTCAGCAGCAATTTTTGCTTCATAACTTGCTTTATGAGCAAGTGCTGCACCAGGCACGATATCTCCGATTGCAAAGATGTTTGATACGTTCGTACGGCCTTGTTTGTCGACTGTGATCAATCCACGTTCGCCAACTTCAACACCGGCTTGCTCTAAGCCCATGTCATCTGTATTCGGACGTCGACCAACTGTAACCATCACATAGTCAGCTGTCACTGATTCTTCTTTGCCATCAACAGCGTATTTAACCGTTACACTATCGCCATTATCAACAGCTTCTTTAGCCATTGCATTAGTAACGATCGTTACACCTTTTTTAGCGAAGTCTTCTTCAACTAATTTAACCATATCTTTTTCATAAGTTGGCAAAATTTGAGGAGAACCTTCAAGAATCGTTACTTCTGCTCCAAGGTTTGCATAAGCAGCACCAAGTTCAGAACCGATGACACCGCCACCGATAACAACGAATTTTTTAGGCACTTCTTTCAATGCCAATCCGCCAGTAGAATCAAGCACACGTCCACCGAATTTGAAACCAGGGATTTCAATTGGGCGAGAACCTGTCGCGATGATTGCATTGTTGAAAGAATAAGTTTGAGCTGAATCAGGATGAATCACACGTAATGTGTGATCATCAACAAAGAAAGCTTCCCCTTCAATTGTTTCAACTTTGTGTTTTTTCAATAGGAAGCCAACACCTGAAGTCAATGTTTTCACAACTTTGTTGTCTTTCCATTCTTGTGTTTTAGCAAAATCAAGTGATACGTTTTCGCTTGTTACACCAAACATTGTCGAATCTAGTGATTCTTGGTAATGATGTCCTGCTGCAATCAATGCTTTTGAAGGGATACAACCAACGTTCAAACAAACACCGCCAATGTATTCTCTTTCAATGATCGCAACTTTTTGTCCCATTTCCGCTGCGCGGATGGCAGCTACATAGCCGCCAGGTCCCGCACCGATTACAACTGTATCTAATTCAACAGCAAAATCTCCAACTACCATTTGTTAATCATCCTTCCATCATTAATAGCTCTGGATCAGCTAATAGACGTTTGATATTATTCATTGCTTGTTGCGCTGTTGCACCATCAACGATTCGGTGGTCAAAGCTCAATGAAAGTTTCATTACGCGGCCGACAACGATTTCGCCCTCAGCATTGACGATTGGTTGTTGCGCGATTGTACCAACACCCAAGATAGCTACTTCAGGGTAGTTGATTACTGGTGTGAACCAGCCACCTCCTACAGAACCAATGTTACTGATAGTGATCGTTCCGTTGCGCATGTCATCTGCAGAAAGTTTGCCGTCATGAGCAAGTTTAGCTTTTTCGTTGATTTCATCAGCGATAGCAAACATTCCTTTGCGGTCTGCATCTTTGACATTTGGTACATATAACCCATGATCCGTATCCGTAGCAATACCGATATTGTAGTAGTTTTTGTACACAATTTCTTGTTTTGCATCATCGATTGAAGCATTCAAGATAGGGAATTTTTTGACTGTAGCAGTCAATGCTTTTACAACATATGGCAAGAAAGTAAGTTTTGTGCCATTGGCAGCAGCAACTTCTTTAAATTTCTTACGATTATCCCAAAGATTTGTTACTTCTACTTCATCATGCAATGTTACATGAGGTGCTGTATGTTTGCTGTTGACCATTGCTTTCGCAATTGCTTTACGTGTCGGAGTTAATGCTACACGTTCTTCTAAATCACCCAAGTTAGACTTGAAGGCTTTAGCTGGTGCTGCTGGTTTGCTTTCAGCTGCTGGTGCTTGCGCTTCTTCTTTTGCTGGAGCTGCTGCTTCTGCAGTTGCTGAAGCTCCGCCACCAGATAGGAAGTTCTCAATGTCTTCTTTTGTCACGCGGCCACCTTTGCCAGTTGCAGTTACTTGTGTGATGTCGACATCTTTTTCACGAGCAAATTGACGGACAGAAGGCATTGCTAATACACGTTTGTTTGGATCAGCAGCTTCAACGACACTTGCTGAGCCAGAAGTTTCAACTTTTTCTGGCGCTGCAGTTGGCGCTGCAGAACTAGCAGCTGGTGCACTGTTGTGTCCTGGAGCATCGATTTCTACTAATACATCACCAACATTAGCAACTGTTCCTTCTGATACAAGGATATTTTTTACAGTACCTGTGACTGGGGATGGGATTTCTTCAACTGATTTGTCGTTTTGAACTTCCAATAAAGTATCATCTTCATTGATGGTGTCGCCAGCTTTAACGAACCATTTTACGATTTCGCCTTCTGCAATTCCTTCACCGATATCTGGTAATTTGAATTGGAATACGCCTTCGCCTTCTGAAGAACCAGCAGATGCAGATTCCGTTGTTGGAACAGCAGCTGGTTGTGCAGGAGTTTGGGCTTGCGCTGCCACACCTGCATCTCCTTCATTGTCTTCATGGCCAGGTGCATCGATTTCTACTAATACATCACCAACATTGGCAACTGTTCCTTCTGATACAAGGATATTTTTTACAGTACCTGTGACTGGAGATGGGATTTCTTCAACTGATTTGTCATTTTGAACTTCCAATAAAGTGTCATCTTCATTGATGGTATCGCCGGGTTTAACGAACCATTTTACGATTTCGCCTTCTGCGATCCCTTCACCGATATCCGGTAATTTAAATTGAAATGCCATTTTCTATTCTTCCCTTCTTCAACTATTAAAAGTTCACGATTTCTTTCACTTTGTCTTCGATATCTTTAGCATTTGGCAACCAGATATTTTCTGCTTGACCGAATGGGAAGATTGTATCTGGAGCAGATACACGTCCAATTGGTGCTTCTAATGAAAGAACCGCACGTTCAGAAATTTCAGAAACGACTTGAGCGCCTACGCCTGCTTGTTTTTGAGCTTCTTGAACAACAACCACACGACCTGTTTTTTCAACAGATTTAATGATTGTTTCCACATCAAGAGGAGCAACTGTACGCAAATCGATAATTTCAGCATTGATGTTTTCTTTTGCTAAGTTATCCGCTGCTTTGATTGCTTCACGAACCATTGCACCATAAGTGATGATCGATACGTCTGTTCCTTCACGAGTCACCGCTGCTTTATCCAATGGAACTTCATACGCTTCTTCTGGCACTTCTTCACGGAATGAACGGTAAAGTTTCATATGTTCTAAGAAAACAACAGGATCATTGCTGCGAATAGAAGCAATTAACAATCCTTTTGCATCGTATGGGTTTGATGGAATCACGACACGGATACCTGGTGATTGAGCAATCAATCCTTCCAAGTTATCTGAGTGCAATTCTGGTGTATGCACACCACCACCAAATGGTGAACGAATCGTAATTGGCAAGTTGCGTGTGCCGCCCATACGGTAGCGAGTACGTGCCATTTGTCCAACGATTTCATCAAATGTTTCAAAAACGAATCCGAAGAATTGAATTTCTGGAACTGGACGGAAACCTTCTAGTGCTAAACCAAAAGCTAAACCGCCGATACCAGATTCAGCAAGAGGGGTATCGAAAACACGATCTTCACCGAATTTTTCTTGTAAACCTTCTGTTGCCCGGAAAACCCCGCCGTTTTTACCGACGTCTTCACCAAAGACTAAAATTTCTTTGTCGTTTTCCATTTCAACAGCTAAGGCATCTGTAATTGCTTGAATCATTGTTTTTTGTGCCATGACTATTTCGACTCCTTCGCTTCGTAAGTTGCAATTTGTTCTTTAATGTTTTGAGGTTGTACTTCAAACATATTTTTCAAGAAATCTGAAACTTTTTGTTTAGGTACACGGTCAGCTTCAGCGATTGCAGCTTTGATTTCTTCTTTAGTTTGTTCAATGATTTGTTCTTCTTTTTCTTCAGACCATAGTCCTTTTTCAGTCAAGTACGTACGGAAGCGAACCAATGGGTCTTTTTGTTGCCATTCGCTGTCCATATCTTTTGAACGGTAACGCGTTGGGTCATCCCCTGATAATGTGTGTGGACCATAACGGTAAGTCAATGTTTCAATCAAAACTGGTCCATTGCCATTTGCTGCCCATTCACGAGCTGCTTTTGAGACAGTGTAAACTGCTAATGGATCCATACCATCCACTTGGATTCCTGGGATACCAGCTGCAGCTGCTTTTTGAGCTAATGTTGGCGCAGCACTTTGAACTTCACGAGGTGTTGAAATCGCAAAACCGTTGTTTTGGATGTAGAATACAGCGTTTGCATGGTAAGCACCAGCAAAGTTGATTGCTTCATAGAAGTCCCCTTGTGAAGAACCGCCATCACCTGTATAAGTGAAGACAACATTTTTCTTGTTGCGCTTTTTCAGACCAAGAGCTACACCAGCAGCTTGCACGTATTGCGCACCGATAATGATTTGTGGTGGTAAAGCTTGCAAGTCTTCTGGATAAAGGTTTCCAGCTACGTGTCCGCGAGACCATAAGAACGCTTCTTTCAATGGAAGGCCGTGTTGGATCAATTGAGGGACATCACGGTAACCAGGTAAAAGCACATCTTCTTTTTCAAATGCAAAATGACTTGCTAATTGACTTGCTTCTTGACCAGCTGTTGGCGCGAAGAAACCTAGACGACCTTGACGGTTTAACGCAGTAGAGCGTTGGTCTAATACACGGGACCATACCATGCGAGTCATCAACTCGACTAATTCGTCGTCACTTAGATCAGGTACTAAATCTGGATTTACGATTTTTCCGTCTTTATCTAATGCTTGATAAGTTGGAAAATCTGCATTGACTTGCTCCAAAATTGCTTGGAAATCAAGTGCTTTTTGTTTTTTTGCCATCTTGACACACTTTCCTCTCTGATATAAAAATTCACTTTCGAATGTAACAGGGATAAAATCTGTATCATCGAAAAATCATTTACTACTATAAATTATCATTTAAACGAGAATAAGACAAGTGAAAAGGTATTTTTTTTTAATAAAACGATTCCCATTAGACCAACTCTTAAGAAACGATTAGTGAAAACAATCACATTTAAGCAATCGCTTTCTTGCTTTGCTCCTTATTAAATTCTTTTTTTCTTTTAAGAATAGTACAGACTTCGCCTTTTAACTAAACAGAAACGTAACACCTCGAGGACTTTCCCTTGTGAATGTTCCGACTTAGTAAAATTAGTTTTTTTTGATAATGAGAAAAAATAATACAGAATAGAATAAAAAAGAAACAGATAGCATAAAAGTTAAAATCTTTTATGACTATCCGTTTCTTTTCTCAGATCCACTCTTTTGTATAATGGATATAGATTCTCTTAGCTACTTCTACGCTTACCAGGTGGGCAAGAATAATGCCGACAAACCATGGCCAGTAAGAAGATGGTAGCGCTGCAAAATCAAAGACTGTGTGCAGCGACGACAAGATAATACCGAAACCTACCAAAATCGCAAGAACGCTTGACAGTAAGACTGCTGGCGATGCGATACTTTGGAAAAATGGCAGTTTACGCGTCCGGACCATATGCACGACTAATGTTTGCGTCACAAGACCGATCATGAACCAGCCGGCTTGGAACAGCGCTTGTTCTTGAATGGTATTTGCTTGGAACACATGCCACATCACGAAGAATGTCAAGATATCAAAAATACTGCTGACTGGTCCAATGCTTACGGTGAATTTCAATAAGCCTCTGACTTGCCACTTGACTGGTTTTTCTAGTTCTTCCACATCCACATTATCCCAAGGAATAGTCAACTGTGCCATATCATAGACTAGATTTTGCACCAGCAATTGAATAGAAAGCATTGGCAAGAAAGGCAAGAATGCACTAGCGACAAGGATCGAAAAAACATTCCCAAAGTTTGAACTCAATGTCATCTTGATGTATTTCATCATGTTTGTGAAAACTTTACGGCCTTCAATGACCCCTTTATCTAACACATTCAAGCTTTTTTCTAATAAAATGATCGAACTTGCGTCTTTGGTAATGTCTGCGGCCGTATCTACAGAAATACCGACATCAGCAGCCCGTAGTGCAGGCGCATCATTGATTCCATCTCCCATAAATCCGACAGTATGACCATCGGCTTGCAGCGACTGAATGATGCGTGACTTTTGCATAGGATTCAACTTAGCAAATAGATTGACCGCTTCTGCTTTTTCAGCCAATTCTTCATCAGAGAGACGATCAACGTCTATCCCTAGAAGATAGTCGTTCACTTCGATCCCCACATCTTTACACACCTTTTGCGCCACGATCGCATTGTCACCAGTCAAAACTTTCACGTTGACACCATGACCATGTAATGAAGCAATAGCTGTTTTTGCGGACTCTTTCGCTGGGTCTAAAAAGCCCATGAATCCGATCATGATCATATCTTGTTCATCTTCAACTGTGTAGACGGCTTCTGCGTGAGCATCTCGCTTGATTGCTACTGTTAGGACACGCATGCCCTGTTTGTTCAAGCGGTGATTTACCTCACGAAGTTTTTCTCTTAATTCATCTGTCAATTCCAGAACTTGTCCGTTGACTTCCACGTATTTGCAGACTTTCTCCATTTCCTCAGCAGCACCTTTTGTGACCATGATCTGGTGCCCATCTGCTTTGACAACCACTGTTAAACGCCGGCGGGAAAAGTCAAAGGGGATTTCATCCACTTTGATGACTTCTTGATAAGGCGCTTGGCGCTCTGTATCTTCGAAGTAGTTCAATACCGCAATATCCATCAAATTTTTCCAACCTGTTTGATAGTAGGAATTCAAATAGGTCATATCCAACACTTGTTGGTCTTCTTTACCAAACGGATTCAAATGCTGCACTAATACGACGCGATCTTCAGTGATCGTGCCGGTTTTATCCGTACATAAAACGTCCATACTGCCCAAGTTTTGAATCGAAGGCAATTCTTTGACGATCACTTTTTCTTTAGCTAACGACATGGCACCTTTTGCCAAATTACTTGTGACGATCATTGGTAACATTTCCGGAGTCAAGCCAACAGCTACAGCGATTGCGAAGAAAAGGGCTTCTCCCCAGTCGCCTTTTGTCAATCCATTGATCAAAAAGACGATGGGAAACAAAACCATTACCATTCGCAGCAACAATTTACTGACTTTCGTCAAACCATCCTCAAAAGTAGTCTTTCCTCGTTTTGACGTTGCATTTTTGGCAATATCACCAAAAAAAGTACTTTGACCGGTTTTTAAAATAATTGCTTTACCTTGTCCACTAAGGACATCCGTTCCCATGAAAACCAAATCTTGCATATCTAATGCGGAAATCGTTTCTTTAGAATCTTTGATCCCAGCATCGACAAATTTTTCCACCGGCATAGATTCTCCGGTCAGAGAAGATTGATTGATAAATAAATCTTTTGTCCAAATCAAAATAGCATCTGCCGGAATCATATCCCCGGTTGCCAATGTCACGATGTCTCCTGGTACGACTTCATCCATCGGAATCTCGATCGTTTCGCCGTCTCGAGTGACAGAACATGTATTTTCAATTAATTCTTTTAAGGCCAAACTTGCTTTTTGCGAACGATATTCTTGCACGAATGTGATCGTAACACTTGCTAAGATCATGATTCCCATCACGACCACTGCTTCATAATCACCTGTGAAAAAAGAAATGACCATCAGCAAAGCCAAAACTAATACAAAAGGATCTTTGAAAGCACTTAAAAACATCAGCCAAGCAGGTGTTGGTTTTTGTGCATCTACTTGGTTTGGTCCATATTCGTCCAGACGTTCTGCTGCATCCTCTTTTGATAGTCCATTAAACGAAGTCCGCATTTCCATCAGCAACTCTCTTTCCGAAAGTTGTGCAAGTAATTTTAATTCTTGATCTTTAGATAATTTTTTTAACATCTTCTTTTCCTCCTATAACTAGGAGTTGCATTTGCTACCCCTAGCATTCTTTTTATTGTTCATCTGGGGACTGGGGTATTCCATGTTCATCTTCCTCTCTGTTTATCAAGCAAGAAACTCTGGATCATGCAGAAGTGTTGGTCAAAAATAAAGGCAGTCAGCAATTGTCTTGCAGCACCTCATAAAGGTCTATATGTATCAGCTAAAATAAAGGCATCAGTGACCATTAACACAAAAAAACGCATGCTCCCAATAAGCATGCGTAAAAAACTCATGATCATTGTAGAGCTTTAGCACTATAGGGCGTAGATAACTTGACGTTATCAGCTGCTTTGGGTTTAACCTTCACGATTAGACCTGTCCTACCAACTAAGCATCTCTCGATACTTTTGCGGCAGCAGCTTGTGTCCATATAGGAGCCTCACCTAACAATTATTTATTTCTATCCACACTATAGTCTATCTAATTATATAGGTCAACCATTATGTGAAAATACTTTTGTTATTTTTCAATTCCATTTTCAGTTTTTGGATCATTGGATCGAAGGATCTGCCATTCCGGACAGACGGTAATATTGAGCCAATACTTCTTTGATTCGCTGACTTGCTTTACCATCACCATAAGGATTTTCAGCATGCGCCATTGCGGTATATGCAGCATGATCCTGCAACAACTGCTTCGTTGCTTGATACACATCCTCTTCCCCTGTACCGACCAATTTCAACGTTCCTGCCGCAATGCCTTCTGGACGTTCAGTTGTGTCCCGCAACACCAATACAGGAACACCGAGAGAAGGGGCTTCTTCCTGGACACCGCCGGAATCAGTTAGAATCAATGTGCTTTGGTTGGCAAAATTGTGAAAATCGATGACATCTAAAGGTTCAATCAATGTAACATTCTCTAAAGCACCCAGAGTTTCTTGAGCAATTTCTCGAACTTTGGGATTTTTATGCATCGGAAAAACGACTGAGACTTCTGGAAACTCGCCTGCGATTCGAGCCAATGCCTGAAAAACATTCTTCATCGGCTGACCTAAATTCTCTCTGCGGTGCATCGTCAACAAAATCTTTCGCTGTTTTCTGTCTGTTAGTGTAGGATGCTGATAGTCTTGAGAAACAGTGTAGCGCATGGCATCAATCGCGGTATTGCCAGTGACAAAGATGGCTTCTGGATCATGATTTTCCGCAAGTAGATTTTCTTTACTTTGAAGCGTTGGAGCAAAGTAAAGATCCGCTAGCACATCGATGAGTTGCCGGTTGGCTTCTTCCGGATAGGGTGATCGTTTATTCCACGTCCGCAAACCAGCTTCAACATGACCGATCGGGATCTGAGCGTAAAAAGCTGCGGTTGCTGCGGCATATGCCGTTGTTGTGTCACCATGAACAAGCACAATTGACGGTTTTTCTTGGTGGAGAATCGGTTCTAATTCCAGCAAGACTTTTGTAGTGATGCCGGTCAACGTCTGTCCCAATGTCATGATATCCAAGTCGTAATCAGGTTCGATCGCAAAAACCTCTAATACTTGATCTAACATCTCGCGATGTTGGGCTGTCACCACGACAATTGATTGAAATCGAGGATCAGCCTCTAATTCTTTTACCAAAGGCGCCATCTTGATGGCTTCCGGTCTTGTCCCAAAAACGGACATTACTTTGATAGTCAAACACTCACCTGCTTCTTTCTGCATGTTTACTTTATTGTTATTGCTCTTACTCACTTAGTCAACTGAATATCCGCTTTTAGCTCAGAATATTTTTTTAGTTTTTTTCATCATTTCTTCTATTATAACGAAAGATTAAGAAAAACCAAATAGTCGATAGAGATGATTCCACAAAAAGCAGAAGGTCAGCGCTGAAAATAAAAAAACCAAAAGACTTGTTGCCCTCAGCAGCAAGTGATAAGAATGTTTTCCTATCGCTTGCTGTAAGACCAAAGAAATCTTTTGGATCGAACTTTTATTCATGCCACTGTCAATTCTACAGCCGAATCAACTTAAATTGTATCGCCATTGAAAATCGAGTTTTTCACGATCACATAATCAACTTTTCGAATCGATTCGAGGTCTTTGCCACCGGCATAGGAGATCGATGATTGTAGATCTTGCTGCATCTCAACCAAAGTATCTTTCAAAGAACCTTTGTAAGGGATCCAGATTTTTTTCCCTTCGACGTTTTTCTTTTCCCCTTTTTGGAATTCAGAAGCAGAGCCAAAGTATTCTTTTAAAACGACACCATTTTCGACTTTTGTTTCCCCGGGAGATTCTTCATGTCCAGCAAACAATGAACCAATCATGACCATCGTTGCCCCAAAACGAACAGATTTTGCGATATCTCCATGGGTGCGGATTCCCCCATCGGCGATAATCGGCTTGCGAGCTGCTTTTGCACACCAGCGTAATGCAGCTAATTGCCACCCACCAGTTCCAAAACCAGTTTTGATTTTAGTGATACAAACTTTCCCTGGTCCGATCCCGACTTTCGTTGCATCCGCGCCGGCATTTTCCAATTCTCGGACCGCTTCAGGTGTACCAACGTTCCCTGCGATCACAAAAGCATCTGGTAAATGTTTTTTGATATGTTGGATCATATTGATGACAGCATTGGAATGTCCATGGGCAATATCGATCGTAATATAATCAGGCACCAGTCCTTCAGCAGCCAATGTTTCGACAAAAGTATACTCATAGTCTTTGACACCGACACTGATCGAAGAGATCAGGCCTTTTTCCTTCATTTTTTTGATAAAAGGAATGCGGGCTGCTTCGTCAAAGCGATGCATAATATAAAAATAGCCATTTTCAGCTAAAAATTCTGCGATTGATTCATCAATGATCGTTTGCATATTTGCAGGAACGACCGGCATTTTAAATGAATGTTTGCCTAAAGTAACCGTCGTATCACATTCTGAACGGCTATTCACGATACATTTATTAGGGATCAATTGTATATCTTCGTAATCAAAAACTTTCATGTCAAACATAAAAATATCCTCCAAATCTTGATAAGAGTGAAGCAAGCATCAAATGGCTGTCGCCTATTTTTAATGCCCACAACAATTTAAACCAGCTCACTCATAAATACAAGTGTTTTAGAATCTTTTTTTTAAAAAGCAACAGGAATGTTCGTCTTTTACGAACATTCCTGAGATAGTTTCCATTAAATAAAGGGTTTCTTCTTTTTTTAAGGTAAAATATTGCCAGCTGCCAAATATACTTCATACCATTCTTGGCGTGTCAATACAATCGTAGATGCCTTAGCGATCTCTTCGATACGATGCGGCGTCATCGTGCCTGCGATCACCTGCATATTTGCTGGGTGCCGTAGAATCCAAGCAGATGCGATTCCTGTCGCAGTCGTTTGATACTTCTCAGCCAATTCTTCCAGTTTTGCATTCAGTTCTGGGAATTTCTCATTTCCGATGAAGACACCTTCAAAGAATCCATATTGGTATGGCGACCACGCTTGGATCGTCATATCATTCAGCCGAGAATACTCAAGAATGCCGCCATCATGATCGACACTGCCGCTATCCGTCATATTGACATGGATGCCTCGATCGATCATTCCAGTATGCATGATGCCAAATTGCAATTGATTGGCCAGCAATGGTTGAGAGACATATTTTTTCAACAATTCGATTTGACCAGGATTTTGATTGCTGACTCCAAAATACTTAACTTTTCCCGCTTTTTCCAGCTCGTCGAAAGCAGCAGCGACTTCTTCGGGCTCCACTAACGTATCCGGGCGATGCAACAGCAACGCGTCAAGATAATCCATTTTCAAGCGTTTCAAACTGCCTTCAACGGATTTAATAATGTGTTCTTTCGAAAAATCGAACATTTTCCCTGGGACGATACCACATTTCGATTGAATGAAAAGATCTTCCCTTTTATATTCGGTTTGTGCAAGGGCATCTGCAAAAATACTTTCGCATTCGCCACCGCCATAGATATCTGCATGATCAAAGAAAGTAATACCATTCTCGATTGCTGTCGTCAGTACAGCTACAGGATCTTTTGCATTATTGATTCGCATCAATCCCAAAATGACACTTGAAACTTCTAAATCGGTTGAACCAAATTTAATTTTTTTCACGTATTTTTCCTCCTCTGTTTGCTCTTCTATTTTAGCATATCCGTTTGAAAACGCTACCTCTTTTTAAGAAAAAAAGATCGCTGTTCTCTCACCAGCGATCTTTTGTTTAAACGATGGAACCAAAGAGAAGTTACGGTTACTTTAATGCTTTGGCACCAATATCTTTTCGATAAAACATCTTGTTCAAAGGCATTTTTGCTAGCGCTTGGTAAACTTTCTTTTGCGCTTCCTCCAAAGAAGCACCTTGCCCTTCCGCTAAAAATACTCGCCCGCCTGCTGCCACCAATTCTCCTGCTCTTTCAGCAACCCCTGCATAAAACAGTTGAACATCTTCAGCCGCTTTTTGCGGAATGATCATTCCCTGTTGATAGGTTTCTGGATACCCTTCAGCCGCCACGACCACACCAACAGAAAACTGCTGATCCCAAGTAATCTCCGGCTGTCTTCCATTGAGCAATGCATCAATAATCTGAGCTAACCCACTCGTTAGCCGACTCAAAACGACTTGCGTCTCTGGATCTCCAAAACGAGCATTGAATTCAATCACTTTAGGTCCTTCAACTGTGGCAATCAGCCCCGCATATAAAATACCCGTAAAGGGTGTTCCTTGATCAATCATTCCTGTAGCAGCCGGGATCAAAACCGTCTCGATTGCTTGATCGATCATTGACTGAGGAATTTGCGGAACAGGAGAGTAAGCTCCCATTCCACCAGTATTCGGTCCTTCATCCCCATCAAACGCTCGTTTATGATCTTGCGCAATCACCATGGGATAAACTTGCTCTTCATGAACAAAAGCCAGCAGCGAAAACTCTTCTCCTTCCAGAAAATCTTCGATCACAACTTTGGCACCACTTTGACCAAATTTTTGTTCTTCCAACATTTCTTCTACCGCAGCCAGTGCCTGATCCACTGTTGCTGCGACAACGACCCCTTTTCCAGCAGCTAAACCGTCTGCTTTGATTACGATTGGGGCACCTTTTTCTTGGATATACGCTTTCGCTTTTTCACTATCTACAAAAGACTGGTATTCAGCGGTTGGAATCTGATATTTTGCCATCAATTCTTTGGCAAATTCCTTCGAACCTTCAATCATCGCCGCTGCTTTATTTGGGCCAAAAATGTTCAATCCTGCAGCTTGGAAATCATCAACGATGCCATTAAGCAAAGGAACTTCAGGGCCTACAAAGGTCCAATCGATGGCCATCTCTTTTGCAAACGCGATCAAGCTTTGATGGTCTGTTTCTGGGATAGCAACTACCTGAATACCATCGCTGACCATGCCCGGATTCCCTTTCGCGCAGTAGACTGTTTCTACGATCGGATCTGCGAGTAATTTCTTGGCGATTGCATGTTCCCTACCACCACTACCAATAACTAAAAGCTTCATCTGCTCCTCCTGAATTTAATGTCTTTTAATGTCTAAAATGCCGAACCCCAGTAAAGATCATCGCTACTCCGTATTGATCTGCCATTTCGATAGACGCTTGGTCTTTAATACTGCCTCCAGGTTGAATGATTGCCTTGATTCCCCGTTTTGCAGCATATTCCACGCTATCATCCATTGGGAAGAACGCATCGCTAGCTAAAACTGCATCCGTTAATTTTCCAGCTTCAGCAGCTTGTTCAATGGCGATTTTTACAGAACCCACGCGATTCATTTGGCCAGCACCAATTCCAACTGTTTGATATTGGTTCGCTAAAACGATGGCATTTGATTTGACATGTTTTACCGCTTTCCAAGCAAAAGCCATTGCTTCCAACTCATTCTTGCTAGGCTGACGTTTCGTTACGACCGTCCAATCCTTAGGAGATTCTGCTAATGTATCTTGTTCTTGAACTAATAAACCACCTAATACAGAGACCATTTCTGTTTCGACAGGATTTGCTACAAAATCTAACGTCATCAAGCGAATGTTTTTCTTCTTCGTCAAAATATCCAGCGCCGCTGGTTCAAAAGCAGGCGCAATCACGATCTCAAGAAATATTTGATGCAGTGCCGCAGCTGTTGCTTCATCAACGGGGCGATTCAATACGATGATTCCTCCAAAAATCGAAACTGGATCTGCTTCGTATGCCCGTTCAAAAGCGTCAAAAATCGTCGTCGCTGTTCCGATACCACAAGGATTCATATGTTTAAGAGCGACTGCAGTGGGTTCCGTAAATTCTTTTGCGATTCGCAAAGCGGCATCCGCATCTTTGATGTTGTTGTAGGACAATTCTTTGCCGTGAAGTTGTTTTGCACTAGCGATCGAATAAGGAACTGGCAATGCATCTTGATAAAAAGCAGCAGTTTGATGGCTATTTTCTCCGTAGCGCAACGTTTGTTTCAATTCATACGTCAGTGTCAACTTCTCCGGTTCAGATTCTTCAACTGCTTTTGTCAAATAATCGGCGATCAAGGCGTCATAAGCTGCTGTATGGCAAAATACTTTAGCCGCTAAGCGTTTGCGCGTGGCAAGCTGCGTCTGACCGGTTTCCGTCAATTCATCTAGAATGAGGGGATAATCTTTAGGATCAACGATCACTGTCACTGCAGCAAAGTTTTTTGCAGCGGAGCGCAGCATGCTTGGTCCACCGATATCGATATTCTCAATGGCTTGCTCTTCTGTCACATCCGCTTGGGCAATCGTTTCCTTAAAAGGATAAAGGTTGACAACAACCAGATTGATCGGCGCAATGTCATGTTTTTCCATTGCTGCTAAATGTTCAGGCAGGTCCCGGCGACCCAGCAAACCACCGTGGATCTTTGGATGCAATGTTTTGACACGTCCGTCCATCATTTCGGGAAATCCTGTGACCGTTTCTATCGCAATCGGTTCAAGACCAGCCGCTTCCAGAGCAGATTTTGTTCCTCCTGTCGAAATGATTTCGTAGCCGTTTTGTACTAAATTTTTGGCAAAAGATACGATCCCTTGTTTATCTGACACACTGATCAACGCTCTTTTTTTCACGATTGATGGTCTCCTTTATGAATGATTTCAGCTATGACCGCTGGATAGACTCGATGCTCTAATTGATGGATCTTTGCTTCTAAGCTTTCTAATGTATCTTCCGATTCGATACGTACCACTTCTTGCGCAATGATCGGCCCCGTATCGATACCACTGTCAACGTAATGAATGGTGATCCCAGTCACCTTCACTCCATAATGAAAGGCATCGGCAATACCGGATTTTCCAGGAAAACTAGGCAGCAATGAGGGATGCAGATTGATGATTCTATTGGGAAAAGCGGCTAGCAACGTAGGTCCAACGATCCGCATATAGCCTGCCAAAACGATCAGCTCAATCGAATGTTCCGCCAACTCGTTCAACAGTGCGGCTTCGAACGCTGCTTTCGAAGGAAATTTCTGCGGGGATAACTGCAATGTCGGTACCCCCGCGTCTTTAGCCCGTTCCAAGACAAATGCGGCGGCATTATCTGAGAACAGCAGCGCTAATGTAGCCCCTTTGAGTTCTTCTCCTCTAATCGCATCGGCAATTGCGGTAAAATTACTGCCGTTTCCTGATGCAAAAACAGCGATCCTCATAGCGGATCTCCTTGTAAAAGAACCGCATGTTCTTGAGCCTCCGTTACTTTACCAATAACGTAAGCTGCTTCATTCTGCTCGTTTAACAAAGCTAGCACTTGTTCTTTCTTCTCTGGTGCAACAGCAAGAACCATCCCAATCCCCATATTGAAGATCTCATACATTTCATGGGCCGGGATTTTTCCATAAGAAGCTAGAGCCTCAAAAATCGGCAGTTGCGGCCACGTTCCCAGTGTGATTTCTGCTGTTGTCTGCGGCGGCAACATCCGGGGAATATTCTCGATAAAGCCGCCACCCGTGATATGCGAGATACCGTCAATTAATTGTTTTTCAAGTAACGGCAGTACAGCGGATACGTAGATTCTCGTTGGTGTTAACAATTCTTCTCCGAGAGTTTTTCCGCCTAATTCCGGCAACTTCTCTGCCATTTGAAAACCTTGCTGTTCAAAAAAGATCTTGCGAACCAATGAATACCCGTTTGAATGGATACCAGAAGCAGGCAGCCCGATCAGAAAATGTCCCGGTTCAATCGATGCTCCCGTGATCAGACGAGATTTTTCAACAATTCCCACCGCAAAACCAGCCAAGTCATAGTCCTCTTCCGAGTACATCCCTGGCATTTCTGCTGTCTCACCGCCTATCAGAGCCGCTCCCGACTGAGCGCAGCCCTCTGCAACCCCGGCGATAATTTGTTCGATTTTTTCGGGATCATTCTTGCCCACTGCGACATAATCCAAAAAATAGATCGGTTCTGCTCCTTGAGCGACAATATCATTGACACACATCGCAACACAATCGATTCCAATCGTTTGGTGTTGATTTTGTTGGATCGCTACTAATAATTTCGTTCCTACACCATCAGTACCGGATACCAGCACTGGTTCTTTCAGCGGATAGTTTGACAAGTCAAAACAGCCGCCAAAGCCACCGATGGCACCCATTACACCTAACCGTTCTGTTCTTTTGACATGTTTTTTGATTCGATCAACGACTTCATACCCGGCGTTCACATCAACACCAGCCTTTGCATAAGCATTTGCCACTTTGAGTTCCTCCTGTACCATTTATTCGAGCGACGCTAAATAGCTTTCTTCATAATCATAAAGCGGTGTAGGATAATCACCATTGAAATAGGCCATGCACAATCCAGAATAGGGGGCATCTAAATCTAACCCGATTGCTTCGATCAAGCCAGTCTCACTGAGAAAAGCCAACGAATCGGCACCGATCGTTTGGCGAATTTCTTCGACACTTTGCCGAGCAGCGATCAGTTCTTTCCGCGTCTGAATATCGATTCCGTAAAAACAAGGATATCTTAATGGCGGTGAAGCAATCCGAACGTGAACTTCTTTGGCACCGGCTTCTTTTAACAATTGAACGATTCGTCGGCTAGTAGTGCCGCGAACGATCGAGTCATCCACCATGATCACTTTTTTTCCTTCAACCACACCGCGGACGGCAGAAAGCTTCATCCGAACGCCTTGTTCCCGTAATTCTTGAGTGGGCTGGATAAATGTTCGTGCAATGTATTGATTTTTGACTAATCCTAATTCGTAAGGAATGCCAGATTCTTCTGCAAACCCGCTGGCGGCCGATAAGGATGAGTTCGGTACACCGATCACCATATCTGCTTCGATCGGTGCTTCTTGGGCAAGATTACGTCCCATATTTTTTCGTGCAGTATGGACATTGACGCCGGCAATATTCGAATCTGGTCGTGCAAAATAAATGAATTCCATTGAGCAAATCGCTGGTTGGACTTCTTCCGTATATGTTTCAACACGGTAGCCCGCTTGATCCACAATGACAACTTCCCCAGGACAGATATCTCGAACAAATTCAGCTCCGATCACTTCTAAAGCACAAGTCTCTGAAGCAATCACATAAGCACCATTGACCATTTTTCCTAACGAGAGTGGCCGAAATCCATTTGGATCAAGAGCAGCGATCATCGCATCTTCTGTCAGCAAAAGATAGGCAAATCCACCTTTCACTTGATTCAGCGCTTCTTTGATGCGATCCAGCAAATTCGCTTGACCACTGCGGCGAATCAGATGCATCAAAATTTCGGTATCTGAATTTGAATGAAAAATGGCTCCTTCAGACTCAAGTGATTTCCGCAAACTCTTGGCATTGGTTAAGTTCCCGTTGTGCGCCAACCCAATCTGCTGATCAAAAAACTTAAAAAGAAAAGGTTGGATATTATCGACGCTGCCATTGCCTGCAGTAGCATAGCGAACATGTCCGATTGCTGCTTCACCTGTCAATCGTTGAAGAAGTCGTTCATCGGAAAAAACTTCTGCTAATAAGCCAAGATCCCGATGTCCGGCAAGTTTGCCTTGCTGATTTGCGACGATCCCAGCGCCTTCTTGTCCCCGATGCTGTAAACTGTGCAAGCCAAAATAAGTAACTCGGGCAGCATCTGGGTGACCCCAGACACCAAAAACCCCGCATTCTTCATTCAAGCTTTTTACTTCAATAGACATGGAATTGCTTCCTCCCATTTCTTACGTGCTAAGGCTGTTTCCACTACGATCATTCCATCGCTACCTTGGATTTTTAGTTGCGGTTCTGCTGTAACTTTTCCGATGAGACAAGCGCTATCACCTGCCAAAGCTTCAAAAGCGGTTTGATTTTCTGGAGCAATGGACAGCACAAATCGCGATTGTGTTTCTGAAAAAAGCCAAGATTGCGGCAAATCTAGTTGAACAGATATACCGACATTCTTCTTAAACGCAGATTCAGCTAATGCAACAGCTAATCCGCCTTCTGCACAGTCATGGGCACTTTTTACAAGTCCAGCCTGGATCGCAGATAAGACGATTGCCTGATTCTGTTTTTCTTCTAATAGATCAAATGCCATCAAACGGCCATTGATCGACCCATTTTGTAATTTTTGGAGTTCACTGCCGTTAAAGTCGGCCTTCGTTTCTCCAATCAAATAAATCAAATCCTCCGGTGTCTGGAAATGTTGTGTGGTGATATGTTCGACCTTTTCAATCAGCCCTACCATACCAATCACTGGTGTTGGATAGATTGCCTGCCCGTTGGTTTCATTGTACAGCGAAACATTACCTGAAATAACAGGAGTTTCTAGAATTTCACAAGCTTTGGCAATCCCTTCTGCCGATGTCCATAACTCCCAAAAGCCTTCTGGTTTATCCGGCGAGCCATAGTTGAGACAGTCTGTGATCGCTAGTGGTCGTCCCCCAGAAGCAACAATATTGCGAGCTGCTTCTGCTACAGCAATCTGTCCGCCTCGTTCAGGATCAAGGTACAAGTAGCGAGCATTACAGTCCGTGGTCATAGCTAAAGCTTTGTTGGTCCCTTTGATCCGCAGGACTGCAGCGTCACTTCCTGGGCCAACAACGGTATTGGTTCTCACTTGAGAATCATAGGTTTCAAAAATCGATTTTTTTGAAGCAATCGTGGGTTGCTGCAACAATTGTAAAAAGACTGCTGTTGCATCATCAATGACTGGTTCAAAATCAGGCTGTTGACGAAATGCTTGGATTCTAGCAGGTTCTGCTTTTTCTTTATGATAAGTTGGCGCATCTTCTGCCAAAGCATCAACAGGTAAATTGGCAACTTCTTTTCCCTGATGGTACAAGCGATACGCGCCATCATCGGTTACTTCACCAATCACTACCGCTTCCAATCCGTATTTTTGAAACAACGCTTCAACTTCTGCTTCATGTCCTTGTTTCACACAGATCAGCATCCGCTCCTGAGATTCTGATAGCATCATTTCATAAGGTGTCATACCAGTTTCTCGTTGCGGTACATCATCTAAATAAAGTTTTAATCCTGAACCAGCTTTTGAAGCCATTTCAGAACTGGAAGAAACGAGACCGGCTGCCCCCATGTCCTGAATACCGATCAAACTGTCTGAATGTTCAAGGATCAGCTCAAGACAAGCTTCTAATAACAATTTTTCCATGAAGGGGTCTCCTACTTGGACAGCCGAGCGCTGCTGTTCTTCTCCCTCCACGAACTCCTCGGAAGCAAATGTTGCACCATGGATCCCGTCTCTACCTGTTTTTGCTCCCACATACATGATTATGTTACCAACGCCTTTGGCCTGTCCTTTTTGAATATCTTTGTGGTCGATCAAACCGACACACATCGCATTGACCAATGGATTCCCTTCGTAACAGGCATCGAAGGCAACTTCACCACCGACTGTAGGGATTCCGATACAATTTCCATAGCCGCTGATTCCTGCCACGACTTCTTCTAAAAGGTATTTGGTCCGCTCATTCGTCAATTCGCCAAAACGCAACGAATCTAGGATCGCGATGGGCCGCGCCCCCATACTGAAAATATCACGAATAATCCCACCGACGCCGGTTGCGGCGCCTTCATAAGGCTCCACGGCCGAAGGATGGTTATGACTTTCTGCTTTAAAGACAACTGCTTGGCCATCACCAATATCGACGATTCCCGCTCCTTCGCCTGGCCCTTGTAAAACTTGCGGGCCTTCGGTTGGAAATTTGCGCAAGACCGGCTTGGAATTTTTATAGGAACAATGTTCGCTCCACATTACTGAAAAGAGACCCGTTTCTGTATAATTAGGTAGTCGACCTAATATTTCTTCTGAAATCATTTGGTATTCTTCATCAGTGAGCCCCCATTGTTGATAAAGCTTGGTTTCTTTGATTTCCTGTGGTGTTGGCTCTGCTATGATTGCTTTATTCATGTACTGGCACCTTCCCGAAATTTTTCAATAAAGACGCAAAGAACTTCTTGCCATCCTTTGAGCCAAGCAACTCTTCCATTGCCCGCTCAGGATGGGGCATCATCCCTAAAACATTGCCTGCCTTGTTGCAAATGCCGGCAATACCATGTAAACTCCCGTTAACGTTATCCACATAACGGAAGACAATCTGGTTATTGGCTTCCAGTTCCTGGTAGGTTTGATCGTCGCAATAGTAATTTCCTTCTCCATGAGCGACAGGGATCGTGATCCGTTCATCTTGCTGGTATTCAGAGGTAAAAGGCGTCTGGTTATTGACTTGCAACTGTACCGGCTTGCAAATAAAGTGCAGCGATTCATTTCTGCGTAAAACCCCTGGCAGCAAGCCAGCTTCTGTCAAGATCTGGAAGCCATTGCACGTACCAAAGACCGGTTTTCCTTCTTCTGCAAAACGAATGACTTCTGCCATAATATTCGAGAAACGTGCGATGGCTCCGCAGCGAAGGTAATCCCCGTAGGAGAAACCTCCTGGAAGCAATACACCATCAAAGCCAGCTAACGAGGCCTCGTCATGCCACACATATTCGGCTTCTGCGCCCATCACATCTTTGATGGCATACATTAAATCGACATCACAATTCGAACCAGGAAAAACGATTACTGCAAATTTCATTGTTCCTTGTCCTCCATCTCAATGATTTCATAACGATAAGTCTCCATATTGACATTTGCCAGTAACTTGTCACAAACTTCTTCAATTTCTGCCGCTACTGATTCTTTATTGCTGTCTGTAACTTTGATCTCAAAATATTTCCCAATACGTATTTCAGAGACATTTTGATACCCCAAACGATGAACCGCTCCTTTGACTGCTTCTCCTTGAGGATCCAAGACCGACTCTTTATAAGTGACATAAACTTTGACTAAATACATGAACTATACTCCTTTTCTAAGCGATTTAATACTTCTTGATAAACAGGAATCAGATCCCCGATTTCACGACGATAGACATCTTTATCCAAATGTTCTTTCGTTGTCAGATCCCATAAGCGACAAGTATCCGGCGAAATCTCATCCGCTAAAAGAATTTTCCCATCACTTTTTCCGACTTCAATTTTAAAGTCGACCAAGTGGATCTTAATTTTCTCAAAGAGTTGGCACAATGCGGTGTTGATTTGTCGAGCAAGCATTTTGATTTGAGCAACTTCCTCAGGGGTGGCGATTCCCAAATAACGAATGTGATCTTCATTGATGAAAGGATCGTCTAAGCGGTCTTCTTTGTAATAAAATTCAATAATCGGAAAAGGCAGCTGCTCCCCTTCAGCAATTCCCAGGCGCTTAGAAAAGCTGCCGGCAGCCGTATTACGGACGACGATTTCCAACGGGATCATTTCAACTTCACAAACTAATTGTTCGTGTTTAGACAATATTTTGATAAAATGACTTGGAATACCCTGCTTTTCTAATTCTTGAAAAATAAGACTGGTAATCTGATTATTCAGCGCTCCTTTTCCTGAAACTGCATCTTTCTTCAATCCATTCAACGCGGTAGCCTGATCGAGATACTCCACACGGAGCTCTTCATCTTTGTTAGTCTTGAAGAGTTTCTTTGCTTTCCCTTCGTAAATCAATTCTTCTTGCACCACCGGACACCTCACAAAAGTTAGTTTTTTCACATAGATTTTTAGTCTCTTCTTGTTGTTTTCTATTCTAACAACGCAAAGAATAAGGGTCAACAAAATAATGTACATTAACAACTAATTTTTCTTTAAACGTTCGTGTTTAACTTAAAATCATTTTTTGTTCTGCTGATTTCCGACTTGTTCACACGCTATAAAGCGTTTACATTTATTTTTTTTCATGTTATATTGATTTTGTGAATACTGGTATCTCCAAGGAGGAATTGATTCATGTGGTCACTGAAAAATCAAGCGCAACGATTTATCGCTCATTTATCGGACAGCGACAGAAAACAGCTACATAATGAACTACTTGCCGTTCAACAAGTGTTGACCGCAAATCAAATGACATCTTTTTATTTATTCAGTCCATTCAAAAAACATGCCCGGCCTCATTATTCCGAACATCGAAAACGGGTACTCCAATATAAAAACGGATTAAACGAAGAATTGATTATCCATCAAATCCATCAGCAGACTTTCTTTAAACACACCTATTGTTTCCGTATTTATTTCAATATGGAAGAAATGCAAACTGCCTTTTTGGATGTCTTGCTAAACTTACTCAATGAGGAAAAGACTTTCACTCCTTTAAAACCTAATTTTATAAATAGTTAAACACACTCTTAAAAAACGCCTAAATTGCGATTTTAAGGGTGTTTTTTTGCTATACTATCTCTTAGAATACAAGAAAGGAATTTTACTCTATGTTATTTACTAATAAAAGCTTTCACGTCTTCCAAGCTTCGAGCTTGGAAGAACGAATGCAGGAAATTCGTAAAGAGATCCAACCGATTTTTCAGCAAATTGGTGAAAAAGTCTGCCCTTTTTTCACAGAAAAGCTAGACACTCCTTTTTATCTGCATATCGCACAGCACCGACGGCGAAGTGTCTATCCTCCAGAAGAAACTTGGGCAGCTTTTGGACCAAACAAGCGAGGTTATAAGATGGATGCCCACTTCCAGATCGGTATTACTCGTGAGTATGCTTTTGTCTGGTTAAGTGTGATTGATCAGCCGAAAAACCAACAGCAAATCGCTCGCTGCTGGTCAGAGAAACCGGCACTGTTTGAAACTCTACCTCAAGATTTTGTCCTCTCTCTGGATCATACGCAATATGGCTATCAGCCGATCCGAGAATGGCCCGCTGCTCTAGAGCGGCTGACTACTGTAAAAAAAAGCGAATTACAGATTGGCAAAGTCTATCTCAAAGATCAGATTTCTACGCTCACTATGGAGCAACTGTTAGCAGATTATTGCTTGCTGCTGCCGCTTTATCGGAATCGCGAAGAGTTACCGATACTTAACCAAGAAGGGAATTAAGAAAAATGGAACGACAAAATCGCCGCTCTCAAAATCAACCACCAAAAAAACGGAAGACTTTACTGATTGTTCTTCCTCTGCTCTTATTGCTTGTAGTAGGTGGCTTTTTCGGCTATCGCTATTATGACAAACAGCAACGACAAAATCAGGCAGAGAAAGTCGTCCACTCATTCATTGAGAACCTTTCAAAAAACAAATTCGACAAATTACCATCCTTGATTCTTTCTGATAGCGCAGAAAGAAATGGTTATACCAATGATCAAGTAGCAGAAAAATATCAAACAATTTTCAGCGGAATTGATGCTGCCAACATCAAGGGTTCCAAAATCACTTTAAGCGATGATGTCAAAGATGCAGATTATCAGTTTACGTATCAGTTATCTCTCACTACTAGCTTGGGGGAAATCAAAGATCTGAATTATTCCGGAACCATCAAATTTGAAAAAGATCAGCCAAAAATCGATTGGGCTCCAAACCTGATTTTCCCTGACATGGCTGGACAAGATAAAGTAAGTATTTCTGTTGATGAGGCTGTTCGAGGTGAAATAGTGGATCGCAACAAAACACCACTGGCTGCTAATGGCACCTTGTACCAGCTTGGGGTGATTCCCGGACAATTAGGAGATGGAGAGGATAAAGAGTCAAGAATCAAAGCGATCGCTAAGCAGTTTGACCTGACTGAGAAAGCGATCCAGCAAGCATTGGATCAATCTTGGGTGCAAGACGATTACTTTGTTCCTTTGAAAATCGTGGAACCCACAGCTGATCTCCCAACCGGTGCAAGCATTCAAGAAACCGCGGGCAGAACCTATCCATTAGGTGAAGCCGCTGCACAATTGATTGGTTATGTAGGAGACATTACGGCTGAAGATGTTGAAAAAGATGATACATTAGCCAGCAATGGAAAAATTGGCCGCTCTGGTCTCGAGGCAGCTTTTGACAAAGAACTTCGAGGAAAAAACGGTGGTAAGATAGCGATCACCGATGAAAAAGGCACAGAGCGAAAAGCATTGATCGAAACGAAAAAAACTGACGGCAAAACGATTCAACTCACGATCGATGCCAAAGCACAGAAAATCGCTTTTGATTCCCTTAAGGATCAGGCTGGTTCTACCGTGGTCACTGAACCAACCACAGGGGATCTGCTCGTTCTAGCTAGTTCTCCAAGTTTTGATCCCAATAAAATGACCAACGGAATTTCACAAGAGGACTATGATGCTTACCAAAACAACAAAGATCTACCATTTATCAGCCGCTTTGCAACTGGTTATGCTCCCGGTTCAACCTTTAAAACAATCACAGCAGCCATCGGTTTAGACAATGGAACGATCAATCCAGAAACCGTCCTTTCAATCAACGGATTGAAATGGCAAAAAGATAGCTCTTGGGGAGATTACTTCGTGACTCGGGTCAGCGATGTCGCATCCGTTAACTTGCGTAACGCTCTCGTCTATTCGGATAATATCTATATGGCTCAACAAACATTGGCGATGGGTGAAGACAAATTCCGTGCTGGTTTGGAGAAATTTATTTTCGGTGAAGAATTGGACTTGCCGATTGCCATGAACCCTGCACAAATCAGCAATGACAAATCCTTCAATTCTGAGATTTTGCTGGCAGACACTGGCTATGGCCAGGGAGAATTGTTGATCAATCCAATTCAACAAGCAGCGATGTACTCTGTTTTCGCCAATCAAGGATCTCTGGTTTATCCACGATTAGTGATGGGTGCAGAAACAAAGACGAAAAAAGAGTTGATTTCACCAGAGACGATTTCACTGATCAATGAGGATTTGAAAGCTGTCGTTACCGATGAGAATGGGACAGCCCATTCCCTAGCAGCTCTCGGTTTGCCTCTTGCTGCCAAAACTGGAACAGCTGAGATCAAGGAGAAACAAGATGAGAAAGGACAGGAAAATAGCTTCTTATTTGCTTTCGATGCCCAGAATCAAAAGTATTTGATGGTGTCCATGCTAGAAGATCGGCAAGAAAACTCTTCTGCTACAGCATTAGCCCCAGATCTTTTGTCTTATCTTTCCGAAAACTATAACTAAATAATAAAACTACCCCAAAAGGCACGCTGCTTACTGAAGCAGCGTGCCTTTTGTTTTTTTTTTTTGGTTTATTCCCTATTCACCTAAACCTACGCGCGCAAAAATCGTATCCACTTGCTTTAAATGATGATGATAATCAAATGCATCATCCAAGTCTTTTTCACTTAACGTAGACATAATGGTTTGGTCAGCTTCTAACAATGGTCGAAAATCCCGTTGTTCGTCCCAAGCTTGTGCCGTCTTCGGCTGAACAAGATCATATGCCTGTTCTCGAGTCATGCCATGATCGATCAATTTCAACATAACACGTTGACTATAGATCAAGCCAAAAGTCGCATTCATATTACGTTTCATATTTTCTGGGAAAACAGTCAGATTTTTGACGATCGTTCCAAAACGATTGAGCATATAATCAATCAAAATCGTTGTATCCGGGATAATAATCCGTTCAGCAGAAGAGTGAGAGATATCTCGTTCATGCCAAAGAGAAACATTTTCATACGCCGTCACCATATGGCCGCGGATCACTCGTGCTAATCCCGCCATATTTTCTGAACCAATAGGATTGCGTTTGTGCGGCATTGCGGAAGACCCTTTTTGCCCTTTAGCAAAAAACTCTTCAACTTCTCTTGTTTCTGATTTTTGCAATCCACGGATTTCTGTCGCAAATTTTTCAATGCTTGTTGCAATCAGTGCCATGGAAGCAAAATATTCTGCATGGAGATCTCGCGGCAACACTTGCGTAGAGATTTCTTGAGAACGAATCCCCAACTTGTTACATACATATTCTTCAACAAATGGCGGAATGTTGGCAAATGTTCCTACTGCACCGCTGATTTTCCCAGCTTCAACTCCAGCCGCCGCTCGTTCGAAACGTTCAATATTGCGTTTCATTTCAGAATACCACAAGGCAAGCTTCAACCCAAATGTCGTCGGTTCGGCATGCACCCCATGGGTCCGTCCCATCATGACAGTATATTTGTGTTCTTTTGCTTTTTCACCAATGATAGCTGTGAATGTTTCTAGATCTTTACGGATTAAGTCATTCGCTTGCTTCATCAAGTAACCATAAGCCGTATCTACCACATCAGTAGAAGTCAGCCCATAGTGGACCCACTTACTTTCGTCACCAAGCGATTCAGAGACAGCCCGGGTGAATGCGACCACATCATGGCGCGTCTGTGCTTCAATCTCTAAGATACGGTCGATATCGAAAGTTGCCTTCTCTCTAATTTTTTCCACATCTTCTTTGGGAATCTCACCAAGCTCGGCCCACGCCTCATCAGCTAAGATTTCGACTTCTAGCCATGCTTGGTATCGATTTTGATCTGTCCAAATTTTGCCCATCTCAGGTCTTGTATAACGTTCTAACATGCGTTACTCTCCTTTAATCCCAAATATTCGTTTGATAGATTTCTTCCAATGAAGCAGTAATGTCTTCGGTCAACAACGTAATGTGTCCCATTTTCCGACCGCTCTTTGCTTCTTCTTTGCCATAATAATGGAATTGCCAATCTGGCTTATGAGCAATCAGGTCATATGTTTCAATGAGTTCATCACCTAAGATGTTCACCATGACCGCATCACTCAACAGTTTAACCTCTGCAAGCGGCCAACCGCAGATCCCACGTACATGGGCATCAAACTGGCTCATAGAACAAGCTTCAATCGAGTAATGACCTGAATTATGTGGGCGTGGTGCCAACTCATTCACATATAGTCCGCCGCTTTTCGTTAAGAACAGCTCGATCGCTAAAACACCGCGTAAATCAAGGGCTTGCGCAATCACACGCGCGATCCGTTCTGCTTCCTCCGCTACCTCAGCATCGATTCGAGCAGGTGCAATCGTTTGATGCAAGATATTGTTGCGGTGGATATTTTCAACCACTGGGAAAGTGGTGATTTCACGACCATTCCCTGCCACCATGATCGAGAGTTCTTTTTCGTAAGGGATCCATGCTTCTAATTCACAAGTTCCTTCCCGCAAAAGATTCATCGAAGGCGCTAAATCAGCTGTGCTGTATAAAACATATTGCCCTTTGCCATCATAGCCTCCTCGAGTCGTTTTCAATACACAAGGATAGCCGATACTCTCGATGGCATCTTGAATATCGGTAGGACTGATGATTGTCGCATAAGGTGCAATAACAATATTATTGGCTTCTAAGAAAGATTTTTCTAACAAGCGATCTTGGGTGATTGCCAATAGATCAGTTCCCTGGGGAATATTTGCATAGGGCAAAATCGAATTCAAAGCCTCTACGCTGACATTCTCAAATTCATAAGTAATCACATCAGAACGCCGCGCCATTTCTTCCAGTGCAAAGACATCGTCATAAGCAGCAACAATATGCCAGTCAGCTACTTGTGCTGTCGGACAATTGGCTGTTGGATCCAGCACGCCGACACGGAAACCCATTTTTTTGGCACTCATTGCCATCATACGCCCCAATTGTCCGCCGCCAACGATTCCGATCGTCGCATTGGGCATCAAAGGTTTAATCAAGTTGATCACTACTTTCCACTACTTTTTCTTTCAACGTCTTTCTTCGTTGATCCAACTTTTCCGCTATTCCTAAATCATACATGGAAAGCATCTGAGCTGCAAGTAGTCCCGCGTTGATTGCACCAGCTTTTCCAATCGCTGTCGTTGCCACAGGAACGCCTCCCGGCATCTGTACGATGGAAAGTAACGAATCCAATCCATTTAATGTTCGTGATTGGACGGGTACGCCAATCACGGGTAACGTTGTTTTTGCAGCGACCATACCTGGCAGATGAGCGGCACCGCCAGCACCAGCAATGATTACTTTCAGCCCTTTTTCTCTTGCATTTTCGGCAAAGGAAAACATCAAGTCCGGTGTCCGATGAGCCGAAACAACCTTTTTGATATAGGGAATCCCAAGCTCCTCTAAAATCTCACAACTGTGTTTCATCGTCTCCCAATCCGACGTACTGCCCATAATGACTGCTACTTGTTCCATAAGACAACTCCCTTCGATTATTCACTTAAATACTAGCAAGTGACATCCATAAAGTCAAAAGAAAATCGAACTATAGAAAAAATACGAGATATATTGTTCGTCTTTTAACAAAAGATTATTTCTTCTCTCTAAAACAAAAAAAGCATCCTGTTGACCAGAATGCTTTCGTAAATCAAACTTCGTTAAATTCTCCTGATTCGACCGCTTCTTTTTTTGGTAAGCCATTGAATAAAAGATTCAAGATAATCGCAGTCATGCTGCTCATAACAATTCCGTTACCAGTAAACATTTGCAAGGTTTCAGGTAAGCGGCTAAATAAAGTTGGCATAATGTTGAACCCTAAGCCGAATCCCAGTGAAACAGCGATAATCAGCAAATTTTTGTCATTTGAATAGTCGACTTTCGACAACATTCTCATCCCTTGGACAGCCACCATGCCGAACATGACTAACATCCCGCCACCCAATACAGCTTCAGGAATGATTTGCGCCAAAGCACCAACTTTCGGAAACAAACCTAATATAATCAAAAAGACCGCAGAGAAATAAATCGGTTTACGGGTTTTGATACCAGATAACTGTACGAGCCCTACATTTTGTGAGAAGCCCGTATAAGGGAATGTGTTGAAGATTCCGCCCAGAATCACTGCTAACCCTTCAGCCCGATAACCTTTTTTCAATGATTCTGATGAAACAGGTTGTCCTGTAATATCTCCCAGTGCAAAATAGACCCCCGTAGACTCCACCATACTAACGATTGAAATAATGATCATCAATAAAATCGACCAAATATCAAAGGTTGGTAACCCAAAGTAAAACGGCTGCGGCAAATGAAAGACAGGCGCGTGAGAAATCGCGGATAAATCAACTAACCCTAAGACAGCTGCTAGCAAAGTTCCGCCGATCAAACCGATCAAAACAGCAATCGAACAAAGAAATCCTTTGGCAAAAATCTGAATACCAATAATTAATGCAATCGTGACAAAACCTAAGAGTAAATTGTCTGGTGCGCCAAAGGAAGCTGCGGCAGCATCCCCACCACCGATTTTGGTAATGGCAACGGGGATCAACGTCAAACCAATCACTGTAATGACAGTTCCCGTAACCAATGGCGGAAACAAGACTTTGATTTTTGAGAAGACACCGGAGATCAAAACAACAAAAATACCAGAAGCAATAATGGCTCCATAAATGGCACCGATCCCTGACTTAGTTCCGATCAAAATCAATGGTGAAACAGCTTGGATGGCACAGCCCAAGACAACCGGCAATCCGATCCCGAAGAAACGGGTGACGGTCAATTGCAGCAATGTTGCTACCCCGCACATAAAAATATCAATGGAAATCAAATAAGTCATTTGGGCTTCATTAAATCCTAACCCGGTTCCAATCAATAGTGGTACTGCGACAGCACCCGCATACATCGCGAGCAAGTGCTGCAACCCTAAGACAGCAGAGCGTCCATTTTGTTCGTTCATTAAGCGTCACCCTCCAAGAAAGTTGCTTTACCCTCGGATAAGGAAGCGATCCGCGCGAGAGAAACAACAGGAATCGACATTTCTTCAAGCAATGCTCGTCCAGATTGGAAGGATTTTTCAATGACGATTCCGATACCAGCAACCGTTGCACCGGCTTGCTGGCACAATTCGATCAATCCTTTTGCTGCTTGGCCATTTGCTAAAAAGTCATCGATGATCAATACATTGTCTTCCGCAGACAAAAATTTCCGAGAAATCGATACTTGACTCGTGACTTGCTTGGTAAAGGAATAAACCGAGGCTGTCAATAATTCTTCGTCCATTGTCAGACTTTTGGCTTTACGGGCAAAAATCATTGGCACACCTAATGTTTGTGCCGTAAATAAAGCTGGTGCAATCCCTGAAGCTTCGATAGTCACTACTTTAGTAATCTGCTCTGCTTGAAATCGTTTGGCAAATGTCGTGCCGATTTCCTGCATTAATTCCGGATCCACTTGGTGCGTTAAAAAACTATCAACTTTCAGAACGCCATCACCTAAAACATTTCCGTCTTTTTCGATCCGTTCGATCAACTTTTTCATCCTATACCTCTTTCCTTTCCATTTAGGCCTATCAACAAAAAAACACCTTTTTTGCTAAAGCAAAAAAGGTGCATCAATGGCACTTTTTTTACTTATAGTCCGATATTTACGGTATCGGGTAGAGACTGTCGACCTTATTACGACGATATACAAGTTAAATTTTATGAATGATAGGTTCGATTATGCCGAAGATTGATTAAAAAGGCAAGTTTAGAAAACTCTTCCAAAATAAGAATGTTCTCATTTTATTTCTCAACGCTCACTAATCAGGTTTTTCCATTTCCCGATAGTGCTGCATTTTTTTGCTGAATAACTCTCCATTGGAAGGTGGTGTATAGGTGATTGCATTGGCGCCTGCTTCGATCGTTTCTAAAATACTTTCATCTGTAGGGCCTCCAGTAGCGATGATTGGCAATTCAGGATACCGCTCGCGAAAATAACGAACAGTCTCAGCGGTTTTTTTTCCAGCACTGATATTGATCACTTTGACACCTAACTTCAATTTTTCATCAATTTTGGTATATTTACTAGTTACGGTACTGATCACAGGAATATCAATGACCTTACAGACCTGCTCCACAGTTTTCAGTGGTGTCGGACCATTTAGCACCACACCAATGGAACCTTGCGCTTCTGCAAACATGCTCATATAAGAAGAACGAAATCCTTGAGTCAAACCTCCTCCGACCCCCGAAAATACGGGAATATCAGCTGCCTCGATAATCGCTTTGGTAATCGCAGGGTGCGGGGTAAAGGGATAGACGGCAATCACCGCATCTGCATTGGTATTGCGGATGATTGCAATATCTGTAGTAAAAATGATCGAGCGGATCTGTTTGCCAAAAATTTGAATCCCGCTTGCTTGTCTGATAACTTTAGGAACTTTCACGATATCTTTTCGCAGTTCCGTTGTGATCTTTGGCATGTATTTTTCTTCCATGGGCACCCACTTCTTTCCGTCTATTGGTCGTATTGATTTAAATGATAGGTTTCAATTACACGAATGATTTTCTCTGCATAATCCGGATCTGTGGCATAACCAGCTTCTTGCAATGCTTTGGCAGCTGTTTTGTAGTCTGTTGCCGACAAAACATTTACATAGAGCGCTGGATTCCAGTCTACGCCATTGACAAAGAGCATCGTGTGGTCATCCATGGACTCTTCCCACGAATCATAGACTCGAAAATCGCCTTGGATCGTTACCCACTGCTCATTATAAAACTCTTGGGTATCTAATGTCACTTTTTTACTATGTCCAAATGCTTTGATTCCAAAAAGATTATTGTATTCACTAGCTAGTGTACTTTTGCCCCAATCAGACTCCAAGATGGCTTGCCCTAAAATAATGCTCGGTAAAATACCGTACCCCTTTTGCAATTCCTGTGCATGAGGTGCAATGCGATCAATAAATTCTTGCTGAGTCATTTCTTCACTATCCTCTTGTTTCGGCAAGGGATCGGCTAAACTGTTCATTGAAAAAATAAAAGCAAGTCCAATCAAGAGGATACCTAAAAAGACAAACGGCAGTCGAGTCTTCGTTGTTTTGCGTCGTTTACTCATTTTCTTCCTCCTGTTCTTTTACTTGCTCTAGAAATTCTTCCAGAGTCAGTTGATGTTTTTCAATATATGTAGCAGTTTCTACACCAACATAGCGTAAATGCCAAGGTTCATAATCGATCTGAGTAATGGCCTGCTTTCCTTCTGGGTAACGAATGATAAAGCCGTATTCCCGGGCATGCGCTTGCAGCCACTTGCCGCCATCTGTCTCACCAAATCGATGGTCCAATACGGTTTCTGGATAAGAATCATACCATTGTCGATCAACTACGTCTACGGCTAAACCCGTATGGTGTTCACTGTAACCTGGTTCTGTCATCGTTCGTTTGGTTGTTTCGATTGCCTTCTCTTTGCTTTGTCCTTGACTCATCAGCATCGTGACATTCTGATCAAAAACAGCCTTTTGCGAGGCGATGGAGCGAAAGGCGGAGATCATCACTAAAGGATGACCAGCTTTTTCTGCGGCAGCTTTTAATTTTTCATAGTCAGAAACGATTCGTTTGTCCACGAGATAGCCATTGGTTAATTTTGCTAATCCCCCCGTATCGATTTCAGTTCCTTTATTCAGGGGGCCCACTAAAACAAGCGCCCAATCATCTAAAGATATTTTGGGAAAATCTTTACTCTTCTGAGAGACTCTTGCTTGTTCTTTTTCACTGCTAGACGCCACTGTCTGACTACTTGCGATTGTTTCGCTGCTCGCTGAATGTTCCTGCTGCAGACTAGCTACCAAACTAATTAATAGAAAGCCAGCAGCAGCTAAGATACCTAAATATTTTTTCAAAAAAACCCTACCTTTAATTATATGTCTCTTCTAAATTCTCTTTGACCCATGCCAACAACTCAATTTTCTCATTCTTGATTTGTTGTTGGACAAAAGCAGGCAGACGGAAGTTCAAAATGTCGTCATAGCCCCATTCATCATACGTAATACTGACTCTTAAATCAAGGTATTGGGTACTTTCTTCAGATTGTGTTAATAATTCCACTTTTGCCAAATCATTTGAAAGCCACGTGCGTGCAATCTGTGTCTTCATTTTCTTGAATTCAGCTACCGCACTTGTTCTCTTTTCGGGATAGATCACCGTTTGACGAACAATTTTTTGAATCAGCATCCATTCATAATCAGAGAACAGCAATTTGATTTTCTGATTTTCAGCAGGTGTCAAACTCGCTGTCCCATTTTTCCAAGCCTCCCATTGTTCTCGATCGATTCCAAGCTGCGTTTCATAGAAACGAGCTTCCGTAGAATATTGTTCAATAACTGTACTTAAAATAATTGCAATAGACACGTTATGCATCATACATCCCTCCTGTATCTATTTTACTGAAAGCTGGACATAAATGGAACTTTTAACTTTGGCTTTGCAATATTTTTAAGATTCACTAAGTTTTGTTATACTAAAAACGAAGGAGCTGATAGAAAATGAAAAAATATCGTTGGGGCATAATTGGCCTTGGAGACATCGCCACACAATTTGCCGCTGGATTTGCAAGCCATGCTAGCGATTTGTACGGTGTCTGTGCCCGCCGTTACTCAAAAGTCCAAGCATTTGCGGAACGTTTCTCGATTCCTCAGGCTTATGAATCTGCTGAAGCAATGTTGGCTGATCCATCGATCGATATCGTCTATATTGCGGTACCAAATGATATCCACCATCACTACATCATGGCAGCACTGGCAGCAGGGAAACACGTTCTTTGCGAAAAAGCGATCACTACAAGTGGCGATGAACTTGCTGAAGAACTGGCCTTAGCCAAAGAAAAAGGATTGGTTTTAGAAGAGGCGATGACCATCTACAACATGCCGCTTTATCACCGTCTAAAAGAAATCGTAGCCTCTGGCAAACTAGGAAAATTAAAAATGATTCAAGCACCTTTTGGCAGTTACAAGGATCCTGATCCTCAAAATCGTTTTTTCAATCCTGATTTAGGCGGCGGTGCACTGCTTGACATTGGTACTTATGCCGTCTCTTTTGCCCGCTTTTTCATGAGTGAGTCACCAAAGGTAGAATTCAGCAGCATGAAGCCTTTTGAAACCGGCGTTGATGAACAATCCGTGACGATTTTGCGTAACCCAGCTGATGAAATGGCCAGTGTGACCCTAACTTTCCAAGCTAAAATGCCAAAAACAGGAATCGTTGCTTTTGAAGAAGGCTATATCACAGTCGAAGAATATCCGCGGGCTGATAAAGCAACCATCCACTATCGTGATGGCTCCAATGAGTTTATTGAAACAGGCGATACGACCCAAGCACTAAATTACGAAATCGCCAATATGATTAAAACTATTGAAGGGACTTCTAAAGGATCGATCCATCTAACAAGCGACGTCATTGCCGTCTTAGACCAGATGCAACAATTTTGGAAGCAAACAAAATAAAACAATTGACTGCCCAGCGATTTGATTCGCTGGGCAGTCGTATTCTTTCCTTTTCTTAATGATCCCGTTCAGCAAATTCGGCTTTGATTTCAATAAAACGTTTAAACGACTGCAAAAATTGAAACAATTGCGCGCGATTTTCAAACTCCTCGCGATTTCTAGGCAGCGGTTTTTGTCGATAATCTTGATACAACTCTTCGATCCTTAGCAAAAGGTCTTCGCCGTCGTTAGCTTCATCAAATGTTTCTGCGGTATACAGCAGCAAGGCACGAAATTTCTCTGTATAAACTTCTTCTACCCAAATGGATCGCAAGAGACCAATCATTTCTGTCAACAAACGAACTTGCGCACGCCGCATCGCGAAATACGCTTCATAGTAACTATTCTTTTGGCTCCATTGGTTTTCTTGATGGACCTGTGCTTTTTCTTGTCCTTGTCGAATCTTTGCCAATAATGATTGACATTGCCCTTGCAAGGTCAATCGAGAAGGTTGATTTAAGTGTTCAGACATATCTTTTAAAAGTCTTTTAAACGTCTTTTCTGTTTCTTGCTGCAATTCTTTCAGTTCTTTTTCTCCATCTGGCATATAAAGATTAAATACTAATGCAAAGCCAACTCCGAGAATCATGAGCAAGAATTCATTGACGATCAAGCGCCAAGCAAAGGATTCTTCCAGTAAATAGTGCGTTACTAAGACTGAATTGACCACGATGCCATCTGTCAATGAAAAACGGACAGCCATTGGGATGAACAAAAACAAAAAGAGCACAAACCCTAAAGGATTATATCCCAGAAGCGAAAAACTGCAAAATGCCAGAATTGTCGCCAGTGCCAGTGAGATCAAGCGTCCAATGCCCGTATAAAGCGATGTTTTCTTTGTGTTGCCTACGCTCAAAATCGCAATGATCCCTGCGGCTGGCGCATATAATAACCCAATCGCTTGAGCCACTGCCATCGATAAACCCGAAGCAATCGCTGTCTTGACTGTTCTCATTCCAATTTTCATTCTGCACCTCCTTTCAAAGTATACTAAACAAAAAAGGATTTCACTAGAATTTATCGGTTATTTTGGTTATGATTAAAGAAAAGGAGGAAATCGATCATGCAATTTGGCCGCTTTCGTTTAGGGATGCGAACGATAAAAACCGCAATTGCTGTCATGTTGTGTATCTTGCTGTTTCGATTTTTGAATCGCGGACAGCCTTTGATCGCTGCCCTTTCCGCTGTCTTCTCACTACGTCAAGATTTAACAACGACCCTTTCTTTTGGGAAATCACGAGTTTTAGGAAATTCGATCGGTGGGGCTACTGCCATCATCTACTTCTTCATGAAACAGTATTTCCACAATGATTTTTTGATCGAGTTATTGGTACTCCCCGCTTTAGTGGCCTTCATTATCGTTCTTTCGGATGGGATCAATAATAATTCCGGTATTATTTCTGGGATTGCTACGATGTTATTGATCACTCTTAGTGTTCCACAAGGAGAGTCTTTTATTTTTGCATTAGATCGCGTGTTAGACACTTTTATTGGTACGCTGATTGCGATCTTCATCAATTTTGTCTTGAGGCCTCCCGAAAAAGAAAAACAAGCAGAAATCAAAGAAGACTTGGTTGTATTGAAGGAAAGAGAAACGGAATTGAAAACTATGCTGGAAGATGTTCAAGAAGAAATCTCCAAGCAGCAAGAACAAAAATAAACGCCCTCTCACTACTTAGCTTTTTACGTATCAAGACAGCTTGTGAGGAAGGCGTTTTTGCTGTTTTCTTTTGTTGGGCAAGAAAAATTTGATCTACCTTCCAGCTATTGATGAAAATCGATAAAACAATTAAACGTTTTTACAAAAAAAGCACAGATCACCAATTGGCGATCTGTGTCTTTTTTCTGCTTAAGCTTCGTACCGGCAAACACCATCTAAAAATGTCGCTTGCAGATTCATTTGAGGGTCCAACACGATAAAGTCAGCTGCTCGACCTTTCTTGATCATGCCGCATTTGTCATCGATTTTACAACTGATTGCTGGCACTAGACTTGCCATCATGATTGCTTCTTGCGGGGTAGCAATCTCCCACTCAACAACATTTTTGATGGCTTCTTTTAATTTCAAAATACTTCCGGCCAAGTTTCCTTCTTTTAGACGAGCTGTTCCATCTTTTACGACAACAGGGAATTCTCCAAGAATATAATCTCCATCCGGCATACCTCCTGCCATCATACAGTCGGTGATCAAAGCAACATGGTCATGCCCGGCTTTTTCCATCAAGATCTCAGCCGCTTGCGGATGAACATGATGTCCATCACAGATCAATTCAGAGAATACTTCTTTTAATGATAGCAATGCTCCTACCATCCCTGGTTCTCGGTGATTTAGTCCTCTCATTCCGTTATAGGCATGAACAAAAACACTGGCTCCTGCTTCAACAGCAGCTTCAGCTTCCTGTAAAGTCCCATTACTATGACCTAAGGCAACCACAACACCTTCTTCTGTCACTTGAGACACAAAATCGGTAACGCCTTTACGTTCAGGAGCTAAGGCAATTTTTTTGATAATCCCACCAGAAGCTTCCTGCCATTCGTGGAATGTATCGATGTCTGGATCACCAAAATAGATTGGATTTTGAGCGCCTTTGTGTTCTTCAGTAAAGAAAGGTCCTTCAAAATAAATCCCTTGGATTTTCGCACCGGTAACAGAATCTTTCACTTGTCCGACAGTTTCTGCTACATCTCTTAGACGTTCTTTGCTGGAAGTCAATGTCGTCGGCAAGAAAGAAGTTACACCACAAGACAATAAGCCTTCTGACATAGCTTTGATCCCTTCTGCATCGTTGTCCATGACATCGTGGTTCATGAACCCATGGATATGGGTATCTACGAGTCCTGGAGCTATCCATTGCCCAGAATAATCAGTTACTTCCGCATCTTCCGGTACTTCATTGACGATATCGCCAAATTTGCCGTCAATGATCTCCAGATAACCTGCCCCATGAACAGCTGACTTCAAAAAGAATTTGTCCGCATAAATATATGTTTTCATCTTGATCGCTCCTTATTTCTTTTCTTCCTTAAAATTACTCTTATTTGAGTAAGAAGTCAAGAAAGGTCTACACCATTTCTCGATGAATTTCGAATATCGACGACCGCTTGATAAAGAGCAAAACTTTCATCGGCTGCTTGCTGATTGTCAAGAGCGACAAAGACATGGCCTTTCAGTTCAAATAATTCTTCTAAAAAATAGAAACTGTTCTTTTCTCTGGCAAGATCGATACCTTCTTCTAGAATTTGTAAAGCAGTGGTGAATTCTTCTTGTTTCGCTAAAAAAACTGCATAGTTGTAGAATACTTTGGTCAAGGTTGTGGTCATCCGTTCTGCCGGCAGCACTTGCACCCCATGGTAACTTTTTTCTAGATAAAAACGTGCTTCTTCTAATTGCTGCATATCATTATACACTCGCCCCATACAACTTAAGAGTCGAATCTCCATCACAGAGATATTGATTTTATCTTGCTGATAAGAGTAGGATAAGCCTTTTTTAAGGCTTTCAATCGCTGCTTCATAATCTTGGAACAAGAAATATTCGCAACTCCCTAAAAAGTAATAGTACATTTGCATGTCTGCGTCCAAATATAGATAGTCCATGATCGTTTTATCCTGCAGTTTGGTCAATAACTCTTGGTACTCTTTATGAACAAAATGGCTTTCCATTTGAGCGAACACTTGATTCGTTCGATTGATCTCTTCAGCATGGAGCATCATTACTTGATCTAAGGTAACGCCTAATCGTTGACAGATTTGATGCATGACCAATACATTCGGTAATTCTTCATTATTTTCGATCCGGCTCAAAACACTTTGTGAACAGATATCTTCTGCCAACATCTTTTGTGTCATCTTGCGCTTTTTGCGGAACGTGCGAATGATTTGGCCAAAGGATTCTTGTGAATTTGCCATGACTCTCCTCCAACTTTTTCAACATTAAAAAAAATGCGAATTCGCATTTTTAATTTTCTTCATTTTAGCACATAATAGCAAAAAGGAAAGCAATTCCAACAATATCTTGGTATTTTTTAACAATTTAAAACGAGGTGTTTCTATGACGATTAACAGCACCATTACCTTCACTTGGGAAGGCAAGGTCTATGCAGGAAAAGTCGAAAGAGAATATGAAAATTCGGTTCTTGTGCAAGTGACAGACCCTAGCGAAGAAATGCTGGAAAAATTCAATGATCGAATGATCATCAGTAAAAAAAATGTCAGCAGACTGCTGACTAAGCATATGCAATAAGCGCTATGATTTTAAGATATTCGATCAATCAAAAAAACGAGCAGTTGGATCTGGTCCGATGCCTTGCTACAAGGTACAGGATAAGGAGCCAACTGTTCGTTTTTTTTACTATTGTTCATTCCTACTATTGCTTACTTATTTTTGCTGATAAGTGGCTAAAAACTCCCGCATCTTTTCGGTCGTTGCTTTCAAATCATCCATATTCGGTAAATAAACGATTCGGAAATGATCTGGTTCTTGCCAATTAAATCCGCCCCCGTGCACTAATAGCACATGGTGCTCATGCAGAAAATCCAACACAAACTGTTCATCATTCTTAATATTGAAGCGTTTGACATCGATCTTAGGGAAAATATAAAATGCCGCTTTAGGTTTAACGGCTGATAAACCAGGAATGTCATTCAATGCTTGATAAATATACTCTCTTTGCTCATAGATCCTTCCTCCTGGAAGCAGCAGTTCATCCGAACTTTGATAGCCACCTAACGCCGTCTGAATGATCTGCTGAGAAAGAACATTTGAACAAAGCCTCATAGAGGAAAGCATATTCAAGCCCTCAATATAATCTTTAACGTTTCTCTTATCCCCGCTAAGGACCATCCAGCCAACCCGGAATCCGGCTACACGATGTGATTTAGACAATCCACCAAGAGTCACAACAAAGCGATCCGGAGCTAATGTAGCGATTGGGACGTGAACATAATCATCCATCACTAACCGATCATAGATTTCGTCAGAAAAAATAATCAAGTCATGGTCGCGAGCCACATCAACAATTTGCTGCAATACTTCTTTTGGATAGACAGCACCTGTAGGATTATTAGGGTTGATGATCACGATGGCTTTCGTTTTACTTGTGATTTTTGAACGAATATCTTCAATATCTGGGTTCCAGTCAGATTGTTCATCGCAAATGTAGTGTACAGGTTTTCCACCAGCTAAAGAGATCGATGCCGTCCATAAAGGATAATCAGGCATCGGCACCAACACTTCATCGCCATTATTACATAGCCCTTGCATACACATGGTGATCAGTTCTGATACACCATTTCCGGTATAAATATCATTGATCGTCACATTTGGAAACTTTTGTAATTGATAATATTGCTCGATGGCTTTGCGGGCTGAAAAAATCCCTTTAGAATCAGAGTAGCCTTCAGACTCCCGCACATTCATAATCAAGTCACGGACGATCTCATTTGGCGCTTCAAAACCAAATGGTGCCGGATTACCTGTATTCAATTTCAAGATGCTGATGCCTTCTTCTTGCATCCGTTCTGCTTCTTCTAGGACTGGTCCCCGGACATCATAACTTACGCCTTCTAGTTTTGATGACTTTTCAAATTTTCTCATTCGAATTCTCCTTTGACAGTAGAATCAATGCAAATTACCTTGGTTCTAGTGATATTCTTTTTTAAAAGATTGCATTTATTATAGCAAAAAGTTTAGAAAAAAAACGGTCAAATTGACAGAACTTTACGACTTTTAAATAAATTCTTTTCTAAAAGAAACGAATGAACGCTCTTTTATTGCCTAGCCGTTCATTCGTTTTTGTTCAGTCATTCTCTGGAAAGAATTTTAAATAGCGTTCAGCTAATGCGAGATGGCCAATTGAAAATTCTGTAAAACCAGCTTCAATAAAGCGTTGCGGCAGCTGAGGATCACTGATTTCGATTAAATAGACCTGTTCTTGAAGATCGATTGTCAATGTTGTTAATTCGGGAAATGAAACCAAAAACTCTGGATCTTTTGCTTTTAAATAAATTGGTTCATCTACTAAAGAATTCTTTCCCAGGTATTCATGGATAATCTTGCCATCTTTCAAAAACAAAACGCGATCTGCATAACTATCCAAATTGGTCAAAATATGGGAAGCAATCAGGATCGATTTCTTTTTCTCCCGCAACCCTTTTAAAACGTTAGAAATCAATTCCACATTGGTCGGATCCAACCCATTCATGACTTCGTCCATCAACATATAGGGCGTGTCTGTCACGATCTGCATCGCAAAACACAGTCTTTGACGCATCCCCAACGAATAGGTTCCAACCGGCCGCTTGATATAGTCAGTCATTCTTAATTGATTCACGGTTTGATCAATCAGCGCTTCCTCTGATCGCCACATTCGTTGATAAAGTTTTAAATGTTCTAATCCGCTGAGATCATTATATAGATCGTTCTGATCAGGGAAAAAAGAGATTTTCTGGTGAGCTGCCATTTCTGACTTCTTGGACGTGTAAAGCTGTGTTTGATCGAGAAAGATCTCCCCACTAGTCGGCTGAACAAAATTCATCAATACATTGAGTAGTGTTGATTTTCCAGTACCGTTCGGCGCCACTAAGCCGACGATTTCTCCAGGATGAAAGTCCAACGTTAAATCATCCAAAACATTTCGTTTAAATGTCACAGTTACGTTTTTCATTGCTAACATTTCCAAACCTCCTAAACAAGCTTAAATTGCTTCTGCTGTACACGAACAAAAAGACCGATCTCGATCAGCAGCCACACTACACCAAAAAGCAGCAGTCCTTTCGCAAGGACAAACTCAGAGGACCCAAAATAAAAACGGCTGAATCCTGAAAGGATCTGACCATAATTTTGATACAAATAGGCATCATTTGATTTATCCAAGAATGCACTAAACCAGCGTCTCTGAAAAATAAGTGGACTAATCAAGCCAAAACCAGCAAGAAAGAGATTGGCTAATTCTGAGCGCCAAAGTGTGCTAAGCAAGAGAATGCCTCGGATATAGATCAATTGCAGCACGATTCCTACCCCCATACACTGAAGTAAGAAAACTCCAACAGGGCGTGTATAAAAAACATCGGCAGAAGAAATAGGATAACGGGCATCAAAGGATGAAGACAAGATACTGACGGGTAGGTCCAATGAGCCAAAGCCGAATTGGCAGCCGACACCGATCCAAATCAAAACGAGTGTACTGATCATCATCAGTGTTGACACAATAAACAGTGCCGCTGTTTTCGCCCAAAGAATCTCATCTACCGTCACCGGCAAAGATAAGAATAAGCTTTTGTGTCGACGATCTTTGGTCAGACTATCGATTGCCAAAAAGATCGTCACGCCAAGAAAGAGAAACGGCAAGTAATTCGTAAATGCCCGCTGGACAGATTGGATACCCGTTTTTTGTTCCAACACATACTTGGAAAGCTTTTTGTTTGGTAATTGACTGGCACTTTCCATCCATTTTGCAGTGGAGGCATAGCCGTATTTCCCATCATAAGCCGCATAATAGTTCTGATAAGTATAATAGTCAGGCGTGAAGAAAATTGTTTCATCATCGGTATATTGGAGACTCAGCTGATACCATTGGCTCGTTGCTTTGGCATACTTTTGCCAATCATTGGCAGCTAGGGAAGTTAATCGTAAGCTATCTGCTTGATTCCATGGCTCGAACATCGCTACTGCCATGACGGCGGACCAATGATCTGAGGGATTTTCTGCTTGTTCATCCAAAAAGGATTGTCTAGTCAAATACCGCTGTTCAATTTCATTTTTGTCTATTCGCTCAATTGGCCGATAGGTGCGATCACGAAAACTGTATACGCCAGCAACGATTACTAACAAGCACCATAGCCCGATCGTTTTTTTACTTTTGATTAATTGCTGTAGTTCAAAGAGAAAATAATTTTTCATTATATGACTCCTTTCGCTAGCCAGTTTTTCTTATCTGCGATCAACAAGAAGGCGACCGCTCCCCCCCCCCATAAGAAAAGAAGGATCAAAGCTGTCCCTAACCCGACTGTCGATTGCGATCTGACTGCAAACTCACCTGTGAGGATCTTTTGCAAATCAAAAACAGCAAAAGGGGAATATTTACTGAATGGTGTACTAGCTATTGTACCGAGACCATAGCAAAGACAAAGGAGAAAAAAAGAAACATAGCGATTTGGAATCAAAACATTGGCCACAAAGCCCAGTAATTCTGTCACAATAATCAAACTTGTCAAAAGCACGAGTACCAATAGAAAGTATTGCCAGAAAGGTACGGCATGCCAAGTATGATGATAATAGATAGCCGTTGGATAGTGCCAATCCCCCCATCGTCCGATCACCGACATGGCCGCAGTGATTCCTAGAAGCAACAGGCTGATCGTTGCCAGATGACCAATCATCTTTACCCCGACTTTACTGATCATCCTTATAGGGAAGACTTGTGGATAGGAATGGATCAGAGAAAAATGGCGCTTTTCTTCCAGCAAATTATCGCTAGCAAAAAATGCCAAGAATAAAAAGCCAAATCCCAATAACACTTGAATAGTCAACGCAACAGCAGTCTGCGCATTGTCAACAGTAAGAAAAGGAGCTTTTTCCTGTTCTTCTAACTGCGCTGCTACCACTTTATTTTGCTGCAATTGCCAGATAGATGGTAAAAAGGCTTTATCTGGTAAAGCGGTTTCCCATAATTGCAGCTGAATTGTTGCAATCTCTTCACTGGTCCGATTGAAACGAGGAAATTCTTCCATGATTAGATTCGAGGCTTGCCGATTAGATAATGTGTTGTTTGCCAGCAGCAGTTGATAGGTTTCTTGCTTGTCCTGAGATTCATTTGGATAATTCTGATAATTGTCTACAAGCCGTAATGCTTGCGCTTTTTGCATAGTGATTTCTGCCTGTACATTCACTGGTTCCATGAATGTAAGATAAAAAGCGAGCCCCACACCAATCAAGAACGCTGCCATCATCGTAAACAAAAAACGGCGCTGCCGAATCGATTTAGCCAGCAGATTTTTAAAGTAGTTCATTTATCAATCTCCTTAAAGCTCCAAAGTTATTTTCTCATTATACCAGATTCTGCCACTTAAATATTTTTTTTCAATAAAAAGCGAGAAAAATGCCCTTTTATAAATCCCTAAAATAGCATTGACAAACGTGAAGATAATCGGTAACATGTTTTTTAGACGTGATGGCTGCAATCAGCTGTCAGTCTACAAAAACAATAAGCAGACGTGGTGGAACGGCAGACACGCACGCTTGAGGGGCGTGTGAGCTTAGCTCGTGTGGGTTCAAATCCCATCGTCTGCATCGTACCGGCAAATTACTTCGGTAATTTGCTTTTTTTGTATTTCCAGTTCAATTAGTTGTATGCAATTGTTATTTATAAATCTATGACAAAAACACAACTAGGACGAAATTGCCGTCCTAGTTATGTGGTTTTGTCATTTTCGGTTATACTGTTTCTAAGTATTTCTTCTATTTGTCTATACGTAGAGTCAAACACATAGAAGATTGCATGGAAATTCTATCTTGATCAAAGGAGCGAGAACATGTCTGATGAACGATGGCTGCAATTGAGGAGACGCCGAAAAATCGAATTGTATCTTTGCTTGATCGTGGTTATGCCGATGGTCTACGGATTATGGTTCAATCTAATTTTTCTTATCAGATATACGACTTTACTTTTTTGCATTGCAGTACTCACGGCTCTCTATGAGTTGCTCAAACTTCTCTATGATAAAAGAAACCAAAAAAAAGAAACTAGAGTCAGCAAATAATTGCTTTTCATTTAGACCGTCGTTAGTCAGATCTCACTAATTAACAGCACTCGATTGACCAGTAAAAAAGAATGAACTTGTCTATAAAAAGACACAGACAACCGAGCTGTTTTGGTTTAAACATTGTCTGGTAAATACGTGCAGGACACTTTCTTGATCCTTTAGTATTTTTACACCATTCTCATCGATCTCCCCCTTAACATATACGTACGAATAAAATCATAAAAAAGGAGAAATAAGATGAAAAAAATCTGTTTCGTTTTGACTGCAAGTAATGGGCTCAGTTATACCACATTGTCACCAGCGTTCTTTTTTGCAGATTATTCTGAGCTTAAGAATTATTTCGCCAATGATTATGATGTCTCAATCAATTATTTCCGCGATAAAGACCAAGTGGATTATTTGGTTGTACCTGATCCATTTGTCCCGTTTGACAACGAAAATGATCTGCCGATCATCAATGTCCCAGCCAACTATTTTGTTACAAAAGACTATAAACAAATAAAAAAAACACTAGCTGCGTTTTTTATTAACAATCCCTAACTATACCAGAACAATAGCTACGTTTTTGAGCCAATCAATCGATTACAGGAGTTCATATTGAAAAATCAAATAAAGCTACATTATTACCCAAAAGTTTGGGCATCTTTACTCTATTTACTACTGATTTTTTTGGCACTATTTGCCTATTTATCAAAATATCTAGATATAACCTTTTTTACAGCGATTTACCCCGACTTTTATTTACACATTTCCAATTTCTCTATTAGCTTGATCATTGGTCTGCTAGGGTATTTTTGGTTATTGATGGGCGTCAAATTCACCTATACTCTCGGATTGACTATTTTCTTGCTGATTGCCAATTTATTAAGCGAAACGGTATTAGGCGTTATGAATACCCCCGATCCCCTAGACATGTTTTTTGGATTTGTTGGTACCCTGATTGCTGCTGTTCTACTGTGGGTGATCTCTAAATTTGGTCTCAAACTTGCAGCCGAAGAATCTCAGTAACTTTCTGCTTATGAATCTTTGGAAAAATAATTTGGTAACGAGACGCTTACTTGCTCTTTATCAAGCAAAAGGGGTTATTTTGACAACTAATGGCAGAATCAGCCTGTAAAAAGCAGCTTCTTCTCACTGACAGACGCTCGATCCATGCGCATGACGAAAGCTCTTTGCTCCTCAATTCTTTATGAGAAATTTTTTCAGATCTGTTTTCAGATTTCGATCACTAAAGTTAACGACCTAACGACCTACACTAGCAGCTACGCTGCTTTTTTGTTACTCTCTCTATCTTTCATGCGATTGAATAGGCATTTTAAAACTTATACTTATGATATAGTAATAAAAAAGAGACTAGGAGTTGATCGTATTGGATCCTTTTGAATCTGTTGCTGCAAAACTGACCGACTTGAACATTTCCTTTGAAGTGATCGAACACCCGCCTGCAAGTACAACTGCGGAAGCAGACAGCTATATTGCTGGAATTGATGGGGTTCGAACAAAATCGATGTTTTTAACCAATAAAAAAAAGACCGCCTATTATCTCCTAATAATGGACGATCAAAAACGGCTTGATCTAAATCTGCTCAAAGAAATCACTGGTGAATCACGAGTCAAATTAGCTTCTCCTGATCTTTTGAGGAAAAAAATGCACTTGCCACCTGGCGTTGTCTCCATATTTGGGCTCTTAAACAATTCGGAGCGAGATATTCAGATTTTCTTTGAGCGCGAAATCACTAAAGAACCACGAATGAGTTTCCATCCTAATACAAATACCAAGACGATCTTCCTTGCTACCAAGGATGTATTCAACTTTTTAACGGTCAATGGCTTTTCTTATCAGATCATAGATATCTCCTGATTTTCATGGGGTTGTGCTGGAATCAGTCCGCACAGCCCTGATACTTTTTACTGGCATCTATTTTGTCAAACCCGCCAGTCACCCCTCATCAATGTGCACAAAACTTGCTGCCCGGCAAACTATCATCTAAAAGGTATTTTTTGCTTCACATCCGCAACTGACTTTCAAAAACAAAAAAGGACCCGCTGGCGGGTCCCCGCTTATTTTTTTGTCATTGATACTTTCATTAATTGATGTTTCCAGACGGATTGGACGCCATATAATCCAATCGCAAGAATACCAATCAATGCCAAGTAAGCAAATTTCGCCATTGGATCGATGCCATAATTAGTCATAAATGGGTCTTGAACAAATAGTACCAGCAAACTAGTTAAAATCAATGAAACCCATAGCGTATTCATCAGATGCCACCATTTCATGTTCCTGCACTCCTTTTTTGATATGCCAAGTATCTCATAAAGCCGATCTTTCCCCATCCGTCTTTAGACTGAAACTGCTATCAAGGATTCAAAAACATCAAAAGCTATCATTTTTACCTAGTATTCCATTTTGACTTGGATACCATTTGGATCCAATAAAGCCAAACGCCTACTTGATTCAAGAGTAAAGGATACATTTTCCTTCTCAAGATGCGTGAGCAATGACTCAAAGGCTTCTTTGTCTGGGAGCACAAAGGTATAATAAGCCAATCCTAGATCATTGTCTGCCATAGGAGTCACACCTTTGCCCATCCAAGTATTCGAGCCAATATGGTGATGATAATCTCCTGCCGCAAAAAATTTTGCTTGGTTCCCAAAATTATTTTTTAAGCTCAGTCCTACGACTTGGGTATAAAAAGTTTCTGTCTGGGCTAAATCAGCAACTTTTAAATGAACATGTCCCACAATAGTACCTGTGGGGAAACTTGATTGTTGGCTGTCTGCTGCTGCGACAACCCCCTCTGCATCCATTTCTTTTGTAATTCCAACAATTTCGCCATCTTCTCGAATATCCCATTCAGATTTAGGTTTATCACGATACACTTCAATCCCATTCCCCTCGGGATCTGTTAAGTACAATGCTTCGCTGTAGCCATGATCACTGGCGCCATCGATCGGTGCATTGCTTTGCAAATAATGGATCAATGTATTGCCTAAATCTTTGCGAGTCGGCAAAAGGAAAGCGACATGAAACAGTCCTGTTTTCCTTGTGAGAGGCAATGGATTTTCGACTTTGATCAATTCAAGCAGTATTTTCTCTGCCGTACCTAAGCGAGCTGTCTGCTGATTTTTTTCGATCAATGATAGTCCGATCACTTGAGTATAAAAAGCAATCATTTTTTCTAAGTTGGCTACTTTTAAGACAACTTTCCCAATTTGAGTCTGTTCATGAAGTTGAAATTCTGGAATAATCACCGTCATTGTTTCTGCTCCTTTTCTCATCTCGAATGGATGACTTGTTACTTTAATAATAACACTAACTTAAAGTAAGTAAAGAGATTTGCTTGACTAGCAGAATTCTTCATTTTTTGCCAAAACACGCATCCTTCTCCCAAAGCGATCGGTGGCTGTCTCAATTTGTTGATAGCCCAATTTTTCATACAAACCTGTCAGCTGAGTGACAATATAGATCGTATCAAAACCGATCTGATGCAAGCGTCGTTCTGCAGCAGATACCAATTGCTGACTAAGATGATTGCCGCGATAGCTGGGAGCAACATACACGGTCGCAATAAAAGGAGCGACTTGAAGAGGGACAATATCCTCTTTGACGATCGTACAAAATCCAGCTAATTGATTGTGGGCAACAGCCACAAAAACGCCTTCCCAGTCGTTATAGATTCTCTGACGCATCTTATTTGCTACAAATGCAGCAGCTTTCCAATCGACGCTGGCAATTTGATCCGCATAAGCCAACCAGTTTGGTTGATCTTTTTGCAAAAATTTAATTTCCATTTCAAAAATCCTTCCTTATTGAAATTAAGCAGCATTCGCATTATTTTACCACTTTCGGCTTGATAATTGTTTTTTCGGAAACCCTTTTTGGCGTAGTTGGCTTCTCTAATAAAATAAATTCTTATAAAGCACAGACGATATAAAACGGCTGGCAAGCCCCCTCTAGGCTGCCAGCCGTTTTTATATCTGATTTACTTTCTGATCCATCAATACGCATCATTGTAGTTTCAGAACTGTTGATTGTTATTGAGTATGGTGGTTCAGAGTGGTTTGTCCTATGAACTAAAATTTTAAAACACCGTACTTTCACCATGTTTTCTCTCACCAAATCCCCAAATATCGATTGCTCCAACTGCATAGCCCTCAGCGATCAATGTTTCGAGAAAACTTTCTGGCTGCAAATAGTGACTGCTACTGCGTAATTCTTCTTTGCCAATAGAAAAACTGCCTCCATGAGAGTGGTTGAAAAGAACAAACGGCACTAGCTTTTTCTCATAAGGATAGGCAAAAATAAGCCGACACTGGTTCTTGTTAATTGAGTTCTAACAAAAACTTTTCGAGACAATCGTTTTCTCATAAAAGAACTTTCTTACAAGAACTATTGGTTCCTTTCTATGAAATGATCCAAACCTTTGCAACGTTTGCCGCTGTTTCACGAAAAATCACCATGAAGCACGAGAGGCTTACCATTTTCTTGGGAACGGTCAACTTCAATCCCCTGGCTATTCTCGATATGGAAGGCATGTTCAACATCGACTAATTCTAAACGGTCAAAATGAACATTTTTAGCACAGCCAATATAGAATCCTTGACTAGTCATCTCTTCCATTCCAGTCATCATAGCTGGTTTTCCGGGTATGGGCTCTTTTGCCATGGAAATTGCTACTTCATGAAACGAGATATCTGAAATGAATTGTTCAGATAAACCATAAATAAAACCAGCAGCAGCATGAACATTTCGCGCGGAGATATTGGCAAAATGAATTCTCCTAAACTGAGGAGTCTCCTCAGAGATTGGGTAAGGATTTTTATCCCAAACATACTTTTCTTTTCCTTTGGGACCACAAAAATAATACAAATTCAGCGTAAATGGGCAAATCACACTGTCCATAATTAGGTTGTTCACTCGAATATCCTCAATAACCCCGCCGCGTCCTCTACGAGATTTCAAACGAATGCCGCGATCGGTGTCTTGGAATATACAATTTGAGATGGTCACATTGCGAATATCTCCGCTCATTTCGCTTCCTAAAACGACCCCACCATGACCATGGAGCATTTGACAGTTGCTGATCGTGATATTTTCACAGGAAACGCGTTCTTTTGTCTCTTCTGTTCCTGATTTAATGGCAATACAATCATCCCCTACATCGATCAAACAATTGCTGATACGAACATTTTTGCAAGACTCCGGATCAATGCCATCAGTATTTGGCGAGTCTGCAGGATTTTTGATCTTAATATTATCCACAGTGATGTCTTGGCATAAGATTGGATTGACTGTCCAGCTAGGAGAATTAACCAAACTAACATCTCGCAATGTGATTTGCTGACAGGAATCAAAACTGATCAGTTTTGGTCGCGGATATTCTAGCTGCTCTGGATGATTGCGAAAGACATCCCACCATTTCTGACCTTGACCATCTATCGTGCCAAAACCTGTGATTGCAATATTTTCGGCACCGTCGGCATAGATACAAGAAGCATAGACTTCCCGTTTCACCCCTTCCCAACGCGAAACCACCACTGGATACTCTTTGGGATCATCCGAGAATCGAAGAACAGCTCCCGGTTGTAGATGGAGTTCAACATTACTTTTTAACATCAGTGAACTTGTTGGATACACACCCGAGGCAAACATCAGCCTCCCTCCTCCTGCCTGATGAAGCTGATCGATATACCCTTGGATTGTTGCTGTCACTGACTTTTCATTTAAATAATCGTTGATGTCAATACTAATTTCCATTCTTTTCCCCTTCCTTCTTTAAAGGTTCTATTAAAAGGCTAGTTTGCACAGCTGTGCAAATCCTTTAAAGCGATCTGAATTTTTTGATCGAGATTTCCTTTGACTTGCTGAACGAAATTTTGCTGATTTTGGACCAATGTTTTCTGAATATCCTTATACGTGCGATGATAAATGAAACTTCCAAACGCCATTATTAAAACGCTTCCAATTATAGAAACTGGAAGGAAAATGTTATAAAAAAAGGTTGAATGTTTCTGATTAGCCCTACCCTTTTCATGAGATTTCTCCTGTAATTACTGACAGAATCATTTCTTAAGATATGTCCATTCTAGCATAAAAAATTTCTTGTGAATACAGGTTCAAAGAAAAAAGTTAACGTGTGCATTATTGATATATTGACATTCCTCTCTTTAGGATATATGCTAAAACCAATGAGAAAGTCGAGGGATACATATGGTCACTATCAAAGATATTGCAAAAATCGCAGGCGTCTCCCATACCACGGTTTCAAGAGCGTTAAATGACAGTCCACTAATCAAGCCAGCCACAAAAAAGAAAATTGGTGACATTGCGCGTTCTTTAAATTATACGCCGAATGTCAATGCCAAAAGTCTAGTCAATCAGAAGTCGTATATTATTGGCCTTTACTTTTCTAATTTGTCGGCAGGTACATCGGATCGCTTTTTGGTTGAAGTGATCAAGGGAATCAATACCACCCTACCGCCAGAGTATCGCTTAGCGGTCCACGATATGACGACCCTCACCAGTCCAGTTGAGGACTTGCCAAGGATGGATGGCATCATCGTTATGAGTCAAAGCGATCAAGATGACACTTTCATCGAAGAAATCAGTCACTTAGATTTGCCGGTGGTCGTTCTCAATCGGCAAATGGATAAGCCATCATTTTTAAATGTCACAAGCAATGATGCGCAAGGCGTTTATCAAGCCATTGACTACACGATTCAGTTAGGCTATAAAAAAGTTGCGATCATTGAAGGCAAGCCAACTTTTCGTTCCAGTATAGAGCGTAAGAAAGGTTTCATGCGGGCTCTTACTAAGCACGGGCTAGCGTTTCCAACAGAATACGCTGTCACTGGAGACTATTCTATCGAGAGCGGTCGAAAATGTGCCAAACAATTACTGGAACTTGCAGAGCCGCCAGAAGTGATTTTCTGTTCCAACGATGACATGGCCATTGGCGCAATCAACACTTGTCTTGAATATGGCCTTGCAATCCCTGCCGATATCGCCATTATTGGATTTGACAATGTCCCGTTTTCAAAATATACGAATCCCCCGTTGACAACCATTAGCAAGCCCGTTTTTGAAATGAGTCAGCTTGGGGCACAACTGCTTCTAGATTCAATCAACGGTTCTGTTTCACAAAAACAATACCTTTTAGATACAGAACTAACAATCAGAGATTCCCTCTAGCATTCGCTTCTTGAATGCTTTTGGCTGTTGCCAAAAAATGTTAACGTGTGCAAAATGGCAGACGTTCATTATAAATCAATGAATATTGGAGGTTACAATGAAAAAAATAACTGAAATGACTCATCCTACTCGCAAGTCGGAAAAAGTGATTCAATTCGGCGAAGGAAACTTTATGCGAGGCTTTTTTAACTGGCAGCTACAGCAGATGAATAAGCAAGGTCTCTTCAATGGCAGCGCTGTAGTAGTCCAACCAATTCAACAAGGTCTAGGATCTCTATTGGCGGAGCAGAATCATTTGTATACGGTAATTTTAGAAGGATTAGCAGACGGCCGTCCTGTCCAAACCTCTGAGATCATCACGACGATTAGCCGCGTATTGAATCCCTATGAACAATGGCAGGATTATTTAGCTCTAGCTGAAATTGATGACTTGGACATCATTGTTTCCAATACGACTGAAGCAGGAATTGCCTTTGATCCTCAAGATAAACGGACAGATATGCCGCCAAAAAGTTTTCCGGCTAAATTAACTGCGCTGCTCTATCAACGATACCAAGCGAATAAATCAGGTTACACGATCATTCCCTGTGAGTTGATCGATCGAAATGGAGAAAAATTAAAAGCGTGTATCCAACAATATTGCTCACTGTGGCAACTAGAGGACAGCTTTCATACTTGGTTAGAAAATGAAAATACTTTCTGCTGTAGTTTAGTCGATCGAATCGTTCCTGGTTACCCCCAATCAAAAGCAGAGGAGTTGAATCAATTACACGGGTATGAGGACCGTTTGATGGTCACTGCCGAACCATTCATGTTGTGGGTGATCGAAGACCCATCGCATACCGTATCTCAGAAACTTCCATTGCCAGCTGCGAGTTTGAATGTAATCTTTACTGAAGACCTAACCCCCTATCGTGAACGGAAGGTGCATCTTTTGAATGGGCCTCATACAGCCATGGTCCCTCTGGCCCTTCTAGCTGGTTTGGCAACGGTTGAAGAGGTGATGCTTGATCCTGATTTTACATGCTTCATTGATGAGCTATTCAATGAAGAACTGATTCCTATGCTAGACCTGCCGCAAGAAGAATTGATCCAGTATGCGGAACAGATCAAAGAACGGTTTAAAAATCCTTATGTTCATCATCAACTGCAGTCGATCGCCTTGAATAGCGTCTCAAAATTTAAAGCACGTCTCTTGCCGTTGTTGCTCCGTCATCATCAGCAACAGTTACTGCCGCCAAGAATCATTGCATCATTAGCCGGACTGATTTACTTGTATTTAACGACCGATTGTCAAGACGATGAAGCTGTGCTAGCTCTCTTTGAAAAGGCACGGGCGCTCGACTCTTCTAAACAAGTCAGTTTTATTCTAGGACAAGAAAAGTTATGGGGAGTGGACTTGAGCGTGTTCAACAAAGAAGTTTCACAAATGGTAGTGCTACTTTCATACAAGGGTTCTCGACACCTCGTTGACTCATTAAAAAATGAGCCGACTCAAAAAAAGGCGGAATGATTATGACAGAAATAAAAAACAAAAGCGATTTTCTCAAATTGCATCCAAAAGACAATGTTGCGGTTGCTCTGCATGCAATCACGAAAGAGACACAGCTTACATTTGAAGGCCGATCCTATAGTTTTACAGAGGAGATTCCTCAAGGTCACAAGATCGCACTTATTGATTTGAATAAAGGCGATCACGTCATCAAGTATGGTTACCCTATTGGTCATCTTTTGTCCGATGTAAAAGCTGGACAGTGTTTACATACCCACAATGTCAAGACCAATCTTTCAGGAACGCTGGCTTATACCTATGAGCCGAATCTACAACCAGTAGTGTATCCAAAAAGCCAATTGACTTTTAAAGGCTACCGGAGAAAAAATGGCAAAGTCGGGATTCGTAATGATTTGTATGTCGTACCCACAGTGGGCTGTATCAATGGAATCGCTGAGATCATCGTCGAAAATTTCAAACAAAGTCGTCCCGACTTAGGAACCTTTGACTCGGTCACGATTCTCAAACATCCTTATGGGTGTTCTCAATTAGGGCAAGATCACCAAAACACCCGGCAAATTTTGATTGATGCTGTGCAACACCCAAATGCTGGTGGGGTGCTCGTTTTCGGACTCGGATGTGAGAACAATACGGTCGCTGAATTTAAAGAAAAGCTAGGTGATTATGACACAGATCGTGTCAAATTCTTAGTCGCTCAAGAAAGCCAAGATGAAATCGAAGCGGGTGAAGCATTATTGCACGAATTGCTGCAAGCAGCCAAAGATGATCGACGTGAAGACGTTCCGTTGAGTGAGTTAAAAGTTGGCTTAAAATGCGGCGGCTCAGATGGATTTTCTGGTATCACTGCCAACCCGTTATTAGGAGCATTTTCAGATTTCTTGGTTTCTCAAGGTGGCAGCACTGTGTTGACGGAAGTACCGGAAATGTTTGGTGCCGAGCAAGTATTGATGTCTCGTGCCAAAGACCAAGCAACTTTTGAAAAGATTCTTCATCTGATCAATGACTTTAAAGATTATTTTCTTTCGTATGGCGAACCTGTTTATGAGAATCCTTCTCCAGGCAATAAAGCGGGTGGAATCACCACATTGGAAGATAAGTCTTTAGGCTGCACGCAAAAATCCGGCACCTCTGCGGTCGTCGACGTCTTGAAATACGGAGATAAAATCCGCGAAAGCGGTCTCAGTCTTCTTGAAGGACCTGGTAATGACCTAGTGGCTGCTTCTGCTCTCGCTTCGGCTGATTGTCAGTTGGTCTTATTTACGACAGGACGAGGAACCCCCTTTGGTGCCTTTGTCCCTACGATGAAAGTTGCCACCAACCAAGAATTATTCGAGAAGAAACCCCATTGGATGGATTTCAATGCAGGTCGGTTATTATATGAACCAATGGAAGACGTTCTCGCTGATTTTATTCAAGCGATCATTGCGGTCGCTAGTGGGACCAAAACCCGTAATGAAGCAAATAATGTTCGAGAAATCGCCATCTTCAAGAATGGTGTCACTTTATAAACGAAGAAAAGAGGAAGCCAATGTTTTTAAATGATGATTTTTTACTAACGAATGACTTTGCCAAAGATTTGTATCATCAATACGCCAAGAAAATGCCTATCATTGACTACCACTGCCATTTAGATCCCCAAGAGATTTATGATGATCATCCTTTCCGAAATATCACCGAAGCTTGGTTGGCCGGTGACCACTACAAATGGCGGTTGATGCGGGCATGTGGAGTAGATGAATCGTTGATTACTGGCGAAGCAGCGGATTATGACAAATTTATTGCTTGGTGCCAGACAGTTCCTAAAATTATCGGCAACCCCCTTTACGTCTGGACCCACTTGGAGTTAAAACGTTTCTTTGGTGTCGATCTTATGATCAATGAAGAAAACGCGCCAGAAATCTGGCAAATCGTCAACCAAAAATTGCAATCAAAGACCTTTAGCAGAAGAGAAATCATCGCCAACAGCAATGTGCAACTCATTTGTACTACCGATGATCCGACAGATTCACTAGCATTTCATCGCAAATTGGCTAACGAAGAAAGCCGCTTTCGGGTATTACCAACCTTTCGTCCTGATAAAGCCTTAAATATCCAACAAAGTGGATTTAACGACTATATCGATCAATTAGCAACAGTTGTTGGCCACAGGATCGATAGCTATGAAGATTTGTTAACAGCACTTGACTGCCGAATTACTTTTTTTCACCAAATGAATTGTCGCTTATCCGATCACGCATTGGATCACTTGCATTTCCTAGAAAACAGCGTGTCTCCTCAAGCTATCTTTGAAAAAGCGAGAAATCAGGAAATCATTACAGAAGCAGAAGCAGCAGTCTATCGCTCTGCCCTCTTGCTTCATTTATTTGAACAATATCACAACCATGACTGGACGATGCAACTGCATCTTCATGCTTATAGAAACTGCAACACGAATATGCTCAATCAATTGGGACCTGACACAGGTTATGACGGCATCAACGATCAGCCGATCACTGGCTCACTTCAAGCATTACTGGATGCTGCGGAGAGGAAAGAGGCTCTTCCTCAAACGATTTTGTATTCATTGAATCCTAATGATTATGACGTACTGGTGGCACTGATGGGCTGTTATCAAAAAGAAAGTAAAAATAAAATACAATTAGGTTCTGGCTGGTGGTACAACGATACCCGTGCCGGCATGCGTCAGCAATTGACGAAGTTTGCAGATGGTAGCGTGTTAGCAAATTTTGTTGGTATGCTGACTGATTCCCGTAGTTTTCTTTCGTATACCAGACATGAATATTTCCGAAGAGTTTTTTGTGAATGGTTGGGAGAACTCATTCTTCGCGGCGAAGCACCATGTGATACCAGACAGTTAAAAGAATTTGTTGAAGGTATCTGTTACCAAAATGCAGCGGATTATTTTGATTTTTAGAGGTGGATGATGGTTAAACTAATTATTGCCGGTGATTCAACTGCTGCAACAAAAATGAATGACAAGCGTCCGGAAACTGGCTGGGGAGAAAAATACCAACCTTCCTCTCCCCAGAGGTTACGGTCATTCATTTAGCAATGAATGGACGTTCAACCAAAAGCTTCATTCAAGAAGAACGCCTCTTGCACGCAGAGCAACTACTTGCACCCGGAGACTATTTCTTGATTCAGTTTGGGCATAACGATCAGAAAACAGATCCTGAACGAGGAACGACGCCAAAAGAACATCAAGAAAATTTAGCACAGTTTATTGCTGTTGCACAAAAAAGCAAGCAAATCCAGTTTTACTGACTTCTATCACTCGCTTGAAGTTCCATCAGCATAATGACTTGGATCCCCTAACCGTGGGACCTTATCCAGAAGCTATGAGAGATTTTGCTGCTGCCTTTGAGATTCCTTGTCTGGATATATTCACGATGACGCAAAACTATTTTTCCACATTTGCAACTAGGCAAGCTCGCCAGTTTTTTTTTTGCATCTTTCAAAAAACGAATATCCGAATTATCCCGAAGGTATCAGTGACAATACTCACTTGAATGATCAAGGGGCTTTAATCGTTGCTCGCTTGATTTGTCAAGCAATCAAAGAAGCGAATCTTTCTCTCAGCAGTGAGATATTGCTGTAATTCGGTTAGAATTCTTTGTTTACCAATCAACAACAAGCAACGTGTTTTTCTCCCTTTGGAAACACGTTGCTTGTTTATTTCAGCTATGTGAATGTCGCAGCCTTAGTGAATTAAGGGCTTGTTTCTTACTTTGTTTTATTATGAAAAAAGGTTGAACTTTACGGATAGAAAATTTTTTTACTGAGGCGCATCTTCAAACATCCAAACCAGCGAGCCGTGATACTCCCCGACATGATCCGTTGGTCGCAATAACAGCTTCAATCGATTCTCAGCTAATGTGGCGGATCCACTGCCTTCCCAGACCGGCTGTGCTTTGTCCGACAAGAGAATATCCCCTGTTTTATCAACAAAAATCAGCGCATCTCGCAGCTCTTGTTGCTGACTGTTTTTAAGCGGCGTATCGATTTTTACTTTCACTGTCCATTTGCTTTTTTCTAAGCGACTGTTATCTTCCACTTTGATTGGCTGACTTTCAGCAAAAAGATACTGATTAAAAGCTGGAATAGGGTGTGTTCCAAAAGATAAGACTGCCGGCACTTGCAGCCTTGGTCCTGACTCAGGAACAAACACGCGAGTTTCTGCTGCTGATTGATCCCCCTCTTTATTCTCTAGATATAATTTTACCTCTTTATTAAGCCATTCTTCTGGTACTTCGAAAACGACCGAGTCTTCCGTTTGTGTATTTCCCACATCATAGTTTCTTAGCACCTGTTTTTTCTCTCCATATTGGGCAACAACTTGGACGCTTTGATGGCTGTCATGGGAAAGGTCATAAGATAACTTGACTTCTTTAGAAAAGCGTGGAATCACGATTCTTTGTTGTCGGTCTTTTAATGTAAAGAGTAGTGGGACACCTTTTTTGTAACGATGGAAAACTTCTTGAGAATCTGGCATGACAATGATGTGGTCTTTTTCTTCTCGGATCGGATAGTACCCAGTAATGGTGGGATAGAACGAAGATAAATCAACAGAATGGGTGATCAGCCCTCTGATTTCCCCCGAATCTAAGAGCGGTTGATTGTTTTCATCAACAAATTTGATCTTCACTTCGTTATAGTAGTAAATGGACGCAGAAAGTTTTCCGATTAACTGTTCACCATCACCAATATCTTCATAAAGAATTGGTTGAAGTTGAAAACAGTCATTCTCGATCAGTGCAGGATCGACCGGTTGTTCTGCACTTCCAGTAAAGGTGTGGTGAATGGTAAACTGATAACTATTGTCATAAAAGGCCCGGTTTTTTAGTGTAGAAGCTTTTGCATGAACAAGCAAATTCCCCTCATCATCGATGGTCTGGTCAAACCAATTTGTTCGATCCGTTCCAGAAAAATCTTTGATCTCGACTCCTTTTAATTGAAACTGATTTTGATCTGGATTTTCGATTCTGTAAGATAAAGTTGTTCGAGAATTGTTTGTTTCAGTGTAAGGAACTGTTTGTTGGAAACGAGTGATCACTTCATTGTTTTCGATGTTCTGAGTGGCTAGTGTTTGTGGATAGGCATAAGGAAATTCAACTGCTGGGAAAAAAACGGATAAATACTTTAATTCAGATATCCCAGCGATAGAAGATCTTGAGTCATTATTTTTGACAATAAACTGAAACTTCGAGATAGATTTTGTTGTGATTGCCAGTTTACAAGCATCATCTGACCAATTATCTGCGTTTCCTTGTCCTTTTAACGTCAAAGTGCCTTGCTCGTCTTCGCTGTATTGGATCGTGGAATCGGGAGCAGCAAAGATATGTTCTATGGCAGTAGCAGCCTGAGGAATTCGTATGTCTTTCCATTTGTTCAAACCCATTTCATTAAAAGTCGTCTTTAGTTGAATTGGCTGCATCTTATCGTCTAAAAATTCATAGGTGATTTCTGAGGTACCATTTGCCCATATTTTCAATCTTAGAAATTCGTTTTTCGTGATAAGCATATCCGCACCTGAAGGTTCCAACATCTTGACAGTCACCTTGACATTGACCGGATGCCCTTGATAATACCCAACATTTCTTATCAGAGCAGCGCTCTCTTTTACAGAATTAATCCCAGTAACTATTCTTTCACTATTCACGACTCCAGACACTTTTTCTATCGTGGTTGATTCACCATTTCTCATAATAAAAGCATTATCTGCAGGAATCTTCTCGGTTAAAGCGTTGCGATAATAAGAGGAATCTGTGATCGAGCCCTCCGTTTGGGCAGCTGCCTTTTGCGTACTAACAAAGACACTACAAATAAATAGCATTGCTACTAGAAACCATTTTTTCATCTTAATCCTCCTAATTTAATTTGTTCTTTCTATCAATTGATTTAGTGGAAAATCGATAGAACCCCTAATTTATTTACTCATATCCAATGACAATTGAATAGTCTAAAAAATTTATCAAATAAAGAAAAAAACTAGAGCAAAGCTGCAAGAAAACTAACTGTTTGTTCTTTAGTAAGCGGCTCCCCCCTTCTTCTTGATCGAACTTGGCTAGAACCACGATCCGCCTTCTCAGAGAAGAGGTTCTTCCATTCATTTTTTTATCGGAAAATTCGACAAAGAAAACCCCTACTCTTTGCAAAATCCATTGAGGATGTGCGAAGAATAGGAGCTTTTTTGATTGCTAAGTTCGCCTGTTTTAGAAATCAGGAACTTAGGAGGATTACTCAGGCTGTTTGCCAATATAAGCCAAAATACCACCGTCCACATAGAGAACATGTCCGTTGACAAAATTAGAAGCGTCAGAAGCCAAGAAGACAGCAGGACCGGCTAAGTCTACGGGCTCTCCCCAACGCGCTGCTGGCGTTTTTGCCACAATGAACTGATCAAAGGGATGACGAGATCCATCTGGTTGGATCTCTCTTAAGGGTGCAGTTTGCGGTGTCGCGATATAACCAGGGCCAATGCCGTTACACTGAATGTTTGCTTCACCAAACTCAGAACAGATGTTTTTGGTTAGCATTTTAAGCCCACCTTTAGCAGCTGCATAACCAGCAACGGTTTCGCGGCCAAGTTCACTCATCATAGAACAAATATTGATAATTTTGCCATGTCCTTTTTTGATCATGGAAGGCAAAACGGCTTTAGAAACGATGAATGGCGCATTCAAATCAACATCAACTACCTGACGGAAATCAGCGGCTGACATCTCCAACATTGGGATCCGTTTGATGATCCCTGCATTGTTGACTAAGATATCAATGACACCTACTTCTTCCTCTATGGTTTTGACCATTTCATTGACTGCTGCTTCATCGGTGACATCACAGACATAGCCATGGGCTTTGATGCCGGCTGCTTGATAATTTTTTAAGCCTTCATCGACTGATTCTTGTGTTAAATTATTAAAGACGATCGTTGCACCAGCTGCTGCCAAAGATTGGGCGATCGTAAAGCCAATCCCATAAACTGCGCCGGTAACTAATGCAATCTTGCCATCTAAACGAAAGTGATCCATTGAAAAATCCATCTTCATCCTTCTTTCTTTTATTATTTCAACTCATCCATGGGAACCATGTCCATATCTGTGTATGTGATGTTCTCCCCGCACATTGCCCAAATAAAGGAATAGTTGCTTGTTCCGACTCCAGAATGGATCGACCAACTTGGGGAAATGACTGCTTGCTCTTCTGCGACTACTAAATGTTTGGTTTCATCTGGTTTACCCATCATATGGAAAACTTTTGTGTCCTCATTGGCGAAATCAAAATAAACATAGGCTTCCATACGGCGTTCATGGGTATGACAAGGCATCGTATTCCAAGCGCTACCTGGTTCTAAAATCGTATACCCCATTTGCAGCTGGCAACTTTCACACACATTCGGATGAATATACTGATAAATCTTCCGTTCATTCAGCGTCAAGCCTTCACCTGTTTCCATTGGTTTGACCTGATCGATACTGATTTTTACATTCGGGTATTTATGATGTGCCGGTACACTGGATACATAGAATTTCGCCGGATCATTTGGATCTTTTGAAGAAAAGACTACATGTTTCGTTTCTTTTCCGATATAGTATCCGTCTTGCTTTTTCATGTCTTCTTTGGTGCCGTCAATTTCAATGGTTCCTGCACCGCCAATATTGATCACACCTAGTTCACGGCGTTCCAAAAAGTATTCTACGCCTAACTCTTTGCTCAATTGAATCTCTAATGGTTGATCCGTAGGCGTTACTCCGCCAAAGATCATGCGATCATTATGGGTATAAGTCAACTGGATCGTTCCGGGTACAAAAATTTTCTCTACCAAAAATTCATTGCGTAATTGTTCGGTACTATAGTGTCGAATATCTGCTGGGCTGTGTGTATAACGGGTTTCCATTTCTTGCATGCTGGTTCCTCCTAGCGAATGATTTTTCCAGATCCGGCTGCTAAAAATTCAGCTACTTCCGCTTCTGTAAATTGATTACAATCTCCATGAATCGTGTGCTTTAATGCAGATGCTGCGGTAGCAAAGTCAATGGTTTCCTGAGAGGAATACCCACTTAGAATGCCATGCAGGACGCCTGCACAAAAAGCATCCCCTCCGCCTACTCGATCAACAATAGGATCGATGCGGTGTTCTTGAGAAGCTGCATATTGGCCGTTATGCCAAAGAGTACCCATCAATGTATTAGCACTGGCGGAAAGCACTTCTCGTTTTGTCGAATAAAACAGTTCAATATTCGGATAACGCTGGTTCATTTGTTGGTAATAATACAGCAACTCATTTCCTTGCCCTGTATAGGCTGGAATCTCCATAAAAACTTGTGCATCCAACTTGCCCGCCGAACAATAATCGACCAAAGGAAGGATTTCCTTTAGAAAGGCGGCGGCTTCATTTGTCGTCCACAGTTTGCCACGATAATTGATATCGAAACTGATTTTGCAACCTGCTTTTTTCGCACGCTTAACAAGTGAAAGGGTCAAATCCCGCCACGTCTCGGATAACGCTGGTGTAATGCCGGATACATGGAAAAGTGCGACATCTTTAAAGATCGCTTCTGACCATTCATTGGTCTTGATTTCCGCAAAACTTGACCCTGCACGGTCATAAATGACTTTTGCTGCACGTTCTCCTACACCAGATTCCATATAGTAAGTACCCAGCCGGGGACCACCGCTTAGAAGCAGACTGCAATCCACTCCGTAATTGCGTAAATGATGGGTAACAGCTTTTCCGAGATCATTTGCCGGGACTTTACTTGCAAAAGAGACGTCGTGCCCATAGTTAGCTAAAGAGATAGCAACATTTGCTTCACCACCGCCATAGTGTGCAGCAAAATGTCCGCTTTGCTCCAAGCGTACACCAGAACTAGTCGATAAGCGCAACATAATCTCGCCTAAGGTAATAATTCTAGTCATCTCAGTTACCTCGAATGTCATTTAACTTGGCCACATATTGTGAAGCAACCGCTGTCACTTTCTCGAAATCACCACTAGCAGCTGGCGCTAACAAATTACCACCGACACCAACAGCGACCACTCCGGCATTGAACCACTCAGACATATTTTCCAAGCTGACTCCGCCAGTAGGCATAATATTCAATTGGGGCAATGGTGCTTTGAAAGCGGAAATGATACTAGGACCATAGGCACTTCCTGGAAACAGCTTGATGATGTCTGCGCCTGATTTCAAGGCTTCTTTCATTTCAGTGATCGTCATACAGCCTGGCAAATAAGGTACTTGATACAAATTACAAATCTCAGCTGTATCGCGATCAAATGTCGGACTGACGATATACTCTGCGCCAGCCATAATCGCTAAGCGGGCAGTCACTGCGTCAAGTACCGTGCCAGCTCCTATGATCACTTCTTGGTCCTCTTGATAGTCATTGACTAACTCTGCAATCACTTCAGCAGCTTGCGGAACCGTGAAGGTCAATTCAATTCCTTTAATACCGCCTCGGACGATGGCACGACTAGCTTCCAGCGCTTCTTGCCTTGTAGTGCCTCGAACGACTGCAACGATTCCACAGGCTTTTAACTTTGATAATCGCTCTACTTTTTTCATAAACCCCTCCGTTCTTAATTTCCTATTTGGAAATTAAGTTTTATTATAAAGAAATCTTATCTTTATTATACCTGGTCTTTTTTCTTTTGCAAGGGGTTTCCAAAAGTATTTCAAATAGCTGCTTCGATTTTATCTTTTGTGGCACGTATTTCTTGAAGCAATGTTTGTTTATAGCTCTCGGTCAATCGGTATTTTGGCAGACTGACTGAGAAAGCACCGACAATTTCCTCATCTTTCAAAAGAGCCGCGCCGATACAAAAAATCTCTTTCTCCATTTCTTCATCATCAAAAGCGATCTTCAGCTGACGCACTTCTCTTAACTCTTGATTTAATTTAAGAACATTCGTGATGGTGTTCTCAGTATAAGGTTGTAAAGGTGTTTCATCTAAATAAGCTTCATAGCTTGTCTCATCGAATTCTGCCAATACAGCTTTCCCCATCGCTGAGCTATATAAAGGTCTTGAAATTCCCACCTTCGACGACATGCGAATAGTTTGATTTTGAGGTTCCAGTTTATTGACATACAAGATTTCATTCGCTGTCAAAACCCCCAAATGGATGGTCTCATCGGCTTTTTCCTGCAATTCTTCCAAAAATGGCAGACTGATCTCTACCAAGTCAAGTTCTTGAATATTTTTATTGGCATATTTGACGAGTTTAGATCCTAAGCGGTATTCTTTTTGCTTGTCCTTTGCAACATAGGCGATCAGCTGTAATGTTTCGAGAATCTTTAACGCGGTTGAATTGGTTAAGTCTGTAGCAGCTGCGATCTCTTGCAACGATTTGTTGGGTTCTTCCGCAAGATAATCCATGATTTTCGCGGCTTTAATCAAAACAGTCCCATAGGGTTTCGTCATTTGTATTCCACCTTTGTTTTTTCTATATAAGAAATTATAATCTCTTATAATGAAATAAACAACCAAACTTATCCATCTTCTCTTGCGAAGACGGTGTAAGAAGGTTGTTTAAAAAAAGGATAAAGAAAAAAGTTTTACTTTCTGTTTCTCTTCATTGTATGATGATGTTACTACGAAAAGGAGCAATAGCATGGACTTAAATGTATTGACCAAAGGAAAAAAAATTTCCGAAAGCGAGCAGCACATCCTCACTTATTTGGTGTCTCATACGGACAAAATCGAAGGCGTCCCTTTGCGAAAAATCGCGCAAGAGCTTTATACTTCTCCAGCAACACTGGTGCGATTAGCACAAAAATTAGGTTTTTCCGGCTATTTGGAATTACTTTATTTCTTAAAAAATCGGCTGAATCGTCAAATGACCACTGAAGCAGCCATTGACTATCAGATCAACACAGAAGGCATTGCAGCCTCTATTGATGCGATCAAAGAAATTTATGCTCAAAACAATGATAAATTCATTACCATTTATGCCACTGGCTTTTCTGGTATCATAGCAGAATACCTTCATAAAAAAATGTTGGTTAATGGTATTAAAACTTTACTGGTGAGTGCTTCTGATTCCGGCGGTATCATTAGTAATAATATCGACAACATCAGTATGCTGATCACGATTTCTAAATCGGGGGAGACACAGAAAGTGCTAGAAAAAATGCAACTAGCGAATGACCATCAAATCCCCACTGTCCTTTTTTGCGGCAATGGTGAACACCGAGCCCATCAACTAGCAAATTTTTCTTTTGGTGTCACTGATGAACGACCATATGATACGCAGAACATCCAATATACGAGTTTTTACGGAAAGCTTTTACTGCTAATGGAGTACCTCGTAGAGGCATTTACTGCCGAAATCAACTAAAAGAGTCCGGGGCTTCAACATATGGAGTAGCCAAAAAATTCTAGGATCACCCCTGCTATCTGGCTGGCCCGCTTCGCATCTAATCGATAAATGAAGCCATTCAGTTGCTTTCAGGTCGTTCAATCTTGTTGTTCAATCTTGTTGTTCAATCTCGCTGATACTTCAGCCGCAACCTTTTCTGCTAGTCAAAATAATGTTCAGCGAGCGACGCGTAGGCTGCGCTCGTTTTTTGATTCGGCGTAATGGTCTGCAAGTGGTCTCTTGCTGCCAAACGATGACCAAAATAAAGATCATAAAGACCAAAAATTGGTTCGTTTGCCGGTGACAAATAACATGTCACGCCCAAGATATCAGCTGTTAATTGTGCAATGGCTTTCGATTGGAAAACGCCACCGCTGATCGTCACTTCATCGGTAATTGCTGCCATTTCTTTTAAAACACCAATATTCAACAACATCCCCTCAATTGCTCCACGAATCATATCTGCCCGAGTATGTTGAATCGTCAAACCATGATAAGACGCCTTGATATCAGATGTCCAATAAGGAGCCCGTTCCCCATTGATAAACGGAAAAAAGCGCAGACCATGGCTACCGATTATGGTTTCTTCAATGATTCTTGGGAGGCTTTCATAGAAAGTGTCAGGATCTTGTGCCAATGTTTCTTTGATCCAAGCAAGGACGCACCCCCCATTATTCGACGGAGCACCAATGACATATTGACCTTCTTTAAGGTAATAACAAAAATTTTGCCGCTGATCGAACACCGGTTGATCCGTCACCTTTCGAACAGCAGCACTAGTGCCGATCGTCAAACTATTTTTGATTCCAGTCGATACATACCCTGCATAAGCCGCCAAACAGCCATCACTGGCGCCGCACATGATCTCTACTGTTTCATTCAATCCATAGCGAGCGGCAGCGGACGCAGCAATAGGAAACCGATCGGTCGTGTCACAGATTGGCGCAAACTGTTCAATGGAAAGGTCCAAATAGTGAAGAATCTCTTGACTCCAATTTTTTTCTTCAAGGGAGTAGAGGCCTGTTGCCGATGCAGTACTTCGGTCGATCCAAGGAGCTCCGGTAAATAAAAGCATCACCAATTCTTTCAGCCCATACCATTTTGTCTTACCATCAAAACCGCCAGCGGATTTGAAGTGAAGCAACTTAGCAAATGGCGACATCGCATGGATCGGTGTCCCAGTCTGCCGATAAAACGATTCTGACAATGAGGATTGACGAAACTCTGCAATCACTTGGCTAGCCTGATTATCTGACCAAATATAGATTTCTTCAAATTTCTCATTTATCACTGGCATTAGACTATGCATCGCTGTACTGAACCCAATCGCTGTTATTTGCTCTCGTAAAGAGGAGGGAATCTCCGTGATCCCTTTCAAAAGTACAGCTATAATTTCTGACGCAGACTGTGTGCGACCTTTTTCTGTTTTGGTATAAATAGGAAAAGAACGTTGATAAATGATTTTCCGTTCTTCCAACAAACCGATTTTTATTGCCGTCGTTCCAATATCAATCCCTAAAAACATTCCTCTCGCTCCCTTATCTCTGCTAATTCATTTCTATTTTAGCATACTTAAAAAAGATCCCCACAAAAAGACCATTGCTCATCTCCCTTTGAATTCTTGATAAACATTTAGAATGTCAGTGATTCCAGCAAAAAAATCCGAATGATTGACAAGAGGGTTGGCAAACATCCAGCTTGCAGCCATCAACTACTGCACCACAGATGCACTCCCTCTCGTTTATCATTCAGATCCTCTATCTCCTCTGTCATCCTCAGACTTTTTAGTGAGCACTAATTGTTGTAAGTTTTTTCAAAGTGACATCTTTTGATCAGAAATGTTTCTCAGCATGTGAAACATTTTAGTGGAGTCCCGGCCAATAATCACCATTTTCTGAGACCAGATCATCTAAGAGATCTTTGGCTACTTTTGCGCTAGGAATGGTTTTGGAAAGGGTTAACGCCTGCCACATTTTTTGGTAACTCTTTTCCACATATGCCTCCACCACTAATTTTTCCACAGTGACTTGTTGGAACATCAAGGCTTGTTGGAAAGATGGTATCTTGCCTTGTGCCAAAGCTTCTGGTCCATCAGAGCCAACAATACAAGGAACTTCCACCATGGCATCATCAGGAAAGTTAGCGATTGCCCCGTTATTCTCAACAATCATGACCATTCGTTCATGCGTATTGAACGCAATTGCTCGTGCCAGATCCACAATAAAGGTTGCATGAGCATCGATTTCAAATGCGATACCCTCTGCCGATCCTTGTTCGATGATTTTTTTCGCATGGTCGAAGACTCGCTTTTCTCTTCCTTCCATGACCTCATTCGAACGCGTATATTCGGGATGCTCTTTCATATGATCATAAACGTAATCTGGGTATAAGTAATATTTTAAATACGTATTTGGCAAATACTCTGGTGTCAGAGCCAAAAGATCTTTGGCTTTTTTGTGGGTTTCTTGCCAACTAGGATCTGTATGTTGGGTGTCCACTTCAACTTGAGTGAGATAGCCATTCTGTGCAACATATTCCCTGATTTGTTGGATGTATTCGTTGCCTTCTTTGTCCTTGATGCTGGTCCACCAGCCAAAATGATTCAAGCCAAAATAACGAACTTCTAAGTCTGCTGGATTTTTATCAATAATTTGCGACATCCGTCGCAAGGTGCCCACTGGCATATCGCAAATATTCAACACTTTTGCGTCAGGTCGCAACACACGACAGGCTTCTGCTACAATCGCTGCCGGATTCGAATAATTTAACATCCAGCAATCTGGCGAATACGTTTCCATATAATCAATGATTTCCAACATTCCGGTGATACTGCGCATACCATAAGCGATACCGCCAGGTCCGCAAGTCTCTTGACCGAACACACCATGGCGTAGAGGAACCTTCTCGTCTTTTTCCCGCATGTCATATTTGCCTACTCGAATATGAGCCATACAAAAGTCAGCACCAGTAAAAGCTGCTTGCGGATCCGTCGTATAAGAAAATTCGATCTGTGGTGCCTGTTCTTTTAATAAGATCGTCAATGCTTCACCTAAAGTTCTTTGTCGCGCTTCATCATTATCATAAAGTGTCAGCTTTCTCAATGGGAAGCGGTTTTGATTATCTAACAGCATCATCACGATCCCTGGTGTGAAGGTACTTCCTCCACCGGCAATCACTACTGAAAAATTCTTCATCATTCAATCTCTCCTTCTCGTCCAAGAAACTTTTCTAATTCTTCTCGTACTTTTGGTACAGTCAATCCATAAACAACATGGACATTCTCACCATTCTTGATAACGCCTTTGGCTTGGGTTTCTTCTTTTAGCAATGTCTCATCCACTAGTTCTGGATTTTTTAGTTTCAAACGCAATCGTGTGTAACAGTTGTCAATCGTTTTAATATTACTGTCTCCACCTAAACCTTTCGTGATCAATGCTGAAATCGAGTCCGTTGGTACAGATGAAGGGATTACTTCTGCCGTCACTCCAACACCAGCTCCTGCTAACCGTTTCTCTTTGTACTCTTTTTTTGAATACAATTTTGTTTCATTCCCTTCATCTTCCCGACCGACTGTTTTCAAATTCATTTTGGTAATCAAAAAGCGGAAAAGAGCATAATAGAGAAAGAAAAATACTATGCCAACGGCGATATAGATGGGCCAGCGAGTCTTTTCAATCCCTAACGGCAAGTTATACAAAAGGAAATCAATAAAGCCATTCGGACCAATCGCTCTTGAGCCAAAAATATTCAATGCAACCATACTCAGTCCACTTAATGCGGAATGGATCACGAACAAAACTGGTGCAACGAACATAAACGAAAATTCGATCGGTTCCGTTACCCCAGCAATAAAGGAAGTCACCACTGCTGGGATCAAAATAGCTTTGACCTTGACTCTATTCTCTGGTTTTGCGGTCTGATACATAGCTAGACAGGCACCAAGCAAGCCAAACATTTTTGAAATTCCTCGTGCATCCCAGATGACACTTTGCGAGAGAACCTTTACTGCCGGATCCGCAATTTCTGCAAAGTAAATGTTACGGGCTCCTTCAAAGACTTGACCACCGACTTCAGCGACTCCTCCAAGTGATGTATAGAGAAATGGCGTATAGATCAGATGATGGAGTCCAGTTGGAATCAATAATCTTTCTAGCGTCCCATACAAGAAGATGCCGAAGTTTCCTGTTTCTTGAATGATTCCACCTAAGCCATCAATACCCGTTTGAATCACTGGCCATACGATCGAAGACAGAATGGCCAACAAAACGACGGCTGGAATCAAAATGATAAACACAAAACGAGCACCACCATATACCTGAAAGGCGTTATTGAACGTGGTATCGATGAAACGATTATGAATCAATGCAACAATAATTCCTAAAATGATTCCTAAAAAAACACCCATGTCTAAAACTTGAATCCCTAAGACCAGTGCTTGTCCTGATCCTTGAAGTGCATCTGCCGCTACTAGCATCCCCCGAAGTTCCAAGAATTTATTCATGGCATATAAGAATACCAGATAGCCTAATAACGCTGTAAAACCGGCTTCTGCCTTTTTCTTTTTGGCAAGACCAAGAGCGATCCCTACACAAAATATGATGCCGAGATTCGTCAAAATCGGTAGGAGCGAAGCAGATAATATACTCCCAAAACCAGTTGTGATCGGATTATCCAAAAATGGGAAACGCTCAATCAAACGAACATTTGTGAAAACATTACCAATTGCGATCAAGATTCCGGCAATCGGCAATATCAGTACCGGAACAAACATGGCTTTCGAAAACTTCTGCATCGCATCCATCACTTTTTCTTTCATTGATGAAACTCCTTTACTTTTTTATCGGTAGGTTTATTATAGGGAAGTTTGGCGTCCATTGGAACAGGAACCGCTTTCAAATCAACCTGTTGCAAAGTTTGGAATGCGTTTCAGCATTCTAACAAACTCCGCACAAGAAAAATAAAAAAGCGAACCTCGAATTGGCTCGCTTGAGATAACGTGATAGACGATTTTTTGATCATAACGGCTTCACAAAAAACAATTCCAACGGCTGTTCAAAACCTGGTACGTCCATAAGCAACCCACCGGCATCTTTGTAGCCACATTTTCGATAGAAACGCTGACTGCTCTCATCAGACTGAGTAGAGGTCATACACATCCCATACCCTTGTTTCCGCATTTCTGCTTCCCAAAGGCGGAGGAAGTGCCTTCCTCTCCCTTTTCTCTGCTGGGATTCGTTGACCACCAGCATGGTACAAAAGGGAATGGTATCCCAAAACAATTGGTAGCGAAGAATCCCCACAGGTTCTTCCTCATCGGTTAAGATCAACGCCTGTTGATCTTGGAACTTTTTTGCTAATCCTGCTTTTGACAAATGATTATCTAGCTCTAGCCAGAATGTCGTATCCCTTTTTTGCGCATAACGAATCTTCAGCATCTTGGTTTCTCCTTGTTTTTTCCTGAATCGTAAAGCAGCACTATTTTTCTGTTGTTTCTCGGTATTCTTTCAACACAGCCAGAAACGCATCACCGTATTTATCTAACTTGTTTTGACCAACACCTTTGATCTGTAGAAATTCGATAGGGGTTTTAGGCTGCTGCTCCGCAAGTTCCCGCAATGTCTTGTCCGAAAAGACGACATACGGCGGCAAGTTTTGTTCTTGTGCGAGCGTCAATCGCAGGGAACGTAATTGGTCAAACAGTTCGTCATCGACGACCAATTGACGTACTTTGGCTTGTTTCCGGTAAACCTTTGCCTTGCCTAAAAGAACCTCTACACCGGCAGCTGACACACTGAGCAGGGGGTATTGTCCTTCCGAAGGGACTAAATAGCCTGATGCGGTTAAGTAGTCAATGAGTTGATTGACTTCTTTTTGTGACCAATCTTTCAACAAACCATAGGTTGGCAATTTTTCAAATCCCCATTGGGTGACTTTCTGATCTGCTGATCCGGTCAACACTTTCCCCACTAACTTTTTGCCAAAACGTTCACCCATTCGTTTCACACAGGACAACACTTTTTGCGTCTCAACGGTGATATCTACCTGTTCTCGTTCATCTAAGCAATTGCTGCAGCGGCCACAATCGGGACCGTCTTCCCCAAAATACCGCAATATGTAACGTTGAAGACACATTTGTGTATGCCCATATTGACTCATTTCTCTCAACTTGAGGTATTCATTTTGACGATACTGAATATCGGACTCAGATTGATCGATAAAAAACTGCTGAATCTGTAAATCCTGCGGAGCGTATAATAAAATGGCTTCGCTAGGTTCACCATCTCGTCCGGCACGTCCGGCTTCTTGATAATAAGATTCTAAATTACCGGGGATCTGGGCGTGGATCACAAAGCGCACATTGCTCTTGTTGATTCCCATACCAAAAGCATTGGTTGCTACCATCACTTGAAGACGATCAAAAAGAAAATCTTCTTGGTTTTGCGTACGTTCTTCTTCAGTTAATCCGCCATGATAGCGTCCAGCATTGATAGATTGTTGTTTCAATAAACGATAGATTCGTTCGACTTCTTTGCGTGTGCTGGCATAAATAATCCCTGATTGCCCTTTGTTCATCTTTAAATAGGTCAGCAAATAAGTATCTTTCTGCTCTTTGATAACTTCAAAAGATAGATTTTCGCGAGCAAAACCCGTTTTCACTTGGTTCTCTGGTGGAATCAGCAACAGTCGTTCAATATCTTGGGCAACTTTTGGCGTTGCTGTAGCTGTCAATGCCACCACCGTTGGCCTCTGATCAAAACTATGGATCGTTTCCGCTAAGCGTAAATAGCTAGGACGAAAATCATGTCCCCATTGTGAAATACAGTGGGCTTCATCAACAGCGAGTAGGGATATAGGAACATAGCGCAGCAATTCGCGAAAATGATCTGATTCCAAACGCTCTGGAGCGACATACAGGAGCTTGATTTCTCCTTTCGATGCTTGCCTTAACCTTTGGTTGATTTCCGGAGCTGATAAGGTACTATTGATATAAGCGGCCGGGATACCCATGTCATTCAATGCATCTACTTGATCTTTCATCAATGAAATCAATGGTGAAATAACTAATGTCAGACCGTCTAACAATAAAGCCGGGAGCTGATAACATACAGATTTTCCTCCGCCAGTCGGCATGATGCCTAAAACATTTTGATGAGAAAGAATGGCATTGATGATTGATTCTTGACCTTCCCGAAAGCTGGTATAACCGAATTTATCTCTTAAAACTTGATTGATTGATTGCATAATATCCTCTTTTCCATGTCCATTATACGAGAAAATCCAGTCATTTGAAATGGGAACAGTTTGGGAATCACTTTCGACAGGAACTTTCAGTCTTTGATTTTTTGAGAAGAATATGGAACAATGATTGAAACAAAAAAGGAGTTTGCAGTTTTATGGAAAAAATCGTAATTATCGGTGGCGGCATCATTGGGATGACCTTAGCAAATTATCTAGATACGACGAAGTACCAAGTGACCGTGGTTGACGACCCTACGGGACAAGCTACTAAAGCGAGTGCCGGGATCATTTCCCCCTGGCTTTCGAAACGGCGAAACAAACGATGGTATCAATTAGCTAAAGATGGGGCTGCTTTTTTCGAAAAATTGACACAAGATTTCTCACTGACCACAGATATTTATCAACGCTCAGGTACATTGATCATTCGCCCAGAAAATCAGTTGGCAGCATTAGCGGAACTGGCGGAGGAACGGCGCAAAGAGGCACCGGAAATCGGTCAAATCACCTGTCTTTCTCCTGCTGAAACGCAGCAAGCTTTACCTTTGCTCAAACCACTACCGGCTTTGAAAATTTCCGGAGGAGGTCGACTAGATGGCGCTGCTTATCTAGCGTTCCTAGAAGAACGGGCCCGTACCAATGGGGTCGTTTTCATCCAAGGGAAGGCTAGACTTTATAAAGAAAAAAATTGGGTCGTTTCTACTAGATACGCAGAAATTCCAGCGGATCATGTTTGTTTAACCGCCGGACCAGGATTAGGCCAACTGTTAGAACACTTGAACTACCACGTCGATGTTCGTCCCCAAAAAGGACAGCTGCTCTCCTTCGAAACGACAGCGTCAGCAAAAGATTGGCCAGTGGCGATGTTAGAAGGCGAAGGCGATTTGATTCCTTTTGCGAATGGGAAGATCCTTTTAGGAGCAACTCACGAAAATGATGGCGGTTGGGATCTGACTCCCACTGAAGCAGCAAAGCAACAATTGCTGACTGGCATCGGTTCATTTTTGGCAGCCCCAGAGAAATTGTTTGCTGCACCAATGACAGTTCGCGTAGGAACACGGGCCTATACTTCTGACTTTGCGCCATTTTTTGGACTGCTTCCCAGTGAGCCAGGATTAGTGGTCGCCAGCGGACTGGGGTCTTCTGGATTAACCACAGGTCCCTATATCGGTTATTTACTGGCTGAATATTTTAATCAAGGTCAGAACCCTTCTGAAAAGCAAAAACTTTTTGAGAAATATAGTAAACCTATAGCTGCCTATATTACTCAACGTCACTGATGGTAAAAAAAAGGAGCTGTGACAAAAGTCTTGTCGCAGCTCTTTCTTTCGAACAATTGGACAGAATATGCCGCAGCTGTTTTTGCCAGGTGCATCTCCCCTCTTGTTAAACCTCTTTTTTTCTTGAATTTAAGCGTTTAAAATTACCTTTTCTAATAGGGCACCGGCTTGATGATTTCCTTCAAGACCGATCGTTCCTGAAAATTGTTGGACACGTTCCATGTTCGTGATTAGGACGATGACCATCGTTTCTTTGCCTTGTTGTTCGATATAAGGCAAGTCCATCGCTGCTAGTTTCGATTGTGGGGTTACTTGCTCTCCTACTTTTACGAATACTTCAAAGCCTTTGCCATCAAGAGAAACTGTATCGATTCCCATATGGACTAGAACTTCCACACCATTCGATGTGGTAATTCCCACCGCATGTTTGGAAGGGAAAACCGAAGTGACTTCACCACTGACTGGCGAATAGATTTGGCCGTCTTTAGAGTGAATGGCATACCCTTCACCCATCATTTTTGTTGAAAACACTTCGTCGGGTACATCTTCCAATGGAATGTATTCTCCTTGCGTTACAGCATGCAAATCAAGTTCGTTGGTGAAGGTTTCTGTTTCTGCTTGATTAGGGACTAGGAAATAAGTCAGAGCAAAAGAGGAACCGATCGCCAAGACAATGCCTAGGACCGCATAGATAAAGTATTCACCAATATAAGCCGGCAAACTAAAGATACTGGATAAAATATAGCCATAGATCCTTACGCCAAAAAAGCTGATGAACGCTGATGCAATCGAACTACCGATGGTAGCTGCTAAAAATGCTTTTTTATATTTTGATAAAATCCCAAACAATGCTGGCTCAGTGATGCCCAGCAATCCTGACACAGCTGAGGACAAAATGATTGATTTTTCTTCTTTTGATCTTACTTTAAAGTAGATCGCTGCGGTTGCGCCGGTGATCGCCATATTTGCCATGAACATCATTGGCATCAACATATCATACCCTTGATTGGCAAAGTTTTGTAATGCGATTGGCGTCATTGCATGGTGTAATCCGGTAAAGATCGCAATTGGACGAATAGCACCTACAACAATTCCTGCCAATACAGGAGAAATCGTAAACAAGCCAGCTACACCATCTGCAAGCAAATTGCCTAAATGAATACTGATTGGACCAATAACTGTCAGTGTAATCAGTCCAGCCACAAACAAGGAAATCGTCGGTGTAAAGACGGTCCGCAGAACTTGCGGCAATACCTTGTCTACCCAGCGATAAATGTAGCTTAATGCTAAAACAGCAAAAATGATTGGAATAACGGTACCCGCATAATTGAAAACGGGAACTGGTAAAACCCCAAACAGTCGAAAGGCCGAAATATTGCCTTCAGCAACTGCATTCGTCATCGTTGGAAATTGTAATGTTGCAGCAATGGCGATCGCCAAGTATTGATTCGTTTTAAAGATGCGCGCAGCAGAAGCAGCAACAAAAAATGGCAAGAAGGTAAATACGCCGCTGGCGATCATATCAATGACTAAATACGTATCTGTTTGATTGGAAATCACATTTAAGGCAACCAATCCTGCCATCAACCCTTTAATCATTCCTGCCCCAGCGATTGCTGGAACAATTGGTCCGAATACACCGGAGACTGTATCCATAAACAACGAGACAGCGCCTTTTTTCTCTGAAGACTCTTGACTCTTTTCATCCAAACCAAGTTCTTTGGCTAATGGAGCATAATAATCCGCTACATCTGTACCGATCACCACTTGGAGCTGATTGCTTTGATATTTCGTTCCCACCACTTTAGGTATTTTTTCTAAAGCAGTATAGTCAACTTTCTTTTCATCCTTCAAATCAAAACGAAGCCGCGTCATACAATGCCAAGCATTATTGATATTCTCGGATCCACCAACATCTTTTATGATCTGTTTTACGATGTCTTCTTTCATCATCATTTTTTCCTCCTGTTGTTTGCTAACGGACTTGAATCTTGAGGCGCCTTTTCAAGTGGGTCCGTTTTCACACACATAGTAGCATGGCTGCACCCGCTTGTAAAACCAGTCCTTTTATTAAAAAAACCGACTAAAAAGGCTATGTATCAACAAATAAATAAGAATCTATCTAAAATTGGACTGGTTTTATGAGCCATAGTCATCTTTTTTTGGACCAAATTGACAGCGGTTGCTCTGCGTGTTTCAATGGCTATATCAACTAGATACAAAAATTGGAGTGAATAAAATGACACCAACGATCATCACCGACGTCAAATCCTTTGCGATCAAACCTGATCGCCATAACCTTGTTGTCGTTAAAGTAGAAACCAATAAAGGAATTTCCGGACTAGGCTGTAGTACGTTTCAATTTCGTCCTTTAGCAGTCAAAACAGTCGTTGACGAATATTTACGTCCCCTTCTGATGGGTAGAGACGCGAATGAAATCGAAGACATCTGGCAAGTCATGAATGTCAATTCCTATTGGCGCAACGGTCCGATCACAAACAATGCCATCTCTGGTGTTGATATGGCATTATGGGATATCAAGGGACAGTTAGCTGATATGCCTCTGTATCAACTGCTGGGGGGAAAAGCAAGAACCGCGATCCCTGCTTATACTCATGCGGTAGCAGATAATTTAGACGATCTCTATCACGAAATCGATCGTTTTTTGGCAGCCGGCTATCGCTATATTCGTTGCCAGCTCGGGTTCTATGGCGGGAATCCAAGCCAGTTGCAAACACCCGAAGAACCAATCTCCGGCTCTTACTTTGATCAGACAGATTATATGGAAACGACTTTGAAGATGTTCGCAGCGATCAAAGAAAAATATGGCAACCAATTTCAAATGCTGCATGATGTTCATGAACGCCTCCATCCGAATCAAGCCATTCAGTTCGCCAAAGCAGCAGAACCTTATCAGCTCTTTTTCTTGGAAGATATTCTGCCGCCTGACCAAAATCACTGGCTGACACAATTACGCAGTCAGTCAGCAACCCCCATTGCAACAGGTGAATTGTTCAATAATCCAATGGAATGGCAAGAACTAGTCAAAAATCGGCAGATCGATTTCATGCGGGCTCATGTATCACAGATTGGCGGCATTACGCCAGCATTGAAGCTAGCTCATTTTTGCGATGCGATGGGGGTTCGAATTGCCTGGCATACGCCTTCTGATATCAGTCCAGTCGGCTTGGCAGTCAATACGCATTTGAATATCCATCTGCACAATGCCGCGATCCAAGAAACGATCGAGTTGCCGGCAAATACCCAATCCGTGTTTGTTGGCAGTCCCCAACCCAAAGGCGGCTTCTTCTATCCAATGGAAAAAAGCGGGATCGGTATTACATTTGATGAAGAAGCTGCGGCTGATTTTCCGGTCGTTTACCGCCCCCATGAGTGGACACAAAGCAGAACGCCGGATGGTACACTAATCACACCTTAAATAATAATCCTAAAAAACTCAGCAGCCTGACTCAAATTGTTGAATCAGAGCTCTGAGTTTTTTTGATTTATCGTCTAGGAAATTTGTGGCTCTTCCTCTGCCGATCAATCGATGCGTGAACGATGGATTTCTCGATCGAAAGGTCGAATATAGGTGACTGCATAGTCGATGGCGACGATGTTGCTGAATTCATAGACCCGCCCATCTTCCAAAATTGCCCGATTCGTGATTTGCATCGCTGGGGTCCCCCGTTTGCACAGCAAGATTGCCGACTGGGCCATTGAAGTCGCAATCGGGGTATAACTGCTGATGTAGTGGGAAATCCGATATCCGCAACTCTCAACATAGCGCTGAATTGAATGTTCTACTACCTCTTGAGTGACATTAGGAAATAATCCTACCGGTAGCTTCGACGTTTCTAGCTGTTCAATCTTATAATTGACGATTCGCACCCGTTCAAAGGTCCAAACTTCTTCATTGTCTGCTAACTGAAAGATTTTTTGTTCATCTGGGGTAGCGGGTGCTTTACTCAAAGAAATCATTTTGGAGTGGATCCGAACGTAAGGAGTCCGTGTCAAGGAATTAAAGATCATGGGATTTTTGACCCACTTCTCATGGATAAAGATTCCCGATCCTTGGACCACACGAACGATGCCGATTTCTTCTAAATTTTTGATTGCTTGTTGAATCGTAAAGCGGGAAACGCCATAATTTCTGGCAAGTTCTCTTTGATTCGGTAATTTTCCTTCAATAAATTCTTCCTGATAAATTTTACTAAGCAAATCTTGAACGATAAATTCTCGTTTTTTCATAAAAACTCCCCTCACTTGCTCTCAGCTGTCGCCAGAACAGATAGCCCATCTTCTAGAGCGATTGAAAGATGCACCTCACAGCAGATAGAGCATCGTCGCTTGTCCAGTATCATTACGAACTATTGTACTCGAATGTACTCGAAAATCAATCTGTTGAATCATTGGCTCTAGAGTTAAAAAATTAGAATCTGTATCAAACCAGGCGTGTCGCCACAGAAATGAGTATTTCTATATCAGCTAGCTTGATGTAGTTCATGAATGGTCAACACCTTAATCAAACAAGGATCAATCAAAAAAGATGTCACGAACTGTTAAACAGATTCGTCACACCATCGTATGAATCGATTATTGCACTTATTCCGAGAAAAAAATTAGTCGGACGGATCAGATTCCCAGTAATCCCGGAGTTCTTCATTGATTGTTTCAACATTCACTGATTCTCTTTGTTCCTCTGGTTGCTCTTCGTTTGGCACATCACCAACCGCTTTTAGACAATCAGGCGTGACTGTTTCACCTGCTTCAGCAGCCGTCAGTATTTTCTCGATTTTTATTTTGTGGGTCCAGTCAGCACCCATGTCATAAATGTAGGTCAGTGTTTGACAGGTTTGGAAATCATGGTCGATCACTAATGCATTTGTAGGTTCCGTGTTCGGCACATCGATTGAATTATTGCCGGCAAGAAAAAGGTAGAGCTGCGAATCCTGCCATTGAAAAGCAATTTGGATCATATTATGGAGTTGTTCATAACTAATGCCTGCAGGAATGAGCATCCTTCGCCAAATCGGCGGCTTGAAACCTTCCAAATCAATACGGATTTGATATGCAGCGATTCTTTCTTCGCTAGCTTCAGGAACTTTTTTTATTGGAAAAGGGACGATTTTTGGCGATCGTTGATTTTCATAGGGATGTTCGATCGGAACCAAATCATGATCTTCCGGTTCGACATCATGAAGCATCTCTAGCATTGCCGCTTTCTTCTCTGAAGACCAGAAATGCGGTTTTGACATGCGAGAGTAAAACACAGGCTGTTTTTCTGCAAGAACAAAGATAATCTCTTGGTATTGTTCTTTTGTGATGTGCTGTTCTTTATACATGCAATAATAAAAATCTTCAATAGCTAATTTAGCAAAGGGGAGGAAATTCAAATCATAAGGAATCTCTTGAGGCATCATTTCCGTATAGACCCATTCGACAAACTCTTTGTCTGTCAGCATTCTTTTATTCGTCTTTTGTTCTGCACAAAAAATCAAATAAAAAACCGGATCTAAGTAATGATCTAAATCATCATTACTGACAACACTCGGACCACCGAACAACGCGACATGATCCATCATGTGATCGATTACTTTTGCTAATTTTTTCAATGTTTTTTCCAAAAAAATACCGCTCCTTTCTATCAGTTTAACTTTGACGAAAAGAGCAGTAATTGTCAATCTTTTTTTTAATGAGCAAGCATTTCCTGTGCAATTTCTAATCCAGACAGATCAGTCGGATAGAACGTTGGCCAATGATCCATTTCCGACAATAATGCTTCTTGACTTTCATTGCCAAAATAAAGGTGAAAATGATGGGAATCAGTTGGTGCAATCGAGTGATCGCTAAATTGAATATATTTGAAGGCTGCATCGTTATCTTTTGATTCAAACAAATAACGGACGCCGCGATTCCCTGCTTGGTAATTCAAGATCTTTTTGCCTACATATTGATAGGTTGCTTTCTTGGTTGTGCCATCTTCAAAGGTAAATGCCATCGTATCTCCTGTGATCGTAATTTCTGCAACATCTGTTTGGTAGCCAGTTGTATAATAGTCTTTGTATTCCTCGGCCGTCATGCTTTTATTCTGTTTTGCTTTGTAGTCAAAAACTTGATCCAGCGTGCCGTCTTTCAAATAAGGATAGACCGATTGCCACTCTCCCTTCCAGTCCGTGAGTGAGCGGTCTTGAACATCTGCGTCGTCGAAATACCCATTATAAACGGTTTTTTCTTTCTCTGCTTCTTTCACTTCTTTCTCATTGGCTTGTGAAGTAGTCAGCATCAATGCGTCTCGGTTTTGTTCCATGATGGAAATGTAATCTTCCCCACGATCCATTTGTTCCTGTGTCAATCCTTCCAGCGGATTCAAAACGGATAAATCGACACCAGCTTCTGTTGCCAGTGTTTTGGCAATACTGTCTTTGGCATTTTCTTCAAAGTAAATCGTCTTGATCCCGGTATCTTCTACAAAATGCTTCAACTCAGCAATACGTGCCGCTGAAGGCTCTTCATTGGGAGACAGTCCAGCAATCGGAACTTGTGTCAGTCCGTATTCCAAAGCGAGGTAGCCAAAAGCAGCATGCTGGGTGACAAAATGCGTTTGCTTGGCATTCTTAAATGCTGACTGATAAGAATCATCCAATGACTGCAATTTTTCTAAATAGGCCGCAGCATTCCTTTCAAAAGCAGCTTTCTTTTCTGGATAAGCCCTGCTTAGCTGATCACGAATGCTTGCTACTTGTTTGATTGCAAGGCTTGGTGCTAGCCAGACATGAGGATCTAATTCATGAGAGTGCCCTTCTTCATGATCCTGCTCGTGATCGTGGTCATGCTCTTCATCACCCGGCAGCAACACCATCCCCTCCGTAGCTTTCACAACGGTGACATCTCCTTCTTTCAATGTAGATTCAATGGCAGGAACCCACATTTCCATGTTCTCATTATTGTAAACAAAGACATCCGCTTCTTGGATTTTTGCCATATCTTTAGCCGATGGTTCATAGTCATGTGAGTCTGTTCCTGCCGGCATCAACAATTCGACATTGCCTTCATTTCCCACCACATTGCGAGTAAAATCATACATAGGATAAAAACTAGCGAGGACTTGAATCGTTGGATCACTTGATTGTTCTGTCTGTTCATTCGCTGATTCCTTTGTCACACTGCAAGCAGCCAACCCTATGGTTAAAAGCGAAATACCTGTTATTTTTAAAAATTTATTCATCTCTTTACCAGCACCCCTTTTTTGATTTAGCAAAACGATCATTTCTCCTAAAAAAAACACCAGAGAGCCTGTTACGATTTACTTTACACAAATCGTAACACTTACGTTTTACTTTTGATTATTTACTTTACACAAGGGAAAACAATCTGTCAACACCTAAAAAGATGTTTTTTTATATGTCTATTCTTTCATATCTGCAGTGATTCATTTGTCTTTTTGCTCGCGCTGTCTGACTTGTTCTTTCAAATCGTCTGTGCTACACTCAGAAAGTAATTGAATCGAATTATCCACTAGGGGCGCTTTATGCTGAGATAGACAGTTTGTCTGGTCCCTTTGAACCTGATTTGGTTAATACCAACGTAGGGAAGTGGTTGCGCAGCTTATTTCGCGTTCCCATTTTTCTGTCTACCCGTGGATAGAAAAGGAGGAACGCTTTTTTTGTAGACAGAAAATCATTCGAAAGGAAGAATACTATGGAAAATTGTTCAATGAATCAAATCGATATCACGGGATGCCGCATCAGTCTTTATCCAATGAAAGATGATTTTGCCTCTCACATTCTTCGAAGCATCAAAGAGACCGATACCACAGCCGTTTGGCAGCAGACAGATCTTTTCAGTACACTCTACCGTGGTGAAGCTGCCAGTGTGATTGATGCGGCAGCAGCTCTTTTTGTCAATGCCTATGACCCAAAAACACATTTGGTCGGTGAGTTCACTTTTTCGAAAGGCTGTCCAGGAGATCTGGCTGGTGATGCCTTTCTCAGCGGCAAGCATGAACGGCCAAATCATCAGCAAATTACTGCAAAAGGTACGTTCATCGTTCAGTGCAAATATTCTTTTTATGTCTTTGGACGTGAAGATTATATGGAAGAAATTGCGCATATCGTCTCGTTGGCGGATGCCATGGGCTTACAACCGCAATCGGCCCATTACGTGACGCTGCTATCTGGCACAGCCGCTCAATTATTCGCCTATTTTGAACAAGCACTGGCCTATGCACACGAAAAGCTGCCTCATTATGTTCTTGAAGGAACCGTTTCAGTCAATAGTCCCTCGTTGAAGGAGGCCTCTTTGCATGAGTAAGTGGCAATTAAAGGATGTGATCATGGTAGGCATCGTTTCTCTCGTATTCGGTGTCGTTTATTTAGGGGCCGTTCACTTGGGGGTTTTACTCAGCACCTTGTTAACTCCATTTGGCCTCGCCATTCTAGCGAATGAATTTCTCTTTGGGATTTGGTTTATGGCGTCTGCATTTGCCGGTTACGTACTAAGAAAACCAGGTGCAGCCACGATTACTGAAATGATCGCCGCTTTGTTGGAGGTTTTCATGGGTAACTTTTATGGTCCAATTATCTTTGTCAGCGGCTTTCTTCAAGGAATCGGCACAGAGGCTGGCTTTGCCGCTTTTCGCTATCGAAAATTTGGCTGGTCTTCTTTGATCCTGGGAGCTTTGGGAGCGACTGTCACCAGTTTTATTTGGGGCATGATCCGTTCCAGCTTTCTTGATTTAAAGTGGCAATTACTGCTGACTATTTTCGTGATCCGTCTGCTTTCCGCGCTCCTTTTTTCAGCTGTCCTTGTTAAAGTGGTTTGTGATCACTTAGCAAAAATGGGGGTTTTGAATAGCTATCCGATTGCTCAACATACTCGCTTCAAACAAAGCCGTGTGAAAGAATGAGTTTAGCACTAGACTCCTGTGTCTTTACGATTGATGAGCAAAAACTTACCGCTACCTTTGAATTAGCTCCTGGGGAAATCAAAGGGATCTATGGTCCTTCTGGTTCAGGAAAAAGTACGTTTTTTCGCTTATTAGCCGGTTTGTCGGATCAAGGGTTCGAATCTGGACACTATGTGATCGATGAGAAAGATTTTACTGATTTATCCCCTATACAACGGATTGCATCCGTTAGTTTGATGTTTCAAAATCCCGATACGCAGTTTTGTATGCGAACTCCCCGAGAAGAGCTGTTATTTTGTTTGGAAAACAGAGCCATTCCATTAAACGAAATGACTCGTCGTATTGAGACAGCACTCGATTTTTGCGAGATTCGTCATTTAGAAGATCGAGTGCTGACAACCCTCTCAGGTGGGGAGAAACAACTAGTAGCGTTAGCATGCTGTCTTGTTTTAGAAAGCCGCTATCTTCTATTAGATGAACCTTTCGCTAATCTCGATTCGCTGACCGCCCAATCATTGATTGAAAAATTAACAGAAATTCAACAAAAAAAGAAAATCGGAATTCTTTTAATCGACCATCAAGTAGCACCGGTCGCTGACTGGGTGCAGGAATGGCTCCTATTAACAGATGCTTTTCAGTCGGTTCCTTCTCAGTTGCTTTTAGAGCAAGAAGAGCAGCTAAGACAAACTATGATTAAACCGTCCCCCACTTTTATTGAGCCGCAGCCCCTCTTGCGGTTTGAAAATTTTCGTTTGCCAATTGGCAGACATTCTCTGCTGATCAAAGACGAAGTCTTTTCGACCGGAGAACGAATAGGCATCACAGGAAAAAGCGGGATAGGAAAATCAACCTTTTTTAAAGCCCTGTTGCAGCAAGTTCCCTATGATGGAACGATCTATTACCAAGAGCAATGCTTGACCTCTCGCAGTCGTCCTTTCGATCGGATGAGCTGGGTCATGCAAAACCCGCAGGATCAGTTTCTAGCTTCCTCCGTGGCACAAGAATTAGCCAATGGTCAAGAAAGAGAGGATCTCTCTGAAAAGCTGAACCAATTGGGACTATGGGAGAAACAGGAAGATTCTCCTTTCCTATTAAGCCAAGGACAACAACGGCGATTAGCTGTTGCCTGTTTGATCGATCGTGAGATCCCGATTTTGCTTGTTGATGAGCCAACCTATGGACAAGATTTGCGGCAGTCTTGGCAATTGATGTCGTTATTGGCAGACAAAGCGGCCAGCGGTACACTGGTCTTCATCATTAGCCATGATTTGCGTCTTCTGTCAGATTTTTGTGACCGAACATTCGATTTCAATCATTTTGTAAAGGAGTCTTCCAATGAAGTACCGAAACCCAACAGTCAAGCTGCTGACTTTATCCGCGCTGGCTTTGCTCGTCTCTTTTCAAGATAATTTATTGCTAAATAGCAGTTTGACTTTATTTTTCTTGTTGCTGCTCTTGGTTTATCTGCCTCTGAAAAAATTGCTCAAGTTACTTTTTCTCTTGTCTTTAAGTGCAGTCGGGATCTTTTTTACCGGGCTATTATTTTTCCAAGAAGGTCAAAACGGCAGCACGACAGCGGCATATGCCTATGGCATTCGTCTCGCCAGTCGCGTTTATTGTTTTGGGACATTAGGAAGTGTCTTTGCCGCTACGACCTCACTAACAGAGCTGATCTATTCTTTGCAACAGCAACTTCGCTTGCCTCCTGTTTTTGCTTATGGCTTAATGGCAGCCTTTCATATGGCACCTATGATTCCTAAAGAGTACCGCAACATCCAGTTTAGTCTTAAATCTCGAGGAATCACTTATTCCAAACTATCCTTAAAACCACTGATTCCACTGATGGTCAAATCGATCCGCTGGTCAGAACTTCTAGCTGCAGCCATGGAATCTCGCGGATTTGTCGGTGATGCACCTCGAACCTATGCAGTGAATTATTCAGTCACCCTTAAGGATTGGTTGTTTGGACTTGGACTTCTTGGCGCTGGATTGATCCTTACTTTGCTTCCAGTATGAAGCTAAAAAAAGGGATAGAATAAACAACAAATCTGATTCTAAACAAAAAGATACCGCAAACAGGACAGCACTTGCTGAACTTGTTTGCGGTATTTGTTATTGATCAGTGGAACTTACATTACCATTCGTTTCCCTTGTTTGATCTGAGAAATCATCACCAAAAAAGTGGTTGCTGTAATATAAATGGTGAAAACCAAATAAAGCTTTTTTACAATAGAAACAGTTTCGCTCGTGACTAGATGACCGATTCGAGGCAAATGGAACAAAGGTTGGCCAAGTAATTGACTTTTTCTGATTTTGGTCGTTTCCATGTGGTCTTGATTGTCTCCGATCGTATACATCACTTGCTCATTTTGATCAATTGCAGCAATTCGCCGCGTGTATATTTGTTCCCCTTGATTCACAAAATAAGTGATTGCATCGCCGACAATCAAATTTTCTGCATCCACACTTTTAACAAATAATAAACTTCCAGAGGAATATGTTGGTTCCATTGCGTCACTCTTCACAATAGCGATGCGTAACCCTAACATTTTTGGAATAACAATCATGAGTAAAGAAAGAAGCATAATAATTAATGTTGTAAAAGAAAGAAGGATACTTGTTTTAGAAATTTTTTTCATCACAGTTCTCCTTTATTTTTGATATTTTTGTATATTACGTTTATATTATAACGATTAATGATTTTTTTCAAATAATATGAGTCCGCTTTTTTAAATGATTTTTTTATTAGTTATTTTATTATTTCTGGTATAACACCCATTATCATTTGACTTAATCAATTGTTTTGTTTTATTCTAGACGTGAATAAAAAAACAGGAGAATTCATATATGTTTAAAAAAATAACAAACTAAACTTGAAGAATGCAATTCCCTTCTTAACGATTTCTGCTTTTTCTCTGGGAATTATCTTTTTCTATATTTCTGCTCTGATTAATCCAGTGATCAGTCTTCCTTCTATTGAAAAACAGGAAGATTGGCTGTATTATTCTGCAGCAGAACCAGAAACAACTTTCGACAGTAACTATGTGAATTTTTTGCCTAATATTCCTACCAATGAAAATTTGGTAATGGAACGTAAAATCACCAATGAGCACTACTACCCGACATTGCTGTTGGTGGGCGATCATCAGAAAATGACGGTTTATTTAAATGATAAACTTTTATATACCAATAAAAAAGAAGTAGCAGATGGTCTTGTGAATCCTGGGAAAACCCTCTCTTTTGTCACCTTGCCAGAAAATTACCAAGGCCAAACACTACGTATCTATGTATCTAGTCCTTTCAAAAATTATTCAGGATATCCCGCTGAGGTCTTTCTTGGTTCTTCAAACGCTTTAGTCAGTTATGTCTTTCGTCATTCGATTCCCAATATTTTCATGCTTCTTCTGACAGGTTTTATCAGCTTGCTTAATTTGATTTATGTAGGGATTAAATTAGTTAAGAAACGAAAATTACTCGTTTCGAAATTATTATTCAGTGCTTTTGCACTGTCAGCTGGACTAGAAGCCGGTTTTGGCGATATTCTTGGAGGGTTGCTCTTTAACCCCACCATAAATTCAGTGATGTTGAATGTCTTATCGATCATTACCCCAATGTTCTTGATCGGCTTTTATTTATCGAAAATGGAAGTTCTTCAACAGAAGTACAAGATTTGGGTGATCTTCCATGGCATTTGTGGTGCAGCAGCCATTTTATCTGTCTTTTCCCATCAACTCCACTTGCCGGAGATTATGGATTATATCCATTTACTGAATATTTTTAGCACTTTTGTGACATCCTTTGCTGCCATCTATGAAGCGGTTAAAAAGAATCAATTTTTTGTTCTTTGTTCTCCCTGGATCGTTTTATCCGCGATTGGTCACTGCTTTATCTACATTCAAGATGTCCTAAACAGCGATCAATCAAAAATCAATTGGAATACGATTTTCTTCGTACTCTTGATTATTGTCTGCTGGTGCTATGATTTGCTGCGTTTGTTTTTCTATAATGAGGGGAAAACAAAAAAACAGGATATCGCAGGACTCAAGATTCGCTTGTATGAAGAACAACAACCGATAATTCAACAACAAATCAATCAATGGCAACAAGCTTTTCTCGGTTTTCGCAAACAGTTGAATACTGCAAAAGTCATGCTGGAAGACAACAGTTTGCTGGGAGCTTTTGATCAAATCAACCTAATCGAGCAGACGCTAGAAGAATCCTGTCCAATCAAAAGTGAAGATCATTCTCTAACAACCCTGCTATTGACAAGTTATCAGCAATTGACTCAGCAAAAAAGCATTGAATTCTCTTATGATGTGGATATTCCCGCAATCAAAGAACTAGCTGAAGAAGATTTTCTACAATTATTTGCTCATTTAATGGACTATGCAATTCGGGAAACGTATCTACTCAAAGATCGCGCCCTGCGGAAGATTCATCTAAGTGCTATCAAACAGCAGAATCAGTTGTTCGTCAGCTGTCAGTTTCCAACTTTGGCTACTTCGGAAAAAGAAGCCATACCGAATATTGAAACCTTTGAAGAAGAAAACTATTTTGATCTTCAGATTATTGAAAAACTGACCCAGCAAAATTTTGGGTCTTGCTCGGTCTTACATGAGGAACAAGCCACTCGTTTTTCTCTGACATTTTCTTCAGATGGGTTGCCAGATTTCCTAGAGCTAGTCAGTAATGAATAACAAAATGACAAAAAAAGCTTGCTTTTTTCCGAGTTTCGATTTAGCATGAATGTAAGATTTGGATCAGTATTCTTATGATGGTTAAAGAGAGTTGGAGCAAGCTGGAAATCCAATACCCGCTAATAAGAAGAACCTGCCAATGGTAGTGACCGCAAAACGGTCGGTGTGAAGACCTTATCCTTCATGAGTTGGACTAGCAATAGTCAACAAAGGTGGTACCGCGAAATCCAAGCATTTCGTCCTTTTTATAGGACGGAATGCTTTTTTATTTTTTAAGGAGGAAAAACAATGACACAAAAAAATGATTTTACAGAATGGTACATTCAGACCATTCAAAAAGCCGAATTGATGGCTTATTCGCCAGTTAAAGGATCAATCATCTTCCGTCCTGATGGCTTTGAGCTATGGGAACATATTCAAGAAGAATTTAATCGCTTTTTAAAAGCAGAAGGCATTCGCAATGCGTATTTCCCAATGCTGATCCCCCAAAGTTTTTTCATGAAAGAAGCGGATCACATTGAAGGATTTGCTCCTGAATTGCCTTGGGTGACAGAAGTCGGTAATGAAAAATTAGAAGAACCATTAGCATTGCGTCCTACTTCTGAAACTATGATCGGTTCAGCCTTTTCTGATTGGATCAATTCTTACCGTGATCTACCATATGAAATCAATCAATGGGCCAATGTTTTTCGTTGGGAAAAGAAAACACTGCCTTTTCTCCGCACTTCTGAATTCTTATGGCAAGAAGGACATACCGCCCATGAAGATGAAGCAGATGCAAGAAAGCGGACGTTAGGAATTTTGGATGAATATGCACGTCTTTGCGAAGAATTTTTAGCCATTCCAGTGTACAAAGGACAAAAAACACCTTCTGAACGTTTTGCTGGCGCGGTGGATACCTACTCCATCGAAGCCATGATGAAAGATGGAAAAGCTGTCCAAGCCGGTACGAGCCATTATATGGGGACGAAATTTGCAGAAGCTTTCGATATTACTTATTTATCGAAAGAAAACAAACATACCTATGCACATACAACTTCTTGGGGTGTTTCTACACGTTTGTTAGGCGCATTGATCATGACTCACGGTGATGAAAACGGATTGGTTTTCCCACCAACGATCGCCCCTACGCAAATCGTCTTGATGCCAGTCGGACCTTGGAAGAAAAATCCTGCCATTTTAGAAAAATTGGAAGAGTTGTTTGCATCTTTCAAAGCCAAAGGTATTCGTGTTCGCTTAGACGATTCTGACAATTCGCCAGGTTACAAATTTAACGAGTGGGAATTAAAGGGCGCTTGCTTACGAATCGAATGTGGTCCAAGAGATTTAGAAAATGGGCATGTAATGGTCAAAGTCCGTGATCTTGCCGAAAAACAAACCGTAGCATTTGATGACCTTGCTGATTTCGTGGATCAGCAATTGGCTGCGATGACACCACGTTTGCTTGAAGCAGCTCGTAACAGAAACAAAGAGAACGAGTATTACGATATCGAAACACTGGAAGAGTTAAAAACACATATCGAAACCTGCAAAAAAGAAGATAAAGTCACTGGTTTTGTCTTAATTGGTTGGGACGGGACAGAAGAAACTGAAGCCAAGATCAAAGAAGAAACTGGCTTTACTACCAGAAATATCCCATTTGAAGCTCCTATGGAAAAAACAGTTGACATCGTCAGCGGGAAACCTGCTAAACACACCGTTTGGATTGCCCGAGCTTACTAAGCAAAGAGCAAAAAGAAAAAAGCGCAACCCGTAAAAAAACGGCATGTTCACTAAGAGAAAAAGCAGCCACAGATTCTACGATCTGTGGCTGCTTTTTCTTAGTGCATTTCAGCTATTCTATGGATTTTCGTTATATCCACATCTTTTTTTGATTTGCTGGAAAATCAATAAACTAATTCCAACAAATCCTCAGGGGTAATATTGCCAAAATATTTTTTGACATCAATTTGATCAATCACATCTTTCAATGCAGATTTATCATAGCGGGTGCCGATAAAAGCTTGTTCAACGTCAGCAATATCTCCTAATCCAAAGAAATCTCCATAAATCTTTGCTTCTGTAATCTTGCCTTCTTGAACGTTAACGCGAACTTCGATCGATCCAATTGGAAATCGTTTGCGGCGTTCAATATCAAACGCAGGAGATTTCCCGTAATTCCAATCCCAGTTTCGATAATACTTGTCGGAAATTTCATTGATTTTGACCCAATCTTCCTCAGTCAATGTATAGGTCTTGACTTGGTCGACTGAATCCACACCAAAAATCTTCAAAAGAATCTCTTCACGAAACGCTTCGGTTGTCATATCTTGTTTGTCTTTTGGTAAGAAAGGTTTGATATTCGTCACGCGAGAACGAATCGATTTGATCCCTTTTGATTCGATTTTATCTTTGCGCACTTTCAACGCATTGACCACTTCATTAATGTCACTGTCAAACATGATGGTCCCATGAGCAAACATTCGACCATTGGTGGCGTACATTGCATTCCCAGAGAACTTCATATCATCAATGACTAGGTCGTTGCGGCCTTTTAATTGTGCCCCTTCGACGCCCATTTCATGAAGCGCCTGAACAATTGGTTTCGTCAATTTTTCGAAATCACGGAATGAATTACCGTCATCCGGCATGATAAAGCTAAAATTCAAGTTTCCAAAATCATGATAGACAGCCCCACCGCCACTAAAACGGCGAACCACATGAATCCCATGAGCATCGACATAGTCTTTATTGATTTCTTCGATCGTATTTTGATTTCGTCCAATAATAATCGACGGCTCATTGATATAAAACAGCAGGATCGGTTCATCCACCTTCATTTCCTGCAGCAAAAAGATCTCAATGGCTAGGTTGATTCTTGGGTCGTTGTTTTCATTTGGTACAAAAAGCATCTGCTACTCCTCCTCGGGTTTAAATCTCAAAGATTTTTTGAACTGCTGCCAATTCAACCGGTATCCCGTTGGCCGCCGCTGCTGCCTCTTCTTTCAGTTGCTCCAGATCACCATGCTGTGGCAGATGAGTCAAAACCAGTTTTTTGACCTTCGCTGCGGCAGCAATTTCTCCAGACTCTTGAGAAGTAAAATGAGCTTTGTGGCGTTCATTCCCTGCAAAGAGGTAGGTATCTGCTAAAAATAAGTCGGCATCTTTGGCAAAATCGACAAAACTTTCTAAGTAGCCGGAATCGCCTGTGAATACAAATATTTTACCTGTACTATTCTCCACAAAGCGCATGGCATAACAAGTTACAGGATGAATCGTCTTCATAAATGTAACAGAAAACGGTCCCAATTCCAACTGTTTTGTTTGTAAATAATCATGCCCTTCTGTAACTCCCGCCATGGTCAACTCATTGAAATGAATACTGTCTTCTCCATGCCCATAAATGGGCAATACGTTCCGCTCTGCTTGCTTAGGAAATAGCTGCCAATAATACTGTAAGACACCCAGATCTGCGATATGATCGTGATGGTAATGACTCAAAATCACAGCATCCAATGCTAACGGATCCAAGATTTTTTCCAATTGAATCAGTGTCGTGCTGCCAGCATCCAGCAACAAATGATATCCCTCAGACTCTAATAAATAGCCAGTAGTTCCCTCACCCTTATAGGGATATGCGCCTAAACATCCTAAAACTGTTAGTTTCATACTTCCGCCTCCTTATCCCTATGCTATCACAAAAGCATTGGATTACTCAAAAATAAACAGCAAAAACGGCTGCGACATCTGGAGCTCATTAGCAAAAGAAATCGATGATTTTCTCTCTCATTGCTGCATTGAGTCACCCAACGTCACAACCGTGGATCATATCTTTACAAGAGGTGTTCTTTAGTTAAGAACGCGATCATTTTCTTTTTCGATCAACGCTTGATAAAAGGCGGCATTCGCAGTGTTTGCGTAGGCCAGCGCCCAAAATAGACCGATAACAAAAGCAAACAAACCTAAAACCATCCATCCTAATAAAGAAATCTGCAGCAAAATATACTGACCGATATGATTCTTCATTAAATGCCAAGCTCCTTTTATCGCTTGTAGCGTCGTCATTTCTGGATGGTCGTATCGTACATAGATCGCAAACTGAAATAATCCGCTTATGATCTGGGAGACAAATAAGAAAAGGACCACAGAAATAAGAAAACTGATGATGAAGGAAATCGACGAACGGAAGAGACTCCAGTCAACAGTGATCCGACTGTTGACATTCAAGACTAAATCAAGGTACTGATTCATTCCGCCAACAACTAAATGGGGTAAAAACGTCACAAAACTAATCAGATAATTTACGAGAGCATTCACCAAATTCAGCAATAGAAAAGGTACGTAATAACGCTTGTCATAAACAAGAAAAATATCCGACACATGGATCTCCCGCTGACGAATCAAGAACAGTGCCATGATATTTAAACTTATCGTCAATGCGAAAAAAACAAAGTATTCCAAAATATAATCAATGATTGTTTCTCGTGTCTGTTGAAAGGTATGGTTTGTCAATGACAGCACCAAACTGCTAACCATGCTTTGAATGGCTATCGTAGCAATAAAGGCTAAAATATACCGCCCCCACATGCCCTTTAATGCGCGTGATGCCATGGAGCGGATCTCACTATTTTTTCTCATCCTCTACTCCTTCTAATAGCTTCGTAATTCTTTCACGGTTTTGTCATCTAAGCGACGAACAACTTCTGTTACTAATTTTACTGTATTTAAGTAGTCATCTTCATGAATGACAGAAGTATGGGAATGCAAGTAGCGCACTGGAACTGTAATCGCGATCGATGGTACACCATCACGGGTCAGATGCATTTGACCGGCATCTGTTCCCCCACCGGTGATCACCGTATATTGGAAAGGAATCTCTAATTCTTCCGCAACATTGATCACAAAATTCAAGAGTTTCTTATGAGGGATCATCGATGCATCAAAAATCAAAACTTGCGGCCCCTTGCCCAATACAGAATCTGCTTCTTTTGGAGTCATTCCTGGCGTATCACCAGCTGTCCCCGTATCAAGAGCAATCGCGATGTCTGGATTCACTAGGTGCGTACTTGTTCGTGCGCCACGCAATCCTACTTCTTCCATGACATCACTGCCAGCAAACAAGCAATTTGGATGCCCTTCAGCAGCCAACGTTTCCAACACACGCAAAGAAACTGCTGTTCCAATACGATTATCCCACGCTTTAGCTAGCAAAAACTTACTGTCATTCATCCGTTTGTATTGGATATATGGCGTAATCATATCTCCAGGACGTACGCCCCAATCTTTTGCTTCTTCCTCACTAGAAGCACCGATATCAATGAACATGTCTTTGATATCATAAGGCTTGTTGCGAACTTCCGGCGTCAACACATGAGGTGGTTTAGAACCGATTACACCATGAACCAATTTGCCAGCTTGCGTTTTGATTTCTACTTCTTGTGCCAGCATCACTTGGCCCCACCAGCCGCCTAATGTTTGAAACTCGATGAAACCTTTATCGGTGATCTTTGTCACCATAAAGCCAACTTCATCCATATGTCCGGAAATAAAAACTTTAGGTCCGCCGCCATCCCCTACATGTTTGGCAATCACGCTTCCTAACCCATCGTAAAAAATATCTTCGGCAAAGTCTTTCGCATATGCTTTGAAGACTTCCCGTACTTCTTCTTCATTCCCCGGAACACCACGGGCAGTTGTCAGATCAATCAGTAATTGCTCTTCTTTTTTATCCATCCTATCTACTCCTCTACTCATTTATCCCTTAAATTATACCATTCCTCGTGTCTTGTACCAGCTCAAAATTGAAAAAAATCTGACAGCTTACTCTTCAATGATCCGTAAGCATAACTTAACTGTAATCAAATAAGCAATAAAGAATACGACGGCTGCAACACCTGCAAACAGATGTGCCACCCAATACCCTGGACTCACGATGATTTGCGTCAGCGTGTTGATTGCGAATGCGGCATGTAAAATCGCGAGTAATGTACCTGGCATGAAAACCCAAAAATTCTGCCAGTAGACGATCGAACGAATTTCTTTTTTGCTATAACCGAGTGTACGCAATAAACGATAATTTCTTTTTTCCCGCTCCGTATTAGAAAATTGCCGTACAATCAAACTGCTAGACGTAGTGATCAAAACGATTACCCCGACAAATAAAGAAACGAACAAAATAATACCGCCTTGCCGTCTAATGGCCCGCATATTCGGATAGCGATTGGCGAAGTTCAAGCGATAACCAGTAATAAACTCCTTCGATGATTGTTGCTTCTCTGAGATCTCCGTTTGCAGCTGATACTTGACATGGCCTTTGTCCTGTCTTCGCTTGTAATAAAACGGATAGGTCCATTCGACTGAAAGTCGATCATCTAACACCCGAGTTAATTGCTCTTGATTCTCCGTTTGAACATTGAAATAAGTCAATCGATAGTCAAATCCCGACATGTCCTGAAAATCCTTGTCATTGACGACTAATACATTGGGTAAGGTGTAACGCAACGCAATATCACCAAAATAATCTTGATACGTGTTGTCTAAGAGGAGTTTTTTACCATTTTCCAGCGCAATATTTTTTTGGTAAGTTCTCAAGTTGTATGCAATATCATAATCATCATCAAACAAAACAGCAGTATTTTCTCCTAAAGAAACCGCAGGTGCATCCGGCACCAATCGACGAAATGCTCGGTAATCGGATAAAGAAAGCGCATTGACCAATACGGTTTCTTGTCCTGTACTTATCGGATTGGCCAAGTATTTCGCGTTGATGTTTAACGGCACGATACGAAAAGTGAGCGTCTGCTCCGCGACGACCTGACTCTGATTTTCCAGAATCACTTGCTTTAACTCTTCCGCATTTTCTGCTGCGACTTGAAAATCGACGGGATAATCACGATTGGTCGCCTGATAATTCAAGGAAATCACCCCCATCGTGCCACCAATCAAAGAAATCGCGATCGCAGTAATGATCGTCAGTAATGAAAAACTTTTCCATGTCCGCTGCAAATAAGCCCGGATATTGTTGAATGCAATCAAGCGTGTGCCTTTGCTGATTTTTTTGCGGGGGAGCGTTAAGACATGCAACAACATTGGCAATGTGCAGTCAAAGAACAAATACGTCGCTGTGATACAGCAAAATAAAATCAGCAATGGAATCCATAAAACAGCAGTATAATCTTCTGTATAATTAATATAGCGCTCCAGTGTCGTTCGTAGCGTCAGAGCTAAGTAATAGCCGATCCCTAACAGAAGCAAACCGATGATCCCCATTGCCATCCGAAATGGGCGACACTTCATTTTGCTCACTGGCAGTGTATAGTTGTTCTTCATTAGATCGATCAAAGGATTCTGCCAGACAAACAAAACCACTTGACCACTCAAAACTACCATGGCAAGCAAAAATACCCACACGGTAGTCAAAATCGAACGAGGCGAATTAAAAAAATGACTAGTGATGGATAGTCCCATCACTCGAATCAAGATCATTGAGAAAAATTTCGAAAATATAATCCCCATGAAAATGCCCACAACAAGGGAAAAAAGATTTAGGAGGAACGTTTCTCTCAGCAGCAGCCAGCTTAACCTTGCTCTGCGCAAACCCAGGAGCTGATAAACACTGATCTCTTTTTGCCGTTGATTCAAGAAGAAATGATTGGCACTTAGCATAAAAAAAAGCACCACAACAGCAACGATCGTACTACCAAAACCTAATACGCCATCGATGCGAATGTCTTGCTGCACTCGTTGAGTCAGCAAACGGTCATTCATCATAGCACTAAATGAATAAAAAATCATGACTGCCGTCATCATGCACACAAAGTAAACGACATAATTGCGAAACTGCTGCAAAAAACTGCGCCAGCCAATTTTATAGAGCATGGCGATCCCCGCCTCCAATCGTCGCTTGCATATCGATGATTTTTTCGAAAAATTCTTTGCGGGACCCTTTTTTGACTACCTCTGCAAAAAAGACACCATCTCTAATAAACAAAATCCGATGGCAATAACTTGCAGTGAAAGGATCGTGGGTCACCATGAGAATCGTCATATCTTCTTGCAGATTGATTTCAGCTAAATAACGCAACAGCTCTGTCGCCGCTTTTGAGTCTAAGGATCCCGTGGGTTCATCTGCAAACAACACGGAAGGACGGCTGATGATTGCTCTGGCGGCGGCCACCCGTTGCTTTTGACCGACCGATAGTTCTTCTGGGTAGCGGTCTAACAAATGAGCGATTCCCAATAAGTTCGCCAGATGTGCCAATCGCCGGTCAACTTCATTGACCGAAAGACGGTCGATCGCCAGTGGTAAGATAATGTTGTCTTTGGCAGTCAACGTGTCTAGTAAATTAAAATCTTGAAAAATAAAGCCGATTTCTTTTCGGCGAAAATCGCTTAGCTCATTTTCTGACAAGCGGGTGATTTCTTGCCCTCCGATTGCAACAGAACCTAGACTCGGACGTAAGATGGAGGAAAGGATATTCATCAGTGTCGTCTTTCCAGCACCACTTGGTCCCATGATCCCCACAAATTCCCCTTGATCAACGGAAAAAGAAAGATTGTCTAGGACTTTGGTTTGATTGAAGCGGGTTCCATAGGTTTTTGTCAGGTGCTTCACATCGATCATTTTTTTCATGCAAATTCTCCTTGATCTATTTCTACTTTTCTTCATATTTTCTTTATGGTAGCATATTTTCTTCTCTATCGCCCCTGCTTCGTTTTTACACATAAAAATTTTTTACAATTTTTATTCATTTTGTGAAACGTGAAACATGCAAGTCCTTGTTATCATCAAGTTTTTATTGAAAACCTCTTTTGAATATACACTACATATTGTGCATACTGAATTATTTAGCGAATAAAAGCCACTATATATAGTTGCCGAAAACCATATTTTGTTTTATGATATTGGAGAAGATAAGGAGTGATAGTAATGATGGACTTAAAGAGAAATACTGAACAAAGCGGGGGTAGCCATCCTCAATTAACCCAATTGAAGATCGTGAAACGTGATGGTCGCTTAGTAGATTTCGATGACCAAAAAATTTACGATGCATTAGTAAAAGCCCAAAGAAAAGTTAAAGGAGAACTATCTCCCCTCGATCATGAACGGATTTTAGAAATCGTAGAAGGAATCGATCATGAGATCGCCGAACGGTTTACCAAAAACGTTAAAATTTATGAAATCCAAAACATCGTTGAGCATATTTTATTAGCAAAAAATGAATATGCATTGGCCGAAGAGTATATCAACTATCGGACACGTCGCGATTTTGAACGCAGCAAAGCGACGGATATCAACTTTACGATCAATAAATTAATGAATAAAGATCAAACAGTGGTCAACGAAAATGCCAATAAAGACAGCAATGTCTTCAATACTCAAAGAGACTTGACTGCAGGGATCGTAGGGAAATCCATCGGCTTGAAAATGCTGCCCCCTCATGTGGCGAACGCCCATCAAAAAGGTGATATCCATTATCATGATTTAGATTATCATCCTTATACTCCGATGACTAACTGCTGTCTAATCGATTTCAAAGGCATGCTGAACAATGGTTTCAAAATCGGAAACGCAGAAGTCGAATCACCAAAATCGATTCAAACGGCGACAGCTCAGATCTCTCAAATCATTGCCAATGTGGCATCTAGTCAATATGGCGGTTGTTCTGCAGACCGGACGGATGAATTACTTGCACCTTTTGCTGAATTGAACTATCAAAAACACTTGCAAGATGCGCGTGAATGGATCGACGGCGAGGATCGCCAAGAAGCTTACGCGAAGAACAAGACAAGAAAAGACATTTACGATGCGATGCAAAGTTTGGAATATGAGATCAATACTTTGTTTACTTCAAATGGACAGACACCTTTCACTTCCTTAGGCTTTGGTCTGGGAACAAACTGGTTTGAGCGAGAAATCCAACGTGCAATCTTACAGATCCGGATCAACGGACTTGGCAGCGAAAAACGGACAGCAATCTTTCCGAAGTTGATTTTCAGTATCAAACGCGGCGTAAATCTGGAACCCACAGATCCAAACTACGACATCAAAGAATTGGCTCTGGAATGCGCAACGAAACGGATGTATCCAGATGTCTTGAATTATGACAAGTTGATTGAATTGACGGGTAGTTTCAAAGTACCGATGGGCTGCCGTTCTTTCTTGCAAGGCTGGAAAGATGAACATGGCGAAGAAGTCAATGTAGGACGGATGAACCTTGGGGTCGTAACATTGAATATTCCCCGCATTGCCCTAGAAGCTAACGGAGATCGCGACAAATTCTGGTCTCTTCTGGAGCAGCGTCTGCAAATCGTCAAAGATGCGCTTGTTTACCGAGTAGAACGTTGCAAAGAAGCGAGTCCGGCAAATGCACCAATCCTATATATGTATGGCGCATTCGGCAAACGCCTCGATCGCAAAGACAGTGTCAACGAGTTGTTCAAAAATAAACGTGCTACTGTTTCCTTAGGGTATATTGGATTGTATGAAGCAGCTGCTGCTTTCTTTGGTGGTGAGTGGGAAAATGATCCTGAAGCAAAAGAATTCACGTTAGCCATCGTGAAAGAGTTAAAAGCCCATGCAGATGCTTGGGGCGATGAATACGGCTATCATTTTAGCGTCTATTCCACACCAAGCGAAAGCTTGACCGATCGCTTCTGTCGTTTAGATACAGAAAAATTCGGCATCGTTGAAGACATCACAGATAAAGAATATTACACAAATAGCTTCCACTATGATGTCCGCAAAAATCCAACGCCATTTGAAAAGTTGGATTTTGAAAAAGACTATCCAAAGTATTGTTCGGGCGGCTTTATTCATTATTGTGAATACCCAGTTCTGCAACAAAATCCCAAAGCTCTTGAAGCAGTTTGGAATTATGCGTATGATCGTGTCGCTTATCTAGGAACCAACACTCCGATCGATCATTGTTATGAATGCGGATATGAAGGTGATTTCAATCCAACTGAACGCGGCTTCGAATGTCCACAATGTGGCAATCACGATCCAAAGAGTTGTGACGTCGTCAAACGAACATGCGGTTACCTAGGAAATCCTCAAGCTCGACCAATGGTTCACGGTCGTCACAAAGAAATTTCCGCTCGTGTCAAACATATGAAACATAATGACTGAAACAAGTGTCCCCTACGCGACTAAAGCGTAAGCAAATTCTGCTTCTTTCTAACTGACAACTGTTGGTCAGGAGTCCGCAGAAAACGAGTGCTGGAATTGCTCGCGCATTTGTGCTTTCTAATGGTTTTTGCTACAGTCGCGAAGGACATTTTTATCGAATAATCGAATAGTTAGAAAGAAGTTTTGCACATGAGAAATCCTCGCCCCAAAGAATGGCAAGCAAAAGAGTATAGTCAAAATCATATTGCAGATTATAAAGCCTTCAACTTTGTTGACGGCGAAGGTATCCGCAATAGCCTGTATGTCAGTGGTTGTTTATTTGCTTGCGAAGGCTGTTTCAATAAAGCAGTCCAAAATTTCCGCTATGGCACCCCATTCACAGCAGAACTCGAAGAACAGATCATTGAAGATTTGCGGCACGATTATGTTCAGGGACTAACACTATTGGGCGGCGAACCTTTTTTGAATACTGAAGTATGTCTGCAAGTGGTAAACAGAGTCCGTTCCGAGTTCGGTCATGGCAAAGATATTTGGAGCTGGTCTGGTTACACCTTCGAGGAACTACTGTTGGAAACAGAAGATAAGCTTGAGTTGCTGTCTCGCATCGATATCCTAGTTGATGGCCGTTTCGAATTGAGCAAACGCAACTTGAATCTGCAATTTCGCGGTAGCAGCAATCAACGAATCATTGATGTTCCTAAATCCCTAGCACTAGGCGAAGCGGTGATTTGGGACAAATGCAAAGACGCAGAAAAAAGCTATGAACAAATCAAAAAGAGTATTTGACGACTTGAATAAACTTCAGATTTCAAACTGATACAAAAGATAAAAGGGACTGTGACATAAGTCATCATCCAACAAGTTTAACCGAATAATAGTCTATTGCTAGGATAGATTCCTCTGACTTTTGCGACGAGGAGTCCCTGCACCGCAGGAGCAATAATCATTAATGTTCGGATAGTGTTACTTGTAGGAGACTTATGGCACAGTCCCTTTTATTTTGATCATAAAACACACCATCATTACAAATGTTTGCTTGCTTCTTTGATACTTAACGGAGCTAACTGATCTTTGTGCGTTAACAGAAAAGCCTGCACCCACTCAGGGTTTGTTTTAGCATAATCGCGCAAACTCCAGCCAATCGCTTTATTGATAAAGAATTCATCGCTACCTAAATTATTTAAAAGGATCGTCTCTAAAAGCTCGCGATCGGTTTTTTCTTTTCTAAGCAGTTGGTGGTCAATGGCGATGCGCCGGAGCCATAAATTTTCTGCTTTGCTCCAAGCAAGCATCTTTTGGCTCAATTCCGGGTAGGTCATAGTCAGCCCACCAACAACTTTATTCAAGCCATCCACAGTATCCCACCAAGACTTTTGAAGGACTAATTCACTTATTTTCTCCAGTTCGTCTGGTTGGAGGACCGACTGCATCGTTACCAGATAGTCGATAGCTACATATTGCATTTCACGATAAGGTAGTTGCCAACAGGTTTCAACAAATGCCCAATCGATGGCGGCCTTTTTCATTGCAGCAAAATAAGGTCTTTGTATTTGTTTGCGTACAGGTGACGGAATCCCTAAAAAGTCAAATTGGTTCCGCATGTACGCCCGCATTTGAACTCCTCGTGCTGGATTTTCTTGCGCCATGAATTCCTCTAGTAACGCTTTCCATTGACTGTTTGTCGTCATTATGCGCCTCCATATATTTTATTCGGTTTCCCACAAAGGCAATACGATATTTTCATAAGCTAATGGATCAAGATTCGTAACTGTGATCCCCAATAAGCGGATCCCTTTTTCGATTCCTAGAATCTCCTCCCAAATCAAACTAGCTTGTGAAAAAATAGCTTCTTTCTTGTGCATATACTCTGGCAACGTGACCCGTTTTGTGATGGTGGAGTAATCGGCATAACGCACTTTCAACACCACAGTCTTTCCGTGTTTTTGCGTACGTTTCAATGATCTTTCTACTTCTTCTGCCAGGTTTCTTAGCTGACTGATGACTTGATCTTCTGTGGTTAAAGCATTGCCATACGTATGTTCTTTTCCGACTGATTTGCGTTCTCTCGTCACACTGACCGGAGAATCATGGATTCCTCGAACTTTCCGGTATAACGAGTAGCCCATTTTTCCAAATTCTTGGATCAATGCCATTTCGCTCCATTCATAAAGGTCAGATCCTTTATAAATCCCTAATTCGTGCATTCTCGGCACTGTCTTCTTACCGATACCATGAAATTTGTCAATCGGTAATTTTTTTAAAAAGACCACGGCATCTTCCGGCATCACTACCGTCAACCCCCGGGGTTTGTGAAAATCCGAAGATAATTTGGCTAAAAACTTATTGTAGCTGACGCCTGCTGAACAAGTAAGTTGGGTCGTCTGCCAAATGTCTTGCTGGATCATGCGAGCAATTTTGATCGCTGAAGGACAGTTGATCTTGTTGACGGTCACATCCAGATAAGCCTCATCGATAGAAACCGGTTCAATCACATCGGTATAGCGCCCAAAGATCTCTCGGACTTGCTGAGAAATTTCGCGGTATTTCTGATGGTTGCCAGGTATAAAGACGGCATGAGGACACAATTCAAAGGCTTTTTGCGCACTCATTGCAGAATGGATCCCATACTGACGTGCTTTATAATTGGCAGTCGTGACGACACCTCTACCCCCAGTATCACTTGGGTGGCGGGCAATCACTAAGGGATGTTTAGCCAATTCAGGATTGTCTCTTTCTTCTACTGATGCAAAAAAGGCATCCATATCGATATGGATGATTTTCCGAGAAGTATCGTTTTTTAACGGAAAACGCAACTCAGCCATCTTCACCACTCCATTCTCCTCTATTATAAACGAACAGAAGTTCCCTATCAAGAGGCTCATTCCAAGCATCGGCGATTGTTGCAAACAAAAAGAATCCCTGTAAAAAAGACAGAAATTCTTTTTGCTTCCCGTTATGATTTAAGACTTCAAATTTGGTTCGCTTCGTTAAAAACGTCTAGACTTACAGCGCTGATGGGCCTCGTTCATTGGTTCGGATTCGTACTGCTTCTTCGATTGGGTAAATAAAAATTTTACCATCACCTACTTCACCTGTATGGCAGATAGACAAAATCAGTTCAATGATTGCTTCAACCTCTTCATCTGCTACAACAAAACTCGCCTTTACTTTAGGCAAAAGTGTCGTAATCACTGCTTGTCCCCGAACAAATTCTTTGACCCCTTTTTGATTACCACAGCCCAATACTTGACTCACCGTCATTCCAGCCATATCTATTTGATCAAGAGCTGCCTTTAATTCTTCTAATTTTTCTTGTCGAATGATCGCTTCTACTTTTTTCATCTGCATTCCTCCATCTATGAATCCAGCCCCATGAACGTTGGATAAGCTGTTTCATCATGTTCACTGCGATCCATTCCAATAGCTTCTTCTTGTTCTGTGACCCGGATCGGTAGCACGCGTTTGATCACATGGATCAATAGAAAGGATATGCCCCCCGCAAAAAGAATCGTAAATACGATACTAATGATCTGCGCAATGAACAATTCTGTTCCACCATAGAGCAACCCAGTTTGATGATTGACAGCAGGATCAGCGAAAATCCCCGTCATGATTCCACCAAAGATTCCGCCAATCCCATGACAACCAAAAGCATCCAAAGCATCATCCAGACCTAAGCGATGCTTGATGACCGAAATAAAGTAATAACAAAACGGACTCACTAATGCCCCGATCACAAAGGATGACCAAAGGGAAACAAAACCTGCGCCAGGAGTAATTGCTACCAGACCCACGACAGCTCCGGTACAAGCTCCGACAATGGTTGGCTTCCCTAATAGAACTTTTTCAATCAACATCCAGGAGAGCATCGCAGCTGCGGCTGCCGTATTGGTCGTTAACAACGCTTGAATGGCGATCCCGTCAGCAGCTAATGCTGATCCAGCATTGAAGCCAAACCAGCCAAACCATAGCAACCCTGCACCTAATACGACAAATGGAATATTATGGGGACGATACTCCGTTTGATGAAACTCGCGTCTCTTACCCACGACTAATGCTAGCACGAGACCGCTGATTCCTGAACTAATATGGACAACGTTGCCTCCTGCAAAATCAATCGAACCGATAGCATCTAAGAAGCCGCCACCCCAAACCATATGGGCCATCGGAAAGTAAACCAAAAACAGCCAGCAGCCAATAAATAAGAAAATAGCTGAAAAACGCATTCGTCCTACGACTGATCCGGTAATGATCGCTGTTGTGATTAGTGCAAACATCATTTGAAAAGCCGCAAACAATCCTTCAGGAATCCCTTCTCCGTCCGTCATGGAAACTTGCTGGAAAAATAACTTATCGATGTTGCCGATAAAGGCACCGGTACCACTGAAAGAAAGCGAATACCCAGCCGCCACCCACAGAACTGAAGCTAGTCCCATGGTGCAAATCACCATCATCATTGTGTTCAAGATATTTTTTCGCCTTTCCAATCCACCATAAAAAAAAGCTAGCGCAGGAGTCATTAAAAAGACCATCCCACTGCAAACCAAAATAAACCCACTATTGCCTGTTCCCATTCCAATCACTCCTTTTTATGTTAGATATCCTACCATCATTTTCAGGAGATCGCTAGTGTTTTTTTTAATTTTTGCAATTATTCTGAAAAAAGCTCACTTTATATGTTAAGAAATCTGACATTTGCAATTCGAGTGATGGTTTTCTTGGGTAATGGCGATCAAAACGACGCATAAAAAGTCACATTATCCGTCAAAGGCTTAAAGCCATTCTTTTTATAAAAATCGGCAGCTGGCATCTTTTCTTCTGTATCTAATAGTATCGTGGGAATGCCTTTTTTGACCAACTCTTCTTTGATCATTTCTAAAAAAGCAGAGCCGAAACCTTTCCCTTGATGCTTGCCAGCAATTAAAAAGGTATCGATGACATATTCTTTTCCTTGGTACCACGGCTTAATAAAGCCTAACGAGTACCCTATCTTTTCATTGGTCAATGAGTCCGTTAGAAAATAGCCAATATAAGTATTCATCGCCATCATGGATGACACATATTCTGTAATTTGAGGAACGGTCAGTTGATCATTCCATGGTTCCGCTGAAAAGACTGCAATATACATTTCAACAGCTTCCTTTAAATCTTTTTCTGTTAGCTCACGCATGCTTAAGTTGGTTGTCATTTCGTTTCCCACTTCCTTTAACAATTCATTGTCAGTTCAATCGAATGACGAACCATCATTCATCGATTCGTTTTGCATACCCATTGCCATAACTGGTATAGCGGCGGGCTTGGTTGATTTTCATTTTTTTCTGAATCTCTCCGTCTAGATCAATCGATAAGATCTCCGCTAAACCGAGAAGGTAGATGGCTACATCTGCCAATTCTTCCCCCACATTTTGTTTTTTGCGATAAGCATCAAAAGCTTCAGCCACTTCACCATATAATGACAAAAATTCCTTTTCAATATTGGTGACATTAAATTGATGATCGATTTTGTTTTGATAGATCGCTTTTTGCATGTCTCGTATGTTCATCTTTTTCTCCTTTTTAAACTAGTATATCATGTCCTTTTGTGACGGTTTCACCCAATCATCCATGCCACTAAAAATGAAACTCATTATTCAAAAAAACCGATGCACAGGCATCGGTTAAGCGTCTAAGTGATAGGCATGATAGACCGTTTGTTTTTTTACTTGATTGCGTTTCGCCACTTCCTTGATAGCCTCCTTAGAAGACATCCCGGTCTCCATCAGAGCTGTTACTTGCTCTTTAAGGCTTCCGTCATAAACGATTTCGACAGAGTCCGTCGATCCCTCAACCAAAAGGCAGCACTCTCCTTTGACCGTATTTTCCCCTAGATAGTCCAACAGTTCCTTTAAAGAACCTCGCAAGTATTCCTCGTGGATTTTTGTCAACTCTCGACAGATGACTGCAGAACGTTCTGCACCAAAAACAGTAATCATATTTTCGATCGTCGCTGCCAAGCGGTAAGGTGATTCATAAAAGATCATCGTAGCCGGCTGGTTCGCCAGCTCAGCCAATGCTTCTTTTTGCTCTTTCTTTTTTCGAGGTAAGAAGCCATAAAAAAGATTGGGCTGCGGAGACAAACCAGAAGCGATCAAAGCAGTCAATCCTGCTGTAGGACCAGGCAAGGCAATCACTGGAATATCAGCTGCAATGCACGCTTTGACTAATTCATGACCAGGATCACTGATCGATGGCATCCCTGCGTCACTACATTGTGCAATTATTTTTCCAGCTAGCAATTGATCGATGAGTTGCGGCACACGTTCCTTGAAATTATGTTCATGCAAACTTCGTTGCGGTGTCGTTATTTCAAAATGGTTCAATAATTTCTGGGTATTCCTAGTATCTTCGCTGGCAATCAAATCGGCTTCCCCTAAAATTTTGACACAACGAATGGTCATGTCTTCCAAATTTCCAATTGGTGTAGGCACTAAATAAAGCGTTCCATTCGATTGTTTATAGCTTTGTTGTTTCTGCATACTTTCCCTACTTTCAAAAAAAGACCAGCAACCTGCGCTGGTCATTTCCTATTATCGTCCGCTTTCTCGATAGATCACTTCAAGACAAAAAGCACACGGTTCATCATGTTCTCTTCTAGATCCATATAAGTCATAACAAACATGGAATCCTTCTTCGTATATCTTTTCCAAATTCATTCGCGATTTGGACAATTCTTGTTTGACCGATTCTGCGGGCGCTTCGGCCACTTGATTCAATTCACGGATATGTTCCCGTAAACGTTGATTTTCTAATTCTAGCGTCGTATTTTTTTCAACGATTTCTTGCAAAGACTGTTTCATCTCTGCTAAGTTATTCAACGAATTTTGCAGTTCATTTTCTAACTGATTCAATCCATCATAAATCGATCGCTTGTCCATGCTCATTATGGTCACCTACTTATTTTGTCACTAGTTCTTCATATTCATAGTCTATGGGCGTTTGTCGATCGTACAAACGGACTTTGATAATGCGCTGCAATAAATCCAGACCGACTACTTTTCCTTTTCCATCCGGAGTCTCAACTTCTTTGCCGCGATCCGGTAATTCTCGTTTTGCTTGTTCATATTCATCATTCTCATACTTCAAACAGCACATCAAACGACCACACAACCCGGAAATTTTCGTCGGATTCAAAGACAGCCCTTGATCTTTGGCCATTTTGATCGAGACAGGGATAAAATCGCCTAAGAACGTCGAACAGCAGAGCTTGCGGCCGCATGGACCAATTCCGCCGATCGCCTTTGCTTCATCTCGTACACCGATTTGTCGCAACTCGATCCTTGTATGAAAATGACTCGCCAAATCTTTGACTAGTTCGCGGAAATCAACTCGACCATCCGCTGTAAAATAATACAGCATCTTTGACCGCTCAAATGTATATTCTGCCCTAACAAGTTTCATAGGTAAATTGTGCGCTCGAATCTTCTGCTTGCCAATGATCAGCGCTTCTTCAGCATCTTGACGATTTTTCTTTTCTTTCTCGATATCTTTAGGCGTGGCCTGTCTAATGATTGGCTTTATGTCATAAGGCAAATCTTGCGAATCGATCAACTGCTTAGGAATCGCGACGGTCGCCATAAACTTTGCTTCTTGTGATTCAACGATCACTCGTTCCCCCGACGTGTAATCTCGCTTCTCAGGCGCATAAAAATAGATTTGTCCCGCAGCGCGAAAGCGTACACCGACTACTTCTATCATAACATTGCTCCCCCTTTAGGGTACTGTTATGCCATAGATGATCTTCACTGAAAATTGTTCAGCAACGCCTTGAAAAGCTACATTCGCTTGCAGTTTCTTTTGGGCTTGCAAGGCAGCTTCGATGGCAAGATTGATCTCTTTTCCCCATAAGCCTTGTGCCAATAACTGGTCTCGTTCTTCCTGCAAATAAAATAACAGAATCGAAAAAATAACTCTCTGCTGTTCTTTTTCTTTTGCTAAAGCGAGCAGCTTTTTTTGAACGAAAATAAACGCTTGCGGATCTTTCTTCAAGAGATACTTCACCCATTGTGCAACAGCATCCTTAGTTTCATTAAACCATTCCTCTTGGGAGATTTCAACTGCTTTATGATAACTATTTGTCAAGTAACTTAAAAGACGGCTACTCTCTTGAGAAAGTCCTTCTTTTTGCAGCTTTGTCTGCAATTTTTCTTTCGCCAATGGTGAAAAATGAATGATTTGACAACGGGACTGGATCGTCGGCAAGATCCGTCCAACACTTTCCGTTTCTAAAATCGCTAAGAAATTCCCTACAGGTTCTTCCAAAAATTTCAGTAAACTATTTGCTGCACTTGTATTCATTTTTTCTGATTGAGAAAGAATAAAGATTTTCAAGCGACTTTCGAAGCCGCTCTTAGAAAATTCTTCTTGCAATTGACGAATTTGATCCACTTTGATCGTCTGTCCATCTGGTTCCACCATGAGTACGTCCGGGTGCTCCCCTTGAGCGATCCGCAAACAATTACTGCAAGATCCGCAAGGTTCATCTGATTGAACATTCGTACAAAAGAGACGTTTCGCCAGCCACAAACTCATCTCATGTTTGCCCGTTCCTGCATCGCCTTCAAAAAGATAAGCATGGGCAATCCGCCCATGCTCGACACTTTTCTTCAGTTGGGCAAAAACCAGAGGTTGATATTCTTGTAAAAAAAGTTCCTCCATGGTCTGCTCCTTTTTAGTATTGATGGAAGCCATCGACTGGTAGAACAAAAACCGTTGCACCGCCAACTTCTACTTCCACTGGATAAGGTACTTGCCCATCAAGTGAGATGTCTAACGACATTGGTGTGGAAACATATTGTTTTCTAGACTGACAGGTTTTCTTGATCAGTTCCAATGCGTCTTGGACCCGCTCATCCTCAAGACCAATAATAAATGTACTGTTGCCGGCTTTTAAGAATCCGCCGGTAGATGAAAGTTTCGTAGCGCGAATGTTGGCATCGATGAATTCATTTGCTAATCGGTTGCTGTCTTTGTCTTGCACGATTGCCATAATCAATTTCATGAGATCATCTCCTTATTATTGTCGTCAGCGATCACATTGTTTTGAAGTAGGAAGGATATGCTTCAACGATTGCTGAAAAACTTGTCTCAACGACATCTTGTAATCCCATTCTAGCATCAACCTTATGGATGCGTACAGGATTTTCTTCTGCCAGCTTCAAATAAGCATGACGAACTCGTTGGTGAAATTCTAATCCTTCCGCGTCCAAGCGATCCAACTGATGAGCCCGATGCTCTTGAATCCTTCTTAAACCTGTATCCGAATCGACATCCAAATACAAGGTGAAGTCAGGCTCCGTGCCTTCGGTGGCAAATTCATTGATACGTGCAATCTCAGGAATACCGATCCGGCGCCCTGCCCCTTGATAAGCTAAAGAACTATCTACAAATCGATCACAGATCACGATTTTGCCTTCATTCAATGCTGGTAAAATCACTTGGATCAAATGTTGGCGTCTTGCAGCAGCATACAGCAATGCTTCAGTCCGTTCATCCATCTCAGAATTTTTGGGATCCAGTATGATCCGCCGAATTTTTTCTGCGATTTTTACACCGCCTGGTTCTCTCGTTTTGACAATGTCTCGTTTGGCTTCTAGCTGCAAACGAGGATATAGTTCTTCTAAAACACTGGTTTTGCCAGCGCCATCTGGTCCTTCAATGGTTATGAACAGTCCACTCACCCTTGTTGCCTCCAATTTCTTATAATTCACGTCTTCCTTCCACTGCTTTAAGCAATGTCACTTCGTCCGCATATTCAATATCGCTGCCGACAGATAAGCCGTGAGCCAACCGCGTCACTTTGATCCCCGCTGGTTTGATCAGTCGGGAAAGATAGATCGCGGTAGCTTCGCCTTCTGTCGTGGCGTTCGTAGCAATGATCACTTCTTTCACTTGGTCATCATGCAGGCGCTGAATCAAAGGAGCAATATTGATATCTTCTGGTCCAGTCCCTTCCATTGGAGACAGAACACCATGCAAAACATGATAGAGTCCATGGTACTCACGAACTTTTTCTAACGCCATGACATCCTTTGGTTCTTCTACTACTAAGATCGTGCCTTTATCTCGTGAAGGGTCACTGCAGATCTCACAGGGATCTCCTTCTGTAATGTTTCCGCAAATACTGCAAAAATGCAGATCACGTTTGACGCTCAACAGTGATTTAGCAAACTCATTGACGACTTCATCTTTCATATCGATCGTATAAAAAGCCAATCTAGTTGCTGTTTTTTGTCCGATACCTGGCAGCTTCATGTAGCTGTCGATTAATCGTGCGATCGGTTCTGGATACTGCACGCCACATTTCTCCTTTTATAAACCGGGGATTCCTTTAGTGTATTTTCCCATAGTCCGTTCGGTTTCTTTTTCAATTTTAGTTAATCCATCATTTACTGCCAAGATCAGCATATCTTGTAACATGTCGACATCTTCCGGATCGACGATTGCTTGATCGATCGAAAGATCGCGTAATTTTTTATCACCTGTAAAAGTTGCCTTCACATAGCCATTTGTTGACTCGCCGATAAATTCTTTACTGTTTAGGGCTTCTTGTTCTTTTACCATCTCTTTTTGCATTTTTTGTACTTGCTTCATCATGCCTTGCATATTTCCCATGCCTCGCATCATTGTTCTTCACTCCAATTCTCTCAATTTTCTTCGATGCTCGCCAATTCACCAAAAAGCTCTTGGGCTTTGGTAACGACGACTTCATTTTCAGGTTCTTCCGTAGTTGGTTCTGGTTCAGCTTCCCCTTCATCTAATTCGCCTGTATTGAAGGTTTGTCCGCCAGCAATAAATTCTTGTCGTAAGATTGGCCAGCTTTCTTTCGTGATAAACACGGCTTGCGGTGCATAATCAGAAATCATTCGTGAAATTTGATTATGCAACGTCAGCTGCAAGTCTTGGTCATTAGCTGCCCGTTGACAGACAATCTCATAATCAAAGGCAATCACTACACCAGATGCACTGGCTGCTTTTGCTTCGCTCGCGTGGAGCATTGCTCGTTGTGTCACCGACAATGACATCAACAGATCATCCCAAATATTCCGCACATTTGCGAGATCTTTTTTTGTGGCTTCTTTCAAGACTTGAAAGACCCGTTCTTTTGGCACTCGGAAAGTGCTGCTATTTTTGGTCTTCTTGGCAGGTGGATTGACCGGTTCACTGCTGGCCGCCGATGGGTTTTCTTGTAGTTTTCGTACTTCTGACTGCAGCTTCTGAATTTCTTGACGAAGTTGCTGAACTTCTTGATTCGACACCGAAACTTCTCCTGAAGCTGGCAATCTCCTCTGATTTGCTAGTTTAACAACTGCTACTTCCAAATAAATGGTCGGATTATTGGTGAATCGCACCTCGTTTTGCGTCTCATTCAAAACAGTGATCCAATGGTAGATTTGATCTGCAGTAGCTGCCTGAGCTAAAGTTTTGAAGCCTGGTGTGATCTGCAGTGATTTTTCTTCTAATAATTGTGGTGCTTGCTGATATAAGAGCAAGTCACGACAATAGACCAGCAAGTTCTCCAACAACCGCCGTGCTTCTTTGCCCGAAGACAGCAGCTGGCGCAATGTCTCTAATGCATCTGGTACTGCTTGGTCTTCGCAAAATTGCATCAAACGGTCCATCATCTCATAAGACAAACTGCCGGTTACTTCTAATGCGTCTTGAGTCGTGACTTTGCCATCACTAAAGGCAATAGCTTGGTCAGCAATGCTTAACGCATCCCGCATCCCACCTTCTGCGGCTCGTGCGATCACTTGCAGCGCCTCTTCTTCATAGGCAATTTGACTGCCGTCTAAAACTGTCTTTAGATGATCAACGATATCTTGCGTATTGATTCGCTTAAAATCAAATCGTTGCGTTCGAGAAATGATCGTTGCAGGAATCTTGTGCGGCTCTGTCGTCGCCAAAATAAACACTACATTTTTTCGTGGTTCTTCTAACGTCTTCAGTAACGCGTTGAAGGCGCCGGTCGACAACATATGAACTTCATCCACGATATATACTTTATATTCAGCTTGTGTTGGTGCATAATTTGCACGGTCTCGGATAAAGCGGATCTCTTCGACCCCATTGTTGCTGGCTGCGTCGATTTCGATAACGTCTTCTTGCGTACCAGCTGTGATCGAACGGCACATCTCGCATTCATTGCAGGGCTCTCCATTGACTTGGTTTGGACAATTGATTGCTTTTGCAAAGATTTTGGCAGCACTCGTTTTTCCCGTTCCCCGAGGACCGGTAAATAAATAAGCATGCGAAATTTGATTTTGCTCGATCGCATTTTTCAAGGTTTGCGTAATTGCTTTTTGTCCAACGACATCCTCGAACCGTTGGGATCGCCATACACGGTACAATGCTTGATAGGCCATATTTTTCCTCACTCTTTTCAAAATTCGCTATTATCTATTATACGTAATATTTACAAAAAAAACTACCTTGAGTTGCCTATCTGCTGAAAAAGAAATGATTTTTTAAGGGAGCAATCTTTTAATAAAAATCCGCACATCCTAGAGAACGATACTTTGAAAAAAGTATTGTTTTATAGACGATTTTTTATTCAACTTTTGCCTACACTTCTACAACTTTGGTCTAATACATAGAAAATACGGAGCTATGGTATAATGAATGTACATTCATCCATTGGATGATGAAAATTTGTAAGGAGGACTGAAAATGGGTATTATCAAAGCTGCAACAAGCACGATTGGCGGAGGTCTTGCCGACCAATGGCTAGAGGTCTTCGAACCTGACAATATGGGCGACACGACAGTGATGACTAAAGGTGTGAAGGTACGGCGCAATGACAAACGCGGTTCGAACCGAAAAGGAACGGAGGATGTCATAACAGATGGATCTGTAATCCACGTCTACCCTAATATGATGATGCTGCTGGTGGATGGTGGAAAAATCATTGATTATACAGCAGAGGAAGGCTACTATACCGTCAAAAATGACTTGGCTCCTTCCATGTTCAACGGTTCCTTAAAGGATGCCATCTCTGAAACGTTTAATCGCTTCAAATTTGGTGGCGTAACACCTCAAAAACAACAAGTTTTCTATATCAATTTGCAGGAAATCAAAGGAATCCGCTTCGGGACTTCTTCTCCATTAAATTATTTTGACAACTTTTATAATGCAGAATTATTCCTAAGAGCCCATGGAAATTACTCATTGCGAATTACTGATCCGATCTTATTCTACACCAACGCGATTCCAAAAAATAAAACACAAGTTGACATCAATGACATTAACGAACAATATTTAGCAGAGTTTCTGACTGCTTTACAGACAGCCATCAACAAAATGTCAGCGGATGGCGAGCGCATCTCTTATGTTCCATCAAAAAGTATGGAATTAAGCAAATACATGGGTGAGGTTTTAGACGACAGTTGGCGCGAACTGCGAGGAATGGAAATCGTTTCAGTCGCTGTTGCAAGCATCTCTTATACGGATGATTCAGTGAAACTGATCAACATGCGTAATCAAGGTGCCATGTTGGGTGACCCAAATGTTCGTGAAGGGTATGTTCAAGGTTCGATCGCACGTGGGATGGAATCCGCAGGTAGTAATGCTGCCGGTGCAACAACCGGATTTGTTGGTATGGGCATGGGAATGAACACAACTGGCGGTTACTTGAATCAAGCAGCTCAAAACAATCAGCAACAAATCCAGCAAAACCAAGAAAATCAGCAGAAACAAAACAATGGCGATAGTTGGGACTGCCCTCAGTGTGGAACAAGCAATACGGGTAAGTTCTGCAGCAATTGCGGTACAGCAAAACCTACAGGAACCCCAAGTTTACAAATGAAATGTTCAGAATGTAGTGAAATAATTGATTTAGCAAATGGAATCCCGAAATTCTGTCCCAACTGTGGCAAGCCATTTAAGGGAGTTCCTTTAGACTAAATGAAGGAGGAACTTAAATGGATGTCATTACGCATAAATGCCCCAACTGCGGCGGTGCGCTAACCTTTGATCCTGGTGATCAAAAATTCCACTGCCCCTTCTGTTTGAGTATTTTTACAGAAGCAGAAGTAACAGCCTTTGAACAAAAACAAAAAGAAGCCCAACTTGCAGATGGGACTGCGCCGGAGAATCAGCCGATCACTGATGATACGGAACCGGCGCTAAAAGAAGCTATCACAGAAAAAACCGAAGAAAAGGCGGCCCAAATGGACTTGTTCCTTTGTCCTAACTGCGGCGCAGAGATCGTCACTGATGCTACGACAGCAGCTACTTACTGTTATTTCTGCCACAATCCAGTCGTCCTTTCCGGCCGTCTTTCTGGAGAATTCTTACCTAACAAAGTTTTACCTTTTGCAATCGAAAAAGAAGAAGCAACCGCTAAATTTCTGGAATGGGCACAAAAAAAATGGTTCGTACCAAGAGACTTCTTCGATCAAGCGCAAGTTGAAAAATTGACCGGTGTTTATTTCCCCTACTGGAGGATCGATGCCGAACTAGATGGCCAACTATCTGGAACTGGAACTTCTTTAAGAATTTGGCGTGTCGGCGAGATCGAATATACAGAACACAAACAATTTTCTGTTTCCAGACGCGGAAAAATGCGTATCAATGAACTGATCAAAAACGCTTTATCCAAGAATGTCCAACAAAAAATGGTTACCGGGGTCCAGCCTTTCCCATTGGATAAGGCCGTTGACTTTCGCAGCCAGTATCTGGCAGGATTTCAAGCAGAAAAACGCGACATTGAGTATCAAGCACTTAAGAATGAAGTACAACAGGAACTTTCCGGTTATGCTGAAAACCTCCTAAGCAGTACCGTTAATGGGTACACTAGCTTCAATCGGACACAGCGGAACATTGAGATTACGAAAGAGACCAATCATTACGTACTGCTGCCGGTCTGGCTTGTCACCTATCGCGCTGATGATCCAAATAAGAACGTCTTTTATTATGCGATGAACGGCCAAACCGGTAAAGTCAGCGGTGTCTTGCCCATCAGTTACAAACGCTTAGGATTTACGAGTGCAGCGATTTTTGCTGTGATTGCGATTCTAGGGATGATTGGAGGATATTTCCTATGAGAAAATTTTCCTGTTTTTTCCTAATGGTTGCCGGATTTCTGCTGACGACGGTCACTGGCGTGGCAGCAGAAAACACTGTTTCCGACGACGCTGGGCTTTTTACTCCCTCTGAAATCCAGAGTTTAAGCGAACAAGCCGATCAGTTGAATGAAAAAATCAAAGGTGAAGTCTTTATCGCAACGACAAATAACGGCATTGATGATATTGAATACACCACCGACCGTTTTCTCGCGGATCGTATCGGGAATGATCAGAATGGCTCAGCATTGATGATCGATATGGGCAACCGTAATCTTCATGTGTCCACCTCAGGAAATATGCTCGATTATATCAACGACGCTCGTCTTGATGATATGTTGGATAATATTTATGATCAGATGACGGCGGGTAATTACTATCAAGCCGCCCGGGTCTACTTGGAGAATGCAGCCAGCTATGTAGAAGCGGGGGTTCCCGGCGGTCACTATCATGTGGATCGTGAGACAGGCAAGATCACTTATTATAAAGTGCTGACCCCTTTAGAAATCGGCATTAGCTTATTGGTAGCTGCAGTGATCAGTATTGCTTTTTTCATCATTGTCAAATCAAGATACCAATTAAAAATGGGTGGATACAAATACCCTTACAGAGAAAAATCCAGCATCAAATTGACTCAAAAAGAAGATCGTCTGGTCAACTCCTTCGTAACGACTCGCCGAATCCCACGTCCACCTAAAAATAATGGCGGCGGCGGTTTTGGCGGTGGCACCACTACTCATTCTTCCGGCGGCGGAACATTTGGCGGCGGCGGTCGCAGTTTTTAGTAAACGTTTCTTCTCCTCTGAAAACTGGATCGAAAACGGACTAAAAAAGATGATCTTCAGACGACTAGTTGGTCTGAGATCATCTTTTTTTAAATGATTTCTTTAAAAACAGAGAAATCGATATTCCCGCCTGAAACGATTGCGACTGTTCGTTTGCCTTTCAGCAAATGATCGATTTGTCCGCTTAGGATAGCAGCCGTACTCAGAGCACCTGCCCCTTCAGCAATCACTTTTTCTTTTAAAGCCAAATAATGGATAGCAGTTTCGATATCTTTCTCTTCAACTAAAACGGTTTCATCTATGCGCGAGCGCAACGTTTCATAAGTCAATTCTCCAGCCAAAGCCACATCGCACCCATCTGCCAATGTCTTACTGCTGCGATTGGCTACCAGTTCTTGTCGCCATATAGAGGAAATCATCCCATGCACTTGGTAAGATTGAACCCCAATAATATTAGTTTCCGAACGTAATTGTTTGATTGCTAACGCAATGCCTGCGATCAAGCCGCCTCCACCGATCGGTACGATGACATTATCCACATTAGGCAAATCTTGTAAAATCTCTAACCCAATCGTTCCTTGCCCTTCCATTACCGCTCGATCATCAAAGGGGGAGACAAAGACCTCACCGCTACGTGACATCGCTTCCAAAGTAATTTGTTTTGTATCGTCGAATGTCTCTCCTGCTAAGATCACTTCAGCGCCATAATTTCTCGTTGCTTCTATTTTTGTCTTCGCTGCTTGAAGCGGCATAAAGATCCGTACATGTATCCCTAGCAGGGCGCCTGCTAGTGCAACACCTTGCGCATGATTGCCTGCTGAACAAGCAATTACCCCTCTTTTTTTCTCTTCCTCTGTCAATGTTGCTAATTTGTTGTAGGCCCCTCGCGCCTTAAAGGATCCTGTACGCTGCAGATTCTCTAGTTTCAGATAAATTTCTCCTGCCTTTTCTGCGCTAAGAATATTGCTTGGTGCGGCAGGTGTATGGATCATGATTGGTGCCAGTCGCTGATAAGCATCCAGGACACCTTGGATTTCAGAAACCGCTTCTTTGATCACCGAAAGTCCTCCTAATCGACTTTTTTCTACCCTTATTGAAGCATATCTGTTCCGTAAATACAATCTAAAGTGCTCGACGTTCTGCCAAAATCCTTCCCCCTTTTTATCAACAACTGCAGAGCTCCAGATAGGCTTGAAAAAAAAATCTGTGAATATAAAGCCTCTAGTAATAAGCTTTCATCATGATGTTAGAAATGAAAATCATTGCGATGAATTTTCAGAAAATAATGACTTGATGGGCGTTCCATGCTATACTAGGAAAAATTAAAAAAGGAAGTGACTCTATGCAAATCGATTGGGAAAATTTAGGGTTTTCGTATATTAAAACCCCTTGGCGCTTTGTCGCAAAATGGAAAAATGGCTCTTGGGAACAAGGAGCATTGACTGAAGATAATATTCTGCATATTCATGAAGGTTCTCCAGCATTGCATTACGGTCAGCAATGCTTTGAAGGCTTGAAGGCGTATCGACGACCAGATGGCGGGATCAACTTGTTTCGTCCAGATGAGAATAGTAAACGATTGAATCGAAGCGCTCGTCGCTTGCGTATGCCGTTCGTTCCCGAAGAGATGTTCCTCGATGCGGTCAATCAAGTGGTCAAAGCAAACCAAGAATTTGTACCGCCTTACGGTACCGGGGCTACTCTATATTTACGGCCGCTATTGATTGGTGTAGGCGAGAATATCGGCGTTGCACCTGCGCCAGAATACTTGTTTATTATTTTTTGCATGCCGGTCGGATCATATTTCAAAGGCGAGCTGGCCCCAACGAACTTTATTGTTTCAGATTATGATCGTGCAGCACCAAATGGTACCGGCGCTGCAAAAGTAGGCGGAAATTATGCTGCCAGCTTATTACCAGGATACGAAGCCCATGAACGGAATTTTTCAGATTGCATTTATTTAGACCCTGAAACACATACAAAAATTGAGGAAGTGGGGTCCGCTAACTTCTTTGGGATCACGGCCGAAAATGAATTCGTGACACCAAAATCGCCATCAATTTTGCCAAGTATCACCAAATATTCTCTCCTTTATCTTGCAGAACATGCTTTAGGATTAATACCTGTCGAAGGAGATGTGTATGTGGATCAACTGGATCGCTTTGTTGAAGCAGGCGCTTGTGGAACCGCTGCGGTTATTTCACCTATTGGCGGAATCCAAAATGGAGAGTCTTTCCATGTGTTTTACAGTGAAACGGAGGTCGGTCCTAAAACTCGTGCGCTATACGATGAATTGACGGGTATCCAATTTGGTGAGCGCAAGGCTCCAGCTGGCTGGATTTTTGATGTTCCTCTTGATTAATCAATGAACTGATTGGGAGAATCAAAAAAATTTATAGAGCTCCCCTCTTTGCTCTCACGCCTGAAAGCACCCAAAACAATTAAAGAATGGCGCATCTTTTTTTCGTTTTGACAGGAGCCTTTTCTTAAAATAATTGCTCTCTCGTCAGTCAATTGTTACAATCAAAGGCAAGGGGGAATTATGATGGCAAAACGCTTAATTTTTTCATTGATTGCTACGGTCATCTATTTGGTCGTATCCAATATTGGGAATCTTTTTTTTGGGATCAGTCGTACCTTTAGTTGGACAACTACTTTATGGGAAGCATTATTCTTTTTTATCTTCATTTTTCTTGTTCAGCAATTTCGCAAAAAATAAACAAGCCTAAGTCAGTGGCGCTCAGCGCTAGTCTTAGGCTTGTTTTTTTTGCAACTGTTCCTCTAATTCAGATAGCCTTAGCCGTCAGAACTAAAAAGATATTCTCAAAAATATCTTTCCAAACGGCCAAAAATAAATGTTATCTATTAAACTTATCTGATACAATGAAATAAAAATAACAAAGTAATTACTAAATGTCAAAGCTCCATATTGTTAAAGAAAGTCGTGGTGGCGGCTGAGGGTGCAGATGCATCGAGTTGTTATTCTTTTTGATCTTCGGAAGTTTAATCCTCTCAGTTCTTCCCTATCTAATGATTTTTCTTGTGATAACAGGAATTATTTTTGCCATGATTTATATTTCTAAAAATAAAAGACGCTTAGCAAAGACAGAAAGAAGAAGCGGAACTTGATGAAAGAGAACGTAGACTCAAATTAGAACGTCGGCATTTTTTATACTGCCAAAATAAAGTCAGAACTTGGCTCATAGGTAAACTATTTTCATTTCCTATACTTGACTAAGAAGGTCCCCCCTCCTTTTAGGAATAAACAACTATCATCAAGTGCAAACAAAATGAGCCCAATGGATAAATACTAACTGATACTTACAAAAACGAAAGAGTTTTATTAGCTTATTAGATTTCAAAACATTCGTTACTCCTATATTCTCGAATATATATTAAAGGAGGTTTTTTCTATGGCAAATTCAGAGACACATTACCACTGGTTCTATCCTATGCTATTAATCACTTATGGAATAGGACTCTATTTATCTTTAATGCAAGTCACAGGATTTTTCATTTTAAAAAAAGGAATAGTCGATCCTGAAAAACCTGGGTTTGATTTTATTTATCAATTTTCGAATACTATTTCCAAATTTTTCCCCTTAGAGACAGAGCCAATGTATTTGGGAATCATAATAGCCATCATTTTAATTTCTCTCACCATACCACTTTATTGTTTTATTAAAAATATTGAACGTCACTTTTCAGGTTGGCTATTAGCACTAAATCTTCTTCTTTCTACTCCTACACTGCTACTAATTTTCATGGGTACAGCAATGAATATGTGATCGAAAAATACCATCAGTTTGTTCATTTGAATTACGTTGGGCTTAAAACTACAAGCTCTTCAAAGAACACACGAAATCTCGGCCCGCACGAAAAAATGAAAACCAAATTACAAAATGAAGAAAAGAGGATAAACAATGATAGAAACAGATTATTCTTATAGCAACCAACTCTTGGAATTATACTCAAAAGATATAGATGACTATGGAAGTGAATCCTTCTCACTCGGATACATTTTGCAAGATCTTGGTTCATTTATCTTATTTATGTCTATCAGTGAAACTGGAACACTGGACAGTATTCAGATTAGAAGTAAAAAGTATTTAGTAAAAATTATTGACGACTCAGCCTACATTAGAATGTACGAATTTTTTGTAAGTTATAATAAAATCAACAAATCATTCGATAACTATGATCTTGGTTCTATAATTAATTTAGAAAAAATAAAAACTATCGATGACTTACTCACAAATAATTTAGTTCTCAAAAAAAGCGTAACTGTGATACATTCTAATGACGAGAGTGTCTTTACCGGAAAAATCAATCTTTTAGATTCAAAAAAACTAGTACTTTCTATAATAGATTACGAAAGCATCACAAAGACGAACAAAAAAACAATAAATATAGATGATTTGATTTGCATTGACATCGTCAGCGTGGAAAACTTTCTCTTGGACAAGTATATCGAAACAAATCATCTTTAAAGAGCCAAATCAAAAAGATTAGGTCCGATCATATTTTGTGCTGGTGTAAAATCGAGGTTGATTTTTACCAACATTTTTTTTAGTCTTCAATCAAAAAGAAACTCAAAATTACTAAAATCTAGTCGGCAAAAATATTCCCCAATCAATGTGGTTTCTCAATGGATATTATTAAGAAATTACTCTAATAAAACTCATTTAGACTCAAGAAATTATTTTTGTAGCAAAAAGCTACCCAACCCCACTGAGTTCCAATAGCATTCAAAAAAAGCTTTGGAAGAAAAGGGGTTAAAAGCAATTGGTCACGGATTTCGTCATCCACACTGTTATTTACTCTTTGAAACTGCCTTATCAATGCAAAAAGTGAGATCACGTCTCGGACACTCTGATATTCAGACAACGATAAACATCTATGCTCATCTAACAAAAGAGCTCTTTGCAGAAAAATTTGCATGCTACCTTCGTTTCTAAATATATGGTCAAAAGGATGGTCAAAAAACAAAAAAAGAGCTAGAACCCTTACTTAAAAGGAATTCTAGCTCAAAAAAATCAAAAATGATTATTTAACTGTTACTGAAGCGCCAACTTCTTCTAAAGCAGCTTTCAATGCTTCAGCTTCGTCTTTAGAGATGCCTTCTTTAACTGCTGAAGGAGCTCCGTCAACTACAGCTTTAGCTTCTTTCAAGCCTAAACCAGTTGCTTCACGAACTGCTTTGATAACTTTAACTTTTTGGTCGCCAGCTGCAGTCAATTCTACAGTGAATTCAGTTTGTTCTTCAGCAGCACCAGCGTCGCCAGCAGCACCAGCTACAGCTACAGGAGCAGCAGCAGATACGCCAAATTCTTCTTCGATAGCTTTAATTAAGTCGTTTAATTCTAAGATTGTCGCGCCTTTTAGCTCTTCGACAATGTTTTCAATGTTCAATGCCATTTTGTTTTCCTCCATTTAATTAGATAGTTTAGTTTATAGTGTGATTATGCGGCAATTAAGCTGCATCTTCTTCTTTTTCGGCCACTGCTTTGACAGCGTAAGCCACGTTGCGGATAGGTGCTTGTAGCACAGATAGCAACATTGAAAGAAGTCCTTCGCGGTTTGGCAATTTTGCCAATGCTGTGATTTCTTCCAAAGAAGAAACTTTGCCTTCGATGATACCGCCTTTGATTTCTAATGCTTTAGCCTCTTTAGCAAAATCGTTCATGATTTTTGCAGGTGCGACAACGTCTTCGTTACTGAACGCTACAGCAGTTGGGCCAGTGAATACTTCACCAAGACCTTCTAGACCAGCTTGTTCAGCAGCACGTGAAAGGATAGAATTTTTAATAACTTTCATTTCAACGTTTGCGTCGCGTAATTGTTTACGTAGACGAGTTACTTCGTCAACAGTCAATCCACGGTAGTCAACGACTACTACAGATGCGGCTGCTTTGAATTTTTCACTCACTTCATCCACAATTGCGGCTTTTTTAGCGATAGCTGCTTCACTCATTTTAAATTTCACCTCCTGATTTTGATGGAAGAGTTTCAAGAAAACATTTCTGTCTTCATTTGTCTTTATCAAGAGATAAAAACAAAAAAACTCTATGCCACCGTAGACATAGAGGGACTATTGAAGTTTCTCAATAAACGTCCTCGGTAGGAAATTAAGACTGACGTCACCTACTGTCTTCGGTACAGTTAAACTTTTAACCTTGACTACCTTACCATAGATAAGGCAGTCAAGTCAACAAAAGTTTTGTTTTTTATTCAAATTAGAAAGAAGCTTGATCTACATGGATACCAGGTCCGAAAGTTGTCGTTACAGAAATGTTTTTCATGTATTGACCTTTCGCTGCAGATGGTTTAGCTTTTACTAAAGTTTCGTGGATTGTTTTGAAGTTTTCAACTAATTTGTCATCTTCAAATGAAACTTTACCGATTGGTACATGAACGTTACCAGCTTTGTCAACACGGTAAGTCACTTTACCAGCTTTTACTTCGTTAACAGCTTTTGTTACGTCCATTGTAACTGTACCAGTTTTAGGGTTTGGCATTAAACCTTTAGGACCTAAAACACGACCAAGTTTACCGACAGTTGCCATCATATCTGGTGTTGCAACAACAACATCAAAATCGAACCATCCGCCTTGGATTTTTTGAACCATGTCGTCGTCTCCAACGAAATCAGCACCAGCTGCTTCTGCTTCTTTGGCTTTTTCACCTTTCGCAAAAACTAACACTGTTTGTGTTTTACCAGTACCATTTGGTAGTACGACCGCACCACGGATTTGTTGGTCCGCTTTTTTAGGATCGACATTTAGTTTGTAAGCAACTTCAACCGTTGCGTCGAATTTTGCAATATTTGTTTCTTTTGCCAAAGCTACTGCTTCTTCAACTGAATAAGCTTTTGCAGCGTCAACTTTTTTCAATGCTTCTTGCATTTTTTTGCTTTTTTTAGCCATTTTGTTTCCTCCTTGATGTGGTTATAACGGTAGAACCTCCCACGTGTCCCATATTTTTCAATATAGAGCCGACTGAGAAGCTACTTCCTTAGGGTCTGTAAAAATTATTCTACAGTGATCCCCATGCTTCGTGCAGTTCCTTCAACCATGCGCATAGCTGCTTCAACGTCAGCTGCGTTTAGGTCTTCCATTTTCAATTCAGCGATTTCTTTTACTTGATCGCGTGAAACTTTTGCAACTTTGTTTTTGTTTGGTTCGCCTGAACCTTTTTCAACGTTTGCTGCTTTTTTCAACAATACTGCTGCTGGTGGTGTTTTTGTAACGAATGTGAATGAACGGTCTTCGTATACAGAGATCACTACTGGAATGATCAAGCCTGCTTGATCAGCTGTACGTGCATTGAATTCTTTTGTGAATCCCATGATATTGATACCCGCTTGACCTAGTGCAGGACCTACTGGCGGAGCTGGTGTTGCTTTACCTGCAGGAATTTGCAATTTAACGATTTTTTCTACTTTTTTTGCCACGAGACATACCTCCTTGAGTCCGTGATGTGGTTAATTGGAGATCCATATTTCTCCTCCCACTTTAGTGAATCATGTGCGCACACAAAAAACGTGTGAATAATGCACACTGAGATATTATAGCATCTCAAAAGAAATTTGCAAGAACTCTTGGCGAATTTTTTTGCTTTTTATGGAGAAAATCGGTAAAACAAAAAAAAGATTAAAAAAATCCCATACAGTTCCACTCATTGCTCTATTTCTCCATATTTTATGCTAAACTACATCTGGATTTCTCCCATCAATTAAATGAGGTGAATAGAATGGAACCTTTAAAATACCGAAGTGTCTTTGATATTATTGGACCAATTATGGTTGGACCCAGCAGTTCCCATACCGCAGGTGCTGCTCGAATTGGCAAAATCGTGCGCCACATCTTTGGCGAACAGCCTGACAGTGTCGATATCCTTTTGTATGAGTCCTTCGCGAAAACTTATCGCGGCCACGGAACAGATATTGCACTTGTCGGCGGTTTGTTAGGAATGGAGCCCGATGATCAGCGCCTTGCTGACTCATTAAAGTTAGCCTATGAGCAAGGTCTAGAAGTACTCTTTGTTCCGAAAAACGAAAAAGCCGAACATCCGAATATGGTCAAAATGATTTTAAAAAAAGGTGACCGCAAAATGTCCGTTACCGGCATTTCAATCGGCGGTGGGAATATACAAATTTCTGAATTGAATGGTTTTAAAATCTCATTGACTTTAGGTACCCCTACCTATGTCATCGTTCATCAAGATGTTCCGGGAATGGTCGCACGTGTCACGAATCTACTTTCTGAGGCACAAATCAATATTGGTACGATGACTGTTACCCGAGAGTCCAAAGGAGAAAAAGCCATTATGATCATTGAAGTGGATGAACGAAATGATCAATTGGCACAACAAATCAAAGCATTGCCCCACGTTTATAGTGCGGCTTATTTCGATTAAAGGAGGATTCGTCATGTTTTATACAATTGAAGATCTTGTTCTTCAAAGCAAAAATTATGCATCGATTGCAGAGATGATGATTGCGGTCGAATGCGAAAACTCAGGGCGCACTCGCGAGCAAGTCATTGCACTAATGGACAAAAACCTGACGGTCATGGAACAATCCGTTGCCGAGGGCGTTGCTGGAGTGACCTCTGTGACGGGATTAACCGGTGGCGATGCCACACGAATGAATGATTATATACAAGCTGGTGATTTTCTAAGTGGTGAGACGATCTTGCAAGCCGTTCAAAATGCCATTGCTGTCAATGAAGTCAATGCCAAAATGGGATTGATTTGTGCCACTCCTACGGCTGGGAGTGCCGGTGTTGTCTCTGGTGTGCTGATGGCTGTTCGCGATCGTTTGCAGCTGTCTCGTTCTCAACAAATCGATTTCCTCTTTACTGCCGGAGCCTTCGGACTAGTCATTGCGAACAATGCTTCGATATCCGGAGCAGAAGGCGGTTGTCAAGCAGAGGTTGGTTCTGCCAGTGCCATGGCAGCAGCAGCCCTCGTCTGTGCTAAGGGTGGGAGCGGACATCAAGCTGCTCAAGCAGTAGCCATTACACTAAAGAATATGATGGGATTGATTTGTGATCCTGTCGCTGGGTTAGTCGAAGTTCCTTGCGTGAAGCGAAATGCTCTCGGTTCCTCACAAGCATTTATTTCTGCTGATATGGCTTTAGCAGGAATCGAAAGTGTGATTCCTCCGGATGAAGTCGTCCACGCGATGTACCAAGTAGGACGGCAAATGCCAAGTATTTTTAAAGAAACAGCCGAGGGCGGGTTGGCCACAACGCCTACAGCACAACATCTACAAGCGCAAATTTTAGATGCCGCTGAACACTAAAAGATGTAAGAGTCTCAAAAAATAACATATCCGAATGATCATTAGATAGCTCCCGCGGCTCTGCAGGTCCTCGTTACCTATGCACGAGAAGAATAAGCGATCTCCGATCATTCGGATATTTTTATCTATTTGCTACTACTAAAAAAAACAGATAGAACTTATATCAAAGTTATTCTTACAGCTTTTTGACGACTATCAGTTATTTCTCCCATAAAAAAGCAGCAATATCTTCATCTACTTCTTGATTTTCATGCAGCTGACTATGCTGTGCCTGTGATCCTTTAATGATTTTTTCAGTCACAGAATAGCCATTCGCTGCCAATAAGTGGTTGATCGCCAAGGCACTTGTGGTCGGCACAGTGCCGTCCGATAGCTCTTCATCAGATAATTGCCCAGCAATCAGCTCAATCGGGAGTCGATGCCCCCCTTGCTTCAATAGTCCTTGAAATTCCTGGTAGCGTGGAGAAGCCTCCGTTGGTCCGTTTGTCACTAAATCAGTGATAGTCTGCCGTGAACTCGTATCAATAAATTCATTGAAAGGCGCCCCGATCGCTATAAATTTAGCTACTTTTGGCAATGCGGGATCCAGTGCTTCAGCCCCAGCTGCACTCAGCTCTCCAAATGTTGTGAGATAGCGAAAACCACTAACTCCTCCCATGGAATGTCCGACTAAATTTACTTGCTCTATTCCTTCCTTTTTCAGATAAAGCAACGCTTGTCGGATCCATTCTGCTTGATTCCATTCATTATTTTGATTGTCAGCGAACAAGACCTGAATGGTTGGATTTACAGCTTTTTTAGAAAGCACTCCTTCCGTTGAAACTGTCCCATCTGGTGAAATTGTTAGAACCATTTCATTGCTCACCCAATCTTTTTGGGCAAAACGCTGTATCATCCCTCCAAATGATGAGGGACCTCCTTGATAACCATGAATAAAGAGTGTTGGCGTGGTCGTTTTCTGAACGGGTTCGGTGGTTGATGTTTCTGCCGAAGCAGTCGTTGTCTCCGTTGGCTTCTGTGTACTTTTTTGTGCTGAAACATTTGAGTGAGTTGCTGCTTGACAGCCGCTAAGCAAAACAACCAGACATAGAAATAGCCATTTTTTCATTTACAGTCCCTCCAAATCGGGTCTAGTATAATCCCTTTTGAAACAAGAAACAAGCAATAGCTAATGTTTACTCTTTATTCAAGAACACTTCATTCTTTACTCGTTGCTTGGTAGGTTACCTTTTCTTTGCCTCCGGACTGTTTCTTCCGTTTAAAAATCGAGGTGTCCGCGATTTGTGAAAAAAAATCGAGCAATGGAATGATCATCATCGCAACGAGCCCTCCGGAAAAGCCATTATTGTACAGATTCAATCCACCATGAAGCACATCGATATTCAAAACCATCGACGTATGAATGAATCCCACGATCATCCCCCCTTTCCACCCGTAAGCATTAGTCACCGCACAGAGCATCATTGCAAAAATAGCCGCTGTAACGGTTACTGTTTCAGTCATTGCGTAGATATTCATTGTATTTGCTAATAGCACACCGGCAAATAAGGGCAGCGCGTTAAAGACATGGGCACCACAAGCAGAAAAACCAATGACACAAAACATCGCACCTGCAATGGGACCATTGAGGTTGACACCTAGCATACTCACATAACTCATTAACAGCAATCCCATTAACCCCATATTAATCATCGTATTATAAACGCCACTTTCACGTAAAATATCGTATTCGATTTTGCCGCTATGAGACCATATTGCCCGCATGTTCAACCGCTTGCGTTTAACAGCCATTGCTAACCCATAGCCAATCATTAATAAAGACAGCGACACCATCATAATAACCAGTGGAAGATTGGAGCCTTTAGAAATGATTGCTCGCAATTCGATATCAAAACCAAACATTCGGCAAATTCCTGCAACCATCGTACACAACATGCCAGAAGTAAAGCCGGCACTATAGATACTGACTTTTTTAAATAATGCTTGAAAATGCAGTGCTAAAGGAACCATGATCAATCCAGTCAAAACACCGATCAAATAACCGATGAAGCTACCGAAATAAGCTGGAAGTGAGTCATTGAATGCAAAAAAACTAACGATGGGTGAAACGGAGGAACCGTACAAAGCAATGAGAAGATATTTTTTGAGGGGTTGATTCATTAAATAGGAATAGAGACGAACACCTAAGAAGATTGGAATAAAATTGAACAGATTTTTGCCAAACAAACCATACCCCGTAACCATGAAGACGGCTGATATCATTCCTCCAGTAACCGGAACTCGGTAATGGTAACAGACCGCGATCGCAACAAAAGTCATGATCGACGCATTGAACAGTGCGCCACCTACAGAAGTCAGCGCAACGTAATCCGTTACTAAATGGCTTTCCGAGAACATGATTGTAAGCATTTCACGAAACACTTTTTGAGGTTCCATAAAGATCACGGCAGAAAGCAGCAAAAACAAATTAAAAGCAAACAACAAACTATAACCATTATGTACGGAAATCACACCTCTTTTTTCCAAATGTTGGTCAAAAAAATGGCGTTGACAAATCGATGCGAGAATTTTCTTCATAGGACCCCCTTTTTATAAAACGCTTTCTTTTCGTGAGATAAAAACAGCGGGCCAATAACGGTCCGCTATCACCAATTTTCAATTTTATTTTACCTTATTTTGACAAAAAAACACTACAGTTTTATACTTAGATTTTATCTACTTGTTCAAAATCCAATTCTGTACTTGTTTCTCGACCAAACATATCAATATTGACTTTTAATTTTTGTTTTTCTTCGTCGATCTCAGCGACTTGTCCTTCTAATCCAGAGAATGCACCTTCGATGATTTTAACTGTTTCACCAATCTCCACTTCCAATTCAACTGTTCGAGTGCTCATACCGATTGAACGTAAGATAGAGTTGATTTCTTCTTGTAAAAGCGGAGCTGGTTTGCTTCCTGCTCCATGAGAGCCGACAAACCCAGTCACTCCTGGTGTATTACGAACAACATACCATGATTGATCCGTCATGACCATTTCGACGAGGACATAACCTGGAAAAGTTTTGTGAACGATCTCTTTCTTTTTCCCATTCTTTTCTTCCGTTTCGACTTCTTCTGGTACGACAACACGAAAGATGTAATCGCCCATCCCCATGCTTTGCGCCCGTGATTCCAAGTTCGCTTTCACTTTGTTTTCATAGCCGGAGTAAGTATGCAAGACATACCAATTTTTTTCAAAAGATTCCATTGTATTCGGTCTCCCTATCTTTTTGTAAAATAAAAAAACCTCAGTTGCACCGAAGTTTTTCCTCGAACCAATTATACCACGATTTGTTTTACTTGACTAGTTGCTGATAATCCAGCAGCATTTATTTCAAAATCAAATCAAAAACAGTTTGAATCAGCGTATCCATCACAAAAAACATCACTGCAAAAATAATTGTCGTTTGGATCACAACAAAAGTATCTCTGCGTAATTGCTTTCTTGATGGCCAAGAAACATTTTTCATTTCAGCAAAAACATTTTTCATAAAGTTCATCAAGATTCCTCCTTACTTCGTTTCACGATGTAGCGTGTATTGATTGCAGTATTTGCAAAATTTGTTAATTTCAAGGCGATCGCCTTTTTTTCCTTCACTGACTGATTTCGAATAGTTGCGGGATCCGCAGACAGAACAAGCCAAAGCTGCTTTTTTTGTTGCCATTTCTGATGTCCTCCCCCTTTATACAAAGTTTTCCAAAGTTAAAAATACCATTTTTCAGTGAAAGTGTCAATTTTAGATTTTGACACGCAAAAATATAGTTTCCGCTGATTTTATGGTATTATAGAGATGTGAATTGGGTATTTGGGAGGGAATTGTTATGTTACTAAAAACAATGGTTTACAAAAAACGCGACTTAACTACGATCAAAGAAACAGCTACTTTAGAAGAAGCCTTGGAAATTTTAGAAGATTCTGGCTATCGCTGTGTACCGATCTTAGATGAATCCGGCAAAATCTTCCGGGGAAACATCTATAAAATGCACATCTATCGTCACAAATCGAATGGTGGAGATATGACATTACCAGTGACACACCTGCTTAAAAACGCGACAAAATTTATTTATGTCAATTCTTCATTTTTTAAAGTCTTTTTCACGATCAAAGAGTTGCCATACATTGCCGTATTAGATGAAAACAATGAGTTCTATGGGATTTTGACCCACAGTTCATTATTGAATATGCTGTCTCAATCTTGGAATGTCGAACAAGGAAGCTACGTACTGACTATCGCATCAACTGGCACACAAGGCGATTTAGCGATCATTTCAAAAATCATCGCGAAATACAGCAGTATTGCCAGCTGTATCACATTGGACATCGGCAAGGATGAATTTATTCGTCGGACATTGATTACTTTACCAGCGAATACGTCAAAAGAGCTGTGCGATAAGATCATTTATCAGTTAGAGGCAAAAAACTTCAAAGTTGTTGAAATTGAAGATTTGAATGCAGAATAACAAAAAAGATCATCTCTACCAAAACCTACGGTAGAGATGATCTTTTTTTATTTGTTTTTTGGGAACCATCAAAGCAAAAAACAAATGATTGATTAAAATCGCTTATCGAAGCGAACACCTGTATTCACGATATACATTATAGGCGCTGTGATTGTCATGATAATCAACTCACTTAGCGCTGTTGTACCAAAGGTCGCCCAAAATGGTAATGCGAGAGTCAGATGCAGCATGATTGCAATCAAGAACATGCTCAACGAGAAGAAAATCGTATTAAGCGCTAAACGGACAAAGACATTCGGAACTTTCTTCTGCAATAGCGCCGTTGCTGACAATGCAAGCAAGGTTTGGCCTCCACCAAAGACGACGTCCAAAATTCCCATACCAAAAAATAAATTGTACAATACAACTCCGCCAAAAACACCCCACATCAGTTTTCTGTTAAAGACTACCAGATGATTCAGCCCTTCTGAGACACGAAATTGAATGGCACCAGAAGCCACTGGGGCGACTAAGACTGTCACTGCAACATACAGTGCCATGATCAAACCGTTCGCGACGACAACTCGCAACCGCTGGTTTGATAAAGTGGATGATTTATCCATTTGATCCCTTCTTTCTCCGAGTTTTGATTACGCGGGATGGTTGATGAACCGCGATGCGTTACGCACAAATAATTATTATACAGAAGATTACTGATTTATCAAGCTTACATTATTGATTTGGTTCTTATTGATTTCCATTGTCCAATTAAATTGGAGAATTCATGTGGATGTTTTGTGGATGAAAGTCTAAAAACCTATTTTCCCCCAAGCTGTTCTTCAGTAACAAGGTCGTACAATCTCCTTCTAAAGCAACCCACTTATCAAATAGCAAAGTGTTAAAACCAACAAAAAAAGAAAGAGGAACGATCTATCTATCAGCGAGGCTAAAAAAGATACCGGAAATGACTAGAATATTTTAAATACATAACCATTAAAACGGTGGTTCTGCTTTGAATAGGAATCTTCCAGCAAAACAGGCCAAAGACAAGCATTGAGTATTTATTTGCTCGCAATTCATTCTGTTCTTCCTCTCCTACTAATTCTCATTGTCCTCCTTACAATTTTGTTTGCTTATTCTCAGCCTTTAGATTGATTTATTTCATTATTCATAGATGTAATCTATTCCTCGAAAGGAATGATTTTATATGAAAAAACTATTATCTTTTACTGTAGTAACCCTTCTTCTGATGGGTGGAGGCTGGTTCTGGTATGAGCAATCTTATGGAACGACAGATTACTACACTAAGATAACTTCGAAAGGGGAACGCGTTTCGATTGGTAGAGGTAGCGGGAGAGAACACTTTAGATACAAGTACAACTTAGCTAGCTATACATCAGACAATAATGAAAAAGATGTGTCTTTTAATTCCTATGGAGACAAGCCACTAAAAGAGAATGCATACCTTGTATTACATGTAAATAATCATAAAGGAGTAATGGGATGGGAAGAAGTCTCGCCTAATGATGTTCCATCAGCTATATTGAATAAACTTGGATAAAGAACTCAAAGAGACGGACATCCGTCTCTTTATTCGTCAAACCAACTTCATGTAAACTTGATGTCTGTGAATCGTTCAATTGTTCATTTTCCTCTAAGTTCCTGTTTGCTTATGAGGGGAATCGTACACCTTCATTGTTCATCGACTTAATGGCTAATAAGTTCAAGAGTGCTATCTTTTGATATCTTTAAATTTATCTAAAGATAGTGACAAAGACCATGTAAGCGGTTGCTTCTATCCGTTTTCGTGCTATACTATAAGTGTAAGGAGCAAGGATTCCCAGTAAAGCAGACGATGAAGGATCTGCAAGAAAAGAATTGTTGTCAACTTAGAAAAACAGACAAAGGATGTGGGAATTTGAGTTACTCCTTACTAATTGAATAGGATTCGGCGAATGTGAGCAATACGGATGTGATCATAGTGGACATAAGAACCTTAGATCACAAAAACAACAGCGAAAATAGTAGCTTGTTGTTACGTACCTTTCGTCGAATCTATTTTTTTGTCAAAAAATAGTTAAGCATCACTAGCCAAACTTGTCAGCAATCGTGCTATAATAAACAGCATTGATTTTAGATTAGATGGAGCATTTATTGTATGAAATATTATTATCATTTTGTTGTTAACCCTGAAGCAGGCAGTGGACGTGGCCTAAAAGTAGCCAAAAAAATTGAAGCAATCGTCAATAAGCGGCGTTTTCCCCATCAGTTCTACTATACAGAATATGCCGGGCAAGAACAGGAACTTACTACTTCTTTACTGGCACAAGTATTGTTGCCATGGGATGACATCTATCGAGAAAATTCAGAAATGCTTTACCCCTTACTGGTGGTGATCGGTGGCGATGGCACCTTACATCAAGTAGTTTCCTCCCTTCAAGAATCAGAAAAAAATATTCCACTAGGCTACATTCCGGCAGGATCAGGGAATGACTTTGCCAGAGGAATGCGTTTACCTAAGGAACCAGAGCAAGTATTTTGGAAAATCGCTGGGACCGCTACTCCTCAATCGGTTACGATCATCAAGTATCATGATCAAATCCAAGATGAAACTGGGTTCGCAATCAACAATATCGGTATTGGATTAGATGCATCGATCGTTTACGCAGCAAATCATTCTGCTGCGAAATCAAACTTAAACAAGTTCAATTTAGGTTCATTTGCCTACTTGTCCGCAGTAGTGAATGTCTTGTTCCGGCAAAAAGGATTTCCCATTCTGGTAGAAACCAATGGGACACAATTGAATTTTACAAAGGCTTTCTTGTGCACAACGACAAATCACCCCTACTTCGGTGGCGGTGTGGCGATCGCACCTACAGCAAACCTCAACGAAGATAAGATCGATTTCGTTCTCGTTGAGCGAGTCGCTTTGTTCAAAATTTTTTGGCTTTTAGCCTTACTAACCCGCAAGAAACAAATGAGATCTCGCTACTTCCATCATTTATCTACGAATAAGCTCCGAATCGTCTCCACAGTACCACAGCATGGTCAAGAAGACGGCGAAGAAATGGGTAAGCGGCCATTTGATATCACCATAACCACTACCAAACAATTGATATGGAGTTAGAATAGTGAGAGAAGAAAAATGATGCAGCTGTTGAGTCAGCGGCATCATTTTTTTATGACTCATGCAACCCTTTTTTGATTAAACCAGCGGCTGTCTTTTTTCAAAACGAACTGTATTATCAAAAAGGCACAGGCAAATAAGACCAATATCAAGCAGTTCAACCAGAATTTCGTAATGAAATCCGCATTCACTGAGAGGGTGTTCCCAATCAATTGATTGTTTTGTACAAACCAATAAGTCGGTGTAAAAGAAGCGATCTTACTAATAAAGTCTGGTAAAAAATCTGATGAAACAAAAACTCCCCCTAAAAAACAGCTTCCCATAATATACACATTCGAAATTCCATTCAACGCCTCACTATTTTTGACAAATGACGTAACACACGTTGAAAATGTGACAATCGGCAAGAAAAAACACAAAAGATTAATCACTAGATAGCCGGTCATGACGGACCACGTGCTACGAGTAAATAGGAGTAATCCCGCTGTAAAACAACTAGTCAGAAGCAGTGAATACCCCAACATACCAATAGAAACGGCTCGGTTCAACCGCCGTGTTGATAAAGGAGATACTTGATTGCGATTCCGGATTTCTTTCCGATTGAACACTAGATTGACTACTCCATAGCCACTAAAAATAGAAAGAAACAAACCGTAAGCAAGTGCATTGAATACTAAGCTGCCGAATTGCTGGTTCATCCGTTCACTGTATCCACGACTAATCGTTACTTCGCCATTTGCGGCCAAAGTAGATTGCGTATTTTTCAATGCCTCTTCCCTATTGCCAGTTACATGATAAAAAGCCGTATAAGTCGACAAAAAGGTATCTACTTGCCCTTCAATCAATGTTTTAGCAAAAGCATCGGGACGAGATTGTGCATCGATTGCTGACGGTACACCTGCTTCAATATTCGTAGTAAAATCTTTAGGCAAAAATAAAACATAGTCGATTTTTCCAAAATACAGCGCATCATCAATCGATTTTTGGCTCTTATCAGACAATTCCACAACCGTTTGTTCTTCTTTTAAATAGTCAATCAGTGCTTTACTTAATGCGGAGTTGTCTTCTGTAACAATGGTCATTGTCCCCCGATCCAATTTTGCATCCGGTGCTGCTGTATTTTGCGCATAGAAGAAGGTGATGATCACAGTTACAATGACTGCAATCAACAAATTTGTTTTGTTCGCTTTTAAAATTTTCAAAACGGCTTTATACAGCGACATATTGAACCCTCCTTTCAAACATTAGATTACTAAAGGCTAAGATAACCATAAAGGCTACTAACCAGAAAAGATTCAAATAGAAATCCTCTAGTGAGCGATAAAAATAGAGCTGATAGAAACTCTCACTAATTAAGTTGACAAGATTCAGTTTTCCTAGCACCGGAATGTGCAGATCGATCCAGTATTTGATGTCTTGGGAGCCCATCATACCAGCAAAAAAACTCATCGCCATTGTAACAGCCACACCCAATCCTTCTTTTTGTGCCAGCCCCATATTAGGAAACAAATTCCCAACCAAATTCCCTAATAATAATGCATTCAATGCACCCAAAGCGGATAGGACGAATAACCACTGCCAGCGGTTTCCAAAGTCGACTTGATAAATAAAATGAAAAACACTTAGAATCACTAAAACTTCTAAGAAAAATATCGTGAATCCAGCAAGGATATTTGCTGAAAAAACCAGCAATCGGTTTCGAGGGATGATCGAAAGGCGAATCCCTTTGGAAGACTGATTTGCTTGCTGGTCTTGGGCGTTTCTGACCCCCCACATGAATCCATACAAAATAGCCATTCCCACCAAGGTAAAGAAATAAAAACTTTTGATACTCATGTTTCTAGTCTGATTTTCTTGCTGAACAAAAGATTCTCCAACTAGAAAAGATGTGAGCTGGTCTTCTGTCAAAGTAGAGTCAATTGCCACCAACTTATTGGCCAGGTCAGTATTTTGTAAAAATCGGTCCATCATGTTTTTTAGAATGGTTTGAGAAAGACCGGTACGTGCAATAGCCAATTGGATCGATGACTGTTCAAAGGAATAATATCCAGCAAGATCCCCTGCATCTAATCGTTTTTCAGCCTCTTGAGGAGAGACTTCTTGTAGTGAAAACAATGGTTCTCCACCAGACTTTGTTTGCTTCAAAACATTCATAAATGCGACTTGCTGAGTCAGTTGTCCCTCATTTGTTTTCTGATTTTGTTCTTCTTTGATAATCCCAACGGGAATCGTCTCGATCGTTCCAGCTTGATCAATCTCGCTAAATGCTACAGAAAACATCAACCCTAATAAAATCGGGAAGATCAATGTCCAAAATAGTAAGGAATTATTACGAACTAAAACGTTCAAGCGATACCGATATAAGTGTCCAAACATAATCTCCCTCCTAGTCTCTTAATTCTTTACCGGTAATTTCCAGAAACACATCGTTTAATGTTGCTTCTCCTGTATGAATCTTAGTAAATGCGATATGTTCATCCTCCAAATAGCTTAGTACTGGTAAAAGAATCTCTTTCATCTTTTTGGCTGTGATCGTCAAACGCTCTTTATCATAGGCAGTTTCAAGAACTTGAGGCAATGACTTGATAAATTCGATCGCTGTATCTGGAAGTAAAGGGATATCAATCACAAGATTTTCCGTACTTCGAACCATGTCCTTCAACTCTTCTTTTGTTCCTTTCGCGATGACTTGTCCCTGATCCATGATCACAATCTGATCACAAAGTATTTCGACTTCCTCCATATAATGAGTCGTATAAACAATTGTTGCACCTTGCTGATTCAACTTTTTGATACTGTCCAAAATTTTGTTCCGACTTTGGGGATCCACGGCAACAGTTGGTTCATCAAGAAAAATCAGTTGTGGTTTATGGGCAATGCCGCAAGCAATGTTTAAACGCCGTTTCAAGCCACCACTTAATTGTTTTGGATAGAATCCTTTGAACTCTTCTAATCCCACAAGCGAAATGACTTCCTCGATCAATAGTTTCCGCTTCTTCTTGTCAGCAACATACAGACCACAGAAGTAATCAACATTGTCGTAGACAGTCAACTCTTCAAATACAGCGATATCTTGCGGAACGACGCCAATTTTTTGCTTTATTTCATAACTTGTCGGTGTCATTTTATTTCCAAACAATTTAATAGTCCCTTTATCAAAAGATAATAAGGACAACATACAGTTGATAGCTGTTGATTTGCCGCTTCCATTAGGTCCTAAAAGCCCGAGAACTTCACCTTCCCTGACTTGCAAATTAAAATGATTCAATGCGAGAAAATCACCATAACGTTTTACCAAGTTATCAATTTCAATAATCATCGAAAAAACTCCTTTCCAAACACTTCTTATTCTGACTATAATAAAAAGCGAAAAGAATAACTAGTGAGGATACGCCAAAACAAAAATGACATTTGTCATTATTTAGGAGCCAGATATGAATAAACCATTGTCGATTAATGAGGTTGTTTTTTATTTTCTTCTCTGTGGAGGGCTAATGTCCCTGAATGGCTTCCAAGCCCTAGACTTAATTTATCTTTTGACGACAATCATCTTAAGTGGTCTCTGTCTGCTATTCAAAAAAGGAACGTGGCTGGCATTGGGCATTTTGATAGGTCTTAGTTTGGTTTGGCCAATTTATAGCTATTTTTTCCCATACGTCTTTCGTTCAGCCCAGATTGGTGAAAAGCAAGAAAAGATCCTCCTGCTCATTCTTTGTATACTCTTATTTTCCTTGGTTCCTTCTTGGCCGATACGGATTATACTGATGCTTTTGGTCTACTCTGCTTCTTACTTGCGAAACGATAGTTTTGAATTTCATTCGTTACAAAAAAAATTCAACTCGACTCAAGATGCCAATTGGGAAAATGAGAGCCGATTGCGTGAGCAAAACGACTACCTTAAAAGCTCTCAAGAAACAGAAGTCGCCTTACAGATCGCTGAAGAGCGGAATCGAATCGCTCGTGATATCCATGATAATGTTGGTCATCTGCTTTCAAGTGCCATCTTACAATTAGGTGCCATTCAAGCAATTAATCAAAATAAGCAACTTCACTTACCATTGGATCAATTGAACCGAACCATGAACTTGGGTATGGACCGCATCCGAGAAAGTGTTCACGATTTACATCATCACTCGCTTCCTTTTCCACAAGCATTAGATCTTTTGCTATCAGACTTTCAATTTTGTACAGTTGAGGTAATAGGAACACCGCCAAGTATTCTCTCTCAAACACAACAAACTGTCCTAATCACGATCATAAAAGAAGCCTTGACCAACGTCATGAAGCACAGTCAAGCAACAAAAGTGACTTGCGATTTTAAACAACTACCTGCTTTTCATCGATTACAAATCAAGAATGACAAACCAAAGGATAGGCTCAATCACACCCACGGGATCGGTTTGCAGACGATGCGCCAGCGAATCAACCAGGTAAACGGACAACTCCATGCCCTTGAAAAAGAGAATTTATTTCAACTTACGATTATTTTACCTAAGGAGGAGGACCAATGATCCAAGTAGTAATCATCGATGACGATCCCCTAGTTACCGCATCATTAAAAACCATCTTGGAAGTTTCAAACGAAATTGAGGTAACAGGCATCGGTCATTGTGCCAAAGAAGCAGTTGCATTGTACGAAGAAAGAAAACCTGCGATTATACTAACAGATATTCGGATGCCCGATGGGACTGGATTAGATGCTGCTCGCAAGATTTTAACCCGGGATCCGAATGCCGTCATTTTACTCTTAACTACTTTTGATGATGATGCCTATATACGAGAAGCTTTGGATCTCGGAGTCAAAGGCTATCTCATCAAGCAAAATCTTTCGGCTATTGTACCCTCTATCAAAGCTGCATACAATGGCCAAGCAGTGTTTGGCGCTGAAATCGTCACGAAGTTTCCTACACTGTTAAAAAATAATGACTCTTATTTGACTACTCATTTCTCAGAACGAGAAAAAATGATCTTGAAGGAAATTGCCACTGGAAAAAACAATAAAGAAATTGCGCAAGCGTTGTTTCTCAGCGAAGGAACGGTCCGCAATTATATCAGTAAGTTATTAGAAAAATTAGAACTTCGGTATCGTACCCAGTTAGCCATTTATTATTACCAGCATTTACAATAAAAAACACGTAAGAGGCAATCTCCTCTTACGCGTTTTTTTGATTTCAGCCTTAAATGCTTCCTGAACTATTCGGATTGGTTGGGTTAGTCGGATTTGTGTTTGGTGCCCAAACTGGCGGAACTTTGTCTAATTTTTTCTCTAACCCGGTTTCCTCTCCTTGTTCGTTTTCGGCATCTGGACTTTCATCAAGTTTGTATTCTTTCTCCAACTCATCCAATTTCTTGAAGTTATTGCTGGATTCTTTTGCTAATTTTTCTAATTTGTCATCTGTTTCTTTCGCCATTTAAAAACGCCTCCTTTTGGTATTAGCTTAGCATGTTTCGCTAAAAAACCAAAAGAAAGCGCTCATTTTCATTAACTGTAAAAAAATTCTTTTTTAAGAGACGAGAAAATCATATGGAGAAAGATTCTCCATCCCAATCATTGGATCAACCACATTTTTTTGAACCATTTCGATTGTCAATTCTCTCGAAAGCGGTTCTTTTGAGATAGTTCCTTCCGGTAGTGTTTCTTCGATGATGGATTCACCCGGTGTTGCGGCAAACAAATCAAGTTCCTGTTTCTGAACCGACTGCTTACTGCTCACCGGCTCATGGGCAGTATCTGTTTTCTTTTCACTTTTTATTGTGGCTGTTGTCTGTGAGTTAGACTCTAAGAAAGGATCATCTGCTTCTTCAAACTGCGCCAACCTTTGACGTTGCAAAGGTGTCATCTCGTCGCTGCCGTTGATCCGCTCTTGCAAGGTAGTCAGTCGAGTGGCGGACTCATGTGTCACACATGTTTGATAAGCTTGGGGCTCTCCTAATAAAATCAACAGCTCTTTGCTGCGGGTCACTGCCGTATAGAGTAAATTTCGTTGCAGCATTCGTTGGTATTGATGAACCATCGGCATGATCACCATTTTGAACTCGCTTCCTTGCGCTTTATGGATCGAGCAGCAATAGGATAATGTGATTTTATTCCATTCATTTCGCTTATAGGTAACTTCTGTGGCATCGAATTGGATCACTAATTCGTCCACTTTGTCTTCCGACTGTTTGGCAGGAATAATGCCGACGATTTGTCCCATATCCCCATTGAAAACATTGTCTTCTGGTGAATTGACCAGCTGCAAAACTTTATCTCCGATCCGATAGACTGTTTCATTCCAAGTGACTTCTTTTTTGGTCCCATCGTTTGGATTAAAGATTTCCTGCATCATCTTGTTTAGTGCATCGATCCCTGCTGCTCCGCGGTACATTGGCGCTAGAACTTGAATGTCTTGCGGTGTGAAGCCTTTCGCTTTCGCCCGTTGCACGATTTGTGCGATCAACGGTTCAATTTTGTAAGCATCACAAGCAAAGAAAGAGCGATCTCTTTGATTTTGGGTAAAGTCTGCAGGCAGTTGCCCATTTTTTATCGCATGAGCCAATGGAATGATGCTTGACCCATCTCCTTGACGATAGATCTCGGTCAATTCTTGTTTTGGAATCTGTTCGATTTCTAAAAGATCATGCAGCACTTGTCCCGGTCCTACTGAAGGCAGTTGGTCTTTGTCGCCAACAAAAATAACTTGCATATTTGTAGGGATCGATTTGAACAATGTATTAGCCAACCACGTATCCACCATCGACATTTCATCAACAATCAACAAACCGCCTTCAAGTTCTTTCGCAGCGACACTAGGCGTCTTCTCACGGCCGTTAAGCCCAAGCAAACGATGAATCGTCCCACTGGGAAGTCCCGTCGTCTCATTCATCCGTTTGGCTGCCCTACCTGTAGGAGCTGCCAACAAGATGGGGAACATTTCTTCCGTGTATTTTGCGGGATCTAAATCAAGATCATTCAATTCAGCAAATAATTGAACGATCCCATTGATTACTGTCGTTTTCCCTGTTCCAGGTCCGCCAGTCAAAATAAATAATGGGGAATGGATGGCTTCTTTGATGGCTTCTTCTTGGGAAGATCCATAGACGATCCCTAATCGCTTCTCGATTTTTCGCAGTGTTTTTTCAACTGTTTTTTTGGGGTAGTTGATTTCTTTTTTGCGAGCTAATAATCGTTGGATCGAATTGGCGATCCCCCACTCTGAAAAATAGAGACTGTTTTCATACAACTTCGTTTCTTCTTGTTGGATCTTGCCTTCTTCTACCAATCCAATAATCGTATTTGCCAAGTCATCCGGTGGAATTTCGATGGGTCGACTCGTTTCCAACAACCGAAGTGTTTGCTCGAGCAAATCTTGTGCGTGAATATACGTGTTCCCAGTCTGTAAAGATTGGGCAAAAATCTGGTGCAAAACTGCCGCACGATAGCGCTGGGGCGAGGTGGCTTCAATTCCTAATTGATCGGCGATGTTATCTGCCCGTTTGAAGCCAATCCCTTCAATATCTTCGACTAATTGATAAGGATTTTCTTGGATGATCTCTAATGCTTCATTTTTGTATGCTTGGTAAATGGCAAAAGAAAGCTGACTACCAAATCCATAGCGGCTTAACCCAACGATCACTTGATCCATCCCATGATTGAGTCGAACCGTATCAAGAATCATTTTTCGCTTGCTTTCATTCAATCCAGGAATTTGCTCCAACAATTCCGGGTCCTCTAACATGCGATCGATCGCCTGGTCTCCTAGAAGCCCCACAATTTTTTCAGCCGTCTTCTTACCGATACCAGGAAACTTCTCTCCTGAAAGATAATTGATCAGACCTTGCTCTGATGTAGGTTGTTCTTGCTGATAGCTGTCCACTTTTAATTGGACGCCATATTTGGGATGATTGACTAACTCACCGTAGAATCGGTAACTCTCCTCTTCTTGGATCTCACCGAAGCTTCCAGTGACGACGATCTCAGATTCTTTGTAATCCGCATTATTTTCTGTCACTTTGACTAAAAGTACCTTATAGAAATTGCTAGGATTTTGAAAAAAGATCGCGGCAACATGGCCGACAAAAAATGTTCTTTCTGGATTCACGACGCCGCTCCTTTCACCTATAGTAAGGCATCTAAACTGTCTTGATTTTCTAGAAAACTTGCATCATTCCAACAAGTCATCTCAAAAGGCAATTGTTTATCTGCTCCTGTCTCTAAAATGGTCAAGCTATTATTAACAAGACCACCTTGTTCCCGCAATTGTGCCAATTCTTTTCCGGCCAACCATTGGATAGCTGCCGTCAATGAGGCCCCATGACCGACAAAAAGTAACGGACCATTGTGGGCTTGCACAGCAGTCATCACCACTGTTTCAATGCGCTTCAGGGCATCTTCGATGGGCTCTCCTTGAAATATCGTTGGGTCATAACGGTCAAGATGGTGGCGCAAATCAGCCAGCTCTTGCGGGTATTTTGCCTGCATTTCATCAATGAACTGCCCTTCTAAATCGCCTAGTCCAAGTTCACGTAATCCTTCTGTATAAACAATCTCGACTGGTTGCTTTAATCTTTCCACAATCCCTTGTGCGGTTGTACGGGCACGTAACGAGGTACTTGAATAGATTTTTTCAAAAGGAACATTTGCGATTGCGTCACCCAAAAGCTGGATCTCCTGATAACTTTCAGGCAACAATGGTGAATCGCCCATCATTCCTTGAAATCGTCGTGCTTGATTCCATTCTGTTTTGCCATGACGAGTAAAATATAATTGCATCGAACAAGTCTCTCCTATCGATTGTATCTAATCTAATTTGTCATTGTCGTAGTGATGAGTCAATTCTAGCTCTGGAAACCCTTGTTGCCGTAAAGCTTCATAAATAATCAACGCGGCAGTGTTAGATAAATTCAATGATCGGACATGGGCATCATTCATTGGAATTCGTAAACATTTGTCCGCATGTTCGCGCATGAATGTTTCAGGCAATCCAGTTGTTTCCTTCCCAAAAAGGAAAAATTGTTCTTCATGAGTCGTATAATCTACTTCAGAATAGACACGATTGGCAAACTTAGAGATCAGGTACAGTGGACGATCACCTAAAAAGGACATAAATGCCGCTAAATCTTTGTGATAAGTAATATGAACATCATGCCAGTAATCAAGTCCAGCACGCTTCAAATGCTTATCATCTGTTGAAAAGCCTAATGGTTCAATTAGGTGTAAATGTGTATTGGTGGCCGCGCAAGTCCGAGCGATATTGCCGGTATTGGCAGGAATTTGTGGTTCAAATAAAACAATGTGATTCATCTGGTAAGACTCCTTTCAATTGGTTCGAGCCAATTGTCTCTCAATAGATTCTATAGTACCATATTTTAACGAAAATCGTTTTGCGAACTTCTATCTGATTTACTGAAACTTTGAGCATAAAAAAAACGTACCAACTCGGTGTCAATCACTGCGAGTCGTTACGTTAGTGAAGCTCTTTTCACTAACTTTTATCAGAACAGGAACCTGATAAAAACCAATGAAAAATGACTTGAGAACAATATATCACTCCCATGACATGATTGCAAGGGTAAATAACAAAAAAGTTCAAAAATTTTTCAAGAAACTTTCGCGACTAACAACTCAATATCGACTGTTATTTCGTGTAACGGGTTTTCCCGAACTTTTGCTATTTGCTCGTTTGACGCACCCCACTCCAATGGCGACATCGCCAACAAGTCCAGTCGCCGGTCTTCTGGGATTGAGAATGGATAACAAATCCGTTCTCGGCTCGCTTGCGGATATTTTGCAAAAAATTTATCAACGACACGTTCATTAGAATAGACTTGTTTTGCAGAATCATCTGGATAAAAAGCTTGCCGCAGCTCTTTAAGGTAGCTTGCTGCTGGCACAACTTTGATCACTTGTCCGCCCGGCTTCAAGATGCGGTCGAATTCCTGATAATTGGAAGGCGAAAATAAATTCAAAATCGTATCAAAACTAGCGGGGGCAAAAGGAAGATTCGTGAGATCTGCGACACACCAAAAGGCAGAAGCAACATGATTGGTTGCCAAATAGACGCCTTCCTTGGCAATGTCAAATCCTACTGCCGTTTTTTCTTGTCCGGCTAATAATTGGGCAAAAAAGCTGCCTTCCCCACAACCAATATCTAAAATGTTTTCGGATTGTTCAATCTGGTGGGAGATGGCCTCTAAGACTGGACGATATATCCCACTTTGGATCATCCGACTTCGAGGAACAAACATTCCTTGATCATACTCCGTTTTCACAGGATGATCCAAAAAAAATAAAGTACCCTTTTTTGAAAGATCAAAACGATGACGATTCAGACAAATCAGTCCACTCTCATTGGCAAAGACCTGCTGATGACACAATGGACACTCAAATAAGTCGCTATGGGCCTCAAGAAAAAGTCGCCCACGATCGATTTTTTTTAACATATCAAATCCCTCTTCTCTTTCTTACTTTAGCATAGACTTATGGTAAAATGCTAGTATAGAATAACAGCTGAAAAACGGAGGGAAACAGATGTTAAAAGAATTTTGTGCCGAAAATTATACGATGATCCCATTAGCGATCGGCCGAGGAGCAAAACGGATCGAGTTATGCGACAATTTGGCTGTCGGCGGGACCACACCTAGCACGGGTGTGATTGAAGAAGCACTGAGTTACGCTGGTGAAAAAAGTGTACCGATCATGACAATGATTCGACCAAGAGGCGGTGATTTTGTTTATAATGACATCGAGTTAAAAATCATGCACACCGATTTGATCGAAGCCAAGAAATTAGGAACTGATGGTGTGGTCTTTGGCTGTCTGACACCGAACGGCTGGCTCGATGAGGAAGCACTGGAACTTCTGATTGATACAGCTGAAGGATTACAGATCACTTTTCACATGGCATTTGATGCCATTCCGGAATCTCGCCAATTTGAAGCCATTGATTGGCTTGCTGATCACGGCGTCCACCGCATCCTCACACATGGCGGGCCAGCAGGAACAGCTATCGAAGAGAACTTAGAACGGTTAAAAGCATTGATCGACTATGCAGGAGACCGCTTGATTATTTTACCAGGTGCAGGTATTTCATACAAGAATGCCCAGTCAATTGCCGATCAGCTTGGTGTCTCTGAACTCCACGGAACGAAAATCGTTGATTTGACAGATCATTAAGCAAAAAAGACATTCGCTGATAAACGAATGTCTTTTTTTGCGCAAAGCCTACTACCATTTATCATATCGCCTGCAACAAATCGTACTGTGATTGGTACAAGTGATGATAGAGCCCTTTTAAGGCCATCAGCTGGTCGTGATTGCCTGATTCAGCAATTTTTCCTCCAGCGACATAAAAAATACGGTCGGAATTTTTGATCGTTGACAGGCGATGGGCAATAATGAAGGACGTCCTGCCTTCCAGAAGTTTTAAAAGCCCTTCTTGCAGCAGCTCTTCAGTCTTTGTATCAATACTTGAAGTTGCTTCGTCTAGAATCAATATCTTTGGATCTGCCAGTAATGCTCGGGCAAAGGAAATTAACTGGCGTTGCCCTGCGGATAACGTACTTCCTCGCTCTTCAACAACCGTGTGGTAACCATCTTTCAACTCCTTGATAAACTCGTGGGCTCGAACGATTTTTGCAGCTTCGATGATTTCTTCTTCGGTTGCTGCCAGATTTCCATAACGAATATTTTCCATGATCGTCCCCGAGAAAATAAAAGTATCCTGCAGCATGACACCCATTTGTGAGCGCAATGATTCCAAGGTCACATCCCGAACGTCATAACCGTCAACTTTGACACTGCCTTCATTCACATCATAAAACCGACTCAACAAGTTGATGATCGTCGTTTTACCTGCGCCGGTAGGACCAACTAACGCAATACTTTCTCCTACCTGAATCTGGAAGTTAACATCAGACAAGATATTTTTGCCTTCTTCGTAATGGAAAGTCACATGATCGAAAGCCACTTCCCCTTTGATGCTCGGCAATTCTATCGCATCAGCTTTATCTTCAATATCCGGTATTTCATCCATCGTCTCAAAGATCCGTTCAAGGTACGCCGTTGCCGTGATCAGTGAATTATAAAAATTTCCGATATTGATTACTGGATTCCAAAAATTATTGATGTAACTAATAAAAGCAATCAACGTGCCAGTACTGACATCAACACCGATTTGACGAATACCAACAAAGTAAATCAGACAAGTAGTGATCACAGAGATGTTTTGCACCCCTGGCCACATCAAAAATTGGACTCTGACAGCTTTCATCCAAGATGTACGGTAATCATTGCTGACTTCTTCAAAAATTTGGGCATTTTCTTCTTCACGGGCGAAGGATTGAGTGATCTTGATACCAGCGATACTTTCGTGAATATACGCATTTAGATTCGACTGTTTGTTGCTTAAAACTTGATAAGCTTTGCGCTGTTTATTTTTAATCACCATGACCATCACGAACAAGATCGGTAAGAGTGCCAATGAATACAATGTCAGTTTGACGTCGATGACTAACATGAAAATCAGTGTGATCACTACATTGAAAATATCGGAGATCAGATTGATCAGTCCATTGCTTAACAGATCGCTCAGTGTATTGATATAGTTGACCACACGGATTAAAATCTTTCCATGAGGCCGCGTATCAAAATAGGAAAAAGGCAAGCGCTGTAAATGTTCAAAGATATCGTAACGCATGTCTTTCAAGACGTCTTGGCCAATATTCGTAATATGATAAATCCGGTAACGCATGCACAGTCCAATGATCAGCAGTGTCACAACAAACGCAGCACCGATCAAAAACAGCTGCATTTTATTCTGGTCAGGAATAGCTGAATCGATCGCAATTTTTGTAAATACCGGAGCAAGCATTCCCGCCAAATTGGCTAAGATGATCGTAAAGAGGACTTTACCGATACTCGCTTTATAAGGGACGACATAGCGGGCCAATCGTTTAAAGTCTTTCCAACTGAACTCCTGTTCCAGTTCTTCATCCACATCAAATTTATTGCGCGCCATTGTCGTCACCTCCAGTCAATCCCAATTGTTTTTGGTATACCTCGAAGTATCTGCCTTTTTTGGCAACTAGTTCTTCGTGGGTTCCCTGCTCGATCACGCGTCCTTTTTCCATCATCAGAATTTGATCTGCTTCACGGACAGAAGAGATCCGATGAGCAATGATGAAAGTCGTTTTTTCTCCAGTTAGTTTGGTTAGCTCTTGTTGGATCTTGGATTCTGTCTCCATGTCAACCGCTGAAGTGGTATCATCAAGAATCAAGATCGATGGATCTTTCGCCAAAGCCCGTGCCAATGAAATACGTTGTTTTTGGCCACCGGATAAGCCTACTCCCCGCTCACCGACGATGGTTTCATAACCTTGAGGCATTCGGGAAATAAAGGTGTCGGCATCCGCTACCACCGCCATTTGCCGGATAAAGTTTTCGTCTGCCAACGGATTTCCAAAAGCGATATTGTCAGAGATCGTGTTAGAAAACAAGAATACATCTTGCATGACCATTGAAATGTTCTCCCGCATTTGGCGGACCGGATATTCTTTCGCATTTTTGCCATCAATCAGCACTTCACCCTCAGTAGGATCATAAAACCGGCCTACAAGATTGACCAATGTTGTTTTACCAGAGCCGGTTTCACCTAAAATCCCTAACGTTTGCCCAGGTCCTATTTTAAAGCTAACATCTTCCAAAACATTTTGATCCGGATCATCGGAAAAATGAAAGGAAACATGTTTAAATTCCACAAAGCCTTTGATTGGTTCCAAGGCTTTCTTTTCATGGACAGGAATTTTTGACTCTTGTGCGAGCATTTGACGAATCTTGATACAGGCGGCAGAAAAACGTTGAACATCATTGATCAGCCAGCCACTCATTCGCATCGGGTTATTCAACATCCATAGGTACCCGTTGAATGCCACTAGATCACCTAATGTCATGTCTCCATTGATCACAAAGATTCCTCCTAAGACCAAAGCAATGACATTCAAACTTCCAGCTAATCCATCCAACCAAGGCAAATAGGTTCGGGATACTTCGGCAGAAGCCATGTTGCGGGTCTTGAAATCTTGATTGTACGCTTTAAACTTGTCGATCTCATAATTTTCTCTGGCAAATGCTTTGACGACGCGATTACCACCAATATTTTCTTCTACCATCGAATTCAACCGAGAAAAGCTTTCCCGAATCTCAAAGAACAATGGATGAGCTTTTTTTGACATTTGATTCGTTAATAGAAAGATGATTGGCGTCACAGCGACTAAAGCAAGCATCAATTTCCAGTCAATAAAACTCATGACCACTACGGCTGAGAAAAACCACAAAAAACATTCGGCTATATTATAGGTCACCCAAGAAACAAAGTGTCGAATAGCATCGGTATCTCCTGTCATACGCGCCATAATATCCCCAACTCGCGTATGATTAAAGAAGTCAAAATCCAGTTCTTGCAGTTTGTGATATAAATCTTCTCGTAAATGATAGAGCGTGTTTTGTCCAACTCGTTCAAATAATAGTTGATACGCATAGCGGACAATGGTTCGGATCACTGTCGTTGCGATCATAATCAGTAATAATGGAATCAATAAGTGCGTTTGCTGCTGATTGATCACATCATCGATCACCATTCCCCCTAGATATGGATTGACGACGATCAACGCAGCATTAATAAGTAAAAACAGGATTGCTAAAATGATTCGGCCACGATTTTTTTTCGCATATCGCCAGATCCATTGTGTGTTACTCATCTAATTCCCCCTCTCGTTGTTAAGCTTAGCGATTTACTAGGCGATTAAAATGGTTTTTCTTACTCATTTTGATGTAAAATATTACTAAGAAGCCGTCGACCTGAAATTACCAGGTTCTGACACCATTGGAGTGATAAATGAATGAATCTAGTAAATCCCAGAACCTTTAATCCCGAAATTATCTACTTGTTTGATCCTTGGACACAGTCTGAAAGTCATGGAGAAATGCATCACCATGATTTCTTGGAAATCAGTATCGTTTTGGAAGGAGAAAGCAATTATTATTTTGAAGAGGCGCCAGCTACTAAAATCAAGGCAGGCAGTATCATGTTGTTTAACCCTGGTGTCAATCATTGTGAGTTTCAGGAGTCAGGGACTTGTTCCCACCAACTGCATATTGGCTTAAAGAATATTTCTTTAGAAGGATTCAAACGCAACTTTTTCCCCAACAAGCAACCGTTACTGGATTTAGGAAAATACCACCACCAAGTTTTAGATAAAGCGTGGCAGCTCGTTCGGGAGAGTAATGAGGAGCAAGATGAATTCCAATTAATGCAAAAAGCATTGATCATCGAGATGCTGGTCTATATATTAAGAGGCTTAAACGACAAACGTCTGAATGTGGTGCCCTATCTCACGAAAAGCCAACGCCGCCACCAACAAATCGTTAACTACACCATCTACTTTTTAGAGAACCACTATAAAGAAGAAATCACTTTAGAAAAGCTCGCACAAGATCAGTTTCTCAGTCCAACCTATCTTTCAAAAGTTTTTAAAGAGGCTACTGGAGTCAGCCCAATCAATTATTTAATCGAGATCCGGCTAAAACGTGCGAGAGATATGCTGACAAACGAGAAACTCACGATCAAAGAAGTCGCTTCTGCTGTTGGTTATCAAGACGCGTATCACTTTAGCAAGTCTTTTAAAAAACTTTTTGGCGTTTCTCCTTCGTCAGTCATTCCCAAGTTGCAAAAATAAATTTACCATCATGGTCCCATCATCGATACGAATAAGACAAAAAAGCGAGGCGTCTCTTATAGAAAAGAGGCGCCTCGCTTTTGATGAATGGATCTACTTTGATTGAAAGAAATACCTAGTTTCTTCAACGAATAAAATAGTTCATAAATAAGCTAGCAATGTTGAAATAAATCAAGACACTAGTCAAATCACTAAGTGTCGTAATGAATGGACCACTGGCAACGGCTGGATCAAAGCCTAATTTATCCATTAACATTGGAATCAGACTTCCTGCGAGATTCGCTACCGTAATGGCACACATCATCGCCATTCCAATAACAAAACCTAAGATCGGGTTTTGTTTCCAGACAGCCACGATCGCAAAAATCGTTAAACCGGTGACAGCACCAGTCACTAACCCTGTGAGGACTTCACCGATCACCGTTCGCATAAAGCTTTTTTCTTTATCATCTGAGATGGCCAAACGGCGGACCGCAACCGCTAAAGATTGCGTACCGGCATTCCCTGCTGTACCAGTGATCAATGAAATAAAAACGGCTAAAATACTTGCTTCACTTACAAGCTCTTCATAATGACTGATCAAGCTTGCTGTTGCCATCCCCAAGAAAAGCAATGTGATCAGCCATGGCAAGCGTCGTGAAGAGGCTTTGAGGGGATTTTCACTGACTTCTTCCACGTTGACCCCGGCTAATCCGGAATAGTCACTGGCAGCTTCATCATCGATTACGTCAATGATGTCATCAACAGTTACGATCCCTGATAAATGGTCATCGTAATCTGTAACTGGCAAAGCCAGAAAGTCATAATCCCGAAATGTCTGAGCTACATCTTCCTGATCATCCCCCACATGCACGGACATGACCCGTTCATTCAAAATATCTGCAATCATCGTATCATCATCATTGATGATCAAATCCCGCAAAGAGATTACTCCGACCAGTTTGTTGTCCGTATCGACGACATAAATATAGTAAATCGTTTCGGCGACATCTGCTGCATTTTTTAGGACATACATTGCGGATCGTACCGTTTGATTGGCTACGATCGAAACAAACTCTGTCGTCATCAATGAACCAGCTGTCTCATCTTCATAATGCAGGAGCTCTTTGATTTCACTAGCATCTTCTGCCGGCATCAAACTCAAATATTTTGCTACTTGCTTCTTATCTAACGTATTCAGAAGATCGACGGCATTGTCGGTATACATCTCTGCTAGCATGTCAGCCGCATAGCCGGGACGCATTTCCGAAAGATACTCTGTCATATGTTCATCATCTTCTTCGATCACGTCAAACATATCCGCCAACTCTTTGGGTGAAAGGTACGTATAAACGATTTGGCGCTGCGACTCATCGAGAGATTGGTAGAATTGTCCCTGCTCATAAATATGCAGATCCAAAAACACTTCACGAAATTTTTGGATATCTGTTTCATTCAACGCCTGAGTCAGCTGCTCAAAGCGCTCATTAAGTTCTTGATTTTCATCCAATCTCTTCACCTCTTTTATTCACTCATTGCTTGTTTGATTGATGCCATATCTGCCGGCAAGTCTGCTTTAAAATGCAGCGATTTGCCGCTGAAAGGATGGGTAAAAGCCAATTCGCAACAATGAAGGGCCTGACGATCAATGCCAAGATCCATCGCACCGCCATAAAGTTCATCTCCCAGTAATGGACAATGGATGGCAGCAAAATGAACGCGAATCTGATGGGTACGACCGGTATGAAGAAGAATCGTAACCACAGCAACTTGCTGATCCTTTTTCGTCAACCAATATTCCGTACGTGCGGATTTCCCTTCCAAACTTGTTTTTCGTTTTAATAATGAACTGAGATCTCGTGCAATCGGATAAGTGATTTCTCCGTGAGAAGCCAATTCTTGAATCTGTCCCGCAACGATTGCTTGATATTTTTTTATCAATTGCTTTTGCCGCAGCTGAACATCTAACTTCGCATGGGCAAAGCCATGCTTGGCAAACAACATCAATCCAGATGTATCCCGATCTAAGCGAGTGACCACATGAATGACCTGATCTTGATAACCTTGCTGTTTATAATAAGCTTTGACACGATTAGCCATCGTCCCATTAGGATGATATTGAGCCGGGATCGAGGCAATGCCTGCTGGTTTGTTTACAATCAAAAGATGCTGGTCTTCATAAACGATCTCGATTGGCGTCTCATCTAATAAGACCGTTTCATGTTCACCTTCGTCTGGGATCACAATGGTTACCGTATCATTTTGCACCAAAGAATACAAGACATTTTGTCTTTGGTCATTAACAAAAATCTTGCCTCCTTGAAACTTGATTTTTGCCAACAATCCTTTAGAAATCCCTTGCTCTTTCAAAAAGTATTTTAACTGTTGCGGCTCTTGCCGCTCATAATGATAAGTAAATTCCATAACTGTTAAATTTCTCCAATAAACGCATCTTTGACACGGTTCCAAAAGTGCATATGCCGATAGGAGGCAAAGTGGATCCGTTCGTCTGCAATACGATAATAAATCGCATCGATTTCTTCCTGTTCAATCGTAAATTGATCAATGGTCACTAGATAGTCCGTACTAGCTTGTAGTTTGACTTTGACCCACTCATGATCTCCGACAATGATCGGTGACCCTAACGTTCGGAAAACACGATTGTTTAAAGAAGCGATTTCTGCTAGTTGAAAAGCATTGATACTTGGATGCAATACTGCCCCTCCCACGCTTTTGTTGTAAGCTGTTGAGCCTGTAGGTGTCGAAATCGATAAGCCATCTCCACGAAATTTCTCAAAAAGATCTTCTTTGATTGAAATATCAGCTACCATTGTCCGATTTCCCCGCTTGATCGTTGATTCATTCAATGCAAGAAAATGTTTGTCTGATTTCCCATTGGTATAAGTGATGCGGACATCAAGCAAAGGATAGCTCACACTCTTTTGACGATCATTGCACAACGTATCGACCAATTCTTCCAATTCATAGTCTCGCCAGTCGGTATAAAACCCAAGGTGTCCTGTATGGACCCCCAAAAAACGAACCTCTGCTAAGCGATGACTGAACAAGTGAAACGCAGACAACAGTGTCCCGTCTCCGCCCACTGAAATAACCAATTCTGGGTTCTCTTGGTCAATCGTATTGTCAGACTGGGCCAACAATTCTGTTAATCGCTTTGTGACAAGCATCGACTTTTCTTCTTGATTGTTGATAATTGCTACTTTGATCCCTGTCATGCTTCATCCCCCTGCCGCTGTTCCTTATGATTGCCTTTCCCATGTGAAAACAGCCGTTGCGCTTCTTGGATTTCTTCGCGAATATTCGACATCTCCTCATCTAATTGATAGGCAGCTTCTGCAGACCGACGCAGGCGCTCGCTGATTTCATCTGGAAATTCTCCTTGATATTTATAATTCAGTGAATGCTCGATCGTTGCCCAGAAGTTCATCGCTAATGTACGAATCTGGATCTCTGCTAAAATGATCTTTTCACCATCGATCAATTGGACAGGATACTCGATCACTAAATGATAGGAACGATAGCCGCTCGCTTTTTTATTTGTAATATAATCTCTTTCAATAATTACCTTCATATCATGTCGGGTGCGCAAAAGATCAACTACTTGATGGATGTCTTCAACAAACTGACACATGATCCTCAAGCCGGCAATATCTGACATTTCTTCTTCTAAACGATCCAAAGGGATTCCCCGCAATTTGCTTTTAGTTAAAATACTATCGACTGGTTTTACACGACCCGTGACAAATTCGATCGGCACGTGTTTATTTTGTTCTCGATATTGTTTGCGGATTCCCCGCAACTTTACTTTTAGTTCTGAGACGGCTTGTTCATATGGTGCCAAAAAATCTTCCCAATCTCGAATCATTTCTATCCCTCGATTCTTTTCATAACATACGGTTCTATTTTACCACAATCTTAAAGGAAAACAGAATGTTCAATCGGTGCCACCTGCAAGAAAAATAACAGAGCTCTTTTTTGCTTCAACTCTCCCAAGGGTTTTCATTTGACTTATTGCCCATCGTTATGTAAACTTGATGGACTGTAAGGAAAGAGGAAAACAATGACACATCAAGTAGAAATCGAATTTAAAACATTGTTGACTCGTGAAGAATATCAGAGAGTCATTGCCTTCTATCAGCTTGATCGCTCCGCCTTTCATACCCAAACAAATCTTTATTTTGATACATTGGATCATCAATTAAAACAAAAAAAGTTTGGTTTGCGGATTCGGACGACGGAAGATAAAGCAGAATTAACGCTTAAATCACCTCTTAAAGAAGGGTTATTGGAAACGACCGATATCCTTTCGTTAGATGAAGCAGCTGATTTACGTGAGAATCAAAGAATCTTATTTACCGGTGCGGTTGCCGATCGCTTGATCCAAGAGCAAATTGATCCGGCAGCTGTGAAACCTTTTGCTGAGTTGACGACTCGTCGAGCAGAATTCAGCGTAACAGAAGGTTTACTTGCTTTAGATGAAAGCTGGTATGGCCAATCCCATGACTATGAGCTCGAACTGGAAGTCTCAGAGGCTTCTTCAGGAAAACGAGCATTTTTGTCTTTGCTTGATCGCCTGCATATCAGTTATCGTCCAGCAAAAAATAAAATTATTCGTGCCTTAGAAGAGAAGTTGTCAAAAAAAGAGTATGAATAGTTCTCATTAGGCATTTCTCATTTATAATAATTTCTGTTATATTTAATATATACAAAAGAAAAAGAATCTTAATTGGGGAGAGATTCAGATGATCGAGATTTATTTGTTTGTGAATCCGATAGGTCCAATTTGTTATCAATCCGAGTTGACCTTGTTGGACGCACTGAGTGATCAAAGAAAAAAAATACAATTGCATATATTACCAATCATGAATTTACACACTGTGGGGATTTCAATGGATTACCTTTCAATGGATCGATCCGATCTAGGATTGCGTAATCAACAAACCAGTCAAATCTATGAGGCTTCATTGGACTACAAAGCAGCTCAGCTTCAAGGTCGAAAAATCGCCCGCGACTTTTTACTTAAACTTCAATGTCAAGTAGGCGTAAATAAAGAACCTTATTCCTTCGAATTAGTCAAACAGATTTTCGCTGAAACAAACGGCGATCTTGACATGTTTTTAGAAGATCGCAAGTCTGATTTGATCAAGCAGAATTTCGCATCCGACCAAAGTGTTGCTCGCGAAATGGGCATTACGATGTCTCCTTCGGCTGTAGTGTATAATTTCGGTTGTGAACGAGATTATGGTGTCTTATTAGAAGGAATGGAAGCTCTTAGAAATATTCCACACCTTTGCCGAACAGATCAGGAAAACTATCGTTTATTCTATCAAAAGAAAGATATCAGGGATGCTGATGTTCCTCGTATCGACTCGTTGAATCGACGACTTGTCTTGCTTTAAAACAATCAATAAAACATCCAAACGCTGATCGAGTCACCCTCGTTTTGGTGGTCTCCTATTAATAAGAGACCGTCAAAGGGTGGATCCATCGTTTGGATGTTTTTTCTATTCAGTCCTATCAGAATTTTTCTTTGAAGGATCTTTTTTAGAAAGCTCTTTTTTATCTGTAGGGTCTTGATCCGGCAATTCGGTCTGCTTCTCTTTGTGGGCAGATACAGCTTCTTTCGTGACAACTTCCCGTTTTTTCTTGCTATTATCCAAGCGACGGGCAAAAATTTCTTCCTTGTCCATTCCAAAGGCCCCCTTTCCTCTTTCATTTCTATCGTAACATGGAAATACTTTTGCTTCTTGCAATTTGCTTACTCATAAAAAAAGATTTTTTCACTTTAAAGTTTAAATTGAGGTTTCTGTTGACAAGCAAATCCTTCCTATACTTACTTTTTTTCTAGGCGTCACCATCAAAATAAGGCAATCAACCTGTTGCTTAAAAAAGCCACTGACGATCGATCAACGATCCTTCAGTGGCTAAGACAGTCTTGCTTATGCTTCTAATTCCTTGACTAATGCTTCCAATTCATCCAACCGTTGTTCAAAGACTTTCATCGCGTCTTTGATATAATCTGCTTTAGTCATATCAACTCCAGCTTTTTTCATCACTTCAATTGGATAATCGCTGTTGCCTGCTTTTAGATAGGTCAAATATTTCGTTAAGGCATCAGGCTCTCCTGTTAAAATTTTCTTAGCTAGTGCAGAAGCTGCCGAAAAGCCTGTTGCGTATTGATAGACATAGTAATTGTAGTAAAAATGCGGGATACGTGACCACTCTAGACTGATCTCAGGATCTTTTTCTACAGAAGGACCGTAGTATTTAGCATTCAGCTCACCATAGCTGTCACTCAAAAATTCACTAGTCAATGGCGTTCCTTTGGCATCTTCTACGTGCATAAAGTGTTCAAACTCAGCAAATTGTGTCTGACGGAAAATCGTTCCTTTAAATCCATCCAGAAAATGATTCAAGACATAGGCTTTTACGCGAGGATCAGTTTCAGTTTGCAACATGTATTCTGTCAAGATGTTCTCGTTAGTTGTTGAAGCAATTTCCGCCAAGAAAATGGAATAATCGCCATAAACATAAGGTTGATTGTTGCGAGTAAAATAACTGTGGACACTGTGACCCATCTCATGCACCAATGTGAACAATTGATCCAAACGATCATTCCAGTTCATCAAAATATAGGGTAATGTGTCGTACGCGCCAGATGAATAGGCGCCACTGCGTTTGCCTTTATTTTCGACAACATCGATCCAGCGATTTTCAAACGCTTCGTTTACCACGGCTAAATATTCTTCACCTAGAGGTTTTAAAGCATCTTTGGCTTTTGCGACAGCTTCTTCATAGCTATAGCGAATCGGAGCTTCCCCTAGAATTGGTGTATAGACATCATACATATGCAAAGTATCAACAGTCAATAAGCGTTTTCTTAACTCCATGTAACGATGCAGCAGCGGCAAATGTTCATTCACGACAGCTACCAAGGTGTCATAGACACTTTCCGGGATGTGGTTGGCACTTAATGCAGCTTGTCGAGCAGACTCATAGTGGCGTGCTTTAGCTTTAAAGTTATGGGCTTTGATATTGGTACTTAATGTTTGGGCAAATGTATTACGGAACTGCTCATAGACACCATACAACCCTTTAAAGGCAGCTTCCCGTACGGAACGGTCGGTATTTTCCATCAATTGACCATAAACACCATGAGATAATTGAACTTTCTCTCCATTCTCGTCTTCAACGATCGGAAATTCTAAATCGGCATTGTTTAATACGGAAAAAATATTTCCAGAAGCGCCGAATATTTCTCCTGCACCTGCTAGTAAAGCTTCTTGTTCAGCCGGCAAAACATGGGGACGGTTATTGACAGTTTTTTCAATAAGATGGCGGTAAATGGCCAATTCCGGCTCTTGGTCGAAATAACCCCAAATAGTTGCATCATCCATTGAAAGCAATTCAGGATCAAACCAGGCAATCGCTTCACTTACTTGAGCAACAAGGTTGCTGGCTTTTGCATAAAGCCCTTGATAGGTTGTGTTGGCTGTATCTTGATCATTTTTCAGATGACTGTATACATAGAGTTTTTCCAGTTTACGGGAGATCGCTAACACATATTCTAATGCTTCCTTGAAAGCTGCTGGTCCTTGTGATAATGTCCCTTTGAAATCATCAGCCTGCTTCAACTCAGCCACGATCTCTTGGAACGCTTCTTCAAATGCCCCATCATCGGCATAGATCTTTGTAAGGTCCCATGTTAATGCTTCCGGTAGATCCGCACGATCTGGTAATTGTTTTGTTTCTGACATATTCTTCACTCCTTTACATACTAAAATAATCTTAACATACTTTTGGCGGGAACCAAGCTAAGAGAATCAAAAAGGTTGAATTTTCTGGAAATCAGAACATTCTTGATAAATACGTTTCAATAGTAGCCCTTGATCAATCATAGGAAACAACCAGTTCCAATTCATTTTGCGCAACTGATTCAGCCAGTGAGAAAAATTTCGATTTGCATTTTGATGAAATAAAAAACGCAGGACTAAAATTCGATGTTCCAACAAAAAACCATAATCACTGGGATGATAGCACCAATGCGGCAGATTGCCGATATGTCCTCCGAGAGGGTAAAGGAGTGCTTGAAGACTGAGGATCTGTTTTTGCTGTTGCATCAGCTTGTGTAATAACCAGACTCGGTAAGCTTCCGGCTACCACCTTTGATGGTATGTTCGACAGGACTTTCTAGAATAATTGTTTAGCGATGGGCAGCAGCCGATAGGTTCTCCTTTCCGAAAATAACGTCTACGAAAAGAAACACCCCACTTATAATGCCAATTGATCTCGTATATGAGACCAACGCGTTGCTCTTGTGTATCTATGATCCACAAATAAAACCCCGGTTGCTCCGCAAAACGGCAACAGGCCTTTTGCAAAACGGTCCATCGATGGTGTAGTTGCGGCTGTAGATGTTTGCCTAGAAGCCACCAAGGAGAATAGTTATAGGCAAGATACTTCTCTGTTCGTTGGACAAAGCGGCTCCAAGACAAAGCCGAACACTGTACTTCAATCGCTGTTTTGCCCACAAGAAGATCCGGTCGCTGCTGCAAATCCGGCAAGTAAGCTTCTATTTCGATCGTTTCATCTGTTAGCCATTCGTAGAGGAGCTCCTTTGCTGACAAATGTTCCTCCGTCTCTCCTTCACTAAACACTTCGCAGTTAGCCGCAGCATAATGAGCGAAATGATGGCGTTTCAGGAGGCCTTTCCTTAAGTGCACCGGTTCATGACATCCTGGACAATAAAAGGGTTCTGAATCTTTCTTCGCCTGATCAGCTTTGATCCGCTGCTGCTGGTTGTCATACGCAATAATCATCTTCTCACCTCAAAAAGAAATACGCAAAAAAGCGAGAAAATGATTGTAGCCATTTTCTCGCTTTTACGATTATAAGTGAACATTAGACATTTTTGAAGTAGTAACGGGTCAATTCCAATGCGTCATGCTCCATAATGATTTTTCCATACTCTGCCAAAACCTCTGAAGTGACTTGTGTCCGGTTAGCAAATTCCATTAAATAAGCCAGTGCATTCTCAACTTCGATGTCTGTCGTATCGTTATCCATAAATTGGACTTCTAGATAGTAACGGTCATTCATTTGATAAAGATTCGTGGTCACTGAATCCAAATACACTTCGAACGCTAATTGAACCATTGCTTCAAAGCTGTTCAATTCAAAAATAAAACGATTGCCTAACTCCGGCTGGGACTCTGTCTCTTGTAATTGTGACGCGACATGCTTCTTCAACATATCCGTAATGTCCTCAGTTGAACCATCGCTCATATCATCAAAGTTTTCCATTCCTTCAGGCGGTAGATTTTTGCTGATAAACAATTCTAAGCCATCCCCTTTAGGTAAGACTTGAAAGGTCACCGCTTCACTGCCTTTAAATTCTTCATCAATATCTACTTCTTCTAATATGCTATAAAAAAAGTTTTCAATCTCATTGTGATTTCCAAGAAGGTCAAGAAAAGTGATGCCCCTAGCAGCTAAATCTTCGCTCTTGATCAGTACACGGATCGTATTTTCATTGATATGTTCCATTTCCATATTAGCTACACCTCACTTTTGCTAATCACTATAGGTTCATTTTAACGAAACCTGTTGAAAAGTAAAGAGAAAACGCATATCCTCTTAAGAAAATCCTAAAATGCCAAAAAAAGAGATCAGCTTTTCATTCACTGATCTCATAACTATTTGATTTTTATAAGCCTGCCATCAATTGTGCTTGACGTAGTTCTAGTTGACGAACATCTCTTGGCAAGAAACGACGGATTTCATCTTCATTAAAACCAACTTGGAGTCGTTTTTCATCAATCATGATCGGACGACGCAATAATCCTGGGTTTTCTTGTACAAGTGTCAATAAATCTTTTAGCGGCAGGTCATCTAGATCCATGTTCAATTTTTGAAAAACTTTGGATCTTGTAGAGATAATTTCTTCTGTACCATCTTCTGTCATTTGTAAGATTGCTTTTAATTCAGAAATATTTAAAGGTTCTGAGAAAATATTTCTTTCAACAAAAGGAATCTCATGCTCTTGCAACCACGCACGAGCTTTGCGACAAGATGTGCAACTTGGGGAAGTATATAGTGTCAACAACGTGCATCTCTCCTTTTTTAAATTCCATTCGCAAGTTCTGTTGTCTTGCTTGATTTTAATTATACAGAACTATTTTAAAAAAATCTAGTGTAAATTTTGTATTTTTTAATAAAAATCTCAAGTTATATTAAAAGAGAAACCTCTCAAACAAAAGCTTTCACAAACTTTACATCAATTTAAATGAGAAAAATCAAATTTTTTTTTAATTTCATTTCTTTTGTATAACAGTGTGTCAAAATTGTATCATGAACCATAGATTTATTTAAATCACTCTAGTGATTTAATTCTATCGTTTTTTAATTTTGATAAAATATTCGATAATATCTGACTCCTCTATACAAGTTTCTTTCTATAATACTAGTACTCTCTCATTGGTCTTTACCAATCTTTTTTTACACCTAAAACTCGTTAAAAACTTACAAACAGAGAAAAGAACTTGTTATTAAAAGACTTCAAAAAAGCGGAAATCTGTATTATCACGTATTCTATTCCAAGTCATTAGTTGCTCATTATGAGTGAAAAATCATTTCATCGGCAACGAATATGACAAATGTTACAAACAAAGAAAGCGTTTGATAAGTAAATCCTAACAAATCTCTTTGAAGAAATCAGCGATATCCACTGAATATGTTTATTTGCATATAAACGAAAAAAGCGATCGAAGTCGCTTTTTTCGTCTAATTTTTGAACTGGGCATCATATAATGCTTTGTAATGTCCCCCTGTTGCTAACAGTTGCTCGTGGGTTCCTTCTTCCAAGATCCCTTTATCGCTGACAACAATGATCCTTGTCGCATGTTTGATGGTAGCCAAACGATGGGCAATAATCAATGTGGTCCGTCCATCAGCTAATGAGTTCAATGATTCTTGAATCACTTGTTCTGTTTCTGTATCCAACGCAGAGGTCGCTTCATCTAAGATCAAGATTGGCGGATTTTTTAGAAACATTCGGGCAATCGCTACCCGTTGCTTTTGACCACCAGAAAGTTTGACCCCGCGTTCTCCAATGACTGTTTCCAATCCTTCAGGCATTTGGTCGATTACTTGTTCTAAATGAGCGAGTTTCACGGCTTGAGCAATTTCTTCTTCTGACGCATCCAATTTCCCATAAGCAATGTTTTCTCGAATCGTTCCCGGGAACAAGAAAACATCTTGCTGAACAGTTCCGATCTGGCCCCGTAGTGAGGCAAGCGTCATGTCTTGGATATTGATTCCGTCAATCGTGATCTGACCCTCAGTTACTTCATAAAACCGCGGCAGTAAATTGCAAAGCGTTGTTTTTCCAGAACCGCTTTGTCCCACAAAAGCGACAGTCTCGCCGGATTGAATCGTTAGATCAATATGGTTCAATACCTTCGTCGCATCTGCATAAGCAAAGGAAACATCTTGATAAACGATATCGCCTTTTAGTGCGTGTACATCGATGGCATTTGGCTTATCTTGAATCGCCGGTCTCTTGTCCAGCTCTTCTGTCAGGCGTTTGAAGCCAGCAAATCCTTTCGGATAGCTTTCAATCATGGTATTGACCTTTTCGATTGGCCGAACAAAGACATTGGATAACAAGATAAATCCAACAAACTGTCCATTCGTCAATTCCCCTTTGATCACGTAATAGGCCCCAAAAATCAAGGCAAACAAATTGATCAGTCGAATCAGAAAGTAATTATAGGCAGAACTGATTGCCATCACTTTATAAAAGACGATTTTTGAACGACGATAAAGGCCGCTCAGACCGTCAAATCGTTGATGTTCAAACGTCTCATTGGCAAAAGACTGAGTCACACGAATGCCGCTGACTGCTGCTTCTACCCCAGCATTGAATTCACCTAGATTGTCATAGATCTCTGTATTGACTTTCGTCATTTTCTTATTGAAGAAAACCAGTGCAATCGTAATCAATGGAATCAGTGCAAAAGTAGCAAGTGCAAGTTGAACATGCATATTGAGCATCAGCAAGAATGAACCGATCAATGTCATGATCGTAATAAAGACGTCCTCGGGACCATGGTGAGCAACTTCTGATATTTCAAACAAGTCAGTCGTTAGCCGACTGATCAAACGTCCAGTTTTTTGATTGTCATAATATTCAAAAGACTGTGTCTGTAAGTGTCGGAATAATTCTTGACGCATATCTGTCTCGATATTGACACCCAATTTATGGCCATAAAAGACCACGATATATTGCAAGATCGTATTGACCAGATAAAATAAAAATAGCCCCAAACAAGCGAGCAAAATCAGCCGAAAATTGTTCTGCGGCATAATCTTGTCGATCACTTGATTCACGGCAACTGGAAAAACCAATTCAAGCAGCCCTGCAAAGACAGCACAAGTAAAATCTAAGACAAACAATGACCGGTATGGCCGATAATAGCTAAAAAACCTTTTTAACACACTTCCTCCTCCTTTTCATTAATCTACATTATAAGCAAGTCTTTCTGGAAAAGCAAAATGAGAAATCGATTGAAAAGGGTAAAATTCACTCAAATTTGAAAAAGCGATGAGACCAAGGATTTCTAAAATTAGTAAATAAAACCTTTATTTATCAAGCTTTAAGCCCTTTTTTTCTCTCAAGATATCCGCTATTATATGTTCGAAAACAAAATGAAAATTTTCACTACATTTGAAAGGCGTGTCTCTTTTGCTTAATGCGGTAATCTTTGATGTCGATGATACTTTATACGATCAACAACAACCATTTCGAAATGCGGTTACAACCATCATACCTGAAGTAGCAACAACAGATCTCCATCCTCTTTATATTCGTTTTCGCGTACATAGCGATGACCATTTTGGAAAAGTCATCTCAAAAGAATGGACATTAGAAGAATTTCGTACCTTTAGACTATGTCAATCGCTGATTGATTTAGGCTACTCCCCTTTATCAAATGATGCTAGCCGATTGTTTCAAGCGACTTACGAGACAGAGCTAGACAACATCCAACTTCATCCAGCCGTAGAAAAAACTCTCAATACCTTGGCTTCATTTCCTATCAAGCTTGGAATCATTACCAATGGCCCAACAGATCACCAACAAAAGAAAATCGATCAATTGGAATTGACTCGCTGGATCCATCCAGAATACATGCTGATTTCTCAAGCAACAGGGTACCAAAAACCGGATATTGAACTTTTTCAGCTTGCTGAAGAACGATTTGATTTAGATCCCTCACGGACATTATACGTGGGAGATAACTTTGACAATGATGTCTTTGGCTGTAAACAAGCGGGATGGCAAGCCCTTTGGCTGAATCATCGCCGACGCCAAGCTCCCGAAATCAAAAATTGTCACCCTGACTGTACGTTAACTGCTTTTGAAGAGCTGACAGAGGGTATCTTATCCTTTACAGATGCAGTTGTGATGGTTCGCTAAAAACTAAGAGACAGCTATAGATGCAAATCTTCGCATCCTAGCTGTCTCTTGCTTTCGTATCAAGGGTTTTGTTTTCGCTGAATCTATTCTTCACCAATGCTTAAAATCAACCGAATATCTTCTTCCGTCATTTGGTTCAGCTGGGCTTCATTCCCTTGGATAACTTTTTGGAATAGTTCCCGCTTTTCTTGCTGCAAAGCATCCATTCGTTCTTCAATGGTTCCTTCAGCGATCATTCGCCAAACTTCCACAACCTTTTTCTGACCGATTCGATGTGCCCGGCCAGCGGCTTGTTCTTCCACTGCAGGATTCCACCATAAGTCATATAAAATGACCGTATCCGCCCCTGTCAGATTCAATCCAGTTCCGCCGGCTTTTAATGAGATCAAAAAGACATCTTTTTCTCCACTATTGAAAGCATCGACCATACTCAAACGGTCTTGAGGAGGAGTGCTTCCTCGTAAATAGAAGGTTTCAATTCCTTCTTGAGCAAGTTCTTCTTCAATGATCGAAAGCATGCTTGTAAACTGTGAGAATAAGAGCACACGGCGGCCGTTTTCTTTTGCTGCTTGAATCAGGTCTTTGACCTGTTCTAGCTTGCCTGATGTGCCTTCGTAATCTTCCACAAACAATCGCGGATCGCAGCAGATTTGACGCAAACGAGTAAGGCCAGCCAAGATGCTGATACGATTTTTGCGAAATGCTGCTGTATCCATTTGTGCGATTTCTTCCCGCATTTGGCGCAAATACGCAAGGTAGATTTTTTTCTGCTCTTCTGTCAGTACACTATAATAATTCGTTTCTAACTTCTCTGGCAGATCTTGAAGAACGGATTTTTTATCGCGTCGCAAAATGAATGGCTTGATCATTTTTGCGATCTCTTGTGTCGTCAATTCTTTGTAGCGTTGTTTATTGGGGAAAAATCCCGGCATGATCATCTCAAATAAGGACCACAACTCTTCAAGATTATTCTCGATGGGTGTCCCACTCAATGCAAATCGATGGGGAACATTTAAAGAACGCAATGCTTGTGCTGTTTTGGTTCCGCTGTTTTTGACCATTTGCGCCTCATCCAAGATCAAATACGCTAAACCTAATTCTTGGTACTGGTCGATGTCCTGCCGTAAGCTGGCATAAGATGTGATGCGGACATCTGCCGGCAGCTGTAATTGGCTGCCGCGTTCCTCCCGAGAACCACTGATCACCACCGACTGGATCGTTGGTGCAAAGCGTTTGATTTCTTGCTGCCAATTATACGTCAAACTCGCAGGTGCAACGATCAGAGCATTCAACTGTTGCTTCTCTTGCTTTTCAGACAACAAGTAGCTGATTGTTTGAACTGTCTTCCCTAATCCCATTTCGTCTGCAAGTATGCCGCCAAATTGATACTGACTCAGCATCTTCAGCCAACGAAATCCGACCTCCTGATAGTGTCTTAATTGCGCTTGGAGCTGATGAGGCAATGGTGCAGAAAATTTTTCTGGATGAATCAAATCTGTCGTCATTTGTTTGAATCCTTGACTAAAAGTTGCTTGGTCAGCTAGTTCTTCTTGCAAATACAATCCTTGGTTCAACGGAACTTGTAACGTACCTGACTGAGATACAAAGGCTGTCCGTAATTTTTTCAGCGCGGCGCTTGCTTCTTGAAAGGCTTCTGTTTCCAGTGAAAGAACTTGCCCATTTTCTGTCGTGTAAAAACGATCAGCCTGCAACAAACTCCGCAAGACAGCATCGATCTCCGATTCAGCGATCCCGCTGACATCAAAGTGAATATCCAGCCAGGAACCATTTTCTTCAATTTCGATCGTTGGACGGTGCTGCTGTGCATCTAAGTAAAGTTCCCGCAATTTTTTGCCGATACGTACTTCTCCTAGTTGGCGCAGTAAAGGAATTTCACGAGTGAAAAAGGCAAACAATTCTTCCCCTTCCGGTAGCGCTTTGAACCAATTTTTGATACTTTTTTGATACTTCATTCTTTCAACTACTTGTTCGATCCGCTTTTCCTGTGGGTAATCCCTTAAAATCTCTGGATGGGCCTCAGGAATCACTTGATGCTTTTCGTCAGTCGAAAAAGTCACTTCGCCATAATTGAAATCAATTTGCAAATCGATCTGACCTTTGATTTTACGCAGTGAAAAAACAACGGCTAACGGACTCTCTTGGATCTCTGCTCCGACTTCTTTTGTGATCTCTACCGTGCCGATCTTGCGTAAATGAGGCAAAACTTGCATAAATAAGTTGGACAGTTCCGCTTTTGGATAAATGATTCTTGGTTCTTCAAAGCGTTTGAATAATTGCTGCATCGTCAAATAGACTTCTTTTTGGTCCATCGTCAATTCAACGATCGTATCGCCTTGAAGGCCCCAATTGTAATAGCTCAGCAAGTGATCAAAATCCCTCGTCAAAGATAACGGAAATTGACCGTGTTCTTTTTGAACACGAAAATGCAGCGGCTTGCCTTCAGAAAAAGTCACTTGACGAAGTTTAGCGTTGCCAATCGTTAACTGCATATAAGCAGCGTTCATTTTCTCTAATAGTTCTTTCCCGTATTCAACTGGCAATAGCAAATACTTTTTGTCTAGTTTGCCTTTCACTTGGATGCCAGCTTGTCCAATCAGCTGCTGTGTCTGAGCAATGCCTAGTAAGCGGATCAGAATATCATTGTTGGTTTGGTCAAATGCTTCACTCGTTAAAAGAAACTCTGTTTGTTTGTTCGCCAGATAGCTCTTTTTTTCTTGATAGACTTGCAAAAATTTATAGATATTTTTGACGACATATGTCTTTGAAGTTCCCCGTTGACCGACTTTTAGTGAAATCCCTAGAACATCCATCTCCTGGTGGTAAGGGTTCGTGGTCAGATTTTCGACACGATATTCAATTTGCAAAGGAGTGATCGTCCGCTGTCCAGACTGCAATCGATTGAATCCCTGAGAAAACATCTCCGAAGCCGAAAATGCGGCTTTTGCTGGCTTTTTTTCTTCTGTGATTTGTCTTGTTTTACCTTGCTTTCGTAAATAAAGTTCAACAGCTATAGTGTGTTTACAATAGTGATGTTCTTCCCAAAAGGGGCATTGGCAATAATCGATCTCTTTAGCCGTCGCATCAAGATCGACTAAATATAGCTCACTTCCCAAGACTTCCGCATGCCATACCTTTCTCTCTGGATCTGGAATAACCGATAGGACGCGACCTTCATTTAGATAGGTCCGACCTCTTTCAATGACTTTTTCTGGAATACTCCATTTCATATGCTTCTGATTCCTCCTTTCTCTAAAGTTTTGTACGAATTTTGCTTTGTCCACTGCCATCTGTTTGAACAACGACTTGCTGCAAGATTCGCTCTCTTAATTCTCTTACATGACTAATGATCCCAATCATCCGCCCTTCATTTTCAATCATTTCTAATGCTTCCATCGCCATTTCCAACGATTCTTCATCTAATGAGCCAAATCCTTCGTCAATAAACAACGCCTCGATCTCGATGCCTCCCGAACGATTTTGGATCACATCAGCTAATGAGATAGCCAATGCCAATGCGGCAATAAAACTTTCACCACCCGATAAGGTATGTGCTCGCCGAAGACTGCCAGCATTATCATCATAGATATCGATCTCCAACCCTGTCGAGCTTCGATAGCTCCCCACTTTGTCTGCCAACTCGAATTGATAACGTCCTCTTGTCAACCGAGCTAGGCGAACATTCGCCACTTCTAAGATCTCTGTTAAAAATCGTTGCAGAACATAGCGTTCCAAACTGGTCTTCTTTTCATTTTCTCCATTGATGACTTCTGATAGTTGCTGTAAATGGCTGATTTTTTCTAATTGCTTGGTGTTTTGTTGATAGATTATCTGCAATTCTTCAAGTAATCGCTGATTTTGCTTGATTTGTTCTTTTCCTCGGATTACTTGTTCTTGTAATTGTTCTACCGCTGCTTCAGACTGGTCTACTTGTTCTTGCAAGACTTCCAAGTCAGGCACAGCTTTGTTTTGCAAAAATTGTGCCAGTTCAAGCTGTCGCTGTTGAACAAAACGTTGTTGTTGTTCATAGGTTTTTATCGTACTGCGTAGCTCCTGGCGTTCCTCAAGATCATTGAGCAGACTGCGCATCTGTTGTTCGGTACATGCCGCAGGCAAGACTTCTTCCAAGCGTTCTTGGGCTAGCTGAGCAGCTTGTTGCTTGTCGGCTAGAAACTGTTGCAGATTTCGTTGCTGCTCTGTCAGGATCGTATACTGTTCCTTCAAACGTTGCTCTTCCAACTGATCCGCTTCAATCAGAGCTGCTAAACGAGACGATTGTGCTGCTAGTTGCTCCTGTTCCTCGTTCAACTGCTCCAGAGATACTCCCTCCGTTTGCTCTTTTAGTGAGGACAGTTTTCCTTCTTCCAAACGTAAAGCGTCACTAGCAGTCTTGAGACTTGCTTCAAGTGCTGTCAATTCTTCTGTAAGATGTTGGCTGTTTGCTTGGACCTCTGTCAATTTCTGACTGTCTAGAGCAAATTGCTCTTTCAACTGCTGATTGATTTGTTGGCATTTGAAATAGGTAGTGGCAATTTCCTTTTCAGTCAATCCTTCTGCCAGCAATGGATCAGCTGGTTCCTTGTCAGCTCCTTCTTTCAGAACTGTTTGACCTAGCATATTTTTCATCAACGGCTGGAGGATTTCTCGCAGTGTCTGATACGTTGTCTGTTGTTTTTCCTTCAACGCGCTCATTTTTTGTTTAATTGTTTGAAACTGGTCATTGACTTGTTCTAGCAGCAGCAAGTTCGTCGAACGGTCTTCACCAACTTGTTGCAGCTGATTCTCCAAAGATTCAAGTTGCTGCTCGCTATCAATGATTTCTTCATTACTATACTCTGTATGTTTTTGAGCAGCGGGGTGTTCAAAAGAGCCGCAGACCGGACAAGGTTCCCCCTCCACCAATAAGAGACTCAAACGAGCAATCTGCATCTTGGCATTTCGACTTTTTTCTTGCACCAATTCTTCAGTTAACTCATCATATTTACTTACTAACTGCTGCTGCTTCTCTTGCAATTTTCGCTGCTGGTCTGTTAGTTGCTGTTGGGTATCAGTCAGCTGCTGCTCCTCTTTTTTCAACATCTGCCATTGGTACAATAGATTTTCTCCACGAACCAGTTGGACTTCCTGTACTTGGTAGATCGAATGCTTTTGGATTTCTTCTTTTAATCCTTGCTCCTGATTCATAGCAAGATTTTGCTGTTCTTTCAGATGCTGCGCTTGTTTTTCCTGTTGAGTCACCGTTTCCTGCAAAGAAGCGACCTGTTTTTCTTGTTGCTGAACTTGCTCGGCTAATGGTTTTAACTGTGCCAGTATTTGTAAACGTTGCTTAGCTGCCGTATGTTCGTCCTTTCGATCTACCTGAACTTCTCGGCTTTTGTCCCATATCTCTTGAGACTCTTGCCATTGTTCTAATGATTGCTGATTGAATGTAAGTTGTTGAATAGCCTGTGCTACTTCAGCTGTCCGCTCATCTTTTTGGCGTAAGATTTCTTGATGCTCACTCGCCCAGTCTAGCTGCTGCAGCCGCAGTTTATCGTCTAAAATTTGACTTTCTTTCGCAGCTAGATTCGCTGCCTGTTGGCTGAGTTCCTGTTGCTCGGCAAGTGCTTTATGGATTTCTTTTGCCAAATAAAAAGCTTCCTGTGCGGTCTTTTTCTCTTGCTCCGCTTGGGATTTTTTTGCTTCAATTGTTTGCTGATGACTTCGTTGTTTCTCAAGATCTGTCTGCCAGTACGCTAATGTCTCAACCAACGAAACCGGAGTTGCCGGTTCGGTCCACTCAAAGCGTGTGACCAAATGATCCGCTGCCGTTTGTTGTTTTTCAATTTGTTTGGTTTGCTTTTTGACCTGTTCTTTCAGCCATTCATTGAAGCGCTGATACATTTCCGTTCCAAAAATATTCCGCAAAACTTTTTCTTTCTCATTACTGCTGGCGATCAAAAAATTGCGAAATTCTCCTTGAGGCAGCAAAATGATTTGGAAGAATTGTTTGGCATCCAATTGCAGCAGATCTTTGATGAAGATATCTACTTCATTTTTTTTGCTGATTTGTTTGCGCTCTTTTCCTTGCTGATCATAGATCGTCAACCGTACCTTAGCTGCTTGATTCGTGACTCCATCGCCGCGTTTTTTGGCTAAGACTTGTTCGGGACGTCGTTCGATCTCATAGTGCAAATGTTGATGGTCAAAGGAAAAACGGACACTCGTCTCTTCTGTGGGGGAAGCGAATGTCGAACGCATTTCTTTACCGGACCGCAAATTTCCGGAAGTTTCTCCAAATAATGCAAATGTCATTCCATCAAAGATCGTCGTCTTGCCAGCCCCGGTTTTCCCGCTGACTAGAAACAAACCACCTTCTTGAAAGTCGCCAAAATCCAGTTCCTCATGAATGTAGGGACCAAAGTTTTTCATGATTAATTTTCTTGGCTGCATGACTGCTCTCGCTCCTTCTCTCCACCCGCTGTCAAACCTGTGAGCCATTTTTGCTGCTGCTCATTTAACGGTTCTCCAGTCATTTCTTTATAAAAATGGGCGATCACCCGTTGCGGATCCTCCTCATCGGCTAATGTCAAATTTTTCTTGCTGACGGTTCGCCCACTTTGCCGCTCCACAGATAAAATTCGAGGATAGACCCGCCGTAATTGATTCATCATATTAGGAATTACGGCTCGATCCGTTAACGTGAAGTGTAAGAAGGCCTCTCGATCCACTTGCCGATAAAAGGCAGGATCAAGCAATGTTTCAAAAGAAGCAGTGTATTGCTGAAGATCTCTTTTTGGCCGCAACGGATAAAAATGCCGCTGGTCCTTTTGAGTATCTACGATATAAACACCTTTCTCATTGGTTATTTCAGACAATGAAAATTTCAACGGAGACCCGCTATAACGGATTCGTTCATGATTTAGCGCAGTATTTGCATGCAGATGTCCTAAGGCGACATAGTCAAACCCTTCAAAAGCCGTTGTCGGTACACTATCCAATCCGCCTACTTGAATTTTGGTTTCCGAATCCGTCTGGCTTGAACCAGCTACAAAAAAGTGAGTCACCAGGACTTGTTTTTTCGTAGAATCAAAATACTGCTTCATCTCTTGAAGGACCCGAGTCACCCCTTCTGCGATCGTTGTGATTTTTTCATCAAAAAACAAACGCGCTTCGATCGGTTCAAAATAAGGTAACAAGAAAAACTGGGTGTCAGAAAATTCAATCGGCTCAATACTTTCTTCAATGGAGGTCGTTAGGTAAAATTGCGTATTTTTGAACCATGGACTTCCAGTTTCAAGTCGTGTCGGACTATCATGATTACCAGAAATCGCTAGTAAAGGAAACTTTTTTTCTAAATTGATTTTCGCTATTTTCTCATTTAAACATTTCACTGCGTCAACGGCTGGCACCGTGCGATCATAAAGATCCCCAGCAATGATAATTGCATCTACTGATTGTTCTTCCGCCAGATCAATTATCTGGTCAATAATGTAACTTTGATCTTCGAGAAGATCATAGCCGTGTAATTTTTTACCTATGTGCCAATCTGCTGTATGTAAAAAACGCATATACCCACCCTCTTAAAAATATCCTTCCCATTATTATACCACTTTACGATTATGAATTGAATGTATCAACGTGATCTTCTCGTTCCCAGACAGTTGAGTCCTTCTTTTTCCAAACGGGTTCTCACACTGATTTGTCAAATTAATGAAATTAAATTTCCTTTTACAAAAAAATCATTGAAATGCAATTACACATACACTACAATAAAGACGAGGTTGAAACCGAATACATTTCTGCCCAAGTTCATCTAATTTGGTTTCGACAAACACAAAAGAAAGGAGGAGAAACAATGCTTGGAATTGGACTCATGTCTGGAACTAGTTTAGATGGTGTTGATGCCGCATTAGTAGAAATCGATAATCATTCACAGCCATCTATTCGTCTGTTGCATCTGACGACTACTGCTTTTTCCCCCGAGCTGCGCCAAAGAATAAAACAAGCCTGTGACCCGGAGGACTCTTCTGTTTCCTTGATCTGTCAGTTAAATGTTGAGCTAGGCTATGCCTTTCTCGCTGCTTGTCGTCAGGTCTGCCAAGAAACAGCAGTAACCGAAACTAGCATTGACTTTGTTGCTAGCCACGGACAAACTATTTGGCATGCACCCTCGGAAAACCCGCTTGTTTCCAGTACGTTTCAAATTGGAGAGCCGTCAATCATTGCCTACGGACTCGGAACAACTGTGGTTGCCGATTTCCGCGCGATGGATATGGCTGCTGGTGGACAAGGAGCACCGCTTGTACCTTATACTGATTATCTCTTGTATCGTTCCCCTGATAAAACCCGCTTATTGCAAAATATCGGTGGGATTGGAAATGTGACGGTCCTGCCGAAAAATGGCACATTAAGTGATCTTGTCGCCTTCGATACTGGTCCTGGAAATATGATCATCGATGAACTGATGCATCAATTATTCCAACTTCCTTACGATGCTGAAGGAAGGATTGCTCAACAGGGAACCATTATTCCTAAATTGCAAACACAATTAAGAAATCATTCCTATTTCGATCAAGCACCCCCTAAGAGCACTGGACGGGAACTATTTGGTCAAGCATTCAGTGATCAACTATTAGCAGATTTTTCTGCAGAAAAACCAGCAGACTTAATAGCAACAGTGACCGATTTTACTGCCTACTCGATTGCCGAGAGCTATCGGCGCTTCGTTTTCCCACTTGTTGAAAGCGGACCCATTGAAGTGATTTTAGCAGGCGGCGGCGCGCATAATTCAACACTAAAAAAAATGCTGGTCAACTACTTACCCGTTGAGATTACAGTGATTACCCAAAATGATTTAGGTTGGTCCAATGATGCGAAAGAAGCTATGGCATTTGCCCTTTTAGGATACGAGACCTTACAGGGACATAAAAATAATGCTCCTGCCGCGACTGGTGCCAAACAATCCGTGATTCTGGGAAAGATCATCCCAAATCCATTTGGTCCCATAGGAGAGCGGAATCACCCAACATAACTTTATCAATTCAACCATATGAACGTTTTCACAGGAGGTTAAAAAATGTTAGATAAATTTACACAGTTCATTGAACGTCACCTGGCTGGACCAATGGAAAAACTGGGGAGTCAACGGCATTTACGGGCGGTCCGCGATGGGATCGTCTCTACTTTGCCACTGATTATCGTCAGCTCATTTTTTATGATTTTAGCTTTTCCTCCCCTGCCACAAGACTGGGGAATCTATCAATTTCTTTCGAGCCATGCGACCACGATCTTGCTTCCTTACCGCATGACGATGTACATTATGAGTTTATATGCCGCATTCGGGATCGGCTTTAGCTTAGCCCGTTCCTATAAACTCGATGGTCTCTCTGGTGGTATCTTAGCCACCACAGCTTTTTTATTGACTTTCACGCCAATAAATATTCCCCCCGAAGCTTTGGAGGCTGCTGGTACAGCCGGATTTGTTTTACCAATGGCAAACTTGGGCAGTGCCGGGATGTTCGTAGCGATCATTACATCGATTTTAGCTGTCGAGATTTATCGTTTGACGGATAAATCTAAATTTAAAATCACGATGCCGGAACAAGTCCCTCCTGCTGTTGCTCGATCTTTTGAAGCTTTAACGCCAACATTGATCATTATTTTAGGTATGGGGGCAATCACCTATTACATTGGCTTTGACTGGCATACCATCGTAGCAAAAGTTGTTGATCCTCTAGTTAGCGCAGCCGATAGCTTGCCAAGTGTCTTATTGATCACTTTCTTAACGACATTCTTTTGGTCCTTTGGTATCCATGGTGCCTCGATCGTTGGTTCACTGGCACGGCCGTTATGGCTGCAATTATTGGAAGGCAACACCACTGCGTTAGCTTCTGGCGATGTGATTCCCAACATTGCTGCTGAGCCATTCTACCAATGGTTCATTTGGATCGGCGGCGCAGGGTCAACCATCGGTCTGGCGATCTTGCTTGCTTTTCGTACAAAATCCGAATTCGGATCAAAACTAGGAAAAACCGCATTGATCCCTGCTATTTTCAATATCAATGAGCCGCTGATTTTTGGGACGCCTATCGTCTTGAATCCAATTTTGATTCCGCCATTTATCATTGCACCATTAGTCAATGGTGTAATTGCCTGGGTAGCCACCTCGGCTGGTTTAGTCAACAAAGTGACCGTCAATGCCCCTTGGACATTGCCAGGACCAATTGGTGCCTTTCTTGCAACAGGCGGTGACTGGAGAGCAATCGTCTTAAACATTCTTTTGATTGTACTTTCCATCCTCATTTATTATCCATTTGTAAAAATCTATGACAAAAATGAATTGGAAAAGGAAAATCAACCAGTCACTGAATAACTCTTGATGAGCTAAAAAAGGAGCCTCTGTCTAACAGAGACTCCTTTTTAAAATTTTTTTGAGCATACCAATAAGGAGCTGCTTTTCCTAAGTAAGAAGCACGAAGCAACCCTACTTTAGAAATTAGAAATAAGACTATGTTTTAACGCAGTGTTACTATTCTAACAATCATTAAGGGAAATTATTATCCTTCCCTTAATGCACCTTTTAAGAAATTTACAAACTATTTATATAAGATATCTATTCATTTTATTCAATAGGCAAATTGTGCTGTTTCAAGAAAGATAGCTTATCCCAGTAGCCTCTTTGAAATAAAATTTTATTATTTACTATTCGAAAAAAACCGCAACCTCTCAAACCTAACGGGTCACGCCACTCTAAAATTGCCCATTGTCCATCTTCGAAAATGTTTTCAACGATACAAACCATTTCTGCGTTAGAGAAGTCTTGTTCAAACATTTTCTTTATAGCCTCTTTTCCAATAACTGGCTCATTGGCAACCTGATGGTTTATTGCATTGTCATCATATAATTCTGAAATAATTTCTACATCCGCATGATTAAATGCGTCAACCCATTGGCAAAGTATTTCTTTTGGCTTCATATCATTTTACCTCCTCGATGTGTAAAAATCTTCATTTTAATTTGCACTATAAAACAAGTATCTAATTGTATTTATATATTCTACTTTCACAAATAATTTTTGAACATCTGAAATCAAAGAATTACTATTTGCCCTAATAGGCCCTCTAAACCTGTAACTAAACCCTTGTTATTGATTATCTCATAGCATATCCTCAAAAAATTATCAAGTTCAATATTTATTTAAAACACAGTCAAAAATAAAAGAAGAAACGCATCAACGTTTCTTCTCTTCTACTTCATAAACAAAATTCGGATCTATTTCTTGGTCGAGCTTTGTAAAAGCACCTTGAATGCGGCGTTCCACTTCTGCTAACCCTTCTTTATCCATTTTCTTGATATCACTGATATCGATCGCCTCCCCAAAACGAACGGTTACTCGTCGACGTTTAAATAAATCTTTTAGCGTTAAGGGACCTTGATAAACAGAAGGAACGATTTTTACCTTCGCCATTTTGGCAATCAGTGCCATGCCACCCTTCAGCGCGGTCGAATGTCTTGTTCCGCTAGGAAACATAATGAGACTCAGATCTGTATCTTTTAAGATCTTCACCGGTGTTTTGACAGCACTCGGCCCTGGTTTGTCACGCTTTACCGGAAAAGCATTCGCATGAATCAAAATAAAGCGCAAGATTGGATTCTTAAACAATTCTTCTTTTGCCATAAAGCTGAACTTTTTGGGACGAGCAGCCACCGCCAGATACAACGGATCCCACCAGGTACGGTGAGGTGCAACCAATATGTAATTTTCATTTTGCGGCAAAGCCTCTTTGTTTTGATATCGGGCGTTCCCGTTGATCAAAAACAAAATGACCCGAACCACGCCTCGCATAAAGCTAAAAAACATACTCACTTTCCTTTCCAGTTTCTTTTATAAGTATGCAAAAAAACGCTTCAAATGACAAGCCTTTTTTGTCGTTTCCGATTATTCTTAATCGTAGTATAATACAAAGGAAATGAATTAGAACAGGAGTATGCTTTCATGTTGCAATCAAACGAACGCATAGATCAATTATATGCGGAAGATATCAAAATCATCCAAAGCAGCGAGGTCTTTTCTTTCTCCCTCGATGCCGTTTTGCTAGCTAACTTCCCAACGATTCCCAAACGGGGACGAATCGTTGATCTGTGTGCTGGAAATGGTGCAGTCGGCTTGTTTATCAGCCGTAAAACTTCGGCTCATATTTACCAGATCGAGCTGCAGGATCGGCTGGCTGATATGGCCCAACGCAGTGTAAGCTTGAATGGGCTTGAGGAACAAATAACGGTTTACCCAATGGATTTAAAGAACATCTTTACCAAAATCAAACCGGATTCGGTGGATCTTTTGGTCTGTAATCCGCCCTATTTCAAAAATGTTCCCACTGCTGTTAAAAATCCCAATCCTTATCTGGCGATTGCTCGCCATGAAATCGAGACCACATTAGACGAGGTGGTCCACACAGCCAGTAAAGCGCTGAAAATGAATGGGCGCTTTGCTATGGTTCACCGACCTGATCGTTTTTTGGATATTTTAGACTGCATGAGAAAATATCGGATCGCCCCCAAACGTGTCCGTTTCGTCTATCCCAAAGCAGGGAAAGACGCGAATATCCTATTGATCGAGGGCATCAAGGATGGTAAAGCTGATGGTTTCAAGATTGCCTCACCGCTGATCACTTATCATGCGGATGGGAGCTACAGTGAGGAAGTGAGTCGGATGCTTTATGGCAGCTGATACGCATTACTTCTATGTATTGCTCTGTAAAGACAATACCTTTTACGGTGGTTATACCACAGATTTGATACGCCGCCTGCATCAACACAATCAAGGCATTGGAGCAAAGTACACTCATCCAGCTAGTCGTCGCCCCTTACAAATGATCCATGCGGAAAGCTTTGCTACCCGTAGTGAAGCCATAAAAGCGGAAGCTGCCTTTAAAAAACTGGTGCGCAAACACAAAGAACGTTATCTGACTGAACAGAAAGAAAAAAATGTTTTGAATGCTCAATCTTCAAAGGGAAGTAAAGACATCACAAAAGGATAGATGAATCGGATGATTCACCTATCCTTTTGTCTCATGTAATGACATTTTTTATTGGTTTCCAGGGACTGCCCAAGCTGTTTGACTTTTACCAAACTCTTTTGGCAAGATCCCATCAATGGATTCATAGACTAACTCTTTTTTGCTCTCAGGCAAAACGATGGCTGTTAAATAATTGTTTGTTTCTGTAAAAAAACCGATGTCTGCAAAAGCGGACTCAATCAGATGGTATTGGACACCTTGCAGCTCAGCTTGTTCTTGTTTCGCAAAGATTGGCTCTTGGCGCAAATAGTAATACTGTTCTCCTAGTTTGAAATACACAGAGTTGTGCGCAATACCCAGAAATTGGATTTCTCGGCTAACCGGTTCTGCTTGATAGATCCCCAGAGAAGGAATGGCTTCACTTTGGATTCGCTGATAAGCCGCCAACGTGCTCTGATCATAATATTTATATCCGATAAAGCGTTTTTCCCGATCGCGGATATTTGGCGTAATTTGTGCATTGTCATTTTTAAAGTCGTGAAAAAAATGATCTCCTAACAAGAAACCGCCGCCGCAAAGCAACAAAACTACGACAGGCAGCCAGATCAAACCCTGCCGCCGGTTCTCCCGATACAACAAAAGGATCAGCAAAAGTAAAAGCGCCACTAATCCAACGACTAATAAAACCGGAACGATTGAATAATAAAAAAACTCACTTTTAAGCCACATTTCTGCTGACATGAATGCAATCATCGTCTACTCCTTTTCAGTTCAAATAAGCACCTATCATCAACCCAATAAAACTAGCCGTCAATCCTACAATGTACGTACTGAAAAAATAAAGATAAAAGTACTGGCGATTGGTCTTTAGCAATGTAAATAATTCAATCGTCATTGTTGAAAAAGTAGTATAACCGCCCATGATCCCTGTTCCAAGCAAAAGATACAAGTGTTGATCAATCTGAAGACCGGCAAGAATCCCTAGTATCAACGCACCAGATAAATTAATCAGCAAAGTGGCTTTGGGGAAAGGATGTGGTCTTCGTTCAAAATAACGATTGATACCATAACGCAGGACAGCGCCCATGGCTGCACCAATTCCTACAACGATATATGCCATACTTACACCTGCTTTCTAACGAGGGCTTCGCCTAACCAGACAAAAAATAACCCGCCGCAAATCGACAGGATCAAATACCCCGCCGCTAACCCATAGGCTTGCTTTTGCAGCAACTGCACCGTGTCAAGTGCAAAGGATGAAAAAGTCGTCAAAGCACCGCAAAATCCGGTCCCCATGCCCAAGATCAAACGTCCATTCAATTGTCTTTTCGTCATGATCTGCTTGACTAAAAAGCTAAAAATAAAACAGCCAATAAAATTAGCCAGTAATGTGCCTAAAGGGAAGATGCCCCAAGACGGCAATTCCGAAGCAAGAAAATAGCGTGCCATGCCGCCAAAAAATGCAAAAAATGCCACAACAAGTACATTCATGTTGATCCTTCTTTCTAAAAGAAAAAGAACCAAGTTCATAAAACCTTGGCTCTTCTAGAAAATGATTATTTCGCGCGTTTGATGTACGTACCTTCAGAAGTATTGATTTCTAGAGATTCGCCTTCTTCGATAAAGTCAGGTACGTTGACGACCAAACCTGTTTCCATCGTTGCTGGTTTACCTGAGCCAGTCACAGTCGCACCTTTGATCGACGGTTGTGTTTCAACAACTTTCAAGATGACTGATGATGGTAATTGAACCCCAATCACTTCACTGCCGAAGAATTGGATCTTCACTTCCATGTTTTCCAGAATGTATTTCATTTCTTCTTCTACAACTTCAACCGGAATTTCATATTGTTCATAGGTTTCCAAGTCCATGAAGAACGCTGTATCGTCCATTGTATACAAATATTGAACAGCTTTCGTATCAATATGAGCTTTTTCAAATTTTTCTTCTGGACGGAATGTTGTATCATAAGTTGAACCTGAACGAACATCGCGCAATTTCATACGCATGACTGTATTCCCTTTACCAGGTTTGTGATGGCTGGCTTCTAATACCTTGATTAGTTTGCCGTCTTGCACGAATGTCATTCCTGCTCTTAAATCACTTGCATTGATCATAATGGTTTATTCTCCTTCGTCTTAGATAATCCTTGTCTATTGTATCAAAAAAACTGGCTTTGTTCTACAAAAATCAGTCTTGTGATCGGACAAGTTTTCGCCGTTTCTCCATATAATGAGGATCATACTCATCCGTTTCAATATAAATATACATTTTTTTATCCGGCATGAAGCTGCGGATCTTTGCTTCGATCTCGTTAATGATTTGATAACCGATCTCCTCTTGTTTTGCTGTGATATCAATTTTGGCAGCGACTAAGATTTCCGCAGGACCTAAATGAACGGTTTTGATATCCAATAATCGATCGACATCTGGACGATCAAAGGCTTCTTTGATCAGTACAAGATCTCTTTTCGTCACGCTTTCGCCAATCAATAAACTGTAAAATTCTCGTGCCAAAAAGATAGCAGCAATCATCAACAAAATACCGATCAGCAAGCCACTGAAAGCATCAAAAAACGCATTGCCAGTGACCATTGTCAAGATCGTTCCACCCATTGCCAACATCAAGCCAATCACTGCACAAAAGTCTTCGGTAAAGATAATCAAGATCTCACTATGGCGACTTTCTTTCAAAAAACGATAAATAGGCTGCTTTTCTACGTTCAAGGTCCGAATTTCTTTGATCGCGATCCACAAAGAACTACCTTCTACAACTAAACCGAAAAGCAAAATACCAATCACTAGCCAAGTATTACCAACTTCATGAGCAGGATGCAGCAGCTTTTCAAAAGCTTCCATTACACCTAGAGCGCCCCCACCAAAAAACAGCATCATCGCTACGATCGTACTAAAGAAGTATTTCGCGCGTCCTTCGCCAAATTGGTGAAGTTCACTTTGCCCTTTCGTTGCTCGTTTATCACCGATCAACAGAAAGATTTGATTGCTGCAATCGACCACGCTGTGAATACTTTCATTCAACATCGCCGCACTGCCGCTCAATGCGTAGCCGACAAACTTGCTGATGGCAACTAAAATATTCGAGATGAGTGCTGCTATCACCGCCATCATGCCGTTTGCTTGTTTTTCCATTCAAATTCGCTTCCTTCCAAACCAAATTCTTGCCTATTATATCTCAAAAAAGGACCCTCGCACAGGAGAGAAAAAGAGCTATTCCTTTTTTTGTTCTTTTTTGACCCGAGCTTCTCTCCGACTGATTTTCTTCGTCCAAAAGCCGCCAGAAATATATTTGGGCTCATAGCTAATGATAAAGGCCCGTTCTTCGATTTGTTTGATTTTTTGAAACAGTTTCTTCTCGCTTTTGCGTTGTGAGAGAATTTCAAGGATCAATCGCGGACCTTCTAATCCTTCTCCATAACTTTGAGTAACACCATATCCTTCTTGGCGTAAAATTTTTGGCAAATTCTTTTCTTCATCTGTATTCGTCGGTAAAATCACCGTGACCATCGTATAGCCTAGAGCTAGCTGATCTTCGATTTTGATTCCAACACTAACTCCTGCGGCGTAACCTAATGCATAAAACAGTAGGTTCAATGGATTGTCTAAGCGATCCAATACCATCGACAATCCTAATATATAAATCGTGATCTCGACCATACTGACCAGCGGTGCAATCAGCCAATACCCTTTCATCGTCAATAAAAAACGAATTGTATTCAATGTGACATAAGCCATATTGATAAAGAAGATCATCGCTAACATTTGCAAATCAATTTCCATCCCGTATCCCTCCTATTTTAAGAATAGCAAATGCTTCTCAAAAGTGAAAATAATTGAGAAGTTGCCATCTGTTAGTCACCGTTTTCTTTCAACAAATAAAAACAAGGAGGACAGCTGCCGCTTCTTTAACGGAAATTGTCGCTTCAGCTTTCTTGATATTTTTTGAAAAGACTAGCGGTATTCTGAAGCACAAAACAACTATCCAAATCACAGATGATAGCGACTGGTTTTGTCAGCTTACTTCATCCAGCAAGCTAGCGCCACAGCTTCATCTACAATTCAGATAGTTGCTTTCTTTGTTGTTTAAATCATTATCCTTGTTTTATTAACGAATAACTCCCAACTGCTTGTTGAGCGAGAGATTCTCACGAGTGCCTTTGCTTATTTCAGTTGTCCTACTCATCAAGAGCGAAAGTAGCCATTTTTATTGCTTTCTGACTGCCCCTCTTCGATCATTCCTTCTAAGGAACGATCCAAAACAGCTCGCTTATCGCCGTTTTTTTTGTTCATGCCGCGAAATTCCCGCCGTGTCATGCCTACAGATTGCGGTCGATTGAACTTTCTGACCGTGGGATCATCGCCTTCTTTTACTTGGTAGGCTGCTGGCTCAGTATCAAAGAGCAAATAGGATTCGCGGGGTTTCTCCATTGAATCCATCAGTTCTTGTGAAGTGATCTCTTCTTTTTCTTGCTCAGGGATGATCGATGCAGGAATGTATTTGGGAACAAAATAAGATCGCCCAGAATACTCTTTCTTGGTCGGTGTTGGCGTTTCAGCCCGTTCTGCTTTACTCGTCACTTTATAAGAAGCACGTCGTTGATCATTGCCAAAAAGATTTGTTTTGCCGGTAGGTGTACTTTCCTGCAAAGGTCGTTTTCCATAGCTTGGTAAATTTGCCCGATGTTGCGCTAATTCTTCTTTTTGCCGCACACTATGACCGTAATTGGGGTGACTGGAAGGAACTTTCCGACGCAATGAGTGAGCAGAATCCTTTTCTTTGCTGCTCGTGCTAGGTTGATCCTTGATTTCTGTCAAAATCCAATCATCAGACTGACTGAAAACTTCCTTGTGTTCGGACTGCAGCTTTACACCTTCTTGATCATCATATGCTGGAAAACGGAAATGTTTGCGTTTCACATCTAAATAATTTGCCAATTCACTCATCCTCTGGTTGCGATTTTTTATAATCATATCATATTTCAGTGAATAATTCACGAAAGCTGTGGTGCCTTTTGGGAATATTCAATGACCAAATGCAATAGATTATTACGTCAGACTAGCTGAATTTGGCTCTTTGACATGTGCATACAATGGTTCGATCTGCCAAATGTCATCAGCATAATTTTGAACCGTATAATCTGCGGAAAATTTGCCGGCATTCGCAATATTCATCAAGCTGATCGCTTGCCAGCGCTGTTGGTCTTTATAAGCTAAATCCACGCGATATTGGGCATCGCAATAAGATTTGAAGTCTTTCAACAAGAAGTATTCATCATTATATTTTAACAGTGAATCAAACACTTCCCGACCTTCTCTTTCTATATTTGGGATCGTTCCGTCAATAAATGCATTCACAACTCGTTGCAGCACAGGATCTTCTTCATAAAACGCATACGCAGAATAGTTTTGTTGGGCATAATAAGCATAGACCTCTTCTTCTGTTAATCCAAAAATGGCAATGTTCTCATCTCCGATTGCATCTCGAATCTCAATGTTCGCACCATCCAATGTCGCGATCGTGACTGCCCCATTCAACATCAGCTTCATGTTGCTAGTACCGGAAGCTTCTTTTGATGCTAAGGAAATTTGCTCACTGACATCTGCTGCGGAAATGATCCGCTCAGCCAATGTGACATTGTAGTTTTCCAAAAAGACGACTTTCAGCTTATCATTGATTGTCGGATCATGATTGATCAGGTTAGCTACTTCATTGATCACTTTAATAATGGCTTTCGCATAATGATAACTAGGTGCGGCCTTCGCTCCAAAAATAAATACCCGCGGATGAATCGGTGCTTGAGGGTCATCTTTCAAGTCAAAGTAAAGTTTCAAAATATGCATCACATTCAGCAATTGTCGTTTATACGCATGGAGCCGCTTGATTTGGACATCAAATATCGCGGTTGGATCAACTTCGATCTCGGTTGTCTGCTGAATATATTCAGCTAACGCTTGTTTGTTGGTCAGTTTTGCATCTGCTAGACGTTGCAATACTGTTGGATCTTCTTGGTAATTTTTCAATAATTGCAAGTCTTGTGGGTTATGGCGCCAACTTTTGCCGATAGTCATATCAAGCACCTTTGATAAAGGTTGATTGGCTAACTGCATCCAACGACGTTGTGCGATCCCATTGGTTTTATTATTGAAACGTTCTGGGAATATCAAATAAAAATCATGTAGGACAACGGATTTCAACAGATCAGAATGGAGCTTTGCGACACCATTGACACTATGGCTGCCAATAATCGCTAAATGCGCCATATGGACTTGGCCATCAATAATAATACGCGTCCGATTAAGAAGGGCAGCTTCGTGAACCTCTGCATACTCTTCAAGATAACGACGATCGATTTCTTCAATGATTTGGTAATTCCGAGGAATAACTTCTTTGAATAGATCAATCGGCCATTTTTCTAAAGCTTCAGCCATAATCGTATGGTTGGTATAGCTCATGACTTTCACTGTGATTGCCCATGCTTGTTCCCATGGCAAATCATGATCATCTAACAATAACCGCATCAATTCGGATACACATAATGCAGGGTGGGTATCATTGATATGGATAGCAATTTTTTCACTCATCATCGTTAGCGGATGATTCAATTTTAAATAGTAGCGAACAATACTTTGAATGCCTGCTGAGACAAAGAAATATTCTTGCATAAGTCGAGTCTTCTTGCCTCGTTCATTAGAATCATCTGGATACAAGACAGCGGTCAGATCTTCTAGAGAACGACGAGATTCAATGGTTGCATAGTTGGCTTCTTCCGCTGCAGGAACCTCAACGCTCCACAAACGTAATGTATTGATCATATCATTTTGATAGCCAACCATTCCGGTATCATAAGGAACCGCACGCCAGACATACCCACCATGCCGTTCAGGACGCAGCCGCCCATTCTCGTCTTCAATCAAGTACACTTCGCCGCCATATTGAATATCCACGGCTTTACTCTCCTTTCGAACCTCCCAGACATTTCCGGAACGTAACCAGTCGTCAGGCAGCTCTACTTGATGCCCATCTACAAACTTTTGTTTAAAAAGGCCATAATTATAACGGATGCCGTTCCCATTTCCTGGCAACCCTAATGAAGCCAAAGAATCCATGAAACAAGAAGCTAATCGTCCTAGTCCACCATTTCCTAATGCCATATCTTTTTCAACTTCAGCAACTTCGTCTAATGAAAAGGATAACTCTTCGAAGAGCTCTTCCGCAGTATCCAGCAACCCTAAATTTAGTAGATTACTTTTCAACAGTTTTCCAGGTAAAAATTCGATTGAGAAATAATACGCCTGTTTCTGCTGTTCAACGAGCAGATTTTTTCGTGTCTGGCTCCAATCATTCGCGTAGCAGCTCTTGACCACGTTAGCTAAAGCTAAAAACAATTCTTGCGGTGAAGCTTCTGCGATCTCGATCGAAAAAATATCTTTCAACCGGGTTTCTAATAATTCTTGCAAGGTAGCTTTCTCCATTACAATTCACTCCTTTATGACTATCAATTTGTATGAAAAAGGACAGAAGCACCAATCGCCCTTGTCGCTAGGTCGTTCTGTCAAACCCGCTCTACTTTCAGACTAATGAATACTTCTGTCTTATACTTGATTATACTTTGATCGCTTGGTAGAGATCAATATATTGATTGGAACTAATGTCCCAGCTAAAATCTTTATTCATGGCTTGTGCTTGCAAAGATTTCCACGTCTGCTGGTCGTCTTGATAAAGCAGGATTCCTTGTTTCACTGCATTCATCAAATAAAATGACGTGAACTCTTGGAAACCAAATCCGGTGCCTTGATGAGTGATTGGATTGTATGAATCTACCGTATCTTTTAGACCGCCAATCTCATGCACGACTGGCAATGTCCCGTAACGCATGGCGATCATTTGTGAAAGCCCGCAAGGTTCAAAAGCAGAAGGCATCAAGAACAGATCCGCTCCGGCATACATTTTTTGCGCCAGTCCAATATCAAAAGAAATCACCGCAGCACATTTTTCTGGATATTTTGCAGCAAAGTAACGGAATCCTTCTTCAAATTCCGGTTCTCCCGTTCCTAACAGCGCAAATTGAACATCAAATTGCAATAAGTTTTCCATTTCTGGCATTACAAGATGAAAGCCTTTTTGTGTAGTCAAGCGGCTGACCACTGTGATAAGAGGAACATCACGCGCTGGCAGCCCCAGCATCTTTTGCAATTCTTGCTTGTTTGCAGCTTTACCGGACATTTCATCGGAAGTAAAATGATAGGGCAGCAATGGATCTGTTGCGGGATCGTTGGTTTCATAATCGATTCCGTTCAATATTCCTTGCAGTTTCCCAGATTCCATTCTTAGAATGACTTCAAGTCCGCAACCAAATTCTGGTGTTTTGATTTCCTCACTATAAGAAGGACTGACTGTTGTGATACGATCTGCGTATAAAATACCTGCTTTCATGAAATTCAAACAGTCGTTTAAACGTAATGTCCCGTCATCGTAACGCTCTGTCCCCATGCCAAACAAGTCCGGTAAAATATCTTTGCTGTACCATCCTTGAAAGCCAATGTTATGAATCGTCAAAACGGTGCGGATATTCTGATAAGCATTGATCCAATGATATTTTTCTTTCAGAAGAAAAGGAATCATTGCTGTATGGTAATCATTCACATGAATCACGTCAGGAATAAAATCGATTCTCTCCATCATTTCGATAGTTGCTAGTTGAAAGAAGGCAAAACGTTCGCCATCATCATAATAATCGTATAAATTATCACGACCAAAATAGTACAGATTATCGATAAGATAGTAGGTAACACGATTGAGAACTAGTTTCTTCAACCCACAATATTGCTTACGCCAACCCACATTGACTTCAAATGAAAAACAATCTTCCAGCTGTTCTTGATAGTCGGCTGACATTTTAGTAAAGAATGGCAGAACCACGACTGTTTCTACCCCTTTTTTGACAAGTTCTTTAGGCAATGCACCCACGACATCCCCTAGTCCACCTGTCTTGAAAAATGGCGCACATTCTGCTGCGGCAAATAGTACCTTCATGCCGTTGCTCCTCCAATTAGATCTTCAGTGACATGGGTATTTTTTTTGACGACGATCGGTGCGTCACTGGTTCCTCTAACTTTGACACCTTCTGCGATCACAACATTTTTATCGAGAATAGCATAGGAAACTTCAGCACCTTCCTTGATTTCATTATTCCCAAAAATGATCGTGTCTTTGACATGGGCATTCGGATGAATCGTTGTTCTGCGGGCAACAAGTGACCGTTCGACAGATCCTTCTACGATACAACCAGAAGCAAAGTGACTATTTTTGACATCCGAAGTCTCAGCGTAATAGGTTGGCACTTCATTCTTCAGCTTGGTGTAGATCTTTTGATTTGAGTAAAGCAATGAGGTAAATTTGTGGACATCTAACATGTCCATGTTGGTTTGGTAATAGGATTGAATATCATAAATATTGCTTAAATAACCAGTATATTCATACAAGCTAGTATTTTCGATAGAGATTCGTTCCCGCAAGAAACGACCTAGGTCTGGAGTAGCTCCTACAGCTTGTCCTTCTTTTAAAGCTTGGATCAGGCGGTCTGTTTTGATGATGAAGATATCAGTACAAAGATTGACCATACTTTCTGTCTCGCATTTCTTCGCTTGGACAGCTTCATTCAAATGGCCTTCTTCGTCAACTGAAAAGATCAAGTCGTTGTCACTTACGTTATCACTGCTGATTCGTTTATAAACGACCGTCATTTCTTTATTCTGTAACTGGTGGATTTTCAGCAACGCCCGCAAATCGATGTTGCACAAAATATTGCTGCCCATATAAACCGTATGCTCTGATTTAGATTTTTCCAAATAATCGATCACGTTATAGTAATACTCTTGACCAGCAGCTTGCTGTTTTAATGAGTCTTGGAACAAATGAATGAAGAAACGGTTTTGAACACCATCTAGATTCCATTCTTTCCCGCCACCGATATGGTCAAATACGGATTGTGTTTCTCCTTCATTAAAAATCATATACACTTGTTTGATATTTGCATTTTCAATACTTGACAAGTTGAAATCAAGCAAACGATATTTACAATCAAACAATAGCGTCGACAACGGACGACTTTCCGTTAAGGGCATCAGTTCTTTGTAGCGGTGCAGATTGCCTAAAATGGCACACATTTTATTAGTTCTCATCAATCGTCACTCCTATCACTTCAGAATAACCAACAACAGCAATTTCATCTGTTCCGTCTATGACTGCATCATCACCGATCACTGCATTTTCTCCAATGATCGCGCGTTTTAGTGTTACATTTTTCCCAATGACTGCTCCAGGCATGACCACACTATCTGTGATCTTGGTTCCTTCTTTGACTTGAACATTTTCTGATAAAATACTATGTTCAATATCTCCAGCAACATAGCAACCATCCATGATCAACGAATTTTTTGCAGAACCTGTTTCTGTAATGAAATGAGGAGGAGCAATCGGATTTTTTGAAAAGACTTGCCAATTTTTATCACGGATTCCCAGTTCCATCTTTGGATCGATAAATTCCATATTAGCTTCCCAAAGAGAATCAATGGTACCCACGTCTTTCCAATAGCCTGAAAAACGATAAGCAAATACATTGTCGCCACTTTCCAAGTAAGATGGAATCACGTGTTTCCCAAAGTCGACCATTTCGCCGTCTTTTGTATAATTGCTTAACAGTACGCTGCGTAAGCGAGCCCAGTCAAAGATATAGATTCCCATTGAAGCTAAGTTACTTTTTGGCTCTGCTGGTTTTTCATCAAATTCAATGATCCGGTCATTTTTATCTGTGTTCATGATACCAAAGCGGGAAGCGTCTTTCATTGGCACTTCTAGCACTGCAACAGTAAGAGACGCATCGTTTTCTTTGTGTTTTTCCAGCATTTCTTCGTAATCCATCTTGTAGATATGGTCACCGGATAATACTAATACATATTGAGGGTCCATTTCATCAATGTAGGCAATGTTCTGATAGATCGCATGAGCTGTTCCTTCAAACCATTTTCCACCTTCAGAATTTGAGTAGGGTTGTAAAATCGTCACTCCGGTATTGATACCATCTAACCCCCAACTTGATCCGTTTCCAATGTGACTGTTCAATGCCAAAGGTTGATACTGTGTCACCACACCAACATTCTTAATCCCTGAATTGACACAATTACTTAATGTAAAATCGATAATACGATACCGACCACCAAAAGGTACTGCAGGTTTCGCAATATTTTTGGTCAACTTCCCTAAACGTGTGCCTTGTCCTCCTGCGAGGATCATCGCTAACATCTCTGTTTTCATTTTCTTGAGCCGCTAAAAAGCCAATCTCTTTCACGATGCCGGTGTTATTTTCGATATGAATGCTTTTCTTTCAAAAAGCCTTCTTTTCGATATCACCTTTCACGTTGTCACTTCGATTGGACTTTCGAGCCAGCTCCTCCCCCCTTTCATTTTTTCCTGCGTTTGATTTGAATCTTTTCTGGTTTTATAATCAATGCCCCAAGTGCTGGCAAAATTGTTTTGATTTGATAAGGATATTCTTTGAATGGAATCGCTTCTGTTTGTTGGTCTTGATTATTCTGGGTCCAAGTCCCGCCAAAACTATCGCGTTCGGTATTCAATACTTCACGGTAGGTCCCTTCATACGGAACGCCAATGGCGAAATCGTGGCGTTCAACAGGTGTCAAATTCAATACAACGATCACGAAATCTTTTTTGGTTTTACCTTGTCGCAAATAGGTCAATGTTGTTTCCGCTAAGTTATCAGCATCAATGACTACCAGCGATTCTTCTTTATCTTCGATTTCCCACAATGAGCGCTCCTGTTTATACAGTTCATTTAGTGTCTTTGTAAATTGCTGCATACGCTGATTTAGTTCATCTGATAAATCGACCCATTCAAGCCCGTGATCATATTTCCATTCCAAAAATTGTCCCCACTCACTGCCCATAAACAGCAGTTTCTTCCCTGGATGGGTCATCATGTAGGTATACAAATTTCTTAATTGTGAAAATTGCTTGTAACGATCTCCCCACATTTTGTGCATTAAGCTACGTTTGCCATGGACGACTTCGTCATGGGAAAGGGGTAATATATAGTTCTCATTCATGCGGTACATGAATGAGAACGACAACAAACTCAAATGGTCCTTACGGAAGATTGGATCCATTTGGTAAAAACGCAGGACATCGTTCATCCAGCCCAGATTCCATTTGTAATCAAATCCAAGAGCCCCTTCTTCAATCAGGCCTGTAACTTTCGTTTCTGAGGTACTTTCTTCAGCGATCATCATCACTTCTGGATGCGCCAGTTTCACGACTGCATTTAGTTTCTGCAAGAAGTAATAACCTTCATAATTTCGATTGCCCCCCTCATGATTTGGTTGCCAAACACCCTGGTCGTAGTCTCGGTAGATCATGTTCGAAACCGCATCCACGCGAATCCCATCGATGTGATAAAATTCGATCCAAAAAAGGGCACTGGATAGCAAGAAACTTTGTACTTGTGGTTTGCCTAAATCAAAATTGATTGCTCCCCAACGAACATTTTTTGCACGATCGGCATCTTGATATTCAAATGTCGGCGTTCCATCATAGTAAGCCAAACAATCATCATTGACACAAAAATGGCCCGGCACCCAGTCAACTAGGACACCGATATTTTCCAAGTGACAGGCTTCAACAAAATCTTGAAATTCTTCTGGTGTGCCGTAATAAGCGCTGAGCGCAAAATAGCCAATCAATTGATAACCCCACGATGTGCCTAATGGATGTTCCATCAATGGCATAAATTCAATATGGGTGTAGCCCATTTGTTTGAGGTAAGGAATGAGTTCATCTTTTAATTCAGAAAAACGATAAGGGGTTCCATCTGCGTGGTGTTTCCAAGAACTTGCATGGACTTCATAAATATTAAGTGGTCGTTTAAATTGATTTTGACGCTTTTTGCGGCCTTGCCACAAACCATCACGCCATTTTTTTGCCGGCACGGTGTACAAGACAGCAGCCGTTCCAGGACGTTCTTCGAAATAAATTGCATATGGATCAATTTTCATGATTTCACGGCCGTCGGCTTGCTTGACCTTGAATTTATAATGCTGTCCTTCTTGAGGCTGATTGGTGGTAATTTCCCAAATCCCCGATTCGGAGCGTTTCGTCATCGGCAAAGAGTCATCCCATTGATTGAAGTCACCTACTAGCCAGACATTTTGCGCATTTGGCGCCCAGACACGAAAAACATAGCCTGCTTTCATACGATGTGCACCTAAAAGATGCTGTGAATAAAAATTTTCACCGGTCGTAAACTGCTTCTCTGCTGTAATCATTTGCTCATTTTCCACTCGTATGTCAAACCTCCTCTTAGATCAACCCTATTTTTTCAGCCAATCAATCTTCCATCTAAAAACAGAATATTAGGAAGATCACTGGGAAAATAGTTCAGGGCAGATGGCTTTAATTTAGCATTGCTGCTCCTATATGTAGAATAGCATAAATTAAAGATCTCGTAACGTAAAAGCCTTGGCGATTGCCGGAATAGACCAATTCCTATTCCTGATTCGTTGTATTTCGATCCTCTGCTTATAATCAAAAGATTTAAGGCAGAAAAAAAACAGCTTGAACACGATTGGTTCAACCTGTTTCAGTGCTGCTTCTTTTTTTGGAAACAAAAGCGACATAAGAAGCGACACTTACTTGAAACAAACCGACGATCAAAAATAAAGCAAACAAAAATGGATGGAATTGAACTTTCATCTGGAAAGCCGTTATGACCGCAGCGATCCCAATTCCGGCTGAAAGATAAGGCCAAGAACGAAAAGACCAGAAGCTGGCAACTGTTGTATATAAACTACAGATGCCCAATAAAAAAAGCCTTGTGACCACATCAAAGACTGTGTCTGAAAAATGTATATTCTCTGAAAAAATTTGATTTGCATTAAATGTGTTAGGAACTTTTAAAATAAATAAAAGTGCCGACACCATACTTAGAATAAAAATAAACACATGGCTACTTGCAAAGACGATTCTTTGATTTGATTTCACCTGAGACTCACAACCTTTGATTAATCCATTCAGAGACAGGCATGACCTTTCTCTCGATCCTAAAAAGGATCATGCCCGCCAAAGTTCTTTCACTTGTCCATCTGTATATACTTTATACACTTTTTCATATTGCTTATTCATTGATTGACAGGCAATCAAAAAGTATTTTCCATCCCCGTCAAACTCAAGATCTCCTAATGCTTTCAAAGATACTGATTCTGTCTGTCCTAATTTATTCGTCAAAAAACGAACAGCTTGGGCCGGAGTCAATAAATAGTTTTTCATTAACAACCAGTCGATCACGATTGGTACGATTGTATTTGCTTGACATTCATTTTTTTGTTTAAGTGCAAAAATTAATTCTCCATCAGAAAAGCGGCTTTCTTCAATACCGGCTTCGCAAAGTTCTTTTCGTGCATGCTCAATTTCCGCCATCGAAACAAAAGTGATCATCTCTGCTTTGCTTCTTGTTTCTTCAATCACTTCTGTATGAAATGCTTTGATTCCTTCCAATTTTTACGCCCCCTTTCAAAATTCTAAAGTTATCATACCACCTCAAATGAGAACAATCAATTAATACGCTCGTTATTTTCTAATCATTTTCAAATAATAAAAAAATGCAAAAAAAGAAAGAAAACGTTATCCCAAAGAGGGTTTTAACGAATTCTTTCTTTTTTATCTTTTGTGTTTCTGAACGTTTATTAAAATTTTATCATTTCCGTGATGAGAATTGTTTGCGGATTAGATGTTTTTCCAAGATAATCTGCTAAAAATGTACGCCGATCAAATTCGGACAATCCTTCCATCGATGACCCATTCTGCTCAGTGAGAAACGCAGGATCAACAACAGGAAGATCAAAACGCTGTTCTGACTGAAGAATATTTCCTTCTAGGAGGGATGTCAGAAAAATACTTGGCCGGATTTTTCGCTGTTTTGCCACCCGTTCAAAGATGACACTGATTTGATCCAAGTAATAGGCCTCATCAACATCCCCTAGCAAATACAAAAGCTTCTGATAGATTGGCAATGACAGTAGTTGTCGATTTGCTGCAAAAAAAGCGGGAATCGTTGTCGGCCATTTTTCTTGGGAAAGAGAAATAAGCTGGAAAGACTCATGGATTAGCCGATAAATGAATCCTTGTACCACTCCTTCCTCACAAGCATAGAAAAAGCGTTGGTCACTCATGAGTTCCGCTTGTAAAATGAACGCCAACTGTTCTGAAATTATCGTATTAGGTAGTTGCCAACGTTCACGACTCTTCTGCTGATCTTGTGTGGAATAGATAGAAAATGCCACTTGATAGCGACGATCCTTTCGGTTAATGATCCCAGCATCGATCAACTGATCAAGTATTTTTTCAAAATTTTTCTCTGGAAAATTTTGTTTTAATTCTCTTAAGATTGGTGGTTTTTGTTGTTTTTTCAAGAAAAGAATCAGTTTTAAGAACAACTCTGAATCAATAATTTTCTGAATTCCTTGATAATGACTACTATAAAAAAATTCCATGTCTTTCGCTCTCTTTCCATTCCCACTAGAAGGGCCGTCTTCCCATTCAAAAATAGCCGGACAATCTTAAGCTTCCCTGCTAGCCAAAAACCTTTCATTATTACAGTGAAAGGACTGCAGTTGCTGATTGTCCGACAAATTCAAATGTTCATCTTTTTTGCCCGTATTATCCTGTCAGCTATTAGTTATTAAAGCTTTCAGTTAATTGCGGCACAACTTGTTTTTTACGAGAAACAACCCCAGGTAAGAATGCACGATTTGCTGTCAAGACAACGTTAAACGCCGCTTCAACCGGTGCAGTTGGCTCTCCAATCACTAGCAATTCAGAATTGCTGTTCAAAATATCAGTAACGACTAATAAGTACAAGTCATAGCCTTTTGCCTGATTTTCGGCCTTCATTGCTGTTTCTAGCTCTTCTTGGCGGCTAAACACTTCATTCAAATCCACTGTATTTACTTGACCGATACGAATGTTTTTTCCACCCATCGGAAAACTTTTTGCATCTAGATCCAACAACTCAGCAGCCGTTTTGGTTGTTAAATTTGTTCCAGCTTTCAACATATCCAGACCATACGCATCTAAATCCACATTAGCAATTGCTGCTAACTCTTTTGCAGCGGCGATATCTTCCTCAGTACATGTAGGTGACTTGAACAACAATGTATCTGAAACGATCGCTGACAACATGATTCCGGCAATAGCTGCGGGAATCTCTACATTTGCCTCACGGTATAATTTCAACACGATCGTACTCGTACAGCCAACAGGTTCTGCACGGTAGTAGAGAGGGTTTGCAGTTTCAAAATTGGCGATACGATGATGGTCAACTACAGCTAAAATGGCAGCTTCTGCTATCCCTTCTGCACTTTGTTGAAACTCATTATGATCCACAAGCATCACTTCTGAACCAGCCTCAATCTGCTCAATCACACGCGGGGCTTCAAGTTCAAAATGAGACAAAGCAAATTGCGTTTCTTCGTTTGGTGTTCCCAGAGCAACTGCTTCGGTATCTTTTCCTAATTGCTTTTGCAAGTGCGCAAAAGCAATTGCTGCTCCAATAGCATCTGTATCAGGATTTTGGTGTCCAAATACTAATATTTTCGACATAATGATCGCTCCTAATTCATTCATTTTCCACTTTCTAATGATAGCAAAAAATAGGAAAGAATCAATAGTTATCTTCTTTACGCTTGTTAACGGGTAAGATAACCTTTATAGTCATCGACATGAAGCAACTCTTTTGCATTTTTCACGCGATCTTGTGTTGGCGGCTCAATTCCTTCCAGTGGATACTTCAGCCCTAATTCATCCCATTTATATTTACCCATTGTGTGATAAGGTAAAATCTCTACTTTATCTACATTATTCAACGTCTTGATAAACGCATCTAAACGGATCAAAAACTCATCATAATCACTTCTGAATGGCACCAGCACGTGACGGATCCAGACTGGCTTATTGATTTCTGAAAGGTATTTTGCCATTTCTAAGATGTTGTCGTTGGATTGTGTGGTCAGCTTCTTATGAGCATCATTATCAATATGCTTGATATCAAATAATAGTAAATCAGTGACAGTCATCAACTCTTGAAATTTGCTAAAAAAAGGTTCTTCCCGAGTAAAAGGTTTTCCGCACGTATCTAAGGTGGTGTTCACCCCTGCAGCTTTGGCTTTCCGGAAAAGATCGATCAAGAAGTCCAACTGAAGCAATGGTTCTCCGCCACTAACAGTCAGCCCACCTTTTTCTCCCCAAAATTCTCGATATTTGAGTGCTTCTTCCAGTACGTCATCTGTCGTCCGTTCGATACCGGCACCGATTTTCCAAGTATCTGGATTATGACAAAACTCACAACGCATCCGGCATCCTTGCATAAAGACAATAAAACGAATACCTGGTCCGTCCACTGATCCGAAACTTTCTGTTGAATGAATATGTCCTGTTACTGACATGTTGCTCTTCCTTTCTTGAAGAAACTAAAAATAAAGTTGCATCGTTTTATTCCATTGATTCCTCGCCCGTACTCGCAGTGAGGCAATAGTTTGATGAACAAACTACGCTTGTCATCATCTGCTCTGCTTCGCAGTCGCAGTGATTCATAACAATAGCGGCGGAATGTTCCATCCGCCGCCTTTTTTTTGCTATTACATTGCTTCGTGCATGGTACGAGCGATAACGTCATCTTGTTGTTCTTTTGTCAACTTGATGAAGTTAACTGCATAACCTGATACACGAATTGTTAATTGTGGGTATTTTTCTGGATGCGCTTGTGCATCAAGCAATGTGTCGCGGTTGAATACATTGATATTCAAGTGGTGACCACCTTTTGCTGCATAACCATCCAACATAGTTGCTAGGTTTTCTTGCTGTGTTTCGTCGTCACGTCCTAATGCTTTAGGTACGATTGAGAATGTATTTGAAATACCATCTAATGAATAGTCATATGGCAATTTCGCAACAGATGAAAGACTAGCCAACGCACCGTGTGTATCGCGGCCGTGCATTGGGTTCGCACCTGGGGCAAATGGCGCACCAGCGCGGCGTCCGTCAGGAGTGTTCCCTGTTTTCTTACCATAAACGACGTTTGAAGTGATCGTTAAGATCGATGTTGTATGTTTTGAGTTACGGTAAGTTTTTGTGCGTTTTACTTTCTTCATGAAAGTTTTCAATAGGTTAACAGCAATATCGTCTACGCGATCATCGTTGTTTCCATATTTAGGATAGTCGCCTTCGATTTCGTAATCTTCAACGATGCCGTTTTCGTCACGAATTGTGCGGACTTTCGCATATTTGATAGCAGATAATGAGTCAACTGCTACAGAGAATCCAGCGATACCAGTAGCCATCGTACGCAAGATATCTGTATCTTGTAAGGCCATTTCAATTCGTTCATAAGAATATTTATCATGCATGTAGTGGATAATGTTCAATGTATTGACATACAAATCACAAATCCAGTCCATCATTGTGTCATATTTTTCCATTACTTCATTGTAATCAAGATATTCTGAAGTGATTGGTTGGAATTTAGGTCCCACTTGCGCTTTTGATTTTTCGTCGACCCCGCCATTGATTGCATACAACAACGTTTTCGCCAAGTTCGCACGAGCCCCGAAGAATTGCATTTGTTTACCAATGCGCATAGCAGATACACAACATGCGATTCCATAGTCATCGCCCCAATGTCCACGCATTACATCATCGTTTTCATATTGGATTGCTGATGTTTGGATAGACATTTTCGCACAGAATGTTTTGAAGTTGTGTGGCAAGCGTGTTGACCACAAAACAGTCAAGTTTGGTTCTGGAGCTGGTCCCAAGTTTGCTAGTGTGTGCAAGAAACGGAAGCTGTTTTTAGTTACCATGTGGCGTCCGTCTTCACCCATCCCGGCGATTGATTCTGTAACCCATGTTGGGTCACCAGAGAATAATGCATTGTATTCAGGTGTACGAGCAAATTTCACTAGACGAAGTTTCATTACGAAATGGTCAACGATTTCTTGTGCTTCTTCTTCTGTGATCACGCCATTTTTAAGGTCGCGTTCTACATAGATATCCAAGAAAGTTGACGTACGTCCTAGAGACATTGCTGCTCCGTTTTGTTCTTTGATGGCTGCTAGATAGCCTAAATATAACCATTGGAATGCTTCTCTTGCAGTTTGTGCAGGTTGAGAAATATCAAACCCGTAGATTGTACCAAGTTCTTTCAATTCGCTTAATGCGCGAATTTGTTCACTTAATTCTTCACGTTGGCGAATGATATCGTCTGACATCGTGCCATTGCCGCAATACAACAAGTCTTGTTGTTTTTCTTTGATCAAGTAATCCACACCATACAATGCTACGCGACGGTAGTCACCGATGATACGACCACGACCATAAGCATCAGGAAGTCCAGTGATAACACCAGAACGGCGTGCAGCTCTGATTTCAGGAGTGTACGCATCAAATACACCTTGGTTGTGTGTTTTACGGTAGTCACGGAAGATGTGAGAAACTTCAGAATCAATTTCATACCCATAAGATTCTGCTGATTGTTCTGACATTCGGATACCGCCGAACGGTTGCAAGCTGCGTTTGAAAGGTTTGTCTGTTTGGAACCCGACAACTGTTTCTAACTCTTTGTTCAAATAGCCCGGGCCGTGAGAAGTAATCGTTGAAACGATTTTAGTATCCATGTCTAAAACGCCGCCAGCGTCACGTTCTTGCTTGTTCAAGTCCATAACTTGATCCCAAAGCTTTGTAGTTGCTTCAGTTGGGCCAGCTAAAAATTCGTCTGTTCCGTCATAAGGTGTGTAGTTTTCTTGGATGAAGTCGCGTACGTTAACTTCTTCTTTCCAAGTTTTTCCTTTAAATCCATTCCATTGTTCCATTTGATGGACCTCCTTAAATTTTCTGTTCACTAAGTGTAACAGCTTTACGTGAATAGTATAACACAAAGCGTTTGCATTGCAAGCATTTACAAGAATTATTTTTAACAAAATTAGCTATTAAAACATAAAACGCAACGAAACAGCTTTTAAATCAACGTTTTTTAAATGTGAATTTTTTATTAAAGTCCATTTTTTGAAAATGTGAAAAATTAATTATATAGAAAAAAACACGCGTCTGTATTGGTACAGATGCGTGTTTTACATTTAACTTATAGTACAGAATCTTCTTGAATCGCAGGATCAATCACTCGAGCAACTTCATGGATCAAGCCACCGGATTTTTCATCGGTAACAAAGGACCCATTCGATGTCCGGTCATTGATTGGGATTTGATTCGTCTCGATCTCGATCATTTGCCCCTTTTGAGTAGTCAAAATCAGGGATTGGTTTTCACCGCTTCCCATATAAACAATCCGATGAGGATTTTTCTTTAACTCTCTGAGAACCATCAGTCCTCGTTTCGCTCGTCCTAACTGACTGATTTCTTGAGCCAGCATTCGTTTGACCGCCCCTCGCTGAGTGACCATGATTACAGGCGTATCTCCTTCCGAGTAAACCAATAATCCATTGACGATCTGATCATCTTCTTTAAGATTCATCGCTTTGACTCCAGCAGCTTTTGGTCCTACAACAGGCACTTCGGCTAATGGATAGCGTAGGCCAAAAGCACGATAACTAACTAGAAAGACATCCAACGGCTCATTTTGATCCGCTAAATACACGTTGACAAGTTCATCGGCCTCATCTTTTAGTTTCATCATAGTCAATGGCCGACTCTTGTACGTACGCCAAGGTTCAAATTCTGTCATTCTTGTTTGTTTAATCATACCGTTTTTGCTAATCAGCACGAAATTCTTTTGCGGATCAAGTTCTTGATAGGTGAATACAGCTAAAATGGTTTCTTCGGTCGCTAGATTCATTACCGTTTGCGAAATATGTTCCCCTAGATCTTTCCATTTGAGATCCGGCAACTCATGAATGGGGCGATAAATGACGTTCCCTTTATTGGTCACCAGCAACAAATGATCCAATGTGCTTGCTTGCCCGCTATAAAGCAGTGCATCGCCTTCTTTCATGCCTAACTCTTCTGGCTTAGAAGCGCCATAAGACCGCAAGCTGCTGCGTTTGACATAGCCATCTGTCGTAACAGTTACCACAACATCTTCTTGGGCGACAAGTACTTGGGTCTCGATTTTGATTTCTTGGATCTCTGCTTCAATCTCGGTCATCCGATCAGAGTGGTATTTCTTCTTGATTTCTCTTAGCTCTTTTTTGATGACTTTTAATAATTCCGTTTCTTCATTCAAAATTTTCGTCAATTCGCGAATCGTTTCAGCTAATTCTTGGGCTTCTGCCTGTAATTGCGTGATATCTGTATTAGTCAAGCGATACAATTGCAATGTTACAATGGCTTCTGCCTGTTCTTCTGTAAACCCATGCTGAACGACCAGATTATTTTTTGCATCTTTTTTGTCTTTACTGCTGCGGATTGTCGCGATCACTTCATCGAGGATCGAAAGAGCCTTCATCAACCCATCAACGATGTGCTGACGTTTCTGCGCTTTCTTCAGCTCATAGCGGCTCCGCTTAGCAATGACTTCCCGACGGTGTTTCACATAACTTTCTAAGATATGTTTCAACCCGACTTGCTGCGGCCGCATTTCATCGATGGCTACCATGTTGAAATTGTAGTTGATTTGCAGTTCCGTATTTTTAAATAGATAGTTCAAAATTCCTTGAGCATTGGCATCTTTTTTCAGCTCAACCACAATTTGCAAACCGGTACGGTCCGTTTCGTCCCGGACCTCGGCAATCCCATCGATTTTTTTGTTTAAACGAATCTCATCCATTTTTTTGACCAGATTCGCTTTATTGACTTCGTAAGGAATCTCATTGATGACAATTTGCTGTTTGCCGCCTTTGATATCTTCGATTCTAGTCTTTGAACGTAAGATCACTTTCCCGCGACCTGTTTCATATGCCTTCTTGATTTCTTCTTTTCCTTGTAAGATGCCGCCAGTTGGGAAATCTGGACCTGGAATGAATTCCATCAATTTATCCAATGAGGCGTTCGGGTGATCAATCAAATAAATCGTTCCGTCAATGACTTCACTTAAATTGTGTGTGGGAATTTCAGTTGCATAACCGGCAGAGATCCCTGTCGACCCGTTGACCAGCAGATTGGGATATTTTGCTGGCAAAACAGTTGGTTCCTTTTCGGTATCGTCAAAATTCCAAACTAACTCAACGGTATCTTTTTCAATATCCTTCAATAATTCTCCGCTTAATTCAGACAAACGGGCTTCTGTATAACGCATAGCTGCTGGCGGATCACCATCCATACTCCCGTTATTCCCGTGCATTTCGATCAGGATTTGTCTTAATTTCCAGTCTTGACTCATACGGACCATGGCTTCATAAATACTGGAATCTCCATGGGGATGAAAATTCCCCATGATATTCCCTACAGATTTTGCGGACTTACGAAATCCTTTGTCATAAGTATTTCCATCTTGATTCATGGCAAACAAAATTCGTCGCTGAACGGGCTTTAGGCCATCTCGAATATCCGGTAATGCCCGTTCTTGGATAATATATTTAGAGTATCTGCCGAAACGGTCCCCCATCACTTCTTCTAATGTTAATTCTTGTATATTATTTTTATGTTCCAAGAGATCCCCTCCTAATCCTCAGACAAGCTGATTGCTGAAATTTGCTCAGCTTCTTGTAATTTTTCTTCGACCAATCCAGGGATCGTCTCTTCTTTTTTCTCTAAAATACTGCCGTCTTCTTCCAAGCTGAATTGGACATGGCTTTCGATCCATTTCCGCCGCGGTTCTACTTTATCACCCATCAATGTAGTAACCCGTCGTTCCGCTTGTGCCGCATCATCGATTCGAACACGGATCAATGTTCTTGTTTCTGGGTCCATCGTTGTCTCCCAAAGTTGATCTGCATTCATCTCACCTAACCCTTTGTACCGCTGCAGCATATAGCCTTTACCAATTTTTTTGGTCACCGCGTTTAATTCGTCATCTGTCCAGGCATATTCAACTACGGCTTTTTTGCCTAGGCCTTTTGAAACTTTGTACAAAGGCGGCAATGCAATATAAACTTTGCCAGCTTCGATCAATGGTTTCATATAGCGATAAAAGAAGGTCAGCAACAAGACTTGGATATGAGCACCATCTGTATCTGCATCGGTCATGATGATCACTTTGTCATAATTGCAGTCTTCGATCGAAAATTCTGGACCGACACCTGCGCCGATCGTGTAGATCATAGTATTGATTTCTTCATTTTTCAAAATGTCTTGCATTTTGGCTTTTTCGGTATTGATGACTTTTCCACGTAACGGAAGAATTGCTTGAAACTTACGGTCTCGGCCTTGTTTGGCTGATCCACCAGCCGAGTCTCCTTCGACTAAGTACAACTCATTTTTTTTCGGATTACGAGACTGGGCTGGTGTCAATTTTCCAGATAACAACGATTCGCCCTTTTTGCGTTTTTTCCCACTGCGGCTTTCTTCTCGTGCTTTCCGAGCAGCTTCCCGCGCTTCCCGAGCCTTGATGGCTTTACGGACAAGCATTTGGCTCATCTCGCTATTTTCTTGCAAGTAATAACCCAGTTGTTCACCAATCACATTGTCTACCGCATTTCGTGCGATCGGCGTTCCTAGTTTTTCTTTTGTTTGACCTTCAAATTGAAGCAGATTCTCTGGTACCCGAATCGACAGAACTGCCGCTAAACCTTCCCGAAAATCACTGCCTTCCAGATTTTTGTCCTTTTCTTTCAGCAGGCCGACCTTTCGAGCATATTCATTGAAAGCTTTAGTCATAGAGATCTTCATTCCCACTTCATGGGTACCGCCGTCTTTCGTACGCACGTTATTTACAAATGATAGGACATTTTCGGAATACCCATCATTATATTGGAAAGCAACTTCCACTTCGATTGCTTCTTTTGTGCCAGAAAAATACACAACAGGCGTCAATGTATCTTTTTCTTCGTTTAAATAATCAACAAACTCTTTGATTCCTTCTTCAAATAAAAAGACCTCTTGCTGCAATTCAGCCCGCTCATCTGTTAGGGTGATTTTCACTCCTCTTAATAAGAAAGCTGATTCTCGCAATCGTTCTGCTAACGTGTCATAAGAAAATTTCGTTGTTGTAAAAATCGTGTCATCCGGCTTGAAACGTACGGTTGTTCCAGTTGCTTTCCGCGTCTTTCCGATTTTTTTCAATGTACCGTCAGGTTTGCCACCATCTTTGAATTTCTCTTGGTATTCGATACCATCTCGTACGATAGAAACTTCTAGCCAGCTTGATAGCGCATTTACGACACTGGCACCCACTCCGTGGAGTCCGCCTGATGTCTTATAGCCCCCTTGGCCGAATTTGCCGCCAGCATGCAGTACAGTAAAGATGACTTCGACTGTTGGGATTCCTGAAGCATGCATTCCCACCGGCATTCCACGACCATTGTCTCGCACACTGATACTATTGTCTTTGTGGATAGTGACATCAATTTCATTCCCGAATCCTGATAGTGCTTCGTCGACCGCATTATCAACGATTTCGTAGACCAAATGGTGCAAGCCTCGGCCGTCAGTCGATCCGATATACATACCAGGTCGCTTTCTCACTGCCTCCAAGCCTTCTAGGACTTGTATCGAGGCATCATTATACTCTGTGGTTTTCTTTGCCAAAGCCACCGCTCCTTTAACTAAATTAAGTGGGTTTCCGCGGAAACCCAACATGAATGATTCGCAAAAAAAATCTTAACATAAAATCGGCTTTTTTCAAGCGAACATTTTTCTAAACTATCTTATCCTTTTTCCTACCGTTCGACAAGGCAAAGTCACTTTTAGCTTTTGGATGATCCATCTATCATTGCTCGTTTATCCATAGCTTCAGTATTTTCTTATTGTTGCTGCGACGGTTTCATGCTAAAATTGCTCTAGACTTTCAAGGAAAGTGGGTTATCATGAAGACGATTCTGTTACTATTTATTGCTTATTTGCTCGGTTCGATTCCCTCTGGTGTCTGGATCGGTCAGCTATTCTTCAAAAAAGACATTCGCCAATTTGGCAGCGGGAATACAGGAACTACGAATACCTTTCGTGTTCTTGGCAAATCAGCTGGCGTCATTGTTTTATTGATGGATATTCTGAAAGGTACCTTGGCTACTTGTTTGCCGGCGATCTTTTCAGTCACAACAATCAATCCTCTTTGGTTTGGTGTTTGTGCTATTCTAGGTCACACGTTTCCAATTTTTGCCAAGTTCAAAGGCGGGAAAGCGGTGGCGACCAGCGCAGGCATGCTTTTAGGCTACAATCCAATTTTCTTCATTTATTCAGCACTTATTTTTGTGATTTGTTTGTTCATAACCAGCATGGTCAGCCTGACAAGTATGATTGCAGCCTGCTTGATCACTTTGTCGACAATCCTAGTGCCTTATGTCGCACCAATGATTTTACCAAAACAAAATTGGTTATTGACGTGTATCGCAATTGGTGTCACCTGTTTTATTTTTATCCGTCATCGTGAAAATATCAAGCGGATCAAAGACGGCACAGAGAGCCGTATCTCTTTTGGTCTTAATAAAAAAGAATAGGAGAAGCTGGGAAAAGTCATTCATGACTTTCGTCCCAGCTTCTTTTTTTCTTATTCACATAGGCTTACTTAACTGTGATCGAATATTTCGTTTCAAATTGCTCGTTGGCTGCCAAGCGTTGGATTCCTGTTTTTTCATGTAGTTCGCCACTAGTCTCTAAGGTATCTGCAATACCTACCCATGGCTCAATACATAAAAAAGGAGATTCTACTGGATAAGTCGTCCAAAAGCCAACGTAAGGCATATTATTATAGCTCAATGTCACACTGTGAGGAGATTTTTCACTGCGGATCGAAAATGAATTCAACCCTTTCGTTTCATAAATCAAGGCATCGTTCTTAAACATCTCATGAGTCAACCGTAGATCAGTGTTCGTTTGTCCCAATGTCCGCTGCTCCAGATCGATATAATTGCCTACCAACGGCAATTTTACACGAGATTTCTTAGGTGAGAATGTGAGATAAAAATCTTCAAATACATTATCCTCTCCTAACGGTACATTGAATGCAGGATGACCACCGATAGAGAAGAACATGTCTTCCTGACTATCATTTACGACTTGATACTTGACTACAAGACCGTCTCCACCTAATTCGTAACTAACAAACAACTGAAAATCAAAGGGATAGTTGCTCTTTGTCTCCTCACTGCTAGCTAGTAGTAAACGAACATAATCTACTTTGTGCTCCACGACTTCAAACATCATGTCTCGAGCAAAACCATGCCGTGGCAGATGATACGTTTCACCTTTGTAGCGGTATTGATTGTCCTTCAACGCACCCACTATCGGAAATAAGATTGGTGCATGCTTTCCCCAATGTGCAGGATCAGCTTGCCAAATATATTCTAAGTTGGTATTCACATCAATCAAACTTTGCAGTTCGGCTCCTTTTTCGGCAATTGTTGCCTGCAAATGCCCTGCGCTGATCGTAACTGTCATATCGCCATCTCCTAATATTGATGTTTGTTCAATTCCTCTTTGAAACGACTATTCAACACTTTTAAATACGTTCCTTTCATTCCCAAGGAACGTGACTCAATAATACCTGCTGATTCCAGTTTGCGCAATGCATTTACAATAACAGAACGTGTAATACCGATTCGATCCGCAATACTAGAAGCGGTCAAACGTCCTTCATCCCCTTCTAATGCTTCAAAAATCGCTTGGACAGCTTTCAATTCGCTGTATGACAGTGTATTGATCGCCATTTGTACGGCAGTCGCACTACGAACGTCTTCTTCGATATTGCGGGATTTTTGATAAAGAAACTGCATGCCAACTACAGTTGCACTGTATTCTGCTAAGACTAGATCATCGTCATCGAACGTTTTTTCAATCCGAGACAAAATGATCGTGCCCAACCGTTCGCCTGCACCATAAATGGGCACGATTGTTGTTAAACCATTCGGATATAACTCCCGCATCTCAATAGGAAAAGCAGTCATATCGTTGCTGATGGGAACATTTGCTTCTGTCGAAGATAAATTATCTACTAAACTTGTATAATTTTTAGGAAACTGTTTTTCTACAAACATCTTTTTGATACGTTCATTGTTGACATCATGCGTCTCAACGAATCCCAAAACACTACCGTCACTACTGATAATATAAGCATTGCTATCGAGTATGTCACCTAAAATAACCGCCATTTTATCATAAGGCAAATCAGATGCCAGATTGAAGGTATTTTTTTGTTGCAGTAATTCATTGATTTGTCGTGTCTTTTCTAAAAGTGTTTTCATTGGTTCTCTCCCTTTATAAAATATACCGGCTTAGGTCTTCATCTTTGGCAATAGAAGCAAGTTTGTCTTCAACGTACGCTTCTGTAATAGTGATTTCTCCCATTTGCATGTCGGATGCTTCAAACAATAAGTCTTCAAGTAACTTTTCTAGAATTGTGTGTAAGCGACGGGCGCCAATGTTATCTGTATCGCGATTCACTTGAAAGGCAATTTCCGCAATTTTTTGGATTGCTTCCAGCGTAAAAGTGACTGTCACATTCTCTGTTCCCAACAAGGCAATATACTGCTTGATCAAAGCATTGTTTGGCTCCGTCAGGATCTTGACAAAGTCTTCTTTCGTTAAATCATCAAGTTCTACACGAATCGGGAAGCGTCCTTGTAATTCAGGGATCAAATCACTTGGTTTTGACAAATGAAAGGCACCTGAAGCAATGAATAGGATATGGTCGGTTTGTAAAGGGCCGTATTTCGTGTTGACTTGTGACCCTTCCACGATCGGTAAAATATCCCGTTGCACACCTTCACGAGAAACTTCGCCTGATTGTTGCGATTTTGATGTGATCTTATCGATTTCATCAAGGAAGATGATCCCGCTAGATTCGGCTAAACGCAATGCCGCACTATGGATATCCGCATCATTCACTAATTTTGAAGATTCCTCTTGGATCAATAATTCTCGAGCTTCTTTTACCGTTACTGTCCGTTCGATTTTCTTTTGCGGTTTCAATGCACCTAATGTTTCATTCAAATCGATCCCCATTTGTTCCAATCCATTGTTCATCATTGGTGACTGTGTTTTTGGTTCATCCACCTGGATCGTTACTTCACGATTGTCCAATAAGCCTTTTTCTAATTGCTCATAAATGGCTTGACGGTTGCTGCGGATTTCGTCCGTCAGTTCTTCTTTTGGTTCTTCTGCCTGCTGCCCAGGATTGAACATATTCATCATTTGTTCATATGGATTCGCAGATTTCTTTTGCTCTTTTTTGATTCCAGGTACCAGTACTTTAACCAGTCGACGATTGGCTTTCTTTTCTGCCTGCAGCCGAACGTTTTTGTATTGCTCTTTTTTTACGATCTGGATGGCATTTTCCACAAGATCCCGAATCATTGATTCCACGTCACGTCCGACATAACCGACTTCGGTGAACTTAGTTGCTTCTAATTTAACGAAAGGCGCATCAACGATCTTCGCTAATCGACGAGCAATTTCTGTTTTTCCGACACCAGTCGGTCCGATCATTAAAATATTCTTCGGCGTCACATCTTGCTGCATTTTCTCATCCAACTGGAGACGACGGTAGCGATTACGTAAAGCTACTGCAACAGATTTCTTGGCACTAGTTTGGCCAACAATGTATTGATCTAATTCTTTGACGATTTCTTTTGGTGATATATTTTGATTTGTCATAGCTTCATCCCTCTTTAAAACTCTTCAACAATAATGTTGTGATTGGTAAAGACACAAATATCAGCGGCGATATTCAATGCTCCTTCAGCAATTTCTTTTGCAGAAAGATCACCGCCGTAACGTTTCATCGCTCTGGCTGCAGCGAGTGCATAATTGCCGCCAGAACCGATAGCCAAAATCCCTTCATCGGGTGAAATGACTTCTCCTGTCCCAGAAACCAAGAGCATTTCTTCCTGATTCATCACGATCAGCATTGCTTCTAGTTTCTGCATCGATTGCTGTGTCCGCCATTCTTGCGCTAACTCAACAGCAGCACGTTGTAAGTTGCCGTTGTATTCATTGAGTTTTCCTTCAAATTTTTCTTCCAGTGTGAAAGCATCTGCCACACTTCCAGCAAATCCAACTACGACTTCACCGTTATAGATTCGGCGTACTTTGCGTGCCGTCCCCTTCATGACGACTTGTTCTCCCATTGTTACTTGACCATCTCCGGCCATTGCGAATTTGCCATCTTTTTCAACAGCACAAATCGTTGTTGAATGAAAAGGTGATTTCATAATTCTTTCCTCCTGTCGCCAATTTTTAAGCTCTTGGATGAAATTGGCGGTAATTTTTTTGCAAGCTATCTTTTGTGACATGGGCATAGATCTGCGTCGTAGATAAGTTGGCATGGCCTAACAATTCTTGAACGGTCCGCATATCAGCCCCGTGATTTAATAAGTGAGTGGCAAATGTGTGCCTCAACATGTGGGGGTGGATCTTGCTGTCCAAACTACTTTTGCGAATGATTTGATTCAACACATACTCAATCCCCGTCGCTGTGATTCCGTCACCTAAATGATTGACGAAAACAATCTCATGCCGTTTGTGGTGTTTCTCCATCAACTGTTGGCGTCCAGCTGAGACATAGTCTCGCAACGCTTCTTGCGCATAGCTGCCAAAAGGAACATAACGATCCTTGTTTCCTTTCCCATGGATCAACAATACACCATTCTCCCAATCAACGTCTGACAAGGTCAGGTTGCTGCATTCGCTGACCCGCAGTCCGGATCCATACAGGATCTCCAACAAAGCTCGATTTCGTTGCTGCAAAGGTTCGTGCCCTTTTACACTTTCAAAAAGTGCCTCCATTTCTTTTTCATAAAAAAAACGCGGTAATTTTGCGTTCTTTTTCTTTAAGTGAATATAAGCGAATGGATTTTCTTTAATGACTTCGTGTTTCGTTAAAAAGTGATAGAACGACCGCAAACTGGCCATTTTACGGCTGATCGAATTGCGACTGTAATTGCGCTCATTCAAAAAACTAAGGTATACTCTGACGTCACGGTGATCAATGGCAAGAAAGTCTTCATTGCCAGACTCTTTTAAAAAACGAAAGAAATCCTCCATGTCTTCTTGGTAAGCAGACTTGGTCTTATCAGAATAGCCTCGTTCAACAATTAGATAACGAAAAAAATCATTTTGAAGTTCGTTCTCCGGCAAACTAATCCCCCATTTCATGACTCGAAATAACTGTATCATAGAGTTTTAAAAAAAACAAACGAATTGTCAGAATTTAACCAATATTTCAAAGTTTAGACATAATTATGAAAATTCTTTAAGGGAGAATTTAGAAAAGATCCGCAGGTTTCTCGAAGCTTTTTTTGATTGTTATGATTTACACGAAAACTTGCGAAGGATTTGCCCCAAATTCAACTTGGCATATGCTTTGCCTACAGTAGCTTCTCACTGTGAACTAAGTAGAACTTGCGTTCCACTCTTTCCAGAGTCAGCCGTAGAAAATTCTATCAAGGTTGCTACCCTCGCTTTGCTCGCCGCTGCTCATCATCAACTCTGCCTTGCTTCGCAAGCCACTCGTTGTGATTCGCAGCAAAAACGCACTCGTTTGAGTGCGTTGTTTGGGTTATTCGATTGGTTGGGTGTCATTGTCTGTGTTTGGTTGATTTTCTACTGGCTTTTGGCTTTCGATGGCTGCTACTAACTCTTTGTTTCCTTGTTTAGTAGACATGGTTTGATTAATGAGATTGACTAAATCGAGGCCAGTTGTTTCTTTGATAGTATCAAATGTCCGTGCCAAGCCGGCTTCTCCCATGTCGTGGAGTCCGTCGTTGCCTCCAAAGCTGACCACTTTATCGATGTTGCTAAGTGGCGCATTAACTTCTTTGGCAATTTCAGGCAATACTTTGATGAATTCCATCAAAATACCTGCTTCATTCAGTTTAGTTAAAGCAATCGCCATTTTTTCGCGACTTTCGGCTTCTGCTTGACCGACTTTAGCGATTCTTTCAGCATCTGCCGAACCGAGTTTTTCGATTCTCTCTGCTTCTGCTTGGGCAGCTAGTTTCACTTTTTCAGCCTCTGCTTGGGCACGAGCAATTTCTCTTGCTTTATCTGCCAAGGCATTTTGTTCTACAACATATTTATCGGCTTCTGCTTTTTTACGGACTGTAGCATTCAATTCTTTTTCCGTCAGTTCAGCTTGCTTTTCTTGGATCTCGATGTTCTTTTCTTGTTCGATCAATTGGACTTTCATTTTTTCGCCCACAGCAATCTGTTCTGCTTTAGCATCTGCTACTTCCCGTTCTTGTTTGTATTGTGCTTGTTTCAATGCCATATCTTTCGTTGCTTCTGCGATTTCCGTTTGGCGACGAATTTCCTCGTGCTGTGCCAACTGTTCATTTTCGGCTTGCTTGATTCGTGTTTCTCTTAATGCATTTGATTCTGCAACTTCTGCATTCTTCTTCACTTCAGCAATCTGCGGTCGTCCTAAGGCATCTAAGTAGCCGTTACTGTCACTAACATCTTTGATCGTAAATGAAACGATCTCTAATCCCATTTTTTTCAAGTCGGTAGATGCGACTTCTTGCACTTGTTCCGCAAAATCATCTCGATTTTTGTAAATTGCTTCAACGGTCATTGTCCCTAGAATCGCCCGCAAGTGGCCTTCCAGTACTTCTTGTGCTTCATCTTCCAACTCGCCGGTTGATTTGCCTAAGTATTGTTCGGCAGCTGTTTTGATCGATTCCGTACTGTTACCAACTTTAACTAAAACCGTCGCGCTTGCTTTGATCGGTACCCCTTGTTCGGTATAAACTTCTGGTGTGCCAATTTCAAGTTTATGCGTCAGTAAACTCAATTTATGTGCTTTTTGAACAATTGGGATCACGAATGTTCCGCTATTTTTTAAAATCTTGATGCCTTCTTTACCTAAAAATGACCCCGTTACGATCAACGCTTCATCTGGCTTGCCGATTCGGTAACGAATCATTAAAAATGCGATCAATAACACGACTAAAACGATGATCCATAAAATTGGATTACTTAAAAAATCTAATGCATTCCCTGTATCTAACATTTTCCAACACTCCCTATTCAATAAAATTGTGGTTTTCTACCACTAAAGCAATACCTTTTTTGTCAAAATCAACAATAATCACTTTGGTTCCGACTGGTAATTCTCGCTTTTCCCGAATATCCTCTTCTTTATAGAACTTTGCCGGATAAACAGAACGCGCTGTCTTACTGCCAATCTCCATCACTTCACCGAGGGTATTTCCGACGATCTTTTCTGTCAATTCACCAATCAAAAAATCTTCATGACCAAGAACATTGCTGCGATTTTTATCTGTCAAGCGATTGAAAAGCCACATAAACGGGCCTAGCAACAAACTGAAAAGCAGAAAAAAGGCAAATATCAAAACAAATAGTACAATCAGCCAGCCCACTATTTGAATATAAGATGGAAACTGCTGCAGATACTCTTGAAGCAATGTGACCCATTCCCCAATCACGATCGTCACCACCTTCGCTATTGTTACTGTTAATCATATGATAACCGCTACCAAGTTTCAAGACAATTCAAAAAAAAACTTTCTCAACAATTTCTCGTGAGAAAGTTTTCGACAATTAATTTGCAACTGTTTCTTTGGCAGCCTCTAAAGCTGTAAGCGCACGATTAGCCAATGCCTCATAACGGGATTTTTTATCTTTGATTCGTTCGGGCAGTTCAGGAAGCAAGCCAAAATTGGCATTCATTGGTTGGAAATGTTTGCCTTCTGCATGCGTAATGTAATACGCCATGCTGCCGATTGTTGTTTCCTGCGGAAAGATGATTGGTTCTTCCCCTTTTGCAAGTTTTGCTGCATTGATTCCAGCTACTAGACCGCTAGCCGCACTTTCAACATACCCTTCTACTCCTGTCATTTGACCAGCAAAAAACAAGTCATCACGTTTGCGAGATTGATAGGTTTGTTGCAGAAGTTCTGGCGAGTTCATGAAACTATTCCGATGCATTACACCATAGCGGACAAATTCAGCTTGCTCTAATCCAGGGATCATCCGAAAGACCCGTTTTTGTTCTCCCCATTTTAGATGCGTTTGGAAACCTACAATGTTGTACAACGAGGCAGCAGCGTTATCTTGACGCAATTGGATCACTGCATAAGGCCGTTTGCCTGTCTTAGGATCTTCCAAACCAACAGGTTTCATTGGTCCAAACAACATCGTCTTTGGACCACGAGAGGCCATCACTTCAATTGGCATACAGCCTTCAAAGAATTTCTCTTTTTCAAACTCTTTCAAAGGAGCGACTTCGGCATTTACCAAGGCTTCACGAAAGGCATAAAATTCTTCTTCGTTCATCGGGCAATTCAGGTATGCTGCTTCTCCTTTGTCGTATCGTGATTTCAAGTAAACTTTATCCATATCAATAGTTGATTTATCAATGATTGGCGCTGCGGCATCATAGAAATAGAAGCCTTCCGACCCATTGAATGCTTGAATCGCCTTGGATAACGGTTCTGAAGTCAATGGTCCAGTAGCGATTACCGTAATTCCTTCTGGGATTTCGGTGATCTCTTCTTCGATCACTGTTACCAACGGATGTTCTTTCACCCGCTTTGTAACTAATTCAGAAAAATCGTCCCGATCAACTGCTAGTGCACCACCAGCCGGAACCGCTGTCTGATCGGCCGAAGAGATAATAACCGAATTCAAGCGGCGCATTTCTTCTTTCAAAACACCTACTGCATTGGTTAAATTGTTTCCTCTAAGAGAATTTGTACAAACAAGTTCCGCAAAATTATTCGTATGATGGGCTTCTGTCGTTTTCTTAGGACGCATTTCATACAAATTGACAGCCACTCCTGCCTCAGCGGCTTGCCAAGCAGCTTCGCTTCCTGCTAATCCAGCACCAATTACATTGATTTTTTTCATACTTCGTCTCCTTTATAGTAAAAGAGTCTGTGCCAAAAGTCATCAAAACAAAAAATAACCCTTACATTGGCAGATGCTGATCTTCAGATCATCGTTTGTCTCTGCTTATTTTTTATTCTATTCCTTGTGTCACAGCTCTGTTTTTTGAAAAGGAACGCAGAAGTCTGCTGTCTCTCAGCAGATACTTCTTGCGCTCACTTCATTTTTTTATTGAGAGGTCAAAAACGATCGATAGCTTACTTTTGAACATCTTCCTCATAATCACCTTTGATACAAACGACTTGCTTGCCGCCTTTGACTTTCTTTTCAACCAAATAGTTGTCACATTTTGGACAGTTTCTGCCTACTGTTTTATCCCATGACGTAAAGTCACATTCTGGATAGCGTGTGCAGCCAAAGAAAATTCGGTTCTTCTTGGATTTTCTTTCAACAACTTGTCCTTGGTGACAAACTGGACATTCCACTCCGATTTCTTTGACGATCGGTTTTGTATTTCGACAATCTGGAAAATTGCTACAAGCATAAAATTTTCCATAACGACCTAGCTTGATGACCATTGGATGACCGCAAATATCGCAATCGAAGCCAGCGGGTTCATCTTTTATCTGGATTTTCTCAATATTTTCTTCCGCATTGGATAATTCTTTTTCAAATGGTCGATAGAATTGGTCCACGACTTTGATCCATTCTTGTTTGCCCGCTTCAATACTGTCTAAGCTGCTTTCCATCTCGGCTGTGAAATGGGTATCGACGATTTGAGGGAAGAATTCCTCGATCAACGAATTAACGATTTCTCCCAATTCAGTTGGTTCAAAACGTTTTTGAGTTAATTTAACGTAATAGCGCCGTTGGATCGTTTCTAAAGTTGGTGCATAAGTCGATGGACGCCCTACACCATTTTCTTCTAAAGTTTTGATCAACGTTGCTTCGCTAAAACGAGCAGGTGGTTGTGTGAAGTGTTGTTTTGGTTCGATAGAGATCGACTGAACAACGTCCCCTTCGTTTAATTCCGGCAAAATATTCTCTTTGTCTTCTTTGCCGTCATCTCGTCCCTCAACATACACTTGCATGAATCCTTTAAATTTGATTTTGGATCCGTTAGCTATGAATATGACGCCATTCTGCTGTAGCGTCACTTTCATTGTATCCAAAATCGCAGGAGTCATTTGGCTGGCTACAAAACGAGACCAAATCAAGCGATAGAGTTTCAACTGATCTTTGTCCAAGTACTTTTCCATTTCTTCTGGTGTACGCATGACGCTTGTAGGACGTACAGCCTCGTGGGCATCTTGCGCCCCTTGCGCATTCTTGATTTTCTTGCCACCATGAGCTGAAAAAGCTGAGCCATAGGTTGTTTCGATGAATTCCGCTGCTTCTCCTTTAGCTGTATCCGCGATCCGTGTAGAATCGGTACGCATATAGGTGATCAACCCCACCGTTCCTTGCTTGCCTAATGGGATTCCTTCATAAAGCTGTTGGGCTACCATCATTGTTTTACGTGTACGGAAATTCAGTTTGCGGGCTGCCTCTTGTTGAAGACTGCTGGTTGTAAAAGGAGCCGAAGGATTGCGTTTTCGTTCTTTCTTTTCTACCTTGGTCACTTGGTAATCTTTGCCATCTAAACGATCGGTCACTTCTTTGATGCTTTCAGCGTTTGGTAGTTTTTTCTTTTTACCATCTAGCCCCCAGAAAGCCGCCTTGAACTTTTTCGTTGCTTTTTTAAAGTTGCCATCGATACTCCAGTATTCTTCAGGTATAAACTCGCGGATTTCTTTTTCGCGATCAATGATGATTTTCAATGCTACTGACTGAACACGGCCCGCACTCAATCCTTTTTTGACTTTGCGCCATAAAATTGGACTAATTGAATAACCTACCAGACGGTCCAACACCCGACGAGCTTGCTGCGCATCTACTAAATCGACATCAATCGTACGAGGTTCTTTGAACGCAGCTTTAACTGCATCTTTTGTGATTTCATTAAAAACGACCCGGTTCTTTTCTTTTAAATCTAGTCCTAGCAAGAAAGCTAAATGCCAAGCAATAGCTTCCCCTTCTCTATCCGGGTCACTTGCGAGATAAACTTTTTCTGCTTTTTTAGCTGCAGAACGAAGGCTCTTGATGACATCGCCTTTGCCGCGAATCGAGATGTAATGAGGTTCATAGTCATTTTCGACGTCAATGCCCATTTTGCTTTTCGGCAAATCACGAATATGTCCAACACTCGCAACAACTTTATAGTTGCGCCCGAGGTATTTTTCAATGGTTTTCGCCTTTGCTGGCGACTCCACGATCACTAGATATTTATATGCCATATAAAAAATGGCTCCTTCCTTCATTTTTTCCTACTATAATATATTCGGCAAACAATCCACTTGCTTTCCAAACATCCAAATCGTAGCTTATCATAGCTTTCAGAAAAAGTTTTGTCAAGAAAGGATCATCATAAGTTCAAAAGCCTAAGGCAATTCTTCTAAGATATCTTCTGCTGTCAGCGTGCATTTTGCTCCATCTTGAATCAACTGATGACACCCCTTTGATCGATCGGTCAAAGCTTCTCCAGGCACGGCAAATACATCCTTCCCATTTTCTAAAGCCAACTGTGCAGTAATCAAAGAGCCACTCTTTTCTTTGGCTTCAATCACACAAACTGCCTGTGCGATTCCCGCAATCAGTCGATTCCGCATGGGAAAATGATGTTTATGCGGCAATGTTCCTCGCGAATATTCACTAACCAGCAAATGTTCCTGCTTGATCTGAGAATAAAGACGTTGCGAACTCTTAGGATAACACTGATCCAGTCCCGTTCCTATAACTGCAATGGTTTGTCCACCACTTTCAATCGCTGCTTCATGGGCGAAACTATCTAATCCCTGGGCAAGGCCGCTAACGATCAAGTACTTCTTTTTCACTAGTTCCGGAATGATTTTTCTACAAATCTGCTGACCGTAGCTTGTCGCTTGTCTAGCACCGACAACAGCCAGTGAAGGCTTTTGGAGTAATGCCAGATTCCCTTCGTAAAAGAGGATCAATGGTGGATCAGCGATTTTTCTCAGTGCAGGTGGGTAGTCTTTTGAAAAAAAGGTGATAAATGACTGGTTGGCCATTTTTTCCGCTAAGTCACTCTCTGTCAACTGATGCCACGACTGTTGAAAACGACGAATATTGCGTGTGATCCCTGTCATTTGAATAACTTCTTCAGCCGTTATAGTCCAATTTTCTTGTGCGAGGCAGCCTTTGACCACCCGCCACTGACTTTGAATACCGACTCCTTGTACAAATGACAAGCGAAGGAGGATTTTATCGAAGGGCGTACATTCCTGATAGTACATAAAACAACCTCATTTCTAAAGAATCTCACTAATAAGATTCGTAAAAATGAGGCTGTTTGATGAATTATTTTACATACTGTTTTACTGGTGCAAACGTTTTGCGATGGATAGGACAAATCCCATGGGCAGCTAATCCTTCTAAATGGGTTTTCGTACCGTAACCAGCATTTTGATCAAATCCATAATGAGGAAAAACACCATGATAATCTTTCATTAAATTATCCCGAAATACCTTAGCCATGATACTTGCAGCAGCGATAGAGATCGACCGCGCATCCCCTTTGATCAGACTGGTCTGAGGAATATCGGTATCAAGCGTCATAGCGTCCACCAATAAATGCTCTGGTGTAATCGATAAGTCAGCTAGCGCTCGTTTCATCGCATTCTTACTGGCTTGATAAATGTTCACACGATCAATTTCCTCATGATCTGCAATACCGATGCCAATCGCTACCGCTTTATTTTGGATCTCAATAAATAATTCTTCTCTTTTTTTCGCAGAAAGTTGTTTCGAATCATTCAAGCCAATGATCCCGCAATTCTTCGGTAAAACCACTGCCGCGGCAACTACAGGCCCAGCTAACGGTCCCCGGCCGACTTCATCTAAACCGGCAACAAACCGAAGCCCTTTCTGATAGAGTTCTTGTTCAAATACAGACATTTCTGCATATTTTTCTTGCATTTGTCGCTGTTTACGCTGCTGATTTTGATACTTGGTAATCAGCTTTTGGACACCAGAGCGTTCGTCTGCCATCAGTTGAGCCACATAAGCCGGGTCAACCTCCTCGGCAAATAGTCGCTCTTTGATAGTTTTAATCGGCTCTTTCATCTTTTTCACCTAACTCCTCGTAACGATCTAATGTGTACCTTCCCAGCTTCCCTTGTCGAATATCAAAAACGACTAATTCACTACCGCGATCATAATTGTCTTTGTAGCCACGTTTTTCAGTGATCTTCATCAATAGTTCTGGTGCTAGACATTGTTCTTCTTCCGCAGAAAGTGAATAACGCTGAGCAATTCTTCCTTCATAGTAGCGAGCAAAAAAGTCTAACCCAAACAAAGCAATATCATCTAAATGGATGAGTTGATCTTTGATAGCGCCAGTCAAAGCTAATTTTTTGCCAATCTCAGGATCTTCAAATTTAGGCCAGAGAATTCCTGGTGTATCCAGCAATTCCAATTCTGTACCAAAACGCAACCATTGTTGCCCTTTGGTAACACCTGGTTTATTCCCAGTCTGAGCAATTTTTTTGCCGACTAAGCGATTCATCAATGTTGATTTTCCTACATTAGGAATCCCAATGACCATTGCTCTTATCGGACGTGGTTTGAGCCCACGAGCTTTGTCACGAGCAATTTTTTCTTGCAGAACTTCCTTTGCTTTAGGAACGATCATTTTGATTCCTTGACTATCCTGAGCATTGATCGCCATGGCTAAGAAACCTTGTTTTCTAAAATAGCCTTCCCAGAGTTTTGTTTGCTGAGGGTCAGCCAAGTCTGCTTTATTGATCAAGATCAAGCGTGGCTTTTGTTGTAAAATTTGATCCAGCATGGGGTTTCTTGAAGAAATGGGGAGACGAGCATCTACAAGTTCAAACACGATGTCGACAAATTTTAGTTTTTCGCTTACTTCACGTTTTGCTTTGGCCATGTGGCCTGGAAACCATTGAATGGTACTCATAATTAATTTCCTTTCATACCAGTCTTTTTCAGACATTGTTTTGGCTTTCTCTTAAAAGTATCGGACGAATCGAGAAAATTTCCTGATTGCCGAGTATCCTACGCATTTTAACACGAATTGGTTTAATTGGAAATACTACCTGCCAATCACCTGCAACTATACCTATGAGACGCGTATTGTAGTGGTGATTTGCTCATTCAACCTGCTCTTACAGTCCAGCAAATATCCAAAGAATGGCCAAAAACTGCCCAACTACGCTGACTATTCTGTTATATGCCATTATTTGGCTGATTCCACAGCCTTTCCTTGTTAATTCATTCACTAGAATCACTTGGCAGACTAATTTAAAAATGCCATAAGGGGATTTGGTCCACGGCTCAATTCATTCTGTCACTCAGTGTCAGTCCAAGAGAACTTGCTGGCTTGTGAAAGTAGCTAAAATTAGGAAAAAGTAGCCAAAAGTAGTCAAAAGTAGCTAAAATTAGCTAGCTGAGTGTCAGGATGTAGGAAGCCAACTTTTTTTGAGAAAAAGACCAATTTTCAGCCTAGTTAAAATTATACTTCATTTTACGTCTTTTACTCAAATCATCTTATCAATTTTGAAGAAAAAATGCCAAAAGTCTGACAGAATTACAACACTGTAAAAAATTTTATCGTTATTTCTAGAACATTTTTTTCACATTTGCTCAAGCAAGCGGCTACCTCGTTTGAATATATAAGTAATAGAAATAAAACGAAATGCAGCTATGTATCGTAGCTAAGTACTAAGATCAACAAAATCGAAAAGATCAAACTTTTTTGAAACCAAGAGGTTCCCATCGCTCATACTGATTTATGAAAACAAAAAAATCTAGAAAGAATTTACTTCTTTCTAGATCGCCATCATTTCTTATTAAAGTGCGTATCGATACAAGTTTTGATGAAAAAAAATACAAATGAAATGAATAGAAAACTAATTTTTACTCATGATTCTCCCTTTTGATACTCTCACCGTTGGAGTTAATGACTTGCCGATACCACTCAAAGGAATCTTTTTTCTTACGCATATAGGACCCTGTTCCATCATCTTGTTTGTCGACATAGATAAATCCATAGCGTTTTTTCATCTCACCTGTCGTAGCACTGACTAAATCGATCGGCGCCCACGTTAGATAACCGATACAGTCTACCTGATCCTCTTCAACTGACAGCAACAATTGCTCGACATGTCTGTGCAAGTAATCAATGCGATACGCATCGTGAACATGCCCATCTTCTGCGATTTCATCCACTGCACCTAGTCCGTTTTCAGTAATCATGATTGGTAATCCGTATTTTCGATAAGTGTAATTTAACAAATACCGCATGCCAATCGGATCAATCGTCCATCCCCACTTACTGCTTTCCAAATAAGGATTTTGCAGACCGCCAAATAAAGCACTTTTTCCTTCCGATGCACCTTCATATTCTGCGACAGAAGACGCATAGTAATTCATGCCAATAAAATCAATTTTGCCCTCAGCAAACACTTTTTTATCTGACTCAGAGATCACGATTTTTATGCCTTGATCTGCATATTCTTCCAGTTTGTATTGGGGAAACAGACCATTGCACATTGCATCGATCTGATAGAAGTCACGATCCATTTGTTTATAGGCATTTAGAACATTGACGGGATCACAATTTGCTGGATAGACTGGCTCGATACCAAAAACACAGCCAATTTGGAATTTTCATCAATTTCATGTCCCATTTTGACAGCAGCACAACTTGCAAGCGTCATATTGTAGCCAATCATGGCTAATGTCTGGGCCTTAGCATCGATTTCAGAGTACTTTAATCCGGCAATGATATAGGTAAAGATATCACTAGCCTCACTTTGAGGATCGATATGGTTCATCTCATTAAATGTGGCCCAGTATCTGACTTTTCCTTTGAATGCTTCAAACATCGTGCGACAAAAGCGCAAATAGAAATCAACGACTTTGCGATTTGTCCATGAACCATATTCTGTCACTAGATGAATCGGCATTTCGAAGTGATAGAGCGTAATGATCGGTTCGATACCATGTTTTAATAGCGTGTCAACGACTCGATGGTAAAAATCGATACCGGCTTGATTTGGTTCTGCTTCGTCCCCTTTAGGATAAATTCTTGACCAATCGATAGAAATCCGTAATGCCTTGAATCCCATTTCTGCAAACAAAGCAATATCTTCTTGATAACGATGATAAAAATCGATGCCTGTATGAGAAGGATAAACCTTGTTAGCAAGAAGTTCTTTATCGATCTCACGAGGCTGTTCATAGCTGCCTACTGTGACATAGTCCATAATAGCTGGGCCTTTGCCATCTTCCTGCCAAGCACCTTCACATTGATGAGCGGCAATGCTGCCGCCCCATAAAAAATCATTTCTTAACTTCATCTGCTCACCTTTTCTATCTTCTTTATTACGGTTTCTATTGCAAGACAATATTTAGTAAATCATCCGACTTTACCAACTGGTTATTGGATGTTGGGATCACATCAAGAAAATCATTCGTATTCGTAATGACCACAATAGTCGTTGGATCATACCCGGCTTCACGAACTTTTTCAAAATCTACTTCACCGATTGGTTGTCCTGTCCTCACACGATCACCTTGCTTCACATTCATCGTAAAATACTTGCCTTCTAACGAAACAGTGTCGATACCAATATGGATCAAGACCTCAACGCCTTGGTCACTGCGAAGACCAATCGCGTGTTTGGTAGGAAAGACTGTTAGCACTTCCCCATCGATTGGCGAATGAATCACATGACTTATAGGTTTGATACCGATTCCTTTCCCTAAAGCACCAGTTGAAAAAGCTTGGTCATTGATTTCATTGAGGGGAACCACTTCTCCTTCCACTACACTTTTTAAAGCAGTAGAACGAATCATTTCAGAAGATACAGGTTGTTCTTTCTCTTTAACCGCCGGTACTTCATCACTTTCTACTGGAATCCCTAACATATAGGCTGCGATAGTCGCACCAATAAAACTGATCGCAACCGCTGCCACCATTAACCAAAGATTCATGAAGTCGCCTTCGCCAATATAGGCAGGTAATCCAAATAATCCCCAAGCAATTGAATAAGCTTTGACACCTGTTAAACCGGCGAACAGTCCCCCTAAACCTCCGCCGATCATCACAGCAATAAACGGAAGACGGAATTTAACGAATACACCATAGATGGCTGGTTCGGTAACTCCTAAAATGGCGGATAAAGTCACGGTCCCAAATAGTTGTTTTTGTTTCAAGTTGCGAGCACGCAAGAAGTATCCAAGCATTGCTCCGCCGACAGCGATGTCAGAGATTGTACATGATGAGATAAACGCTGGATCATATCCATTCGCTGCAATCAATGAAGCCACGACAGGCATAATGAAATTGCCGGCGCCTAACATAATGATGAATGGCTGTAATGCAGAATAGAGCATCATCACAAACCAGCTACCTATCGTGTCCATCAATAGATTGAAGAAGCCAATGATGCCTTCCCAAATATAAAACCCTAATGGACCAAAAACCAGGAGTGTGGCTGGCAAAGTAATCAGCATGATCACTAAAGGAGACATAAAGTACTGCAAACTTTTAGGAATGACTTTTTTGGCAAACTTTGTTACATAGCCCATGAACCATACTGCTAATAAAATCGGGATAAAGCTATTTGAATAAGTGATCTGTGGTAACCCAATACCAAATAAACTCAATCCCGAAACATTGTTGATCGGTTCAGATAAAATGGTTGCTGCTAAAGCCACTGCTAGATAAGGGCTGGCGCCTAATCGTTTGGCACAGCTCATCGCCATTAAAATAGGTAAGAAATAAAAAACAGCCGACCGTAATGCATCAAAAATTTGATACGTTGAGCTATCTGTCGAAATCAAACCGGTTAATGAAATAATTGAAAGAAATGCGGCTAATAAACCTGCACAGATGATTGGTTCTAAAATGGGATTCATTGATTCCGAAATCACATCTAGCATCGCCTTGATCGGATTTTTCTTCGTTTTTGGCTGGTCTGCTTCGTCTCCTAACATTCCCAGTTGGTCAATTAAATCTTTGTAAACATCGTTTACATGGGTTCCTACGATAATTTGATAAGCAACATTGTTGCTTACCACATCAATAACCCCTTCCAGCTCTTGCAATTTTTTTGTATCTGCTTTTGAGCGATCTTTTAAAGTAAAACGAAGACGAGTCATGCAGTGCACAACAGCTTGAATATTGGCTTTTCCGCCAACTAATTTGATGATTTGCTCGTTGAAATCATGGTATTGATTCATGTCATTCTCCTCTTTCTGTTACACGATTGATGTGGATCATTAAGTAGGTGTACTCTTCTTGTGTCAGGTAACTGTTGAACTTTCCTTTGACATAGATCTCAATTTTTTCAACCGCGGCAAATGCTTCCGGATACATTGCTTTCACTTGTTTATAAAGTTGAGACTCATTGTCGGAATAGGTCTGGTTGTTCCGCAATCGTTCGATGAAATACTGGAGATGGGTCACAAGACGCATATAATTCATGCTGTTTTCATCTAAAGTAATCGTAAAATGATATTTGATAATATTCAGCATATCCCGCAACGTTTCCATATCAGCTAATTGTTCATCAAACTTTGCTTTCGTTTCCTGCAAGTTAACAAAATGTAAGGCAACGGCTTCATCTTCAGGAAAATCGACTTGAAAGGTTTGATTGATCCTTTCCAAGGCTTCTAACCCAATTTTGTAATAACTGGGATAGAATTTTTTTACCTCCCAAGTCAATGGACTCCTCAAATATTGATCTTTTTTTGCCCGTTTCAATGCAAAGGATAAATGATCTAACAAAGCTAAATAAAGATAATCATTGGCACTTTTGCCGATTTCTTTTTCTCCATATTGTACGAGCTCGTTTACCAGCAGGATCAATTGATCATCGGCGCGAGATAAGAGGTAGCTAAAATGCTCTAATCGATCTTGGCTATCTAAGACAAAGGTCTTCTCTACTTCAGAGTCAGAAATATGTTGGCCAACTTTTTTCTTGAATGCGACTCCTGTTAAGTAGATGATCGACTCATGCCCTCCTCTATCCACTAAGGCAACATTATTATTGATAATCTTTTTAACTTTCATTCGTTTCTCCTTTCCAGAAAAAAGAACTCAGAATAAATATCAAATAAACTTTACAAAAGAAAGTGTACTTGATATATATTCTGAGTTCTGCCTGATCGTCTCAGTAACATAACTCAAGAAACAGCTGCGGCGCTATTTCTCGTTCCTTTTTCTAACTTACAGCCAAAGTATATCAGCTTAAAATGGCACTGTCAACGCTTACTTATAAAATTATTTCTTGCTCGTTCGTTTCAATAGAATAACGAAAAACAACAAAGTAAGTGTTAAATAATTATGTAAAGGGCATGACACAACAACAGCATTTTATTATCAAGCAAAGGATTCAACAACATTGATTTCTGCAGAAAAATACTAGCTGCTATTAAAAACATCATCTACTCATATTTTTTGAAAGTAGCGATACCTACGCAAAAATATGAATAAATAATGTTTTTGTTTTTCATTATATAAAGCGCATATGGGTTAGTGGGTAATAAACAAAACGGGCATTTCCTAAAATCGCATCTCCAGAAATGGCACCAAATGATCGGCTGTCTTTAGAGGCACGACGATTGTCACCTATCACGAAATAGCTGTCTTTCCCCAGCTTTTCAACGCCCAACAATGATTGTAGATCAAAGTCATTCGTATAAGAGACATTTTCGTGATCATTCTTTCGATTTTTCACTAGGAAATTCTCATCTACCGGCTGATCATTAACATATAGTTGATCATTTTCGTAACGAATGGATTCACCAGGCAATCCAATCACTCGCTTAATATAGGTGGAACCATCCGGCATTTGAAAAACGACGACATCAAATCGCTTGATGGGTGAGATTTTCTCGATCAAAACCATATCCCCCTGTCTTAAGGTACCTTCCATTGAATTTCCGCCTACCGGTACAGGGATCAGCAAGAATGCACGAATCAGGAATGCAGAGGCCAATGCAATAATCGCGTATTTAATGATGAACCAAAAACGATCGATCCAGATTTTTCTTCGCTGCATGATGTCCCTCCTCTTTTACTTTGTTACTACTTTGATAATAACTCGACAGCTTTCAAATAAGCATGATCTTCTTGTTTTAATTGATCCGTCACAGCTTTCTCAATTGCTTGTGCTGTTTCTGCATTCACTTTCCCTGTCACTTCCAGCTCAGCTTTTTGCTGAACGGCTTGAACGGCTGATACGGTGGTTTGGTCAAATGTATCTCCGGTGGTCCGATAACCTAGTGCAGAAAGAAACTGATTCAACCGATCAACTGCTTCTGAGCTTTGCCCTTCTTTCAATTCTTTGTCTCTTGGTAGTGGAGCTAAATAGGCATACTCAGGAAAGTCTGCTTGATGATCTGGCATTACGCCTTGCTCATTGACCCATTCTTCATTTGGCGTCAGCCACTTCATGACCGTCATCTTTAACTCACTATTGTCTCCTAATTCTTTTACATTTTGTACAGTTCCTTTACCAAAGGTTTCTGTACCGACAACTGGTATATCTGCAGATTCTTGCAACGCAGCTGCAAAAATTTCTGCGGCCGATGCACTGCCGCCATCAACCAAAACGACAACCGGTTCTGTGACTTTGAATCCTTCATCAAGAGCAGCACTTGCCTTCGTTTCACTTATGACACCACTATCATCTGCAAACTTAACGATCGTTTTTCCATCTTCTAAAAACATGCTAGCCATGATCTGTACTTGATCTAAAAGCCCACCAGGATTTTGCCGGACATCCAGAATAAATGATTTTGCTCCTTTCTTTCTCAGTGACTCAATTCCTTCTTTTAATTCGGAGGCAGTACTTTCACCAAAAGTCGTAATTTCGATTTTCCCGATTTTTTTCTCACTATCAAGGTCTGTATGAACAGTATCCACTGGAATCGTATCTCGTGTAATCGATACGTCAAAGGTCTCTTTTTCCCGTTGGATCGTCAACTTGACTGTGGTCCCTTTTTTGCCACGAATGTTGTTTACGACCTCTGTTAATGACAGGCCTTTCGTTTCTTTCCCATCCACTTTCAAAATACGATCGTTTAGACGCAAACCGTTTTTCTCAGCTGGGGAGTTCTTGATAGGGGCTTGTGCCACTTCTGGATAGTCGTTGACAAGGGTAAGGGTGGCGCCAATTCCTTCAAAACTGCTTGATAAAGACTGATCCAATTCATTGGCTGCTGATTCACTAAGATACGTTGTATAAGGATCACCTAATGCATCGGTCATTCCTTTTAATGCCCCTTCGACCAAGACATCCTCATCTACTTCTTGGTAATAATTGGCACGAATTTGATCAAAAAGCGTTTGAACTTTTTCCAGTTCATTTGATGTCGCCACTGTGGGCTGATTCTGTGGGGATTGTGTTGCAGCCGTACTTTTTTGCCAAATGTAGACACCGCCTCCCGAGAGGATCGCGACACAAATCAGTGAGATCACATAACGGTGAAAAGAAACATTTTTCATAGAAAGACACCTTTCTGTCCATTAATTTTTTAGCCTCTAGTGTAAAAAGAGAGGAAGTTTCCACTCCACTCTCTCTTATTTATTATCCTCCACATACTGTTCCCAAATACGATCAAAAATATCCATAGAAGGCAAATAATCGACGTTCAATTCTAAATAAGAAGAAACTTCATCATAATCGTCGGTATGTTTTGGGAATTGAATATCATGACTTGCATGTGTCGCAAAGATCTGTGCCTCATCAGTATGACTAGGCCCTTTGATGGCCATTAAATAAGTATAAAAACTTTTACGCATGCGTATTCTCCCAGTGATCCTCAAGAAAAGCTGCTCGTCTCGCATGATTGCGAGCAAAATTTTCAGGATGCTTTTTGTAGTATTCTTGATGCTCTTCTTCTGCCAAATAAAAAGGTTGTGCAGGTTCGATACTCGTTACGATTGGGGCATTAAAGCGACCCGATGCTTGCAAAGCGGCTTTGCTTGCTTCTGCTTTTTGTTTTTGTTCCTCATTGAAATAGAAGATGACTGGTCGGTAATTGTCTCCTCGATCTTCAAACTGCCCAAAAGCATCCGTGGGATCCGTCTGTTGCCAATAAATAGTCAATAATTCCTCAAAACTGATTTTTTCTGGATCAAAAATGATCTCAACAGCCTCTGTATGACCGGTTTTATGACTTTTTACTTCCTCGTAGGTCGGGTCAACCGTGTGTCCAGCCGTATACCCGGAAAAGATGGACTGTACTCCTTCTAACTCATCAAAAGGCTGAATCATACACCAGAAACACCCTCCCGCAAAAATTGCTCGTTCCATTATTTGTCCTCCGTTTCTGCTGGCAGATAGAGACTCATTTGGATCTCATCATCTACTAGATTGATTTTATTCGCTTTGATAAACAAGCCGTTTTGCATGCGGAATTGATCCAAGCGAATCAAAATAATTTGTTCATCCGCATTGACCTCGATCCACTCTGGAAACTTGAAGCTGCGCTTGATCATTTTTAACACTTCACTGGTCGGCAGATCTAAAGTACCAATTGATAAACTTTTGGCTTTTAACTGAACATTGCCTTCTTCGGTGACATAAGGATCAAAGTATAAGTAAAATGTGATTGGAAAGTTCAGCACTTTAAATTGACCTGTCAGTAGTGCCTCATTTCTCAACTCGAAATTGTATTTTACTTCTTGATCTTTCTGAAAATCAGTTAAATAGAAATCGATCAATTGATTGACTTGACTCTTATTACTGTTGATGGTCAAAACAGGATTACCGTCTCGTTTGACTAGTTCTGCACTTTCTGAGATCCCAGATTCACGTTGTTGAAACACCCGTGAAGCAAAAAAGACAGTTGTTCCCAACAGAATGCCTACTAAAACTAGAAAAGCAATTTTCCAGTAATTCATTTTTTTGATTGGACTTTTTTTATCCACATCATTAGTTTCTTGTTTCATTATTTTTCCTCCTTCATCAGCCAAACATTTTGGGTTTTGATTAATTCATCACGAACAGCATTCGCCATTAGCTGATACCCTAGATTGTTTGGATGGAAACGATCCCCATCATACAGTACATTGTTGGTCACTTTTGTTCCCCCAGTTTCTGAAGTACCGGTCATACCATTGGTGGTGGAAGTTGTGGTATCCGAAGTTTCTGCTGACCCTGAAGCGCCTGCTTCAGAAGAATCCGTATCTGCGATCCCTACTTCGTCACTTAGCCCCTGGTACAGCAAATCATTGATTGGGATAAAATAAGCATTGTGCTGTTTTTTGACAAATGTTTCTGTTGCTTTGTTCCAATTATCAATAATCGTTTGCATATCAGTAATTTCTGGAAAATTTAAATAAAAAGGATTATATATCCCTAACACATAAATGGGTGCTGTTTCATTCAGTTGACGAATCTGCTCAAACATCTCTACTAATCGTTCTTGATAGTCGGCCATTGGTTTGGTAAAAGAATCGACACTCAAACCAAAAAAATTAGTTTGAATCACTTTTAATACATCATTCCCGCCGACGGTCAATGTAATCAAGTCAGCCTTCTTTAGGTCACTGCGCAATTCTTTGTCTTTGTTCACTCGTTTCAGGATTTGATCGCTGCGCTCTCCAGCAATTCCATAGTTCGTCGTCACAACATTTGCTAAATGATACCGATCTTGCAAATCGGCTGCAACGATGGGCACAAATCCTCCTTGTTGCGTCTCATCACCGACTCCTTCAGTCAGCGAATCGCCTAAGGCCATGTAATTGATCACATTTTTGGTCTTTCCCTCTTCTGCCGTTCTCGCAACTGGTGTGAGCAATGGTTGCGCTTTTGGAATCAAAAAATGACCGAGCATTCCAGTACCTAAAGCTACGATCAATACAACTGAAAGATAAATTGCTACTTTTTTCCACTTCACGGATCTTCAATCTCCTAACCTATAATCTAAGCTATTTTATCAAAATTCTCATTAAATTCATAGTCGAAATGTTTTGATTGACGAGAAACTCAATCAACGAAGAGCAGCGAAGTATGAAGCAATTTCTACCCATCTGCTTGATTCGAGTCCCGCTTCATCAACTGCTCGGCTACTCATTGTACTCATTGTTTCGTCTGCAGTTGCTTCTAAACTTACATTAAAAAGAATGTAAAAGTCATTTTTCGAGTGACAACCATAATGATTCTTTTCAAGGTCGCGCTCGCTTGGCTCGCCGTTGCTCACCATCAATTCTGTCTTGCTTCGCAAGCCAATCATTGTGATTCGCAGCAAAAAGCGATTCGTGTTTACGAATCGCTTGGATACTGTCATTAAAATTATTCGGTGTAATACGTAATGGCGAATGCGCCTTTGCCGGTATGGGTAGCGATGATTGGAGTGGTATGAAGTAGTGGAATATTCATTTCTGGGAAGAGTTGTTGCAATTCTTTTTTGAATTGTTCTGTGATCTCTAACCCCTCTGCATGAGAGATCCCTATTTGTTTCACATTCGGCATGCGTTTCAATTCGTCTTTCAATTCTTCAAACCACTTATTAAATGTTTTTACACCGCGTCCTTTTACGATTGGAATCAATTCTGAATGGTCGAAATCCATAATCACTTTCATATTTAATAAACTGGATAGTAACCCTTTGGCACGACTGATTCGACCGCCTTTTACCAGATTTTCTAATGTAGAGACACCAATAAATAATTTGGTATTTTCTCGAACTTTGTCAACTTCCGGCAAAACTTCAGCTAATGTCTTGCCTTCTTGTGCTAATTGAGCTGCCCGAATCACTTGGAACGACAATGCTTGATCTGTCGTATCACTATCGATCACTGTCACATTTGCTTTCGACAAATTACTTGCTTGTCTGGCAGCTTCGACAGTTCCACTCAGACCCTTCGTCATATGTATCGATAAAACGTCACTACCATCTTTTCCTAATTCATCGAACAGTTCCACAAAATGGCCAATCGGTGGTTGGCTCGTTTTTGGAAGTTCTTTTGCTTGTGCCATCATTTGCATGAATCGTTCTCCGGGCAATGAATCATCATCCGGATAAACCATCCCATCGATCATTACAGATAACGGAACTACATGGATATTCAATTGGTCTCGAACGGTTGGCTCCATCGTACAGGAGGAATCCGTTACAACTTTAAGCTTTGCCATCATACATTCACTCTCTCTTTAAATCAAGTCTCTTTTCGTGGTAAAATAACCATAGACCATTTATAATCAGTATAACAGAGAGAAAAAATTTTTTCATCTTATTTAAATTCGAAGGGAAGGTGCTTGATGGATCATATGAAATTTACACGACGCTACTTGATTCTGAATGAGGTACTCAATGCGGTGACCCATGGTATCGGATTTGGATTAAGTATAGCTGGACTCGTTATTCTTTTGATTAAAGGGGCTCGATTAGATTCCCCTATTCACATCATTTCCTATGCGATTTATGGCTCTATGATGATTTTGTTATTCTTATTCTCTACACTCTTCCATAGTTTGATGTTCACACGAGCAAAAAAAGTTTTCCAAGTCTTTGATCACGCCTCGATTTTTTTATTGATCGCAGGCAGTTATACGCCGTTTTGCTTGCTGAGTATTCAAGGTTGGTTGGGCTGGACACTTTTCATTTTGATTTGGTTGTTAGCCATCAGCGGGATCGTTTATAAGTCACTCACACTACATAAAAAAGAGACGGTTTCAAAAATATCCACACTAATTTATATTATTATGGGCTGGCTCTGCGTGATTGCATTTAAACCATTGATTGCTTCGCTGGGTTTTTGGGGTACCTTTCTGTTAGCAAGCGGTGGTGTCTCTTATACCGTCGGCGCATTATTCTACAGTATCAAATCCGTACGCTTCATGCATGTGGTTTGGCATTTGTTTGTTATGCTCGGAGCTGGACTTATGTATTTTTCCGTTCTTTGGTTTACATGATCCAACCCACTTTTACTTAAATAAGGCAGCTGCTACAACCATATGTTGTAACAGCTGCCTTATTTATTTTTTCTGCTTACTATAAAACTCAAACCGGTGCGGATAGATGTTCTTTTCATCCACTACGCCTTTTATGACTTTATCCAAATGCCAGTTTGACCAATCGATCTCAGGAAAGTAGACATCTCCAGTAAATGTCTCGTCGATCACTGTTCGATACAACTGATCGCAATCTTCGATCATCGATTCGAAAACTCCAGAACCCCCAGTTAGAAACACAGGATGATCTTGCTGTGCAGTATAATCCAAGACTTCTTGTCGATCATGCATAACTAATACGCCTTCTGCTTCATATGCTGTGTCACTGGTCAAAACGATTGTTGTTCGATTTGGCAATGCTTTTTTCTTCATGCCCTCAAACGTTTTTCGCCCCATAATGAGCGAATTTCCAGTAGTTTGTTCTTTGAAGAATTTCAGATCGTTTGGCAAATGCCATGGCAATGTGCCGTTTTCTCCAATCAAACCATTTTTGTCTTGTGCCCAAAGTGCAATCAACATGTTTCAAAACTCCCTTTCTAGATAAAGTGAATCTGCAATAGCCGCTGCAATCTGCAGCCTTCTCATTAATTGATAAGCAGGCTGTGCTTGCAGATGATCGGTATTTCTTTCTTTATAACACAAGCCTTCGCACGCTTGATAAAAAATATGCCCTCCATGATGCTTCACTTTGGTTGGCCATTCGCCATCCGTCCATCTTGAAGAATCTGCGGATACTAGTAAAGGAATCAATTCCGCAGAAAACAAGACACTGCCGGCGGTAATATCAAGACCCTTGATATGAAAAACTTCCGCTGCAATTTCATTGACCAGCTTTTCTGTCCGCTGCCAAGCAGTTGGATGGCTTAGGAAGGCTTTCTTTGTACGTCCTAATATACAGAAAGTGTTCGTAGGAAATGGCTGACAGCTCAAAGCTGACAGTTCATCTGGGTATTCCTCACACCAAGTGATCAAACGATCAAAATCACATAATTGAAAGGAAGCGAGTTGCGGAAATGCCTTTCCAGCGCGTGCCACAGCTTGTCGACGTGCTGGACCAGCACCGACTGCTGGCAATTCAAAGAGATAGATCTGGGGCGGCAGCTGCCATAAATACCGCTTGATTTCAGGTTTCGTTACTTCAGAAACTGCTAAAATGACTTGCGAAAAATAAGAACGAAGGATCGTAATTGTTTTTTCTACGTCTGATAATGAAATGGTATCTTTTGACGTAATATGCAGCGTTGCGACGATTCCCCGCTGTAAATCGTTTATCATCTATCTTCTCACTCCCAACTGTAATAAGTTAGACAGCGATCGGTGCCTTGATCGTGGGATGCGGATCGTAGCCTTCAATCGTGATATCTCCCATCTCAAAGTCAAAAATCGATTGTTTCTCAGGATTTAAGTGCAACGTAGGTGCAGAACGAATTGTTCGGGAAAGCTGCTCTTTCATTTGTTCCATATGATTGCTATACAGATGGGCATCCCCTAAAGTATGGATAAATTCGCCGACTTGGAGTCCTGTCTCGTGAGCGATCAAGTGAGTCAATAACGCATAGCTAGCAATATTGAAAGGCACCCCCAAAAAAACATCGGCACTTCGTTGATAAAGCTGACAACTTAGTCGACCTTCATGAACATAAAACTGAAACATAGTATGGCAAGGAGGCAGCGCCATCGTCGGCACATCTTCTGGATTCCATGCGGAAACAATCAAGCGCCGAGAATCTGGCGTTGTTTTGATCATTTCAATTACTTCTTTGATCTGATCAATAAATTCCCCTTTAGTAGTTTCCCAATGACGCCATTGATACCCGTAAACATGACCTAGATCACCAAATTTTTCTGCAAATGCTTCGTCATTTAAAATACGTTCGCAAAATTTTTGCAATTCCTCTTGATAGCTGGCATTGAATTCTTCATCAATTAATGAGCGACGGCCAAAATCAGTCATATCAGGACCTGTATAGTCCTCACTTTTAATATACCGCTCAAAAGCCCATTCATCCCAAATGTGATTCTTGTGTTGCAGTAAGAATCGAATATTGGTATCTCCTTTAAGAAACCAGAGTAACTCGCTTTTGATCAGACCAAAAGGTACGCGCTTGGTTGTCAATAATGGAAATCCTTGAGAGAGGTCAAATCGCATTTGATGACCAAAAATACTTTTGGTTCCAGTCCCTGTGCGATCCCCTTTGACATTTCCCGTTTCTAAAATTTTTTTCCCTAAGTCAAGATATGCTTGTTCCATAATGGGCCTCCTTATTAGTCGTCTGAAAACTCGCTTAAATATTCCCAGCGTGTCATTTTTTCTTCTAACAATTGTTCTGTTTCTGTAAGTTCTGCTTGGAGCTGCTGTAATTTCGTAAAGTCATCCCCCTGCTGATTCATCGCTTCAGTTAGTGCGTCGACTCGTTCTTCTAACAGAGCAATCTCATCTTCGATCGTTGCCCATTCTTTTTGTTCCATGTAGCTTAGTTTCTTTTTGACTGGCTTTTCGGAAACAAATTTGCTGTGTAGCCCTTTGTCAGGTTGTGAGGCTGCAGTTTTCTTTGTGCCCTGTTTCGTTGCTGTCTTTTGTAAATATTCGTTTATCGAACCATAAAAGCGAAGAATTTGCGCATTGCCTTCAAAAATAAGTAATTTTTCAGCAACTTTATCTAAAAAGTAACGGTCATGAGAAACTGTAATTACGGCACCAGGAAATGATTCAAGATAGTTCTCCAAAACAGTTAATGTATCAATATCCAAATCATTCGTTGGCTCATCCAACAATAGAACATTTGGTTGACCAATCAATAATTTCAATAAGAATAGGCGGCGTTTTTCACCACCAGATAATTTACCGATCTTTGTTCCGTGCATGAAACGGGGGAACAAAAATTGTTCCAGCATTTCCGCTACACTGACATGGGCACCATCTGTTTTTTCTACTTCTTCTGCTGCCTCTTGTAAATAAGCAATCATCCGCTGTTCCGGATCCATCGTCTCATTGGTTTGCGTATAATAAGCTAATTTGACGGTTGAGCCAATAATCCGTCTTCCTGAATCTAATGAGAGACGTCCCGCCAACACATTCAGCAAGGTTGATTTACCTGCACCATTCTCACCAGTAATGCCTAAACGTTCTCGCGACTGAATCAATAAATCAAATTGAGATAGAATTGGTTTGCCTTCAATTGCATAACTACCTTCTTTGATTTCCAACACTTGCTTACCTAAACGTGAGGTCGCAACATCAATCTGCACTTCTCCATTCCGCTTGACTTGGTTCATATTCTCTTTCAAATCGTCGAAACGATCAATTCGCGCTTGTTGCTTAGTCGTTCTCGCTTTGGCGCCTGTCCGAATCCATGCCAGCTCGTGCTTATATAACTGTTGCCGTTTTTCTTCTTGGGTTTCTTCAATACGTTCTCTTTCTGCTCTGGCTAATAAATAGTCCTCGTAATTTCCTTGATATTCATAAAGTTTACCAAAAGAGAGTTCAAACACGCGATTGGCTACCCGGTCAAGAAAATAGCGATCATGAGTGACCATCATCAGTGCGCCGCGATAGTTTTTCAAATAGCCTTCTAGCCATTGGATAGCTTCATAGTCAAGATGGTTCGTCGGCTCATCCAACAATAGTAAATCCGGTTCATCGATCAACACTTGCGCTAACCCCACCCGTTTTTTTTGCCCACCTGAAAGTTCATTGACTGGTTGTTTTAAATCTGAAATCCCTAATTTCTGCAAAATAATTTTTGCCGTTGTATCCGTATTCCAAGCATCTGTTTTATTCATAGCTTCTTCTGCTCTGCTGTAGGCAGCTTGCACTGTAGGATCTGAGCCATTTTGTTCCAGCTGAATCAAAGCTTTCTCATAGTCACGAACGGTTTTGATTAATGGACTTGTTCCTTGGAAGACCGCATCAACAACCGATAATTCTTCTTTTAATTGACTTTCTTGCGCCAAAAAGCCGATTCGATAATCTTGTGGTTTAAAAACAGAGGGACGGTCGCCATCTCCGGCTTCAATTCCAGCCAAGATCGTCAGTAAACTTGATTTGCCTGTCCCATTGACACCAATCAAGCCAATCCGGTCTTTCTCATGTATCAGAAAAGAAAGCTGATCAAATAATGTTTTATCGCCGTAAGTTTTTGTAAGCTCACTTACTTTTAATTCTTTCACAGAATCCCTCCTGAGATCTATTTTTCTTCGCCCATTGTACCACATAAGCATGACAGGGTCTTTAAGAAAAAAGAAAAAAACAACCGCTCCATCTCAACCCTGAGACGAAGAAGTTGTTGTTTTATCTACGAAACATTCGCTGTTTCGGCTGTTCATCTGCGCGAGCCATCGCATAAGATTCCAAGAGATTTACGTTGCGTCGATATTCGTTTGCAGAGATCGTTGGAATTTTTTCGGCTACCTCATATTCATCGATCGTTTTTCGTTCTAAATAATAGCCTCGTAAAACTTTTTTGACAAAAATCGGTTCTTGTTCAATCATGATAGTCTCAATGAAGTTATTATGCTCAAAACGCTTTAAGCTCATTTCCCTTTGACGTATAAAGAAGTTGATCAAAGATGAATCGTAGACATCTTCTAAGTTGCTTAAACTATGAAAAATATAATCACTGTTTTTGATATAGATTTTTTGTACTTCTGATATATCTCTTTGTTTCAATGCATCCTTCAGCTGCTGCTGGCGCTGCCAAAACAGCTTGGGATGAAAAATGATCCGTACAAAACGTTGAATGATCAAAAGCCAAAAACTGAAAAAAGACAAGAACTGTTTTGCTAACGAATGCTGCTGCTGCGAAATGAACCGGGAATAAAAGCGATACCCATTGGAGCTAACCTCACCTTTTCGGTAGGCTTCATCCAAACCATCCTGTTCAATGGATAGAATCAATCCTTGAATTTCCTGTATCTCTTGCTTTTCAGAATCAGTTAAACTATTGCGATACAATTCCCAGCGTCGATTTTCATAAGTATTGATTACTGCATCTGTCGCTAAGCGCTCTTTGGCATCCGTAGTTTCTTTCTCTTCTTCTTCCAAGATCTGGATGACTTCTTCTAAAATCAGCAACTGATTGAAATCAACAGATTCGGCAGCTTCACCATCTGCCAAATAGGGCAAGACAAGTACACTGATCACTAAAGTCGCTAAGATGACACAAGCCGTCAAAAATAAGAGCAAACTGCGGGCTTCAAATTGGTCACCGTTGATCGTTACAGGCAAGATAAAAATTGCCGCTAAGCTGACCGTTCCTTTGACCCCTCCAAAGGTCAACAAAGCTACTTGCTTCAAGTCCACGATTTTTTTTGATTGTAAAAACTGATAATAAAAAAGAAGGAATAAGAAACGAATGAAGAAGATAACGAGTGTTACTACTACGATGGTCAAGACTAAATGACCATTTGCATAAGAATTGCTTTCCCAAATGGGTGAAAATACTTGCGAAAGTTCAATCCCTAAAAATAAAAAAACAAGGGCGTTCAACGTAAATACAATTGTTGACCACGTACTTTCAGAGATATTGGCTAGTTCCGCATCGAACAAAGAGACTCGTCGTCTTCTTTGTGCTTGCGCTACACCGGCAACAACTGCCGCAATGATACCAGATACTCCAACCATTTCTGCAATCAAGTAGGCTGCAAAAGGCAATAGTAGTTCGATCAACAGATAAACAGTGACATCTTGGGCAGATATTTTTTCAATAAAGCGAATGATCCGCCGTTTTAACCAAACGATCAAGTAACCAATCAAGCCGCCGCCAATACTCGAAAAAAGCAATTGAAAGCCAGCCCCCATAACAGAAAAGCTACCAGTGACTAAAGCAACGATAGCAAATTGGAGCGCTGTTACCCCGGAAGCATCATTCAAAAGACCTTCGCCTTCTAAAATATGCATGATGTTCTTGGAAATTTTTAAGCGTTTCGCTAAAGATGAGACGGCTACCGCATCTGTTGGTCCTAAGGCAGCGCCAAAAGCATAACAAGCAGCCAAAGGAATCGATGGCATCAGCCAATGCAGTGTCGTTCCCACTGCAAATAAGGTCAGCAAAACACCGCCAAAGGCCAGAAACAAAACGATCTTACTGTTCTTCAAGATTTCCGGAACATCGGCTCGTTCTCCTTCTCGAAACAATAGCGGTCCAATGATCATCACTAGAAACATCTCTGGTTCAAATGCGATTTCTTGTCCCATTTCAGTCAATCCTAGCAGAATGCCTAAGATAATCTGAATGAAGAAAATCGGTACTGATGGCAGTATTTTGCTGACAATATTTGAAAAGGTCACGAGGATCGCGATGATGATGATAAGTTCAATAAATTCCATCCATTATCCTCTTTTCTTTCGAATTGCGATTAATAACTCAAGAAAATGTTCTTTTTTCATGAGAATCTTATGATCGAGCTGATTCAACTCCTTTTCATTTTTTTCGATTTCACATTGAATCCGTCTTGATTCTAGACGAAATAATTCATGTTTCATGCGTTCAAATTTGCGAAACAGCAATGGATTCTTCCGTTGCAAATATTCGCGGATTTCTTTTTTTTCTGCTGGTGAGAACTCCCCTAGGCGTTCCATCAATTCTTGTTTCGTTAAACATTGCTTCGTCATGATAGCCCCCTGCAATTCTAGTCAATTATAATAGAAGTCAGTTAAAATGAAAAATGATTGAAACCAATCCTGCTTTTTCATTTCTTGTTGACCGAGAGTATTCTATGCCATTCAACCAAAAATAGCAAGACCCACTTACTAAAAAAGAGGTTTCTCTCCGAATTATTGATAATCTCTTAATAATTCCGATAGAAAGTATTTTGCTATAAAAAAAGTTGATGAACCGTCCTTCACTGATTTGGAAAATCATCAGCGAACGAACCGTTCATCAACTCCCTCTTACTCATTCAACGATTATGCCTTGCTTATTTCATATATAAATCATAGTAAGCATCCATGATTTCTTTCACGATTTTTACGTTTGGATGCGAAGTAGTTGAAGATTTAACCTGTGGTAAAACCACTGCAACTGCTATATCTGCATCATCACTTGGTCCATAAGCAACAATATTTAGGTTGACCAGATTGATGGTTTTGCCATTTTCATCGACAATCGGTGTCTCCGCAGTACCCGTTTTCGCAGAAAGTTCCATTTTAGCAGAAGCTAGTCCTGTTGCTGTAGCCCAAGCATCTGTTCCATGAACGGCATCATAAAATCCATTTTGAATGATTTTCATCTGATCAGTAGTTAAACCAACTTCGTTCAAAACGGTAGGTTCTACCGCTGATTTCAAGCTTCCTAAACCACCGGTTTCATCATTCCCATAGATACCCGAAACGATATGTGGCTGCAATCGTTGGCCGCCATTGGCCACAGTTGCTGCATATTGAGCCAATTGTAATGTCGTATAGGTATCAAACTGTCCGAAGGCTAAGTCCAGGATCTTACCGCCATCACTGACCGTATCTAATTTGTCGACAGGTGTGCTGATCCCTGTTGCTTCGCCAGGAAGATCGATCCCTGTTTTCGTCCCCATCCCAAAAGAGGCAAAGGCTGTACGCAGCTTACTGTAGGCTTCTGTTTGACGATCAACTGTTGGAATTGAAATTCCAGGCTGATACTCAATGCCCATCAAGCGTAAAGCAACCTGCATCATGTAGGAGTTGGAAGAAACTTCTAAGGCTTGTTCAGCTGACAAATTGCGGTTGTTTGCTCCTGTCGGGTTAAAGATCGAAGCTTTGACATCAGAGCCGATGCGGATTGGTTGGTCATATAAGACTTCATTCCCATTCAAGACACCATTTTCCCAACCAGCTGCTAACGTACCACCTTTGACTACAGACCCTGGAACAAAAGCATTGATGAAGGTTCCGATTGCATTCTCTTGCAATTTGCTTGATTCTGCCTCATGTTGATAACCTGACATTGCCAAAATCCCGCCAGTTTTAGGATTGATCGCAACAGCATAGACTCCAGGCGAGTATTCTGCAGCTCCTGAATCCATCAAAGACTTAAAGTTATCTTGTAAGATTTCATCAACTTCTTTTTGGAACTTGGCATCTAGCGTCAGTACAAGATTATCTCCCTTAGAGCCCGCATAGATTTCTTTTTGGCTTTCAATATTATTGCTATTGTCTAATGTGATTTGAGACTTTGATTTTGATCCTTGAAGGACTTCTTCATATTGCTTCTCTAAATAGCTTCGTCCTACACGATCATTACGAGCATACCCTTTCGCTAGATATTCATCCAAGTTTTCTTCAGGGATCCCTTGTTCTTCTGTTGTCACAGTTCCGATCAAACTTGCCAATGAACTGCCTTCAACAATTTTTCTAGTCCAGTCTGTGCCGGTCGAAACTCCGGGAAGTTCGGTCATATTCTCAGCCACAATTGCTAGTTCTTCATCAGATACATCAGAATTTTTTAAATAAACAGTGCTTAAAGATTGTGCACTATTCATTCGTTTAAAAATGGAAGCTACTTTTAACTGATCATCATTAAAGGCAATATCCTCATCCGTTACTTTATCGACAGTTGCCGCATACTGTTCAGAAGCCCCGAGCGCTTTTTGCTTGGAACTTAATTGATCTTGCGCTTTCTTCAAATTTTCAGGATCTGCCAACCAAAAATCTTTCAGGTCCCGCTCTGTCAGATTCTTATCGATTGGAATATCGATCAATGTAGCTAGTTTTTGTGCAGTCTTCAATAAATCTTCAGCTGTCATCTTATTTCCTCTTGTAAAGGTAATGGCTGCATTGGCTTGATTTTTGACAAGCGGTTTGCCAGATGCATCATAAATCATTCCTCGTGGAGAGCTGCCATTGACTTCTACCACGGATGAAGCTTTCAATTGCTTCTCAATATTATCACCATTGACGATTTGTAAATAACCTAATTGCACGATCAACGCAACAAAAAGACCAAAAATCACAAAAAAGAGAAAATTCAATCGAAAGGGAACATGGGATTTGCGATAAGATTTTGTCTTAGGCTCCTCAGGCCCTTTTCGTATATTCTTAATGACTTTATCTTTTAGATTCTTCATCTCTTCTATCCTCTCATTACAAACTGCTTACCGTCTTATTTTACCAAAAATTTTCAATATAAACAGAAGAAATCAAAATTATCCAAGTATCCTTAGAGAAAATTATAAGAATTCGTTCTCATCCACTGTAATGTTTCACAGTTACGCAAAAAGATTTTTTTGTTGAGAAAAAATCTGCTACACTTTAAGCTTTCTTAATCTTTTCCAATTTTAATCCCGTGAAACACATTTTTCTAACTTCCATCTGTGGAAAAGTAAAAAGCAAACGATCAATGACCGTTTGCTTTGGTTTTCATTATTAATATCCAGAGTAATCGCCAGTATCTTCCTGATACCCGGCTCCATCATCATAAATGTCTGACGGTTCACCTGGATTCTCATTTGAGTTTTCTTCACTATTGTAATTCGTATCGTCGTACAATTGATAGTTTGTATAACCATCAGTATGTTCATCTCCTTGAGACAAAGTCTCGCTGGTAGGAAGATTCAGTTGTTCTTTCAATTTATTTTGCATTTCCAGCAATTGATTGATACCTAATAATTGGTAATAGACCCCATTCATCATTTGGCCTTCACCTTGCAATTGTTCTTGATCGATTGTCGTGAACGCAGGCAAATAATTGGTAGCGATATCCATCATGTCATCCCAAGTCAAATCTGTTTTTGAATTCTTTTCAACAGCTTTTAATATTTTTTGATAATTGCTGACGCCATCCAAGCTCATTACTTTTTTAACGATCTTAGTGACAACTTCTCTTTGCCGTTTTTGACGTCCAATGTCGCCTTCCGGATCTTGTTTTCGCATGCGTGCATAGGCAAGACCGGTTTTCCCATCTAAAGTAATGGTTCCTTTAGGCACATGCACCCCTTCCAGAGTAAAATCGATTTTATTAGTGACTTCGATGCCTCCAACTGCATCGATCAAATCTCGCATACCTTGCATGTTAATCGTAACATAATGGTCAATAGGAATGTCTAACAGATTTTCAACGGAATCCATCGACATTGCTTCGCCACCAAAGGCATATGCATGGTTCAGCTTATCCAACGTGCCATACCCAACAATTTGAGTGTAGATATCACGGTCAAGACTAACGATCGTTGATTGTTTCTTGGCAGGATTAACCGTAACGACCATCATACTATCTGAACGCCCTTGTTCGGTTCTCCCCAACGCTCCAGTATCAATCCCAAGCAAAAGAATCGAAAAGGGTTCTCTATCTTCAATACTTACTGCCGTTTCACGTTTTTTCGTCTTACGATCCGCACTTTGCGTAATATTATTGAACGTTTTATTCGTATCATCGTATACTTTCATTCCATAGACAGTGACACCGACAATACTTACTGCCACCAAGCCCAACAATCCTAAAATTACTTTTTGATATAAACGCATCCTACACCTCTATCACAACATTATTAGGTAATCGTTTAAATTTTGCCACAATTTTACAAATTCAGCAATCTTGCTTCTGTTTTATTACAGAATCTTAACACGATTGCAACAAAAATGAAACGATAAAGAATTTGTTATTTTAACTTTTAACGGCGTACATCCCTATTCATTAACACATCTAAAAAAACTATCCTAAGGAAAGTAAGAGACTCGCTTTAACAGACCCTTCATTCCTTCGGATAGTTTTTTGTATTAATTGAAAAATAGTTTTTTTATACTTAAATATAATCCACAAATCGCGCTCTAAACTTCATGTGTAGATGACTACCTAATATCAATAAAGTCAGAGTTACACCCCAAAATATCAAAGTGTAGGTCGTTTTTTCCCAAACCCAACCACGTGATAAAAAGGCATCTCTAAAGCCTTCAATCAAATAATAAAAGGGATTCAAACGTAATAGCTTAATTAACCATTCCGGCATATTTCGATTATTGATATCCCAAATTGGTCCTGAAACATAAAACAACAAACGCAACACTGATTGTAAGAAAATATGATAGTCACGTATCAATACTGTAATGGTCGCATTTAATAATCCGAAAGCAAATAAGAAAATAACCATCGCAATAAAGTAATAAATAAATTGCAACCAATAAACGGACGGTGTTACTCCCGCCCATAAGAGCGAGCCAATCACAATAGCTACCATAGGGATATAAGATGACAAGTTACTGATAATATTGATTGACGGCAAGATACTTACTGGAAATTTCATTTTGGCTACCATACCAACTTGTCGGTGAATACTATTGGACGCTCCAAGTACCGAAGAATTGATATAAAACCAAGCTGTGATCCCAATCAACATCCAAATAATAAATGGTACGCCATCTACTTTCCGATTACCATTGACTCCTAGCCCAAAGACTAAATAATAGATGCCAATTTGAATCGCAGGGTTCAAGATTTGCCATGCAAGACCAAGATAGTGGCTTTGATAGGTTGCTTTGTCCTCGTATCGAGACATACGGAAAATAATTCCCGCATGATTAAATTGTTCTTTTATTACTGCAGCAATTTCTTTCACTAAACTCTTCCTTTTCTATCTAAACTAAATAAAGAAATAGTTATCTTTACTTGAAAACTTGTACAATTGCATCAACTGGATGCTTTAGCGCATAGCTAATGGATCTGCCACTGAAAGAAACAAGAGAGCAAAACAGTGTTCCTACTATCGCAAGAGTCAAAAGTCCTTTAGTTGGAATCGTCATCTTCTCACCTAAAGGAGTTCGTTTAAGGTTCTTCTGAATCATTTGTTCAGATAGATGCTGCTCTTTCAGCAAGCTATCATCTTGGCTTTTTTCAGCTAATTTTTCTAGATTAAATGCCTTTTGATTTTCTTTGTATTTATCTTGGTAAGCTTTTTGTTCTTTTTTCGGTTGCTTCTTGAACCAGTCGATAAACTTGCGATATTCCGCCATTACTTCCTCAGTCGGACCAAACATGCGCAAATCGCCGTAATGCATCCAGATTGTACGGTCACATAATTTTTCAACTTGTCCTAAAGCATGGCTGACAAAGAAAATAGTCTTGCCGGACTCTTTGAATTCCATGATTTTATCCACACATTTTTGATAAAAAGTTTCGTCTCCAACAGATAAAGCTTCATCAATGATCAAAATATCTGGATCATTATGAACAGCAATGGCAAACCCTAAACGTGACTTCATCCCACTGGAATAGCTTTTTACAGGTTGATTAATAAAATCACCTAAATCGGCAAATGCTACGATTTCATCCATTTTTTTATCGATTTCTTTATTGGTCATTCCAGACATCAATGCTTTTAGACGAATATTTTCTAAACCTGTCAATTGATATTTTAATCCGGCTCCAATTGCGATAATCGACGTATCGCCATTGACTTCCATTGTGCCTGATGTTGGAGGAATAATGCCACTGATCACATTTGAAAGCGTTGATTTTCCAGAACCATTTATCCCAATGATCCCTACAGACTCTCCTGCACGCACTTCAAAACTAACGCCTTTTAATGCCCAAAAACGCGGAACATTTCGATGATAAAATTTGAATAATGCTTTCACTTTGTCTGATTTCTTTTTGTATAGGTCATATTCCTTTGTAACCAAAGTACTACGAACTTTTATTTCTTTTTCCACTTTCTTCATCCATTCTCAAAGAAATTCTATTCATTTGCTACAACTCAAGCTACATCATATCATATTTTCCTCTAAGACAAAATAAACAACGAAAAACATCTAATAAATTTTAAGAAAAAAACGGAAATAGTGTACAAAAAAAGGCACCATTTAAAGATACCTTTTATGCTTTAAGTATTAATTATTTATTTTTAAGTCTTTTTTGATCTGTGTCGTTGATATTTCAGGCGTTCTAGCTAAATAAACAACTTCGGCATCTGTTTCTTCTTGAATGAAATCAAATTTACCAGCCCAATCATCACCCATGACAAAAGTATCCACGTGGTACTCTTTGACGTCAGAAACTTTTTGTTCCCAGTTTTTTTCAGGAATAACTAAATCAACATAGCGAATAGCCTCTAATAACTGTTTACGTTTTTCATAAGAAAAGTAGCATTTCTTCTGTTTTTCATCCCAATTGAACTCGTCCGTAGACAATGCCACGATCAAATAGTCTCCTTGTTCTTTTGCTCGGCGCAATAAATTGATATGACCATAATGGAGCAAATCAAATGTCCCATACGTAATTACTCGTTTCATCAAATATCCCTCATTTTTAATCTATTTACAATACACTGAAGATAACAAATTTGGCCGAAAATAGCAAATTAAAAAAAGCTGAGGTCCCCCTCAGCTTGTTCTAGTTTAGATTTTCGTGACTTCTGCCGCTTGCGGTCCTCGGGCGCCTTCGACAATCGAAAACTCGACTTCTTGACCTTCTTCTAAAGACTTAAAGCCATCTCCTTGGATCGCAGAAAAATGAACAAAGACATCATCTCCGCCATCAACTGTAATAAACCCAAAACCTTTTTCATTATTGAACCATTTTACTTTTCCATGTTCCATGCGTGTAAATCCTCCAGTAATTAAAATAAGACGCTTCCGTCTTCAATATTATAGCTGAAAATGAAAGCGTTAGCAATATGTTTCAAAAAATAAAACTACCCCCAACGAATCAAAGGTAGCAGTGAGAACTTATGGTTAACACGAAGCTGATGCTAAGATGCAACGTGCTTTCTTTTATCGTTGGGATAGTTTTATTCTGATTAAAAATAATTCCCTTACTTAATGATTATTTTGCTTTCGCATAAAAATCATTTACTTTATCCCAATTAACAACACTCCAGAAAGCATTGATATAATCAGGGCGTACATTTTTGTATTTCAAGTAGTAGGCATGTTCCCAAACATCTAAGCCTAAAACTGGCGTTTGACCGTCCATTAATGGTGAATCTTGGTTCGCAGTTGAAGTGATCGCTAATTTACCATCTTTGATGACTAACCAAGCCCAGCCAGAACCAAAGCGGCCAGTTGCTGCTGTTTTGAATTCTTCTTTGAAATCAGCAAAGCTGCCAAATGTTTCTTCGATGGCTTCTTTGATGGCTCCTGTTGGTTCACCACCAGCATTTGGTGCCAAGATTTCCCAGAAAAAGCTGTGATTTGCATGACCACCACCGTTATTACGGACAGCTGTTTTGATGTCTTCAGGCACCGAATCAAAATCAGCAAGTAATTCTTCAACTGATTTTTCACCTAATTCAGGATGTTTTTCAATTGCTGCATTCAAATTTGTGACGTAAGTATTGTGATGCTTGTCATGATGCAAATGCATCGTTTCTTCATCAATGTAAGGTTCTAATGCATCATAAGCATAAGGTAAATCTGGTAATGTGTAAGACATAAAAAATTCCTCCTCAGTGATAGTGATTACATAAGTAACATTATCAGATAAAAAGTGGTTCATCAAAACATATGCTTACTTTTTATCAACTTTTTTTGGTGCAAAAATCAGAAACTTGCTGAAAACATAGTTTGCTAGGACGACAACGATTTGTGTAACAAGCTTAGCGATAAAATCACCGGTTCCTAGTACGCTAATCAATAGATACATACAAGCCATATCCAATCCCAGCGAAAGGACTCTGAAGAAAAGAAACTTCCAAAAGGCAAGCCACGATTCTTTTTTTGTTTCACTTTTTGCTTCAAAGACCCAAATCTTATTCGTGAAGAATGCGAACAACACAGAAGCTGCCCAAGAAATCACATTAGCAATCATATAATGAAAATCAAAGATTTCTCTAAAGAGAAAATAAACAACTAAATTGACCAAAGTAGTTAATCCACCAAAAATTAAATACGTTAACGGCTCCCATAATTTTTTTTCTTGTAGTTTATTTTTCACATTTTTTAAACTTTCCATACTCGATCTCCAATTCTACTCATTAATCAGCAAAGAACACTTTAGAGATAATCGGACTTTTCTGTCATAAGTCCTTGTGTTCTGTTGCTGCCTTCGTTACAATTATTTTTAGTTACATAAAAGGAGTTAAACAAATGACAATCATACAAATGCTAAAAAGTGCATTTATTCGAATCCCAAATCTCAAATATGTAAAAGACGCTGCTTTTTCAAAAGTGATTCTTTTTCTACTTGGAGCTACCGTTATTTTAGCCGTACCAATCACTTTGCAAGTCAATGATATCTTTCAGGATTTCCAGCGAGATAGTCAAAAAATTGCGCAAAAAATCCCCAATTTTTCGATTGAAAATGGTCAATTAACAACGAATGGACAAGGAGAAGGGTTTATCTATCAAACCGACTCTATCATTTTTACTTTCGACCCTGAAGGAAAACGCAACGCTACCGATATTGCTTCAGATGCCACTGCAAATGTGTTGAGTGTGGGACTATTAAAAAAAGAAATTGTTGTCAGTTTCCCTGGAACAGGACTTTCCACATCATTCTTAGATACAAATCAATTAAAATTTTCTTATAATGAACCAGCATTTAAAAATTTAGATGGCAAAAAGATTCGGGAAACTCTGAGCAGCAATCAAATTCCTTGGTGGCTACAACTTATTGTTTTCTTAGTAGCGCTCTACCCTACATTTTTAAATTTATTAATCACATTGATCATGGGTACATTTATTGCAACTATCTATACAAAACTAAAACTTTTTTCTTACAGCTTTTTTGAAAACCTTAAGATACTAATCGTTAGTGCTGCTTTACCAACAATTTTGAGTGTGCTGATCCAACTATTCGTACCAAATTTTGATGGGACAACATTTATCTTATTCGCAGCACTGTTTCTATTCACTCAAGGCGTCAAAGGTTCGCCTAAAATCCAATTAAAAAGCTAGTAACTATCCAACCATGCATAGATCTTTGCGCATGGTTTTTTCTTCGTTCTTTGATACACTAAAATAAAGGAGGAACAAATATGACTAAATATATTTTATCTAGCAGAGAATTTCGTGATGAATTTATCACACAAATTCATGAAATCAGTGATGAATATCAGTTTATCCACTATGATGAAGCAACTTCCATCGACTGGTCAAATGTTGCAATCACGATTGGTTGGAAAGAAGAATGGGCCGGAAAGTTACTGGCTAATGCTTCTCTTGAATGGGTCCAAGCCATTTCAGCCGGTGTGGATACCCTACCTCTAGCACAGTTTGCCCAAAAGAACATCTTACTTTCTAATGGTAGCGGCATTCATGCACAATCGATCACTGATCATTTAATTGCTTTATTATTCATGGAATCCAGAGGAATTTTTACCGCCATCAAAAAACAGGCTGAAAGACAATGGCAGCCCAATGGTATTCCTTATTCATTATTATCTGATAAAGAAATACTGATCGCAGGTACAGGTAAAATTGGGCAGGCTTTAGCAAAGGCCTTAAATTTTTTTGGCACCCAACCTGTCGGCATAAATACAACGGGGCATGCCGTTGATGGTTTCAAGGAAACTTATCCACTTGAAGAGTTGATTGAACAAAGTCAGAAAGCTGATTGTGTGATCAATATCTTACCATTGACACCTGAAACTACAAGAATCTATAATAACCATTTTTTTAATAGTATGAAATCATCCGCTTCTTTTTATAATGTTGGGCGTGGACCTAGTGTAGATACTGTAGCGTTGACAGAAGCCCTCCGCCAAAAAGAAATCGCATTTGCGGCTCTTGATGTTTTTGAAGAAGAACCTTTACCCGCAAATGACCCGCTATGGACACTGGAAAATGTGTTGATCACCCCGCATATTTCCGGGTTGACCCCACATTTTCAAAAAGCATTCATGGCCATCTTTATGGATAACTTCCGCAATTTTATCCACGAGAAAAAATTGGTTCGAAATCAAGTCGATGTAACAAAAGGGTATTGATCATCAACCAGCGCTGCTTTTTTAATCCCAAAAATTATTTTTGATCTTTTTCTGTCTCCTTTAAAATGTAAAGGGGACGTTTTTTCGTTTCCAGAAAAATTTTTCCAATATATTTTCCAATAATACCTAGACAAAGCAATTGCAAACCACCAACAAACAATACGATACAAACTAAAGAAGGCCAGCCTGAGGTAGGATCACCAAAAATAAAAGTACGAATAATTATGAATAGCAGTGCAATTCCAGAAGCTAGACAAGACAACGCGCCAACAAAAGAAGCAATATTTAATGGCGTATCAGAAAAATTGACGATGCCATCAATCGAGTACTTGAATAAACTCCAGAATGACCAAGAAGTTTCTCCAGCTACTCTTTCACGATTTTCGTAGGCAATGTATTCTGTATCAAAACCTACCCAACTAAAGATTCCTTTGGAGAACCGATTGTATTCAGAAAGTTCTAAAACTGCATCCACCATATTACGACGCATTAAACGGAAATCTCGTGCGCCATTGACCATATGTGCCTCACCAATTTTGTTGATCAATGCATAAAAGGCTTCTGAAAAGAAACTACGAACTTTAGGCTCTCCTTTGCGATCGGCTCTGCGCGTTCCAACACAGTCTAATTGTTTTGTGTTGAGCAAGTCAAACATCTGAGGCAAAAGGCTTGGAGGATCTTGTAAATCTGCATCCATTACGGTAACAAAATCCCCTTTTGCTGCTTTTAAGCCAGCATACAAGGCTGCTTCTTTTCCAAAATTACGTGAAAACGAAAGGTACCGCACACTTTCTGGATGCTCTTGATGCAGCTTGCGCATCACTGCGAGTGTTTGATCGGATGACCCATCATTGATAAACAAATATTCAAAAGGCATGCCTACCTGATCTTTTACTTTTTCAGTCTCTTCAAAAAAAAGTGGTAAGCTACTCTCTTCATTAAAGCAAGGTACGATAATTGATAACATGGTTTCATCTCCTAACGAACAGGTCTATGATCAAAGCTAGCGATATGGAATCCACTAAACTTCAGTCATAGACTCATACTGTTGCATTGTATCTTTATTTTAGTTAATTGTTTTCAGTAAAACTATATTTAGGTTCATCTAGCTTTTCATCGTAGTCGACTTGCAGATCATACCCTTTGAAGAACCACTCGTCAGCCTCCTCAATAAAAAAAAGCATGTCTGAAACTGTCTTTTGAACGATAGGATTTTCAGGTTTATCTACTGACATTCCTACTGAAAAACCATCATGGATCTGAGTTTTCCCATAGATTTTACCAAAAAAGCGAACGCCGCTTCCTTGGTCGACTGTCAGTTCTTTTTTGAACCAATCAATTGCGGCATCTGTAATAGTTATATTCATCATTTTTCACTCCTAATCATTCATATGTTCATCAAGAATATCCACATCATCCGTGTTCCCAATCACGAGTAGATTATCATTCTCACGCACGATCGAATCAGCTGCGGGAGACACGATCACTTGTCCAGGTCCTCGACGAATAGCAACAACGGTCAATCCATATTTTTGACGAAAATTCAAATCAAGTAAGGACCTATTAAAGAAACGCGGATTTGAGACACGAATCTCCGCCAGCGAAAATTCATCTGAAAGCTCAATATAATCCAAGATATTTTTTGATACTAGATTGTGAGCGATACGAATCCCCATATCCCGTTCTGGGTGGACAACTCGATCAGCACCAAGCTTCTCAAGAACCCGAGCATGATATTCATTTTGCGCCTTTGCTAAAACGTTCGGTACCCCCATCTCTTTGACCATCAAAGTCACAAGAATACTTGCTTGGATATCTTCACCGATTGCTACGATCACATGGTCGAAATTACGAATTCCTAATGAGCGCAACGTCATTTCATCCTGTGCATTGCCCACTACCGCATGGGTAGCAATATTCATATACTCATTGACCCGATCCTCATTGCTGTCAATGGCTAATACTTCTTGTCCGGATTCTATCAATGTTCGACAAATACTGCCGCCGAACCTTCCAAGACCAATAATCGCGTAATTCTGCTTCACATTAAACGCTCCTTTACCTTACAAATCCTACTCTAGTATATCAAAAACCTCCTCAACTGACTATGAGGAGGTACCCTTATGATGAGATTCTTATTTTGTCAAGCCATGCTTAAAGGCATAAATGGTTGCTTGTGTTCGATCTTCCACTTCTAGTTTCGACAATATATTTGATACATGAGTTTTAACCGTTTTGAGTGTAATAAACAACTCATCTGCGATCTCCTGATTACTTTTCCCTTCAGCAATCAAAAGCAGCACTTCTTTTTCTCGATTTGTCAGATCATCATGTAAAATCGGCGTACGATTTGTTAAACGATCCATCATTTTCGTTGTTACTTCCGGTTCCAACACCCGCTCGCCTCTTTGAGTCGCACGAATGGCATCCGCAATTTCATGTGCAGTGGATGTTTTTAACAAATAACCGGCAGCACCAGCTTCAATTGCAGGATATACTTTCTCGTCATCAATAAAACTAGTAACTATGATGATTTTTGCTTCCGGCCAATCTGCTAGAATGGCTTTGGTTGCCTCAATACCATCCATTTCATCCATCACTAAATCCATCAAGATGACATCGGGACGTAAAGACAATGCCTTTTCGTAGCCGATTTTGCCGTTTTCAGCTTCTCCAATCACCTCTATATCTTCTTGAATGGATAAGTAGGAAGAAACCCCCAAACGTACCATTTCGTGGTCATCTACTAACAAAACGTTGATCATTTTTATGCCTCCTTAAGCAGCGGGATTTTTATTTCAATACTTGTTCCTTGATTTTTAAAACTGATAATCTTTAATGTGCCGCCAACGGCACTGATTCGCTCACGGATATTCATCAGTCCATAACTGCCAGCTTTTTGATTGTCGACATCGAATCCTACACCATCGTCGATCACGCGCAACAGCACGTTGTGTTCAATATGATTCAAGTAGACTTCAAGTTCATCCGCTTTGGCATGACGCAGTGTATTCGATAGTAATTCTTGAATCACTCGAAATAATTGGTCTTCTATAGAGCTTGGCATAGTAAACTCTTCAATATCCCATTTCAAGGATATCTTAATTTTTGTTTCCAATTCTTTTAATAATTGCTCGATTCCTTGTTTGAGGCTTTTCCCTTCCAATGTGACCGGACGCAGATGTAACAATAACGCTCGCATCTCAGACTGCGAAGCATTGATGATGTCCGTTACCATAGCCAACTGCTTCTTTTGCATTTCTGGGGCATCGTCCCGGATAGCTTGTTCGTTCAATGCGGACATCATCATCATTGCGGCAAATAATTGTTGTGAAACTGAATCATGCAATTCTCGGGCCAAACGATGTCGTTCGGCTTCAAGGATTTCTTCTTTTGTACTGCCATCCACTAGCTGCGGCCGAGCATTTAATTGTTGAAGCTCACTTGACATATCTTTCATTTTGACCTGTAATTTCCTGATGTCTCGATCGACATCTTCAATCAACCGATTTTCTTGCGCATGAGGGATAGGTGTGTCAAGTAGTGGACTATCAATATCTCCATTTGAAAGTAATCGCAGCTTCTCTTCGATTGGCCCGTATTGGCGGTTTCTGAAAAGAGAAATCAATAGAAAGACAGCCAGGCCCACCATCAGCGAAACAACTAATAAATGAAAAATGATCGGTATAAAGAATAGTTTGATCTGAAAGACTTCTAGCAGCCAATTCTTCTTTCCACTAGCATAAAGATACGAAAAAAGAATCAAGATCATCATCAAAAAACTAGTGACCGCACTATAAAAAGCGATCATTCCTCGAGAAAATTTAGCAATCATACCCGAATCACCTCGATATCCCCAATCAAAGTGTTCGTTAAAATTTTTAGTCGGCGGGTGTTTTCCTCATAATCCGGACTGTAGATCGTAACTTTCTCATTCTTCAGACCTGTTGACTCGCCTTCGAAAATCACTGTCCCGATAAAGGTGCTATGTTCCATTTTGATAGCAACTCCAGCAGGAACTAAAATTCTCGTACGGCCGAATCCCTTACGAACAATCACGACATTCTCTTTTTTCGGCAATAATGTATTTCCCAAATCAATGATCGTATCTCCAGAAAAGATGTCGATATTGATATCATCCCATTCATACACTTGATTCCCGATCCGCTCATTGCCGATCCATTGTTGTTTCGTTTTATGAGGATGAAACTGCTTTGGTTCTTCTGTTTCTAAAATGATCATTTGTTTTTTGCGCCAAAACGTGTTTTTTGTAAAATCTACACCAGTGATTTCCACACCTTTCAATCCAATAAAAAGGATCGCAAAAATCAACATCAGCCACAAAGCCGGACTATTTAAAAGACTGATAAAGATGGCAATACCACCGGTAACCATCAAAAAATTATTAAAATTTGTTTTACGTTCTCTGCGAGAAACAAAGTAGATCGTCACAACACCTAAAATCAATAAAATCAATAACGGTGGATTCGATAAAATTTGCCAGACCGCAAATAGAAATAATAATGCTTCTACGACAAAGAAAAAACGCCAAGGGCTTTTCATGTAAGCTCCTCCTCCCAATGATTCTATTTTATCATAACGGATTCTTCGATGGCATACATCCGTCGCGAGTCCGAAAAAAGATCCTGATTGGTCCTTTTCTCTTTGAGAAAGTGATCATCAGGATCTTCTGCTTATACTTTTACGAAAAAATCAGCTTTTTTTCACTTCTGTGATTTTCACCAGCATATCTCCGCCTGGTGTTGAAATTGTTACTTCATCATTGATTTTTTTACCAATCAATGCACGAGCGATCGGTGAATCGTTTGAGATTTTACCAGAAAATGGATCCGCTTCTGCACTCCCAACTATTGTATATTCTTCTTCATCTCCATCAGGTAATTCAATGAACGTGACTGTTTTTCCGATCGATACTTCATCATTGTCTACGCCTTCATTATCAATGATCTCAGCAAAACGGATCATATTTTCTAATGTGGTGATACGACCTTCTACAAAGGCTTGTTCATCTTTTGCGGATTCGTATTCAGAGTTCTCAGAAAGATCTCCAAAGCTGCGGGCAACTTTGATTCTTTCAATGATTTCTCCACGTTTGACTGTCTTTAATTCTTCTAATTCCTGCTCTAATTTTTCTTTTCCTTCTAATGTCATTGGGTATACTTTTTCTACCATTTTAATTTCTCCTTTTAACTTCGTATCAACTGCAAAAGGTAATCTTTTGCGAATAGTCCACAAAAGATTACCATGGTTTTTTTTAAATGTAAACTAATATCCTAATAAAAATTAATTCGAAGTATTGTTTACATATTTTTCAACTAAACGCATATGTTCATCATAGGTTTCTGCAAAATAGACTTCTTGCGTATTGATGTCTGCCACAAAATAATAGTAATTATTTGGTGTTGGTTCCAACACTGCTTTGATAGATTGCTCACTTGGATTATTGAATGATCCTGGACCGTATCCTGTGTTGACATACAAATTGTATGGTGAGTCTACTTGAGTATCTTCGTAAGTTACCAACTCTTTATGCTCGCCTAACGCATAGAGAATAGAAATATCTGACTGCAATGGCATATCCACTGCCAGACGGTTAAAGAAGACTTGGGCAATGTTCTTACGGTCATCTTCTTTACTACCTTCTTTTTCGACAAGAGAAGCCAAGGTCAACACTTCTTGCACTGTCATTTCTTTTTCTGCGATCTGATCGTAATATTTAGACATAACAGTATTTGTTTTATCGATCATTTGGGTCACAACTTCTTCTAAAGTGTTTCCTTTATAATAGTCATAAGTTGCCGGGAAGAGATATCCTTCTAACTTGTAGCGAACGCCTTCTGCTTTTGCTGCGCTATCCAACAACTCTGGATATGCTTCATGCATTTTATTAAAGAAGGTGTCATCTTTCATTAAAGCTAAGAAATCATCTTTCGAGATACTTGTTGCTTTGGCAAGCGCATCTCCGATTTGGTCTATATCATACCCTTCAGGAATCGTCACTTTCGCATCTGATGTCACTGACCCTTCTCCTTGCTGTAACTGGGCACTAATTTCATCCAGAGTCATACTTGGAGAAAACTGATAATTACCAGCTTGGAAACCAGTCAGATTATTAAATTTCGTATAATAATTAAAGATCATACCACTTTTGATGATCTTATCTTTTTCTAAAATCTCGCCAATCATTTTATTTGATGATCCGCTTGGAATCTCAACAGCAACTTTTTCTGTTTTTTCTGGATCTAACGGCTGCAATCCTGAAGTAACATATCGATAGACTGAAAAACCAAGGACGCCGCCAATAACGATTAATGCGATTACAACAATTGTGACGATGCGATTGACGATACGGTCTTCTCTTTTCCGCTGTAACTTACGAACGGTATCTGACTTTTCATCTAAACCAGCTTCTTCCCTTTTAGGAGCTGAACGCTTCGCTTTTTTAGCGTTTTTTTGAACAGTTTTATTTTTGATTTGGCCCTTTTGGGTACTGCTCTGCTTTTTTGTACTGCGGGTCGCAGAGCGACTTTCTATAGGTTCCTCAACAGATGATCGCTTTTGTTCAGACGATTCGTTGGTTTGAGGTTTTTTCAAAGCACCTAAAACTTCGTCTTTGAAGGACTTCTCTTCTGGATGTTGTTTACTCAAAACAACTCCTCCTAACTTTCGTAATACTGACTTGTACCATTATACACGAAAGTTAGGAGGAGTGGAATAAAATAAATATTTTTCGTACTCTAGTTTAACATTATTGTAAGCTGTATTGATGAAAATCTCACCGATTTTAAGCTACTGTTTTTCAAAAACATAGTAGCTCTTATCGAATGCGTCTACTTTGTGATAATCTTGTTTGATTTTTTCAATTAAAATCTTATTTAGTTTTCTATCGTTTGGATGCTCCTCTAAGAATGAATTTTTTGAAATAACAATAAACTTTGGAGGATTTTTTTGTAAAGAATTTGTAAATTGATTTTTTAACTTTGGAAATTCTTCATAATTCAGCGAAGGAAGCACAAAAAATTTGGAATTAGAGAATCTATTAGAATGTAAGTATATATTTGCATCAATTGCATGAACATAAATTTGTTCATCCTCGTTCGAATGATTTTTTATATATCTGGCAATATCTAATTGTTCCGATTGATATGAAGGCGTTTCTTTTCTATTAACATTATTAATACGTTCACCTACGGTTGGCAAGAATATAGGTAGCATGGAAAAAAGAAATACAAACATAACTATAAGATTTTTCTTCCTACTAAATTTTTTTGAGTAAAATCCCATTGCGATGCACTGTAAAACAATCAGAAAAGGAATTTCCGTGATTCCGTAATGACGATAATTTCTACCAGAGACAACAATCGTAAATAGATTTAAAATCAGTGCTATTAGGATTAAAACAATAACAGACCGCTTCTCCACCTCTATTTCTCTATATTTAATAACAATTTTTGAAAACAAAACTGTAAACCAAATAGGCAGACCATATACTGAAAATAAACCGAAGAAGAAGATAAACGCTGCCACTCGTTCTTTTAGAGATGTTGAAGAGTACTGCATGTTCAATGTGAATGTTTGAAAAATCATTTCCTCAACTGAATTTGTCATTATAGAGAATACAATAATGAGCAAAACAATAGACATTCCACCAAGAAAAATGTAAAAAGCTTTTCTAAAAAGAGAAACAAAACTTTTTTTTATAATTTCTCTTACGGCTATTCCTATGCAAAAGACTACCCAAAGAGAAATCATGTTTAGACGTATAAAAAATACTAAACCACCCATTAGACCTAAAAGAAAGTATTGGTAACTTTTTAATGAATCACCGATTATCTCTTTCAGAAAGTAGTACATTGAGATAGAGATAAAAGTTAATGCATATTCTTCAGAAAGATTTCCACCTTCGTATAATTCAGAAAATAATCCAGAAGAAATCAATATTACAACTCCACATATCAAATGATTTCTTGAAACAAGATAACTTGTTTTGTAAAGAAAAATTAAAGCAATTAATAAAAAAACTGCCTCCACTAAAAATATTCCCAAAAATATATTGCCCAATCCAACAATATTAGCTATATATTGAATAAAAAATAATACTATCCCTTTATGATCAAACATATCTTTATAAGGTATTAATCCTTCCGATATTCCTTTTCCGAAATAAAGAAACATGGAAGAATCATGAGCGTCTATCCTATTTGAAAAAACATTTGAATTCAAAGTTAGTAAAATTAAAACAAATGAAAGAAGTACTAGCATAAAGGAGAATATCTTTTCCGTATTGAGAGATTTCGAACTATTGGACCTTGTCACTTTCATTGAGATTTACTCCATTCCACAACTATTTAACATTTATCAATATTGTATTTCTTCTTTTAAATACTCAGCTATTCCTTCATCTAAACTATAATTAGGTGAAAACCCAATTTTCTTAAGTTTTGATATATCTGCAACCGAATCCTTAATATCACCTTTTCTAGACTCTTCAAACTGAATTATAGGCTTGATATTCATTTCGGATTCATATATACCAAGTACATCGTTAATCGAACTAGGAGCGCCAGTCCCTACATTAAACACTTCTCCTAGTGCTTCTTCTTTTTCTGATACCAATTTTAGAGCTTGCAAAACATCCTCAACATAGACAAAGTCTCTAGTTTGACTCCCATCTCCAAAAATTGTAAACACATCTTTTTCATTATTTCTTATTTTTTTGAAATGATTCGTTATAATAGACAACACTCCTGAGTATGGAGAAGAAGGATTTTGATTTGGACCATAAACATTAAAAAATCGTACAGCACTTGTCGGTAACCCATACAGAGTATTATAAAGTAATACATATTGTTCCGACGAGTATTTGTCAATTGCATACGGAGACAACGGCTTTATTCTCGAAATCTCTGATTTAGGTAAGACTTGATCGTCTCCATAAACAGCCGCAGAAGAAGCAAAAACAAACCTTTTTAGATTTTTCTGGGTCTCTTTTGCTAATTCCAGTAAGTCAAGTGTAGCCTCCATATTAACTTGGTGTGTTTCAAATGGTCTCTCTATCGAATCGGCAACACTTGCAACTGCAGCTAGATGGAAAATATAATCAAACTGATATTCAGCAAATAATTTATTTACAAAATCTCGGTTTCTTACATCTTTTTCAAAGAACGTGATTTTAGGACTGCTATTAAGATTTTCTCTTTTTCCCATCGATAAGTTATCAACGACCACTATTTCATTGTTATTTTTTTCTAAATTATTTACTAATGTTGAGCCTATAAAGCCGGCACCGCCTGTAACAAGATATCTCATTGCTTATACCTCCTCAATTTGTTTATAAAACATCTTGATCGCATTTTTATTATATTCTTGTGCATTGAAAGTAGCTGGTTGGACTTTTTCATTATATGCCTTTATAAGCATATTTTCTATGCCTTCAACGTTATTACTTTGGGCCAAAATTCCTAATCTACCATTTTGTAATACAAATTGTGTAGCCGGTATATTTGTAGCTCCTACTGGAACTCCCAAGGCCATTGCTTCTAGCAAAACCATAGGTTGTCCTTCATATTCCGAAGTTAGAATAAAAAATTGAGCTTCAGATAGTAACTGAAAAGGATTTTTCTCATGCCCCATTAAAAAAACTTTGTCAGCTATATTTAAAGATTTTATTTGATCAATTAGCTCTTGCCTTAAAGGTCCATCACCTAAAATATAAAGTCGAGCATTGTCAACGGAAGTGACAAATCGATTAAAGGCTTCAATTAACTCAGCTTGTCTTTTTTCTGGAGATAGCCGCCCCATGGTAACGATATTAAAATTTTCTTGTTGAGGATACAGCACAAAATTTCCTAATAAATCAACTTTTCCGAAGCTTTTAATCACTTTAATCTTAGACTCTTCCACAAAAATATCTGTATTCGTTTTGAAATATATGCCTAGTGTTGTAATGCACTTCTCTGTTAATAAAACTTCTTTTGTCGTTACTTCAATAGTTTTTTGTTCCTCTAATGAAGAAAACGCATAGTCTGATATTATTTGTGCTTTCAATAATATATTTTCAGTTGAAACAATGTGAAATCCATCAATTATTAATAAATTTTTCTCATTTACCCAACCGATAAACTTATTTCGATCCCAAAGACGATAGTACCAACCGTTCTGATTTTGAATTTTCATAGTATACTTCAAAATTTTTCCGTTGATTATATTGATGTCTTCTTTTTCATAATCCTTTGTTAAGGCGCTTTTCCATGGATCATTACTTGGAAGTGCAATGATTCTAGCAAACCCTTCTTCATAGACAGTTTCAAGAGTTCTGTTATTTAAAGTTCTTAGACGGTTTCTATTCGATAAATGATTCTTCATTTTTCTAAGCATTAAGTTACTGTTGATAGGATTTAGAACAGATTTCTCAATCCAGCCCAAATCCTTAGAATCTATTTGTATGTGAACATATACTTGATCTGTACTCAAATAAGCTTCTTTAGTAACTTTAACAATCAAGTAGCGATAATCCCATATTTTCCCGACTACTCTTGCTTCCTCAATCGTGGGAAGGTCTTTCCATAGGATTCTACGTTTATTTCGTTTTACGTAGCAAAAATAATCGACGTTCTCTATACTCACTATTTCTGGCAACCGTATATTGACATCTTTTGAAGAAGTCCATCCAACAAAAATATTATTAATCAAAATCTTATATCTGATTTCATCTGCGAACTTAACCTGAGCTACTGATCTTAACAAATCAGTCGACTTAATTATCTGACTTTTACTTTCTAAATCAAAAGGAGATTTAAATATTTCTATTGATTCTCTTATATTAACTAAATCTGTATTACTTTCAAGAATATTAATTTCTTCATTCAGCTCTTTGCTTGTTGAAAAAAGTTTTTCCGTATCTAGAGTATTTAATGCGTAAGTAAACTTATCTTTGTCTACAAATTTTGATAATTTAGCCTGATTTACTTCTTGCATAATAGGTGACACAGTGATTAACTTATCAAAATTTTTGTATTGATAAAACAACCTTAATAGGTTCATCTCATGAATGCGTACTCCATTAACTGTACGATTTTTATCTTCTAGCATATCACTATGGAGATAACAAAGTTTTTTATCTGAATCAGCCGCCAAAATGTACTTTGACCAAAAGAAACTATACCCGCTGAAATCGATTGCTACATCAAATTTTTGATTAGAGAAAATTCGAGAAGCCTCTCTCTTGAGCCCATCCCACGGAAGTAAGCTTGAGTTTTTTTCAGATGGCTTTTCATTATACCTTGCTACTAATTTCTGTTCTTTGTTACTTAGCATAGCATATCCTGGCTTGAACAAAAATCTTGCCTCATCAGGAATAGCGTGGATATTAGAAATACTTTCTGAAGAATGAGGATAGCCTGAGAAACAAGTAACATCATATTCTGAATAATCGATATTTTTTAGTAAATTGATTAAACTTGATGTTATTCCATTATTTTTCATTCCTCCCACATAAAACAACAATTTCTTTTTATTATTTCTTGAAACTATGCTTTCACCCAAATTTAGCTCATGTTTATCAAAAATATATGAAATAATTCTGTGTGTTACATTTCCATCCTCGTATTTTAGAAATTCGCTTTTGAGAGCTTCATAATTTTGTCTATATTCTTTCTGCACTCTATCAATACTTTTTATATAATTAATAATTTCGAAAATTGTCGTAGCAACCGGACCAGGTAATTTATCTTCACTAATATATAGCCCTCTATCATTTTCATAAAGATCCTTATCCCAACAATAAAATAGAATTGGTTTATCAGTCAGCATAAAGTCAAAAAATATACTAGAATAGTCTGTCACCAATAGATCAATAGCCACCATTAATTCATTTGGATCATAAGAATCTGGTACTAAAAACCCACGAAACTCATCAATTTCTTTCGCTGCATCATAAATAAACGGATGTACCTTAACAAGTAAGTTATATTCACTTCCAATGTGACTTTGTAAAAACTTAGATTCACTAATTATTTGATTCAACTCAGAAGTAGGGTTATTTACGTCTTTTCCCTTCCAAGTAGGACAATATAGAACTGTTTTTTTGTCAAGGTTAACATTCAATGATAGCTCTTTTAATTTCTTTACTTCTGATTCGAGTGTAGTTTTATGCATTAAGTCAATTCTTGGATAGCCTGCTTCTAAAATCTCACCTTGATACAATCCGTCCAATTTAAAGCTGTTCAAATACATATTAGTTGTATGTCTATTTGGACTAATTAAGTAATTTGAAAAAAGAAAATTTCTGATAACATTTTGCGGACCGGCTGGATTAGAATCTTTGATATCAAATCCCATTTTTTTTAGTGGAGTACCATGCCAAGTATTAATTACTACCTGATCTTTCCTAGGTATAAAAAAAGATTGAAAAGTAGCGTTTGTAATTAAAAATTTACTCTCATAAAGATATTTTACGTATTCTTGTGTGTTTCTCTCCACAAAAAGCACATTTGTTTGTTCTTGATAGAAATCGATTATATTCTCCCAATTATCTACTGCTGGATCAAAGCTCCAAACATGAGTATATTCTTTATATCTTTCATGATTCATCATATATTCAAAGATTGCTTTTGGGGAGTCAACCATATTTTTTCCATCTCTGGATTCATAAAAAATCATTTTTGAGTCTTGTTCGCAAAATTCATAATACTCCGCTGCCCAGGTGGCTAGCTGAAAAGATAAATTATTTTTTTTTCTAACCTTAGCTAATATATTCAATCCAAACACCTTTCTCTTTAAAAACAATTTCTCTCTACAAGTGCAATATTCGGCTACTAAAAGGATTTTTTTTCTTCATGTAAATGTTGCAAATTTTGAAAAACTCTTTGACAAGCTCTTCTATCACGAAATTGGTAAATATCATTTTTAACAATTTTTTTGAATTCTTTTTCCATTTTATAATGTTCAATCTTTTTGAATAATTCATTCAATAGCTCTTCTTCTTTATTGACTATCTTTCCAGGTAAAAAATCTGGCTCTAATGGATCAAAATTTCTCTGTTCAACAAGTTGATTATCAAACTGATAATACAATACTGGTTTATATAAAATTGAGAAATCAAGCCCTACACTTGAATAATCAGTTATTAATATTCCATGATTTTTTAACATGTTTTGGACGGTATGTTCTCCAGCTTCAACAACTTGAACAAATCTAGATTCAAACAAATGATTATACTTCTGAAAATTATTATGCAAGTATAAATTAACAGTCAAATCCCGTTTATTAACTTCATTTTCAAAAAACCAATTATTTATTAACGAATTAAAGGCTTTGAAGAAAGATGTCTTTTTAAATTCTTCATCCGATAAATTCTCCTGCCCCTTTCTCCAAGAAGGCATGATTAAGATCTTTTTTTTATTAATAATAGTTTTGACCTGATTAAAAGGTTCAAGTAAATAATCAAACCTTGGAAGACCAGTTAAGATAATATCTCCCTCAGGATAATACAATTCATCCCTAACTATATTAAATTCTCTTTTTGATGAAACAACAAATTTATTAATTAGTTCGGGATTTGTTTTTTTCCCATACATATATTCTAAATTTCGCACACCTATAATACCATGTTGTAGAAATATATTATAAAAACTCTTTATCTTTCTCTCAATAGTACTTGTCAATACTGGGGCTGCATAATTTGGGGTATGCGTATGAGCGAGATAACTGGCTTGAAAGAGTTTTTCGATATGTTCCTTACTTTTATAAAACAAGACATTGGACATATATTTATTTAATTCCAGTAAATCTTTCGAGTCTTTAGTAATGATATAGTACGGAATAAACTCTTTCTGTTTATCCATCAGATATTTAAAAAACGCCAAACCATTTTCCTGTGCTTTATGTGGATACTCCATAATTAAAATAATATTGTTTTTATCGGATGATTTAGATAACATATGATCGTTTTCAAGGCTCTTCAAGAAAGTGAATTCTTCATTATTTAATATACCAAATCTAGCAGAAACTTTATTTTTTGCATTTTCAAAAAATCTTATCATTATCTTTTTGCTCTCTGAAAAGTTTAGCCATATCTCATTATTCTTTATTGAAGGAATACTTATTTGTGCCATATATGACGTTAAAGGAATAATTTTTGATTGAATAGTAAATCCAAAATCAATAACATCATAATTGTACTGGTCATAATGAATAGTTCCAGTAACTTTTTTTATTGCTTCTACAATATCATAAGTCACAGAGAAACTATTAATAAAGGTACTGTTTTCTCCTTTTCTACTATTTATATACTTGGTTTCTATCGTATGAGTAGCTTGCTTCTGTCTATTGATAGTTACAATATTTAATTTATCGATTGGTATACACTTTGTAACAACTTGAAAATTTAATATCAAGTTCTGTTTTTTTTGCATCCTGATATCAGTTATTTGAGCATTCTGGATGTAACTCTTAGCTGAAGGAAATTGATTCCATATAAATCTTATTTTGTTGTCTAAAGTGAGGTATATATAAATTTCAGTATTATAAATTTTCATTTTTGGAGAATTTATAAATGAAATATCAAAATCATCTACTGAAATTTGCTCCTTTTTTATTCCGTAATAAATAAAAACCCTATCCTCTTGTTTTTCTTTCATCAAACTAGCAATATCTTTACCTGTGATTTTCCAAGTAAAATCGTCTACTTTTATGAATCTAATCTCATTTTTTCCTTTTGCAATAACTAGTTTAACAAAATTAAACGTTCTAGAGATAAAATAGCATTCGTCTTTTTCTGTTCTTATTTCAATTTTATGCATAATAGTACTCACCTAACTTTATCCATCAATTTCCATATAAAAATTTGTAATTGCCTTCGTATTGTAATCATTAGGATCAAATTTTATTATCTGTTCTATCATTGGTATTTCTCTTTGTATAGCTTGTGCAATATCCTCTGCAGAAAATCCTTCAATGTAGGTCGTAGAATACTCTCCCAAAACTGAAACATTTGCAGGGATATTTGTAGCTAGAACAGGAAGTTTTAACGTTAAAGCCTCTAATAAGACCATAGGTTGCCCTTCATAGATTGAAGGAAAAACAAACAAATCACATTGTTTCATAATCGAAAAAGGATCTTCTTGATGTCCTAACAGAAAGACATGTTCTTCAAGCTCAAGTTTTTTGATTAGCTGCTTCATCTCAAGTTTTAAAGGACCTTCTCCTAAAATATACAAACGTACATTTTTTTGATCTTCAATAATTTGCTTGATAGCCTTGATTAAATTGATTTGATTTTTTTCTGGTGATAATCTGCCCATATTAACTAAATTGATAGAGTCAGATGAGATGGTAGGACCGCTTATCCACTTCTGATTCTTGGCTCTTTCATCAATTAAGTTACTTTGAATTTCCATTGAGTTGACTCTTGCTTCCTCAATGTTTTTTGCTTCAATCCATATTTTATTTCCTTCTGCTGAATTAGTACAATAGTAATCCTTCTGATTAATTGTTGCTTTTTTTGTAAATAAAGCTACATCGTCTTTTTCAAACATAATGGCTACTTGTTCGCTTCCAGCAATTGGCTCTGGTTCAGTCCATCCAATTGTTGTTTTATTTTTGAATTGACCTTGAATAAATATAGACTGAAACTTATCTAACACAATTGTTTTTTCTTTGACATTTTTATTCAAAAAATAATTTATTAAAGCCCTTAGATGAAACGTTTGATGAAAATTTGAAAGACAATTTTTGTTAATCCAGCCGATTTCTCCATTGCTGTTTTCAATGTAGCAGTAGCTGGTGTCATTAATTTTCTGCTCTTTACTAATATAAGCATACGTATTATTTAAATATTTAAGTGGTGAGCGAATACTATTCAAATCACTCATTGAATAATAAATCATTTCATCATTGCTGCAGTTAATTGTAGCAATCATTGAGCGGTTTTCTATTATTGTTTCTTCCTTTTGGATACCTTTGTTAGAAGCCTGAATAAATCTTTTTTCAATCCAACCTGTATAAATGCCATTAACTGTAATTTTTGCATACTCTTTCATATTATAAAAAGTTGATGCAAGTACATAAATTTCGTCATCTTCTGTAATTGTTTTGGAAAAATATACTCCTTTTTCCAGCAGTGATAGGCTTGTATATACTTGATAGGTTTTAGCGGCAATGATGTTTCCTGTAAATCTAAAATTAGATATTTCTTGATTATTGGCGTTTGGATTACTACTATCTACAGATCCACTTGTCATGATCTTAGATATATCAATTGTATTTGTCGTGTAACCAATTTGTCCATCCGTAATAAATTCTTTTAAATTCTTTCTGTTAATTTCCATGGTCTCTTTTGAAACACTAAGAATACGATCGAACAAGTAATAAATGGAAAAGACTGCAGGTAGATTTTTTTTATGCGGAGCCTTTCCATTAATGATTTTTTTTGAATCACTTAATAAATCATTATGTTGAAAAATAATTCTCTTATTACTGTTCATGAATGCAATCAATTTTGCCCAGAAAAAGCTATACCCACTAAAATCAATTGCAACATCAAACGCAATATTTCCTACAATCCTCGCAGCCTCTCTTTTATAAGCTTTCTCTGGTAGCAAGAAGCGCCACCCTTTCTTCAATGAAAAGAGCTGAATAAAATAATCTCTGATTAATTCATTTCTAGTAAAAAGTGAATTTCCTGGACGAAATAGCATTCGAACATTTTTATTGATCTTATTTAAGTTTTTTATTTCTTCACTGGAAATAGGTTTATTCAGAATAATAGAAATATCATACTTGCTATAATCTATATTGTTACTTAGATTAATAAAACTTGTTGTGATTCCATTATTTTTCATGCCACCAGGATAAATAATAAGTTTTTTCAGATCATTTCTAAGAAGTATCTCCTTAATTTTTTCTGATTTCCTTTTTTTGAAAATCCTTTCAACATAACGCTTAGTTACATTACCATCTTGGTAATTGCAAATTTTCTCTTTCATTAAACGATAATTTTGTCTATATTGATCCACAAAAATATCTTTTTTTTCTATCAGGTCAATAAGCTCATCGATTGTCTCAGCAACAGGTCCGGGTAATACACTTTCTGGGAGATACATTCCTCTATCCGCTTCATACAAATCTCTGTCCCAAACATAAAAAATAATAGGTTTGTCTGTAACCAAAAAATCAAAAAAGATGCTAGAGTAGTCAGTGATCAATAAATCAACAATTGATAATACCTCATTTGGATCCAAACTATCTGGAATCAAAATATGTTTGATTCGCTCATTTCTGCTTAATGTCTTGTAAATATAAGGATGTACCTTGACCAATACATTATATTTTCCCTTAAAATAGTCTTTTAAAAGATAGGTTTCTCTTATAATTTGTTCTTCATCATTTGAGGGATTTAATATAGAAGATCCTTTCCATGTTGGCGTATATAAAATAGTTGGCAAATTATCATCAAAAACGAGGTTTAACTCATCTAATTCTTCTTTGATGACTTCTCGTTGAATAGAATTAGTGCAATCTATTCGAGGGTAGCCTCCTTCTAAAATCACTCCAGGAAAAATTCCGTCTAATCGATAGCTTTTTGAAAAAATTTCAGTTGTGTGAGCATTCGGCGATAGAATATAATCAGCCATTAAAAAATTTCTTACAACATTTTGCGAATGAGCAGGATTTCCTGGGATATCAAATCCCATATATTTTAAAGGTGTCCCATGCCAAGTATTTATGTAAATTTGCTCTTTTTTCTTAACAAAGAAAGATTGAAAAGTAGCATTGTTCACTAAATATTCTGCAGACGCAAGCCATTTCAAATATTCTTTTGAGTTTCTCACTACAAAATCAACATTCTTATAAGAAGCTTTTATTTTATTAACAGTAGGATAATCTAAATCATTGATTACCCACACATGGTGATAATGAGCGAAGTCGGGATCATTCACTAAATACTTAAAAATTGCAAAAGGAGAGTCTACAATTGATTGACCATCCCTGACTTCATATAGTATCGTATTTTTCTTTATATCGATTGTACTTAATTTTGCATAAAACGACGCTATACTACCATTTTTTGAAACAAAACTGTTTAATACTTTGTTAATCAGCAACTTAATATTCCCTACTGCACTCATATAGTATCCCCTTAATTACTTGCCTTGATCAATTCTGCCACTTTTAGAGAAGCTTCTCCATTTTCCCAAGAGCAAAATTTATTATAAAATTCTAGATATTTTTTATCATTGAGATTTTTTTTACTGGTTTCTGTATAAAAGTTTTTTATCGCATTATAGAATGATGTTTCATCTTTACAAATTGGTCCAGGTAAACTATCATAATCAAAATAAAATCCACGAACCTCATTCTCATAATGAACCAAATCATAGGCATAAAATATCATTGGTTTCTTTAATATCGCAAAGTCAAACATAACTGATGAATAATCTGTTATTAAGCAATCAGCAATCAGAAACAAATCATTTATATCCTCATCAACACAGACCCTAACTTGATTTTCATACCCATCTATATCTATTGAATCTTTTACTAAATAATGCGGTCTGATAATTAGCAAATCTTCTTTATCAAGAAGTTGTATCATTTTTTCTAATTTGAAAGGCATGTTAAACTTGTAATTCCCCTGGGAAATAAAATAATCATCTCGCCAAGTTGGTGCATATAGAAAAACGTTGCCTCGTTTTTCTCCTAGGAGTTCTTTTTTCAGTTGGTTGACTATAAACTCATTATTTGCTTGCACCAAACGATCGTTCCTAGGATATCCGATATCTAAAAAATTATTTTCGAAAGCAAATGCATGTTTAAATATCTCTTTTGAGTATTCATTAGGTGCGACTAAATAATCCCAACGCTTACTTTCTTTGATAAAGCTATCTTGATAGGATTTAGTATTTGTACCAGGCATGACAACATTTTTGATATCTAATCCTAATTTTTTCAAAGGGGTCCCATGCCATGTTTGAAAATAGACTGTTTGCTTATTTTTTTTAAACCAGTTTGACATTCGTGCATTAAAAATCCAAAAACCCGCCCTTGAAGCTACCCATAACCATTTCATTGAATAGCGAGAAAGATAATTCATTTCTGGATACATAGCTTTTGCTTCTAATAGATTTGCTTTTTTTATTCCCCAATAAAGATTCCAGTTTGCAAACTCTTCGTCTTGAACCATAGCATTATAAATCGCTAAAGGATTATCTGAAGGGATATTCCCGTTAAAACTTTCAAATAAAACTATTTTTTTATTTACTGGAAAGATTGCTGTGACTATATTGAATAACGTTCGATAAATAAAACTAATAATTTGTTTTATCATTTCTATGCACCATCTTCCAATAAATACTTTTCGCCATAAATACTGGCAACTGTAGAATTCTTCCAATCCTCTTTGGATTGCTCAAAGAACGGTACAACCATTCTAAATGACAATTAATAAAAAAAGCAGGAGCTCTTTTTACGTGACCGCTTAAAACATCAAAACTCCCCCCAACATCTTGAAAAACTGATGCCTCAAGCGCATTTGTATTTTTAGCCAACCATTTCTCTTGCCGAGGAAACCCCAACGCTACAAAAAGAAAATCAGGTTGAGCAGCATTTATTTGATCAACTAAGATTCCATCGTCCATCTTAGTATATCCGTCCACTGCGCCTGCAACAATCAGGTCTGGGTATCGCTGATTGATGTTCTTAACTGCATCAGAAAGGACTTCTGGCTTTGCTCCATAAAAAAAAGCACTTTTCTTATGAATATTTGCGTAATCCAATAATTTCAACATTAAATCGTAACCAGTGACTCTTTCTTTGATTTTTCCACCAGTTAATTTCGAAACAAAGACTACGCCAATCCCGTCAGGTATGCGATGTGTACTATGATTGATAAATCGCACGATTTCAGGAAATTTATTGCTTTCAGTGATGATTTGCGGGTTTACACTTACAATAGTCATTTTACGACTACTATTGATATAATTTGGTAAATCATTGATTACATCCTCATAGGTAATTTGATCCACAAAAATTCCCATTATCTCTTCAGTTTTCATATTGTTCATCAATCCATTCAAATAAATAGTTCATTGCATTTCCAGAAACAAACGTATTCCACTTCGCATTAAAATCCACTAAGTCCTGTTTTTCGGAGGACATTATTTCTTCAAATAATCCAGCTGGCGTTTTCACGATTGAAGAATCCAGAGTATCTTTGAAGGCCTCTTGTATCCCCACAAGATCATCATATAATTCATAGTCATAACAAAAATAAATTATTTTTCCATTTGGATTCGCTAAAGAAAATTCAAATGGAACTGAGGAATAATCCGTGATCAGACAATCTGCAACAATAAGTAAATTTTTTAGGTCATGTTGCATTTCATCAATAAAATAAGATGGATATTTCTTAGCCAAGCTTTTTAATTTTTTATCATGGGGATGGGCATGGATATAGAATACCCATTCATCACCAATTTGTTCTTCAATTTGCTCGAAGTCCAGCGGAAGCTCATAGTCGTTTTCTCTATAGGTTGGAACATAGAGAGCAATTTTTTTATTAGTCCCTTTTGATAAAATATTCTTTTCTTTAAGAATGTTTTTTTCGTTCCGATTGAAATAATAATCCGTCATGGGATAACCGAATTTTAAAAAGATAGGATCGATATTGTAACTTTCAGCAAAAATTTCAGCCATTGTCGGAGAACTTACTACAAAATGCGTAAACGTATCATATACTTTTTGATAACGTTGTTGATCCTTAGCAGTTGCTTTCTTAGCATATTGGGCTTGCAAACCAAATTTTTTGATTGCCCCATTTGCATGCCATATTTGAACAACTTTTGTTTGTTCATCAAAAAACATCCCCCCCAGAAAGGCGAAATAATTATCACATATAATCATTTGCGACGCTTTAATAATCGGGATGATTCTAGTACACAAGATATAAAATGACTGCAGAGGATAGCAGTCGATTCTTTCTTGATTAAATCGTTTAATCGTTTCTTGCGCATTGCTGGTATAACAAATAACCAAACGATTACCGTATCTTTCAACTAAAGCATCCAAAACATAGGTACTTGTGGATGGAAAACTTAACAAAAAGACGATTTTATTGTTTTTAGGACGTCTCCTTAGTGAAAAAAGTTTAACTAAGGACAAGTAAACGATTTTTGAAAACGAAATTGCAATTTGTTTAATCATAAATAACCTCTATTTATTTACATTAGTTCTTATTTTACCTGATAATAAGCAAAAAGAAAATAAATGTAACAAAACCGTTATATTTCAATAAAAGTTACACCTTCCGGCATATGGTGATCTTTTGATAAATCCAAAAACTCGCACCTTCATTCCCCTAAGATTCCTTGCTTCCTTTTACCAAAAAAAGCCAGCTTCCTACCCAGAAGCTGGCTTTTAATATCCCCTATGGATAAATACGATTCAATAAGCGTGGGAATGGAATGGCTTCACGCACGTGTTCGATACCTGATAGCCATGTAACGGTCCGTTCAAGACCTAGACCAAAACCGGTATGTGGAACTGAGCCATACTTGCGAAGATCTAAATACCAAGAGTATTCATTTTCATCTAATCCGTGGTTACGGATTTGTTCTAGCAAGAATTCATAATCTGTAGCCCGTTCTGAGCCACCGATGATCTCCCCATAGCCTTCTGGTGCAATCATATCTGCACAGATCACGACATCATCTCTTGTTGGATGTGGTTTCATATAGAAAGGTTTGATGGCTTTTGGATAGTTAAGAATAAAGACTGGTTGATCAAATGAGTTTGCAATAAATGTTTCGTGTGGCGAACCAAAATCGTCACCCCATTGAATGTCCTCAAAGCCATTTTTTTGCAATAGTTCTACGGCATCATCATAAGAAATACGAGGGAATGGTAATTTCGTATACTTTTCAAGAATGGCACGATCTCTGCCTAAAACATCTAATGCATAATCACAGTTGTCCAAAACGCTTTGTACAAGGAAAGCAACGTATTGTTCTTGTACTTCCAAGCTTTCTTCTTGATGCATGAAAGCCATTTCCGGTTCGATCATCCAGAATTCGATTAGATGACGACGCGTTTTAGACTTTTCTGCACGGAAAGTCGGTCCGAATGAAAAGACTTTACCAAATGCCATCGCTGCAGCTTCCATATATAATTGACCAGATTGAGATAGATATGCTTTTTGATCAAAATAGTTGGTTTCAAAAAGATCCGTTGTTCCTTCCGGTGCAGACCCTGTCAAAATTGGTGGATCAATTTTGATAAAGCCATTATTATTGAAAAATTCATAGGTAGCACGAATCACTTCGTTACGGATCTGCATGATGGCATGTTGTTTTGAAGAACGTAGCCATAAATGGCGATGATCCATCAAGAAGTCGGTGCCGTGCTCTTTAGGGGTGATTGGGTATTCATGGCTTTCGCCCACTACTTCAATACCGCTGATACCGATTTCGTAGCCAAATTTCGAACGGCTATCTTCACGAATCTCACCAGTTACTAGAACTGCCGTTTCTTGATTTAAGTTTTTGGCAAGCTGAAAGACTTCTTCGCCCACTTCAGTTTTTACCACGATACCTTGAAAATATGCGGTACCGTCACGTAATTGCAGAAAGGCAATTTTTCCACTTGATCGTTTGTTTGCGACCCAAGCACCAATCTGTACTGTTTCGCCAACATGTTTTTTTGCATCTAAAATTTGAATAGATTCCACACGTTTCTCTCCAATCTGATAATAAGGGTTCCATAAAGCATTTTAAGCTTTTCGGCTTTTCTTTTCAACAAAATCCTGCAAACGTTTTGCGGCTTCTTCCAAGGTTGCCCAATCGGTTGCATAGCTGATCCGTAAATTGTCTGGTGCACCAAACCCAGCACCAGTAACGACTGCTACTCCGGTCTCTTCCAGAATTGCTTCCACAAAATTATTGATGTCTTCATATCCGCACATATTCATTGCTTCCCTGACGTTTGGGAAAAGGTAAAAAGCGCCTTGCGGTTTTACTAATTGAAAACCTGGAATGGCTGCAACAATCGGATAGATTTTATTTAATCGGTCTTCGAATTGCTGACGCATGATTTCAATGGAGTCTTGATTCCCTGACAGTGCTTCAACAGCAGCATATTGACTGACAGCTGTAGGATTGCTAGTTGCTTGAGAAGCAATATCCGTCATCGCTTGAATGATTGTCTGATCGCCAACGGCAAATCCAATCCGCCAACCAGTCATGGCATATGTTTTTGAGACACCATTAATGATGATCGTTTGCTTACGAATAGCCTCAGACAAGCTAGCAATCGGCGTAAAGGAGTGCCCATTGTAAATCAGACGACCATAGATATCATCAGAAACAATCAAAATATGATGTTCAACTGCCCACTCTCCAATAGCCTGTAGTTCTTCTTTCGAATAAATTGCTCCCGTTGGATTGGAAGGCGAATTCAAAATAATGGCTTTAGTCTTGGCTGTTCTAACAGCTTCTAGTTGAGAAACCGTTACTTTAAATTGCTCGGTTTCCGCAGCATAGACGAAGACTGGTTGCCCTCCTGCTAGTTTCACTTGCTCTGCATAGCTGACCCAATATGGCACAGGAATAATCACCTCATCTGCTGGATCGATCACTGCTTGAAACAACGCATAAAGCGCAAATTTAGCGCCATCTGTTACGATCACTTGGTTGGTGTCATACGTTACGCCATAAAACTCCTGCAGATAGCGTAGGATGGCTTCTTTTAGCTCAGGGATCCCAGCTGTCGGGGTATAAAAACTTGCCTTCCCATTTTCAATGGCTTGGATAGCGGCTTGACGAATATTCTCAGGAGTAATAAAGTCGGGTTCTCCTACCGTCAAACTCAATACGTCAACGCCTTGCGCTTTTAACGCCTTAGCCTTGGCAGCTGCAGCTAATGTAACTGAGGGCTCTACTTGATACGCTCGTTTGGAGAGTGTCATGTCAACCATCCTTTCTCTAAATCAAATATTATTGATGGCATTGATTTCCTTGCCGTCTTTAAAACCTAGCAAATAATAATGAAGTTCACCAGAAGCATCTTTCGTCATGATTTCCCAAGCAGCTTGCTCTTTAAACAATCCTAAAGTAGCTTTCTGGATCGTTTCTTCTGGATGCTTTTCGGCAACCAATTGACGAGCGGCTTCTTCCGTTAGACCATCTGATTGTTTAAAAACTGACACTTTTTCACCGCTTTTAGGAATAATGACGACGATTTTATTTTCTTTATCATCTGTACCAACTAAACTAAAAGAAGAGGCTTGACGATTAAACCAATAAAATTGATCGACCTCTTTCAAATCCGTATACTTTTGAGCAATTTCGATTGCTTCATTGCGTGCCTGTCGCATCGGACGAGTCGAACGGATGTAGAAAATCGATGAGAATATGATAACGATCAATAAAAAAACGATCTCACCCAGTAAAATCATCACACGGCGTTGTTCTTTGTCTTTCGTTTTCACTCGTTATCCTCCATAAAAATAATATGCTCTATTATAGCAGATTTCAGCTATCTTTTAAGAAAAATGTTTTTTTGGTGTTTCTTCTGCTCCAGAATCAAAAAACGCCCGTATGTCCTCGGTCATTTCTTGTGGTGTAGCTTCTTTGACCGGCAGATTTTTTGGCAAACCTTTAAGTATTCGCTTGCCATACTTCGTAGAAAGAATCCGACGATCAAGAACCACCATTACTCCTTGATCATTTTCCGACCGAACCAGACGTCCCAACGCCTGACGCATTCGGATAATTGCTTTTGGCAATGCATCTTCCTTGAAAGGATCAATGCCTTCCGATGCTAAAAAAGCATGACGTGCTTGAACAAGCGGTCGTTTGGGGTTCTCAAATGGTAAGCGCGTCACAACCGCGATTTTGAGCGCTTGACCGGGTAAATCTATGCCTTCCCAAAAACTATCTGTTCCAAAAAGAATCCCATTTTCCGCCAGTAAAAAGCGCTTGATGATTTTCTCGCGACTACCGCCAGTCCCTTGTGCTACAAGTTCTCGTCCTTGTTCCAAGGCTTTTTTATGCAGTTTTTCATAGACCCGTTTCAATGTTTCATGAGCAGTGAATAATACAAGTGTTGGCTGCAAATTTTCAAATAGCAACGGTGTTAATGCATCGGCCAAATATTGCGCGTATTCTTCATTCGTTGCTTGCTGAATCGAGATTCCTTGTTTGACAATAAACAGGCGTGCTTGCTTTTCATAATCATAAAATGCCGGAATCGTTTTGACCGTCACTTCAGGAATGCCTAATCGGTGAGCAAAGTAAGATTTGTTACCAGGAATTTTCAATGTACCGCCTAAATAAAGAATATGTTTGTACCTTGAATACCATTTGCTTTCGATAATTTGATTTCCCTGCAGGTCTGCCACTTCAATAATCGCTGCAGCAGTCCCTGCTTTTTTCTTGATCCAATGGACATACCGAGGTCGCCAATTCATCAGCCACGATTGAACCGTCGCTGCCTGTACCTCCATATCATGGAAATAATCGAACAAGCGGGCAATCAGGATGCGCTCCCGAGCCAATCGCCGTTCTTCTGTCGCCATGAAGGTTGTCTGCAATCGCTGTTGGATTTCTAAAATTTCTTTATAATACAAATGAATTTTTTGATGGAGACGATCTTGCTGCAAGCTGCCATCGTAAAGATCCTTGCGTTGGACAAGTGTCAGTTCTTCCCCATCGATCATGAGTGTTTCAAAATAGGCTTCTAGCGTATCGATAATCAATTTGATGGCATCGATATACAATGAAAATAAATGGGAAAGATCGAATTCTTCAGCGACGAGTTGCTTGATCTCTTCAAACAAACCTTCTTCATTCATTTGCAAAAATTGTCGTTTGAACTGTTGGGAATCAAAGGAATTTTGCGAATATCTTTCGGCAATCTCCGGCAAATGCTGGACTTCATCGATCAGCAGAAAGTCACTCGTTGGCAGTAGTGGATACTGTCGCCGATTTTCCTGCATCAAAAATGCATGGTTGACAATCAGCACATTGCTTTGTGTCATCTTATTATAGAGATGGCGCACAAAATCCTGCTCATAAAAAGCTTGATTCTTTGCCAAAAAATCCACCCCTCGATGACGGATTTCCAAAAACAGCGGATGATCAAGACGCACAAGATTCAATTCATCAAAATCTCCGGTCTCAGTTTTGGTCAGCCAAACTAAAAGTCCCATCTGGTACTGGGCATACTGTTTTTGTTCAAGCGGTTGTTCTAATGTTGCTTTGAACCGCTGGAGATCAATGTAGTGTTGATGGCTTTTCACAACAGTTGCCTGCAACGGTTGTTCCAGTACTTGATTGACTAATGGGATGTCTTTAGCCAATATCTGATTCTGTAGCAAAATCGACGTGGTACTGACGATTAATGGATTTTTTGGAGTAGCTAAGTAGCTTGCAGGAAATAAGTACCCGATGGTTTTTCCCATGCCGTTTTCTGCCTCAATGATCAGATTTTTTTCTTCATGAGAAAAGTGATCATAAACAGCATTCATCAACCGCGCTTGTTGTTTTCGATAACTGAGGCGACCATCAAAACATTTGATCTTATCCGCTTTAACTTTAGGATACTCTCCTTGAAAATAGCTTGATTCAAACAATGGCACACTCTTTTTTCGCAGAACCAATCCATCGATTTCTTCCAAATGTTCAGGAAGCGGCTCTTCGGTACGTTCACTGACGATCCGCTGAATATATTGACTGGTCTGCATCCCCATTTGACCGCTCAACTGGGCGATTTGCTTTAAAGTCACCCATGGCAGTTCACGCATGATCGATTCGATGTACAGCAATAATGCCGCGGTCACTTCCGCATCGCTATCCGCCTGATGTGGATTCTCATGAACAAATCCGATACTTTCAGCCAGATCTCCCAAACGAAAGCTGCTTTCTGTCGGCAAAAAAACTTGCGCCAATTCCACGGTATCGATTCCTGGAATCTCAAGGGGCGGCATCCCGCATCGGATTAATTCTTGACTTAAGAAATGATAGTCAAAATAAATATTATGAGCCACAAAGACTGTTTGTGTTAACAAATTATAAATCGTATGAGCAACATCTTCGAAATACGGTGCTCGTTTCACTTGTTGATTGGTAATATGAGTCAAATTCTGGATCTGCTTTGATATTCTTCGATCCGGATTGATATCTGTCGCAAATCGATTAATGACCTGACCATCTTGGATCAAAACACAGCCAAATTGGATGATTCGATCAATGGCAGGATCAGTCCCCGTTGTTTCAAGGTCGACCACAGCGTATATGGGTTTCATTTCGCTTCCTCCTTACGCACTTCTTGCATTATACTACAAAATCTTTGCCTCTTACATCTGTTTTAGCCAATAACGAGAAAATCAAATTTTGAGATCAATCAGACGAGAAGCTTGATTTTAGGACTAAAGTCCTCATACGTTCATCCTATCAAAAATCAATGGACCATCCGTATCTTTCGACAAAGGTCAGGAACTTTTTTATAATTTAATTAAGAAGGAGGCGTTTAAATGAAACGGTTTGAAAATAAAAGGGTTATCGTGACGGGTGCAGCATCCGGCATTGGCAAAGCAGTTGCCCAGCAATTTCTGGATCAAGGAGCAGTCGTTGGTCTATTAGACATTGATGAAACAGAATTGAAGGCATTTGTAGAAGCTACTGAAGGTCAATCGATTTATCGTGTGGTTGATGTATCAAAAGGAGAAGAGCTCTTACAGGCAGTCACAGCGTTGGCACAAGAGTTGGGTGGTGTCGATATTCTCCACGTTAATGCAGGGATCAATGGAACCTGGACCCCTATCGAAGAGCTTTCACTAGATGATTGGGATACGACCATTACAACGAATCTTCGCAGTACTTTTGTCACAGTTAAAGCAGCAATTCCGTTTTTAAAAATCAACGGCGGCAGTATCGTGATCACAAGTTCGGTCAACGGCAACCGAATTTTCAAAAATTTCGGTGCCAGTGCCTACAGCACATCTAAGGCTGGTCAAGTTGCTTTCATGAAAATGGCGGCACTCGAGCTTTCCGGCTACAACATCCGAGTCAATGCGATTTGTCCAGGAGCGATTTCAACAAATATTGATGAGAATACGGCTATCGAAGAGGCTGTTGAAAAAATCAAAATCCCAATCGTCTTTCCGGAACGGGAACGTCCTTTGCGTCAGGAGACTGGTATTCCGGAACAAGTAGCTAACCTCGTGCTGTTTCTTTCCTCTGAAGATGCAGGAAACATTTCGGGTACAGAAGTCTATGTTGATGGAGCAGAATCATTGTTATAATAAAAATAGCCTGTGAAACAAGGCTTCAAAAACATACAACATACTAAGAGCAGAGGAGGAACTTATCGACGGATGAGTTTCTCCTCTGCTCTTAGTATGTTTTTTTCATAGGTAAACTTGTTTCACAGTCCATTTCAATTTTTGATTAGGTTTGCGATTTCTTCTAGAAAATTTTCTTTTCCATAGAAATCTGCATTCAATAGTTCTGGAAAGACCGCTTCAAAGAAGTAAGACACACTAGGACGGTGATTAAAATTTTTGACCGTCATTACTGCTTCGCGAAACATTTCTTTGTAGACTTTATCTGGATTGCTTTTTGAAATTTCTTCAAAAGATTCATAAAGCAAATCAATTTTATCTGCGATCGCCAACAATTGGCCTTCCAGGGAATCATCTTTACCATCCGCTAATCTACGACGATAAATCGGCTGAAATGATTCTGGAATCTCTTCTTCGATGAATGTATCTGTCATCTTTTCTTCTACTGTCGAAAGCATTTGCCGCAATTCTTTATTTGCATATTTGACAGGCGTTTTGATGTCTCCAATGAATCGTTCAGTATAATCATGATTTAATGCTTTTTCATAGAGAATCTGCCAATCGATCGTATTTCCCGCCTGCTCTTCAATATCAGCCAATGTCTGGGCAATCATTGCGACTCGAAAAGAATGCGCCGCGACGCTATGTTCTGTAAACTTAAAGAACCCCGGCGCCCGTTGAATCTTTTCCAAATTCGCCAGTCCCAAAATAAATTCATTCAGTCCCATCCTGAGTCCCCCTTTTTTCAAGTATAACAAATACAGAAAATGCAAACAAATTTAGACTCTACCTTCTTTTGAATGAAAGCACAAAAAAAGAGCAGCTAAGCTGCTCTGATAGGCAATAATTAAGCTTTGTTTACGTTAGTAGCTTGTGGTCCACGTTGTCCGTCTTCGATATCGAAAGTAACAGCTTGACCTTCTTCTAAAGTTTTGAAGCCTTCACCTTGGATAGCTGAAAAGTGAACGAATACGTCGTTTCCGTTTTCTGCAGTGATGAAACCAAAACCTTTGTCTGAGTTAAACCATTTTACTGTACCTGTTTCCATAATAAAAATCCTCCTTGTGTTAAAACACATATTTTGCAATTACTTGTATATGGTGAAAATGTGGGAGATGTTTTAAAATGAAACAAGCTACCATAAATTACCGTAACAAAAACTACACTTCGTATTATAGCACAGTTTTTGCTTCTTGACTATCGCAAACTTAAAAAAAATGAAAACGCAATTATTTCTTAACTTTCTCCACAAAGAAGGCACTTTTTTAGAGAAAAAGCCTGTGACATATGTTCTACAACAAAGGGACTAATCCGAAAAATTCTACGATTGCTCCTACAGTTTGTAAGTTCTAGTAGCAACTATACAAGGGATACGCAATCCTGGTAAATCGTTCAGATTATTCTTCTTGTTGTTTATGTCACAGGCTAATTTATTCAACTGGTGCTTTACGGATATTTAGGAAACTAGTACCGCAAGATCGCAGTCAAACTTTTCTCATCCGGCGCATCTTTTTGCTCCAATATAGAGACTTCTCCACTGTTTTCCAACACATTTTTGGCCAATGTATTCAGCACTTGCCGACGATCATACTCAGTATCCGGGTCTTCTCCGAAGCCATCCACTAAATTTGAAGTGGCGATAAAGAGCTGCGCGATCCGTCCTTCTTTCGCTGCTGGTACAATGTCCACTAATTGATCCATAAATTTGCGGTCAAGCAGTTTGTTGTAAGAAGCTACTTCATTCTGCATCAGATCGTCCATCAATTTTTGCGCACACTCGGCAATTTGTTGTGGGGATAATGAAGCAGGCGATGACGCAATACAAGCATCTTTTTTGAAGTAACTTGTTTTTGCAATCTTCTTAAATAATGTTTGATTTTCAGGGAGTGCAAAAAGATAAAGCGGTAAATTTTCCTCATTTGGAAATTCATTTTTAAAATAATTGTCTACAGCTTGGTAGTAATTGACATGATCGATCTCAACCTCTTCGTCTTTAGCACTGAAGCCGTGGTAGGCAACGCCTTCACCAGAACTGTTTGGTGCACCTTGTGCACTGTAATTGAAATCTCCACCACCGCTGATTTCTTCACCAAGAGCAGTCTCAATGTCAACAGGAGCGTCTTCAGGCAATGCCACTTCAGTGACTTGCTTGTTTTCAACATGGTATACTTTCATGGAATCCCGATTCAATGCAAGTAAATAAAAGGCATAATTGAATTGGGCATTTTTGATGATCGCCAACAGGTAAGGTGTATCTCCGACATAGTATTGATCATCCACGGGAATACTCAAGCGATGGATCAATGTTTCTTCTGCTGTTAAGATCACTGCCACACTTTTGGTGCTGCTGCGCCAAAATGCCTGGTCAGCAAGCAGAGTCTCAATTTTTTCCTGGAATTTGTTCCATGAGTGGTCGGGATATCTCTTCTCAAATCGGCGTTTTGCTTCTTTAGCAAAATTTTTGAATTTGATTTGATCTTTCTCAACATTTTGGTGACCTACGTGAGTATTTAGCATGATCGTGACAAATGGTCCATTGATTCCGTCAGTTGTTAATTGCGACAAAAAAGCTTTCCCAAATTTTACCATTCAACATTACCTCCTACTTGATCGGTTACACCTAAAGTGTACCATGCCTATTTTTATCCATAAAGCAAAACGATTGCATAAATCGGGTTTCTATTCCTCATCTTCCCTTATCCCGCAACAAAAATAACTATGACTTAGGGTTGCAGGAAGATGAATTTACAGGTAAAATGGGATTGTTGTGTTCCCTTAGTTAAATGGATATAACAAGTCCCTCCTAAGGATTAGTTGCTGGTTCGATTCCGGCAGGGAACGTTGAAAGAACCTGTTAAACTCTTGCTGGACAAGAGTTTTTTTGCTTATCAGATAAAAAAATCTTAGCTGCAACAGAACACTTGTCTAAGAAGCAAGTTAAAACCAAAGATGATAAAACAGATCTGGTCCATCAGCTGTCTGTATCACTGCTCTCATATCTTAAAGGATTCCTACCTAAAACGCGAGGGGACCATCAGGTATTTTGCTGGTTGGACGACTCGATAAATCAGAAATAGTCTTCTAATATTGGTTTTCCTATTGGAAGATTAGACTTGATGCAGTTTATTGCTGCATCATCTGCCACTAATTGTTCCAAGAAAACCATTGTATCAACTGTTTGGTATCCCATAAATAACTGGACAAAACGCTGCACGGTTGTTTTTACTATTGGTTGTTGCGTCTGCGTTACTTTTTCGATTGAATGCTGACCGTCCTTGATAGAGATTTCATAAATCCCATTGTTCCAAGGCGCATATTTATCTTCTTGGATCTCAATAGCAAAAGCTCCATTTAGCTGATAAGTAAAGGGATATTGCGTCAAAAAGCGATGAACATCGACTACTCGCGCCATCATATCCGGTCTCACCTGATAGTGTGCTATTGGTTTGGCAGCAATTGCCTGGCGAATATCATTGTCATAACCTGGTTGATAAATGATTCGGGCAACAGAATCGGCATGAGAGACAATCAATCGATTCAATCCGTGATAAGCCTCAATGTTTAAGTAACCCCACTCTTCAATGATGAATTTGCCTTCTTGAATCGTATAAACTAGATAACCGGTATTATTCCCAGCTTCATCGCGGTAAATGGCAAATGTATACGGCTTACGATACGTAAATTTGATCGTTTCCCACCAATCTGCTCGCAGCAATCCGCCTTTTTTATGTCTTGGCATAGCATGATAAATATCGTGGATCACACTTTTAGCCTCTGACCATGGCAGACGCTGAATCGAACCTGTTACTTTGGGACTATCGGCCCATTCATGAGCAGCAACGTCATAGACCATACGTTCAAAGACGTATTCATACCCATAGCGACGATAAAAGGGAAAAGAAAAAGGTGCTAAATAGGAAAGGACAATTCCCTGCTCATAACAATCTTCCAAGATGCGGCGCATGATGCGGTCGATTCTTCCCTGACTTCGATATTCTGGATATGACGCAACAAAACCGATTCCTGCCATCGGATAGCTTGTTCCATGAAAATCAATGGCAAAAGGTGTGGCCATGATTTGACTAGCCAACTTTCCTTGATCATCATACGAACCATAGTTCCATGAATTCTCTGCTAGTAAGCGATAACGCTCCTTATTTTTCTCACTTAATTCCCATTGGAAAGCATAAGCCACTAAATCCAAAACTTCTTGTGGGCCTGCTTCATCCATTCTACGTACATCACTCATCCGATTTCCTCCTATTACCTACCTGGAAAACACAAAAAAGGCGTCACAGGACCCCTTTAATATGATTCTTCCATCATAACCAGCATTTTTTTGAATTGTTTTCTTTTAAAATAACCTAGAATCGTTCCAAGCAGCATATCATTCATTTGTTGCAAAATACCGAATGACTTCATCGTTTCCGTATAAATTACCTTTGTCTGCTTTTCATTTATCGTTTCCAGCTCATAGCTAACGACAAACTCATTTTTGGTTGTCTCTGTCCGAAACTGATAGACTTGATTCTCAATGACTTCTTCAATTTTGATTTTTGCACGGCTGGAAGCTGAAAATTCCTTGACGTACTCATATCCGGCTAACTGTTTGCGGGAAACCGTTTTGCCTGTTGCCTTGCGGATATCAAATATCACTGAGTCGATTATTTTATCGAAAAAGACTGGACTTGGAACGTTCAATGTTTTTTCAATTTTCATTTAGACTGTCCTCCATTTGATTGATCAGCTTTTTTCTTGCCTTTCATAAACAACAAACCGCCGCCTATCAGCAAAGCAATTCCAGTAGTAAAACTGAAAATGTCTAAACGCATATTGCTTGGGTTCATGCTATACAAAATCACAAGCAACCCGATACTGCACAAAAATAAGCCGTTTTTTATCATTTTGATTCATCCCTATCTATTTAATCGTCCCTGACATCAGTTGTATTACGACATCAAACAGCGGTTGCTTGAAAGTATAGCACAGATCCCCATGGTTGGGCCTTAATCAATTCTTTCGCTTTTTTAGCTGCTGCTTCTGCATCGTCAGCTGTGGTAGTAAAAATCAATTTGATCCCTTGTTTTTCTTTAAATGTGTAAGACACACCGTCTTCATTGTATCCTTCTAATAATTCTTTGATTGCATCTTGTTGCATAGCACTTGCGATTGAGATCATTTTTTATTCCTCCTTGAGCAGTTTTCTTGCTGCTGTTTTCTATCTGTATTCTTAATGAATGAAAAGAAGAACTGCTACCTCAACTATGAAGCGATAGCAGTTCCTCTCGATTAAAGGGCTATTCGCCTAATTTTGGATCAATTTTATTTGCTGAGATAACAAATGGCGCCCAGATGAAGAAGGTGACCACCATACATACTAAAGTGACGATTGGCGCACGCCAGTCTGCACCGGTTGCTAAGAATGATAATAACATTGGCGGCACAACCCAAGTTACTTGTTGAGAAACTGGTGAGACTAATCCCCAGTAAGTAGCTAACCAACCAATTGTTGTAGCAACAAGTGGTGCAATAATGAATGGAATGAACATGATCGCATTCAATACGATTGGCAAACCAAACATGACTGGTTCGTTGATATTGAAGATACCAGGTCCAATTGATAATTTGGCAACTGTCAGATAGTCTGCACGTTTAGAGAAAACTAAGATGGCGATCAAAAGAACGATCGTTCCACCTGAACCACCAAACCATGCAAATGCATCGAATGATCCACGAACCCACATATACGCTTTTCCATCTTCAATGGCTGCTAATACCGCGCTTGTTCCAGTTTTTCCATCATATCCTTTTTGGAAAATATCAATATTGATCAACTGTGCTTGTCCCCAGATACCTTCCAAAACTGGTGCCAATACGTTTGGACCATGGATACCAAAGAACCAGAAGATTTGCACAAAAACAGTAACGATCAAGACTGCACCTATTCCTTGAGAAAGACCCAAGAATGGTTCAGCAATATATTTCTGAACAAGGTCGATAATCAATTGTCCATCCGTCAATTGTCCAACAATAAAGTTAATAATAGCAATAACATACAAAGCGATCGTTGCCGGTAAGATTGCGGCAAAAGCTTTCGAAACTGCTGGTGGAACGGAATCCGGCATTTTGATTGTAATATTGGCTAACATTAATTTACAGAAAATGATGACTGAGATTGCTCCCATGATCATTACAGTAAAGTATGCATTCCCATTTAGATGGTTTAAATTCAACCAGCCCCAGCCGCCAGCTGTAATTCCTTCAGCTGTTGCTGACCAACCAGTTGTTGCTGTACCAGCATTGATTTCATCCATCAAATTTGCAGGAACTGTCGTCGCAACAGATGTGCTATATGAAAAAGCGATTCCTTGGATCAGTGTCGCCATTCCGACGATCCCACCGGCAAGGTCATTGACACGGTATGCTCGGGCTAAGTTATACCCCCAAGAAAAAGCAAAAACCAATCCAGCTACAGCTAGTGTACCATTCCAAACAAACCCATTAATACTAATAATTTCACGTATAACTGGAATTGTACTTGCATCATAACTAGGCCAAAACTGTGGCGGCAGATCGCGAATGATCGCATTGATCATTACAGCGATCGATCCAGCCATTGTCGCGGGCATTGTTCCAATAAACGCATCACGCAACGCTACTAAGTGCTTTTGAGCACCGATCTTCGCTGCTACGGGGAGAATGTATTTCTCCATCCAACTCGTTAATCCATCCATTTTTATGTCCTCCTATAAGTTCTATTCGCCAAAGAAGATTTTTCTAAGAGATAAAATCAACAAATAACTACTTCTATCCGTTCAAAGATTATTCGTTACTCATACGTCGATAAATATCAATGATTTCTTTCGCTAGATCTGTAAATGCGATTGATGTCATTAGATGGTCTTGCGAATGAACCGTCAACAAGGTCACTGTCATATGGTTTCCTTGCGCTTCTTGTGTCAACAAACCAGTTTGTGAGTGGTGTGCTTCTACTAAAGATGCTTCAGCATCCGCAATCTTTTGGTCTGCCAATTCAAAATTTCCTTCTTTGGCTGCCGCAATTGCCTCCATTGCATCACTTTTCGCATTTCCGCCATACATGATCAAACCCATAATGGCTTCCAAATTTTGCTCGTCCATCAAAAAAATCCTCCTCTTACTTCACTACTTCATTAAGCTTTCTGCTTGTGCTAAAACTTTTTCGCCATTCATCATGCCATAATCAGTCATGTTGATGACTTCTAAAGGAATCCCTTTAGGTGCTAATTTTTGTTCAAACTGTGATTTCATAAAACGTACTTGTGGGCCTAACAATAGAACATCCACCGGTTTTGATTCTAAATGTTGGTCTGCTTCTGAAGCGGAAACTGCAAAAATATCTGCGTCCATTCCTTTTGCTTCAGCTGCTTTTTGCATTTTTGTTACCAACAAACTAGTACTCATGCCAGCAGAACATACGAGCATAATCGTTTTTTTCGCCATCATTGTCACTCCTTTCTAAATTATTATTTACACTTAACTATAAAGCAAAAAGCGTGCCAAAATAAAAAAAGTGCAAACCTTGATTTAACAATGGTCTGCACCAATTTAACGCTTACACACTTTTACTTTTTCTCATTACACACTAATATTGTGTGCGGATTCATGATGATTTTTTATTTCATTTTCTAAGAACATCTGTGTGAGATACGCAATCTCATCTTCAGAGATCTTGATTTGATAATTTTTTTCGATTTGCAGCAAGTTCGTTCGCAACACATCGGTCTCGATTCGATACCGCTTTTGGAAGTTTGCTAAATCCTTAAATGCTCGGGAAGGTTCCTTTTTCAAATTGCTCTCCACAAGAAAAGCAAGGTGGATCACTAACCCGGCATCTACAGTCGGTTCTAGTGTCACATGCAGCTGATTCTGAACCTGATGGACGATTCGTTGCAAGCTCTCGATCAAATGATAGACAGACCCGACATGCGTAAGGGTATTTTCAAGAGAGCGTACAATTTTCTCGATGGGAACTTCATCAGAAACGATTCGCTTCAGCACATTCAACCGTTCGTCATCAAAGACATCATAAGCCGAAAAGAAAGGAATGTTTTGATAATCGATATCTACTGTGCCAGCGATGGCTTTGATCTCATATTCTTCTAGCAACCCATCGATGTGTTTCTTGAAGGTTTCTTTCTCAATAAATTGCATTTGAATAATTTCGACCTTCTCTTGATCGACGACCGGATAGATGCGCTGATACAGCTTGGCAGCGACACCTTCTCCCGTAAAGCACGTAACGATTACTGCCTTTTTATTGCCTTTGGCTTCCCGAACCGTGCGGAATTGCTCTTGAACGATCGTCTCAAAGGAACGCTGGATGTTTTGATAGATATCCTCGAGACTGCGTCCACTCTCTGCCATGCGCAAAGCTTCCAGCACGATCATCGTACTGGACATGGAGATTGCTTTCGTCCGAATGCCCGTTTCTTCATAAATAAGTGTTGCAAAAGAGTTCAATGATCCCATATCAGTGAGAAGCAATAGACCATTACTTAATTTATCTTTATTCTTAGAAACATAGGCCAGTAACTTTTCGTACATTGCGCCCACTTCTGTATCCAATGACATATTCATTGCATAACCGCTAGTGGTTTCCAATAGCTCCTGTGCGGTTTCCAGCATGCTGCTAGCTGTTGCTCTTCCATGCATCAAGACGACGACTTCTACCTTCTCAAGCGGCATGATCTGTTTTTTCACCTGAATAGCTAGAAACATACTAATAAAGCCAATTTCATCGAAGGGAATCTCCACGTGTCGTTCCTCTTCAATAATAGTTGATAGATCCATCGCCACCTGAAACTCTGATTTCAGATTTTTCCGAATCGTATTTAAGTCTGGATGAACGATCATGTGGCCTTCTTTTACGCGTTCTAATGTACTTTGAAGATGAAGTGCAAAGGCAAAACGTGCTTTTTCATTGTATGTACGATCCAATTTTTGCTCAGCGATATCATAAAGGTGATTGGTCAGTTTCCAAATATCTTCTGGAATCAACTCTTTGTGAACGGGATTTTGCGTCAGCTCTTCTACATACATTTCAAAATAGGCATCCACATCCTTGGAAATCAGATTTTCCAGATCGATCGTTGCAACACCTGTCTCGATCAAGCTGCTGACTTTCTCTTCAATCTCATTGTAAACCTGCATATTTCTTTGAGGATCTTGTGACCAAACAACATCTTGATCCCCAGGCTCGAAACTCAAAAAATCGCCTTTGCCTTCTAAAAATCGATCGAGACGTTCCGACATTTCTTTGATTTTCAACAATCCTTTTTGGACTTGCAGTGAACAATCTTCTTTACGAATCAATAAATGCTTTTTGCCGTAGGTCCGATAATGGAGGAATGCTTTGGCACAGACTAATTTCAAATCACGTTTGATTTGACCGATATTGCCTTCTGCTTCATACAGCATAAAGGCCAAAATCGCATCTCGCTCAACGTCGATCCGTTGATTGAGCCGAGTTGCTTCTTGCTTGATAAATAAGGAGATGATTTCATATCGTTCATCCAGTGAACGACTCTCCACATTCGGCAAAGTGATGGCCATTGGAATCCTTCGGTTGAATGTCGTCAAAAATGTTTCTGAAGATTCTGTTGTAGCACCGATGATCTGCACAGAAGCTTCGTACACTTGATTGCTTTCACCTAGAGGACGATAGACTCCCTTGTCGATAAAGGTAAAGAGCATTTCCTGGCCTTCCGGCGGCAAACGATGAATCTCATCCAGAAACAAAATACCGCCATCGGCTTTCGCCATTAGTCCGGGACTATCTTCCGCAGCGCCAGTGTATGCGCCTTTGCGGATCCCAAAGATATGACCAAATAGCAATTGGGGATTTTGCGCATAGTCCGCACAATTAAACGCAACAAATGGGGCATCTTTTTTCAGCATTTTTGATTCCACAGCGAAATGATACATACACTCCGCAAATAATGATTTCCCGGTCCCGGTTTCGCCGAATATAATAGTATGCAGTCCGCGGGGCGGATATAGAATGGCCGCTTTCGCCTGTTGGATACTGACTTTCAAAGAAGCTTGAACGCCCACCAGACTTTCAAAACTAACCTCGGAGGACACATCCACATGAACTTCCTCATTCAATGGTTCATAGATTACTGGCCGACCAGCACGCTTGCTGATTTTATTTTCTTTAAATAATTCACTGAGATAACGGCTTGCATTACTGCGATCGATTTGTAAAATCTCCGCAACCTCTAAGGCTGTCAGACCTTGTTTGTGCAGTTCGATCGTCTGAAAGATTTCTTCTTTCCTTGAATTCACGAAAATGCCTCCTCAATATTACACACTAGTAATTAACCACCGTTAATGGTAACACAAAAAGACGCTCAATGGCGTCTTTTGCCTTTATCTTTTTGGTTTTTTTGCTTTTTCTTCGTTTTCTTTGGCATAGTGTGTAATTTTTCAGAAGTTTTTCTGGAATTTTTCTGCACACTCTGCTCTTTTTTAGGTTCACTTTTAACTTCCGGACGCTCTGTGTGAAGCGCACCTCCATGCAAGAAAACTTCTTGCAGCGTTACATCCAGCTGTGCGGCAATTTTCTTTAGATCCTTTAATGTATGGTCTTGGACGATCGTGATCACTGTGCCCTCATTTCCCATCCGTCCCACACGACCTGCTCGGTGAAGATAAGATTCTTTCTCTTGAGGAACCTCGGTGTTGACCACATACCCCAGCTGATCGACATCCAATCCTCTGGCAGCAACATCTGTCGTTAGTAATTCACAAATCTTTCCCTGACGGAACCCATCAAGCGAAGCACGGCGGGTCAGTTTGTTCTGGTCTGAAGCAAGGGAGGCGACTGGCAAACCATGAAAGAGCAGTTTTTCTTCAGCATTACCTAATGCACTTAATTCATTAAAAAAAATCAATCCCTGAAAATCTGGTAAGTAAGCCAACCGGCGCAAAGCATCCACTAGTTTACGACTCGGGTAATTCAAATAATAATGATGGATCACCCCTTTGCTCTGGTCTTCCTCTGTCACATCAATGACCTGTGGTGTTTCAAAAGCCAGTTCTTGAATTTCTTTTAGAACCTCATTGGCAGTTGCAGAGAAGAAACTGCGAGTCGCCTGTTTTGGAATAAGCGTCAAGATTTTGCTAGCGAGCCCAAAGGCCCCTTCTTTCAGTAATTGATCCACTTCATCCAAGACTACCCCGTGAATCTGTTGCGTTTTGACTTTTTTTAATTTGATCAATTCCAATACTCGTCCTGGTGTCCCCACCAAAACTTCTGGTTTGGCCTTCAACTTTTCAATTTGTCGCTTAGTATTTGCGCCGCCAATCAGTGGTAAAACCTGCAAATCTAAAAGCTGGGCCCAATCTCGTGCGACCTGTGTGACCTGCATGGCCAGTTCTTGGGAAGAGGTCAAAATCAGGAGCTGATTGCCTTCACCAACTTTTACAGTTTCCAATAAAGGTAGTAAATAGGCTAATGTTTTCCCTGAACCTGTCGGCGAAACGCCTACTACTGATTGTCCTGATTTCAAGAGGGGGTAAACCCGTTCTTGAATCAGTGATGGCGCAGAAAAGCCGCTGCTTTGCCATTTTTCTTGCCAAACTTCTGCTAAATAAGTTGCTGTCATACATTCCATTCCTTACTCTTTGTCTGCGTCAAAGGATATTTCTGCGTGTTTTCTCATGAGATAGATCGCTTCATTGACATCACGAGCTAATTCGATCCATTCTTCATAGCGCGCACCCAATTGGGGATCTGCTTTATTTTCGATGACTTCTGCAAAATCTGCAGCTTCTTCGACCATCGGATTTGCCTGCGCAGTCACCGGTAATACCGTTTCATTATTTGTACGGTCATAAAATACCGCTTGTTCAATGGCATTGACTGCATTTAGTTCCAGTGTTCCATTTTCAAAATATATTTCTGATTTCAAGTCAGAGTTGCCGATTTTTCCAGTTTGAATGGTTACGTCAAAAGTTTCATAACGTAAAATGATCGTACCGATCCCATCGACTCCTGTCACGATTTTCCGGGCAAAATAATAAACATTTTGTGGTCTGCCAAACCAAGCTAGTGCTGCATAAACGGGATAAACACCCAGATCTACCAATGCGCCGCCAGAAAAATGGGGAGAAAAAATATTTGGCTCCTCTCCTGCTAACACTGCATCATACCGTGAAGAGTATTTCATATAGGTAAAGTTTGCACCAATGATATTGCCATGTTCAGTTAAGACAGACGCAATGGTGTCAAAACTTTTCTCATGAATGTTGCGCGCTGCTTCAAAAAATAAAACTTGATTTTCATTGGCCAATTCAATGATCTCAGCCATTTCTGATGGTGTCGAAAAGGCAGGTTTTTCGACGATCACATTTTTTCCTGACAAAATTCCTTGTTTTGCTTGTTCAAAATGCAAACTGTTGGGAGATGCAATATATACCGTATCTAATTCTTCTAGTTGAAAGAAAGCCGTTAAATCATCTACACAAGTCACTTCTCCGTATTTCTCTGCAAAAGACTGAGCAGTCACCAGTTTTCTAGAATAGACAGCCGTTAGATGGTAGCGTCCCGTTTCATGTGCAGCTTGTACAAATTGATCCGTGATCCAATTTGTACCGATTATCCCTAAATGAATCATTCATATTCCCTCTTTTCTTATAAGTTTGGGTCTTCAAAAGCAGCCGTAAGATCAAAAGGTACTGCTTTATTAATGGAAATGCTGGTTTCATCCACAAGACAATTATACGCGAAAACTTGGATTCCGTCTGCAATTGCTTGTCCGATTTTTTTTGCTAGCTCTGGTTGCATGGCACGATGGATCGTCGCGACATCAATGTCTTCAAATTGGACGACAAACAATACCGCGGCATAGTACCCTTCTTTCTTGGCATCTATCAGTTCACTTACATGTTTCAATCCGCGACTGGTAGGCGCATCTGGAAAAGCACCCACTCGTTTGTTTTCCAAAGTCATCCCTTTGATTTCTATAAAGCCCTTTTCTCCGACATCTGTTTCAAAATAAAAATCAAACTTTGAACGGTGATACGTCACTTCTCTCTTTAGTAAAGTTAGATTGCCTGTGATCTGCGGTAAAAGAATCGTTCCGTCCAATAAGGATTCATAGGCCAAACGGTTTGGGACTTGACTGTCGATATTGATCCATTGGTCGCCCTTTTTTACTGCGATCAAATCATAATTAGTTTTTCTCTTTGGACTATTCCAGTATTGCAAAGTGACTAACGCACCAGCAACAAGTACCTCTTTTCCTCGACCAGTATTTTTGACGTGAACGATTACTTCCTCCCCTGACATCAATCGACAGCGGGCAATAAAGCGATTTTCCCGAATAATAAATATCGCTAAGTGACTATTTGGATATTCCATCTTTTTCCCTCTCCATTAATACCTCGGCCTTAAAACAGCCGGACTTCCTTAAATAAACGCTAAATCAGTTGATCTAGTAATTGATGATGTTCTGATTCTCAGTGAAAGACTCTCTTTCAATTAAAGAAGGAGAAAGCAGAAAACTTTCTATCTGATTTTACCATAAGCTATGGAACAATGCTTTGGGTCAGCATCATTGCTGCAGCTATCCGCTGCCGCTGCAATTTTCTGGTATTTTCTGAGGGCTGTAAGATTTTGATAAATGGATTATACGGTCAATTAAAAACTTTTAAAGTTCCGACCAAAGTAGGAGGATTTCTTTGTTCCCCATGGTATACTAGTTCCATCATAGGTAGGAATGGATGTGAAAATGTGAAAAAACGTTCACTGTTGATTGGTCTGTCACTTTTGACCGGTGTTGCCAGTTCGCTCATATTAAGAAAAGAAAAGCAAAAAACTGAGCCCCGCCAACAATTCGTGGGGAAATGGCAGTTCACTTCAAAAATGAAAGACACTGTATCCATTGAGATCACAGAGGAGCATTCACTGACAATTGATGGGAAACATTCACCTACTGTGATCGTTGAGCTGACCCCATCAAGATTGGTTTTACTAGATTCATTGGGTTACCATTTGATCATTGAACAAAAGGACCAGCGCTTCACCCTTTATGATGAAGCAGAAGATTGGCAATATCCTTTGACAAAGATCGAATGATTTCTTCAAAGTTTCTTCATTATTTATTCTTGATTTCCTCTGAAAATGCTCAGACTTTCTACCAGCATTTTTAGACGGTTCATGCTATGATAGTAATAAGAAGTAGTTGAACAAGGTGTTCCGTTGAGTGATAGATGATCGTTCATAGATTAAGGTGTAGGTTCGATTCCTACCTTCCACATTAATTAAAAACAGAAAGAAGGGATTTCTATGTTAGCGACGTTTGTTTCACTTTTTTCAATCTTTGGTTTAGCCGCATTACTTGGAGGAACGCTGTTTCTTGCCCGCCAATTGATGCAGCAAGAAACAAGAGCAGTGAAAGTACCTGTAAAAGTGCAAAGTGAGGATCCCCGAAATCATATTCGCCGATAGTTTTATTAGATAAAAAAACTGCTTTTCTTTGTTCGTTAAAGAAAAGCTTTTTTTATGTCTAAAAACAACTATTGTTTCAAGACAAAGCGATCACTGGTGTGATTCGGCAAGAAGAAAAAAGCTGGTTCTTACGAATTTTTGAACTTTCTGCTAGAGTATTGCAACTCAGGAAACTCTTTGTTAAACTTTTGATTTAGATACAGAAACGAAGGAGTTTACCTATGCAGAAATTATCCAAAATCTGGTATTCATTGATTGCGGGTCTAGCAACCCTCTTTTTTATTGCCGGAATACCATTGATCTCCCACGCTGAGGAGACTACATTTACCGCTGAAGAAATCAAAAACTTTTCTATCGATGCAAAAGCTGCTTTTTCAGTGGATTTCGATACAGGCAAGATTTTATATGACCAAGAGGGAGAAACCCCGATGGGCATCGCCTCAGTGACAAAAATCATTAGTCTGTATCTAGTAGCAGAACAAGTCAAGGAAGGCAAATTGACTTGGGAAGACCCTGTTGAAATCTCACAATATGCAGCCGACCTTAGTGTCACACCTGACTTGTCCAATGTTCCTTTGCATCGTGATGTTCAATACACCGTTAAAGACCTTTATGAAGCGAGCTACATTCAATCAGCTAATGCTGCGGTCGTTGCCCTAGCAGAGAAAATTGCCGGGTCGGAGCCAGCCTTTGTCGATCAAATGAAAGACAAACTCACTGAATGGGGAATCACAGATGCTAAGATTGTCAATGCTTCCGGACTGAATAACACCTATCTGGGAGAAAACCTTTACCCTGGTTCCACTTCCACTGATGAAAATGAATTATCTGCAAAAGATGTCGCTATCGTAGCGAGACATTTGCTCCAAGACTTCCCAGAAGTATTAGAAGTCACCAGCACGGTTACCAAAACATTTGGTGAAGGTTCCTACTCACCAGTTGAGATGGTCAACTGGAACTGGATGCTACCTGGTTTCATCAACGCCAAAGATGGTGTTGACGGTTTGAAAACCGGAACCACTGATTTAGCAGGTGCTTGCTTTGTTGGAACGGCTGTGCGAGATGGCCAGCGTATTATCACCGTAGTGTTAAACGTCAACGGTCATGCTGAGAATCCTAGTGTACGTTTCACCGAAACAGGCAAACTGATGGATTACTCATTTGATGCGTGGGAGCAAGTTCCTATTCTATCTGCTGGTGATCAGTTAGCAGATACAAAAACGGTCGCTGTTAAAAACGGCAAAGAACTTACTGTTCCCATAGCGGTAAAAAATGATCTTTCTGTTTGGGTACGTAAAGATATGGATCCAAAAGACTTCACCACAACAATCGATTATAACAAAACAATGAACGAAGAAACCGTCTCTGCACCAGTTGCCAAAGGAACGGATTTAGGAAAAGTAACAGCAACGATTCCTGCAGATACATTAGGTTATATGGATGGTAGTAAAGAAGTCCCTACTACTGAGCTGATCACTACTAAAGCCGTTGAAAAAGCAAATATTTTTGTTATCGGCTGGCGATCAGTTGCCAATTTCTTTACAAATCTCTTTTAATCAAAAATAAACTTCCAGTGTTTGGCGTTGCCTGTAAGACCGGTGATCACTAAAACACTGGAAGTTTTTTGTTAAGAGAGTAACTCTTCTTTGGTCACAACAGGCGCAATCGGTTCAATAGGAAAATACAGTTCTACTTCTCCTTCTTGAAAATTAGGCAGGTAGTGTTCCTGAATAGCTGCTGCCAGTTGAACATTATTTTCTGGAAGAACTTCTCTCAACATCTTCTCTGTCATCATGTTTAGATTGGATTCATTTGTTTTTACGACCATGTATTCCATCTCTGGCATTTGCCAACGGACCCAATCTACTGGTGGAAAATTATCCGTAGTGACTTGGACACCCGCAAGGTAACGTCCTGTCTCTTGCCATGGTTCCAGCCAGTTCTCTCCGTCACTCATCAATCCCCAGAACTGCAGATCTTCCGCTTCTTGATCGGCTAGCAAAAACTCGATTTCTTCAAAATCTTTCGTTGCAAGATCCCATAGTGCCGGTACCCATGAAGGGCCTTCTTCAGCAAGACCTTTCCCTTCTTTTCCGACAACATAAAACGCTGGGAGTGTTACTCGGATCACTTCACCTAATTCCATGCTTGTGCCTCCTTCTTTCTTCTCTATCCATTGTAGCGAATTCAAGAAAATTCAGCAACTTTGACCACATCTGCAAGCTTTTTCTTCGAAAATTAGGTATACTGTTCTTAGATTTAAAGGAGTGAAAAGAATGGATTTTACACAAATTGGGCTTTTCAGTATCGCTTATATCTTAGGAGCGATTTTTGTTTTTTGGTACCGCAAGAAAAAAGATGACCCAGATATCTTTTTCTTCGAGTGTTGTTGGACGATTGCCGCTTTATTGGCCTATTTGTCCATTTCGGAATTACGTACTGGCAGTTTTTTTATCTTAGCCCCGCTTAGTTTGGCCGGATTATTTTTATATTCCTATTTTAAAAACAAGCATCGTTTAGTGAATGGTTTGCTTTTTAATGTCTTCATCTTGACCTTTGGGATTTATTTGCTCGTTAATCTTTATCGGACAGAAGATATTTTAGTCGGTGGGATTTTAGCTGTTGCATTAGTTGGCTTTCTATTCGTTTTTCTTTTTGGTTTGTATGGATTGATTATTTTCCTCTATTGGAATTCAATCGTCGTTTTACGCCGAGAATCCCACTCATTGGCCAACCTGTTGACATTGATTTTAGCTATCGTTTTAACGATCTTGTTGGTATCGGATTCCTTTTTACATGCCTTACCAAGTTGGGTCAGTGTTTTATTTACAATTTTTCCGGCATCGCTGCTTTATTTTTTTGTGGTTTTTCTTAACTTTTTGTCGATCTCGGTTATTTATCAATTCAATCATCCCCGCTATGACCAGGACTTCATTATAGTTTTAGGGGCAGGTCTCCTTAATGGCGAGAAAGTTTCTCCATTATTAGCCCAACGGATCGATAAAGCCATCGCATTTTATCATCTTCAATTTCGTGCGAAGAAAACAGCCCCTCGTCTTTTGATGTCCGGTGGTCAAGGTAGCGATGAAAAAATTCCTGAAGCAGTGGCTATGAAAGAATATGCCGTTTCTCAAGGAATCCCTGAAAGTGAAATCTTAGTGGAAGCCAATTCGACAACGACTTACGAAAATATGAAATTCTCCAAAGAAATCATGGATTCGTTACGTCCAGAAGGATATCACGCAATCTTTGCTTCCAATAACTATCATATTTTCCGGGCAGGGATGTACGCCGACCAAGCGCATGTCAAAGCAGATGGGATTGGCTCACACACAGCCTTCTATTACTTGCCAAATGCTTTTTTACGAGAATATATCGCCATTTTGTTCATGCACAAAAAAAGACATGCGTTAGCTATAGGCGGAATTGCAATCATCATCTTTTTGATGACTATTCTCGAATTTTTCTTTGGAAACTAGCGTAAGTATGCCCTTTGAATGGAATCATGAGCACCACGATCCAATTGTTTCACCACCATACAAAAAAAGCGCCTGGAATCTGATAAATCACTACAGATTCTAGGCGCTTGCCTGTTTTATTAGAGATGTGTTGGTCGTTGTTTATGCCAAAACCGTTGTTGCCATTTTGCTTTCATGGCTTGAGTCATTGGTTCTGATGCTTCCTTCACCGCACAATATTTATCCACCATGGTTACGATATAACTTTCTTTATATCGGGGTGGTGCAATGGTTGCTCCCCACATATGTTTCAAAATAATGTCCCGCTCGAGATCACTTAATTCAGTAATTTTCTCTGCGTTTTTAACGGCAATTCGCGGATGCATATAGGCATGTGTTCCTTCATCGAATTTGGTTGTACGCCAATCATAATAGAAAAGGTCATGCAATAATCCAGCCCGAGCTGTTGCACGAGCATTGCCGCCCCATTTTTTTGCCAATTTATAACTGTAATAAGAAACGCTGATCGAATGTTCTAAACGTGTGGAACTCATATGTTGAACATAATTGGCTAATTTTTTTACAGCTTCTGTCTCTAACAAATCTGCTACATAAGACATATACTCGCTATCTTCTTGCCATTTTTCTGTCATAGATTTATGCCTGCCACCTTTTTGATACTGCTTATTTCTTACAAATAGAAGTATAGCATCTGCTCAGACAGAATTCTAGGAGAATCCAAAGAGTTGCTTTGAGTTTAACAGTTCCTTAAAAAAGTCTAACTGACAAAAAAGTACATCAAAATACCGGCAGCAATAGCTACATTCAGTGATTCTGCTTGCCCATAGATAGGAATATAAACATTTTGATCGGTCAACGCTAAAATATCTGGATGGACGCCTTGTCCTTCGTTCCCTAAAATAAACGCAGCTGTTCCTTTCTTAGATAACTCCGTATAAGAAACCGCCTCTTTATTCAACTCAGTCCCGTAAATAGCAGTCCCTTGGACTTTTAATTTTTGGATGAATGCTGGCACATCCCCTTCAAGGATCGGTAAATGAAAGTTGCTGCCTTGCATACTACGCAAGACTTTTGTGCTGTAACGATCAGCTGTGCCTGTTCCTAAAAAGACCCCAGCAAAACCCGCAGCATCGGCTGTACGAATCATGGTCCCAACATTCCCTGGATCCTGCACATTATCTAAAATCAGCCAATTTCCATGAATCGTTTCTTGAACCGTCTCTTTTTCGATCACTGCAAAGATCCCTTGGGGTGTCGGTAAATCTGATAGAAAAGCAGCTACTTCATCGGAGATACGAAATACTTTGTCTTGATAGTCTTTTAACTGATTGCCGGTTTCTTGGATTCCTTTATCAGTAACAAATAGATAATTGATCGGTGCCGATGCTGCAATGGCTTCTTGTACCAAATGCCAACCGTCGATTATATACGTATTGGTTTGATTGCGGTATTTTTTTTGTGTGAGTTTTTTGACCTCTTTGATCAATGTATTTTTTTTTGAAAGAATTTCCCTCATCCTGTTCACCTCGCCTCATTATAGCATGAGTCAAAGGATGAAACTTGTTCTTTCGTTAGAAAAACGCTATCATATACCATAGAGGTTGACTGAAACGAGGGGTGATTTGATGAAAAAAATACGCATTCAAGTTCAAGGTCGAGTCCAAGGAGTCGGTTTTCGTTACACGACAAAATTGTTAGCGGACCGGATGGGGATCCAAGGATCCGTCAAAAATGAATCTGATGGTTCAGTAACGATCGAAGCTATCGGCGAAGAGAAACAGGTAGACGCTTTTGTTGAAGCAGTCAAAGATTCACCGTCTCCTTCTGGTAAAGTGACAAGTACAAAGATCCAAGAAGATCCTTCTATCAAGGAAAGAACAAGTTTTGATGTTGAATATGGTTACTAAATCTACGACGAAAGATTGATTTTTCAATGAATTTCCTTTTGTACATTGAAATAGTCGGTCTTTTTTAGTATAGTTATTTTTGTCTAAATTTATAGTGAAGAGGAAGAAAAGAATGTCAAAAATGAATAAATGGCTGCTCTCGTCTGGATTGTTAGGACTTTTACTGACTTTATCCGGATGTGTCAGCACAAACTCTGATGGAACACCGAATGAAAACGGCATGATCTATCGTTTCTTAGTGAAACCATTAGGTAATTTGATCACCATGCTGGTAGAAAACTTCGATTGGTCTTATGGTTGGGCAATTATCGCTGTGACAATCGTTGTACGCCTTATTATCTTACCGCTTGGGATCCATCAATCGAAGAAAACGATGATCCAAAGTGAAAAAATGCAGTTCTTGAAACCGCAGGTAGATATTGCACAAGCCAACTTGAAAAAAGCGACCACTCGTGAAGAACAAATGCAAGCACAAGCAGACATGCAAAAAATTTATTCTGAAAATAATGTCAGCATGTTTGGCGGAATCGGTTGCTTGCCGCTGCTGATTCAGATGCCCATATTTTCAGCTTTGTATTTTACTGCTCGTTACACACAAGGGATTCAAAATTCGGAATTCTTTGGGATTTCCTTAGGACAACCAAGTTTCCTATTTGTAGCCATTGCTGGTATTTCGTATCTCATACAAGGATATATTTCAACCATTGGAATCCCAGAAGAACAGAAAAAAACGATGAAAACAATGTTGATCGTTTCGCCATTGATGATTGTCTTCATGTCATTAAGTGCACCTGCTGGTGTAACGTTGTACTGGGTTGTCGGCGGGGTATTCAGCTGCCTGCAAACCTTTATTACAAATGTCATCATGAAACCTAAGATTCGTGCGCAAGTTGAAGCAGAAATGAAAGCCAATCCGCCTAAAACGGTCGTGACGCCTCGGAAAGATGTCACTCCTACACAGCAGACGCAGCCTACAACGCCAAAAAACTTGAATCATAAAAATGCAAAAGGCCGTAATGCCGGCAAACAACAACGAAAATAAATTTAGAACTATGACCGACTCTTCTCGGTCATAGTTTTTTTGATTGCTTTTTTGGGGTATTCTTTTCTGATTGAATTGATTATGGAATCAAGATTCGCTATAGTGAAAGAGAGGTGAGTTCATGTTCCAAGCATATAGCAATATTTTTGTGATTTTTAGTTTGATGTTTATTGGCTACTGGTTGTCTTTTAAGCAATGGTTCTCAAATCGTACAGCAGATACCTTTTCAAAACTTGTTTTGAATCTCTCACTGCCGGCAAGTATGTTTTTGAATATCATCAAGAATTTTACCCGCGATGAATTCCTTTCACTGTTTTCTGGAATGATTATTCCATTATTATCCATTGTCATTACTCATGGGATCAGTAAACTTTGGCAGCGTTTCTTTCAAGTAGCTCCCACTCATCATGGATCCTTCTCCACCATGTTTACTTTTTCCAATACAATTTTTATTGGATTACCGATCAACCTGGCTATTTTTGGCGAAAAGGCTGTTCCTTATGTCTTGCTTTATTATATTGTCAACACTAGTTTGTTTTGGACGGTTGGGATCTATGAAATCGCTCGAGACAGCCCTAGTTTCGAAGAAGCAAAAGTCTCCTTTCACCCTTTAGTTGTGTTGAAAAAAATCTTCTCTCCTGCATTGATTGGGTTTATTATTGGATTGATCTGGATGCTCTTCGATTTTCCTTTACCGAAATTTATTGCAGGCCTAGGAGGCTATCTTTCTGAGTTGACCACGCCTCTATCCATGTTCATCATTGGGATCATCGTTTACTATAGTGGTATCAAGAATTTACGTATGACCAAGGATCTTGCCGGCGTCCTCGCAGGTCGTTTTCTCCTCTCTCCATTGATCGTGTGGCTGATTGGTCAATGGATACAGGTTCCTTCATTGATGCTGCAAGTCTTTATCATCCAAGCATCGATGCCTGTTCAAAATTCTGTGCCGATCCTGGTTAGAAATTACCAGGGAGATGAAGAGTTTGCTGCTTCTTCATTAGGCTACTCCGTTTTGATTTATATGATTTACATTCCATTATTGTTGATGGTTTTATTATGACATGCTGCAAAAGTGTCGATGTATAAAAACAAAAAAACGATTCGAGGACCTATCATTTCTGAGAAAGATAGTGCCTGCGAATCGTTTTTATAGTTGATAATAAATTTCTTCCTTATAGCATATCAAACAACGACAATTGATTTTCATCCGGTAAATCTTTCAAGACACCATTGTCTGTCATATATTCGATTAATGTTTTGGAAACTTTTCCTCGGTTGGCCAGATCTTCTTTGGACAAGAACGGACCATCTTTCCGGGCCTCACAGATTTGTTTGGCTACGTTTAGACCTAAACTTGGTACAGCTCGAAATGGTGCGATCAGCTTGTTGCCATCGATCACAAAATTCTCAGCATCCGATTTATATAAATCGATCATGCCAAATTCATAGCCTCTTTCCAACATTTCATTGGCCAATTCTAAAACAGTCAGCAAGTTTTTTTCTTTTGTCGATGCATCCATGCCTTTGTCATTGATTTCTTGCATCCGCTCTTTTACCGCTTCTTTGCCTTTTGACATGGCGATCAAATCAAAGTCGTCCGCACGAACAGAGAAATAGGCACAGTAATACAGAATTGGGAAATATACTTTGAAGTAAGCGACCCGCAATGCCATCAATACATAGGCTGCCGCATGGGCTTTGGGGAACATATACTTGATCTTAGAACAAGAATCGATATACCATTCAGGGACATTATTTTCCCGCATCGCTTGCAGATACGTATCTCGCAAATCATCCGGGATCTTGTTCCATTGTCCTTTACGAACCGTCTCCATGATTTTGAAAGCCATACCGTCATCTAATCCTGCATGAATCAGATAGACCATGATGTCATCCCGACAACCAATGACTTCTGCCAAGTTGGCATCACCGCGCCGAATCAGTTCCTCGGCATTTCCCAGCCAAACATCCGTTCCGTGGGAAAGTCCTGAAATCTGCAACAACTCTGCGAAGGTGGACGGATGGGTCTGTTCCAACATCCCCCGTACGAAACGGGTCCCAAATTCAGGAATCCCTAAGGTACCAGTTTTAGAATAAATTTGCTCTTCTGTTACACCTAAAACATCCGTTCCGCCAAAAATACGCATAACTTCTGGATCATCGGTAGGGATCGTTTTTGGATCAATTCCAGATAAGTCCTGTAACATCCGAATCACTGTCGGATCATCATGTCCTAAAATATCCAGTTTCAAAATATTGTCATGGATCGAGTGGAAATCAAAGTGTGTCGTCTTCCATTCAGAATTCATATCATCGGCTGGGTATTGAATCGGTGTGAAATCATAGACATCCATATAATCGGGGATTACAATGATCCCCCCTGGATGCTGTCCGGTGGTACGCTTCACTCCGGTAGCCCCTTTGGCCAACCGGTCCACTTCTGCTGCACGATAATGAAGATTGTGATCCCGCTCAAACCCTTTTACAAAACCGAATGCGGTTTTGTCTGCTACCGTACCGATCGTTCCTGCACGGTAAACATAATCTTCTCCGAAAAGAACCTTCGTATAATTGTGCGCTTCGGGCTGGTATTCCCCAGAGAAGTTCAAATCGATATCGGGGACTTTATCTCCATGGAAACCTAAGAAGGTTTCAAACGGAATGTCATGACCGTCTTTGTTTAGTCGGGTGCCGCATTTCGGACATTTTTTTTCTGGCATATCATAGCCGGAGCCATAAGACCCGTCCTCATAAAACTCCGAGTACTGACAGTCTGGGCAATAATAATGAGGGGCTAATGGATTCACTTCAGTGATCCCGGTCATCGTTGCGACAAAACTGGAACCGACAGATCCCCGCGAGCCCACCAAGTAACCATCTTCATTGCTCTTGTGTACCAGTTTTTGGGAGATCAGGTAAATCACGGAGAAGCCATTTCCGATAATGGAATCTAATTCTTTTTTCAATCGCTTTTCAACGATCTCAGGCAAAGGATCCCCATATAATTCTTTGGCACGATTGTAACTTAGATCTGTGATTTCTTGTTCGGAACCTGGGATTTTTGGCGTATACAAATCATCCTTGACTGGAATGACCTTTTCACACATATCCGCAATTTTGTTGGGGTTCGTCACGACGATTTCTTTGGCTGTATCTGGGCCTAAAAATTGAAAAGCGGTCAGCATCTCATCTGTCGTCCGAAAGTGAACAGCTGGGAGACTATGGCGATTCAGAGGATTGGCTCCCCCCATTGAATTGATCAAAATCTTACGATAGATCGCATCTTCTTCATTCAAATAATGAACATTCCCTGTAGCTACCACCACTTTGCCTAATTCGTTGCCAATCTCGATCAGGTTGCGAATAATGTCTTCTAGGTCTGATTCATTCTTAACAAGTTCGGTCTCAATCAAATGAGCGTAAACTTCTTTGGGCATGACTTCAATATAATCGTAGAACTCTGCTAATTTACGGGCAGCATCCACCCCTTTTTGCATCATTGCGACAAAGACTTCTCCCTTGTCACAGGCGGTTCCTACAAGTAATCCTTCCCGCAGCTTCACCAATTCCGAGCGTGGAATTCTTGGGACTTTGTCATGGAAATATTTCACGTTCGACATCGAGATCAATTTAAATAAATTTTTTAATCCGGCTTGCGTCTTCGCCAAGATCGTCGCATGAAATGGTCGCGCCGCTTTGAAGGAGTTCTCTCCTCCCACATGGCGGTTCAAGTCTTCATGCAGCAGCATGCCATGCTTTTCCATCGCTTCTTTGACAAAGATCCAAGCTAAATGGCCCGTGGCTTCCGCATCATAGATCGCTCGGTGATGCTGTTCTAAGCTGACACCGAATTTTTTAGATAAGACGCCTAGACCAAAACGTTTGAACTCAGGATATAAGTAACGTGCCAGTTCTAATGTATCAATAACTGGATTTTCGGCTTCTGGAATCCCATATTTTCGATAACTCGTATTTAAAAAGCCCATATCGAAAGAAGCATTGTGGGCAACCAAGATTGCTCCTTCAGAAAACTCTCTAAAGAGTCGCAATACTTCTTCTTCTGATTTAGAACCGCGAACCATTTCATCGGTGATCCCTGTAAGCTCTACGGTGGTGCGAGACAATGGGTGTCCTGGATCAATGAATTCATCAAATGAGCCTTCCACATTGCCTTTATGCATGCGGACAGCCGCTAATTCGATAATTGTATCATAAACGGCAGATAGCCCCGTCGTTTCCACGTCAAACACAATATACGTGGCATCCGTCAAAAGAACTGGTTTAGGATTATAAGCTACTGCAACGCCATCATCAACGATATTGGCTTCAACCCCATATAAAATCTTAACGCCAGCTTTTTCACCCGCATGATGGGCATCTGGGAAAGCTTGCGCGCCACCATGGTCCGTAATAGCGATCGCCTTATGTCCCCATTTTCCAGCTTGTGCGACTAAATCACTGATATTATTCGTGGCATCCATCGTACTCATATTTGAATGAAGATGGAGTTCCACCCGTTTTTCTCCTTCAGGTGCATAGTCTTTCCGAATCTCGTGTTTTACCTCAATCAAGTCTTGAGCATTCATAACAAGATCTCGCATAAAGGTATCTTCCTGCACGCTTCCGCGAACTTTTACCCAGCTGCCTTTGGCGATTGCCTCAAAGATTTGTTCATCTTTTTCATTATTGGAGAACTTTTTGACACTGAAAGATGACGTATAATCCGTGATTTTCAGAATCAAGATCTTCCGCTTTGAACGTAATTCCCGAACTTCTTTATCAAAGACATATCCTTGGATCGTCACACGGCGTTCTTCCTCAATGATATTAATCATTGGGGTAACGGGTTCATCGGCTGGAATATTCCTTCCCAATGCAATCGGACCGTCAAATTCAACAGCTTTCACTTCTTTTTTCCGCTGTTCATGGGCGATCAAGTTCTCAGCAGCCTGTAATTGGAAAGCAGCAGTCTGTTCTTCTTTACGAGCTTCCAATTCTTTTAAAGCTTCTTCTGCTTGTTCGGCATCCATTTCAGGAATGATACGAAATTTTTGAAAACCAAATGTTTGATAGTTTTCTTCAATGATTGGTAAATATTGTTGCTGCAAAATCGCGATTACCGCTTCATTGGTAACAGGCAGGATCACTTTTTTCTCATTCACTACCGGTAGCTGATTCTTAATGACTTGCTGTACTAGTGGACGATCACAGTTTTGATTTGCGAGTGCTAATGGCCAGTACTCTTGGATCAGTTGTTGATCGAAGGCATTATCCTTGGCTTCAATGATCATTCGCACCGCAGCGATTTCCTTAAAGGCCAGTTCCAAATGTTGTTTGAACGATTGATACACCATAACGGGTAGCAATGTATCAAACTGCAAGTAAAATGTCCAAGCTTTTGACTGGCGATGGACCACGACTTGTTTGATTTGAGCGGTCTGTATCAAAGGATGTTGGCGTAAATTAGGACCAGCATTGATTTGCTCTAATAAGATCTCAAAGGTCTCTCTTTCTTTTGACAATTGACCATCCTCCTTTTTCTCAGTATTAATTAGTATACCTCTTTTTCTTTTGTCTTTCATTAAAAAATCGAGAAAGGGCTCCCCCTTCCTCGATTTTTGTCACGGATCATTCAGATGCAGTCAACAAGATCGTTAATGTCGTAGCCACTTCCTCTTTACGAACTTCAACGGTTGCATTTGTGTGTTTGATTTTTATTTCGACAATCCCTTCTGTCGCTTTGTTGCCAATGGTCAATCGAATCGGACAGCCTATCAAATCCGCATCCGCAAATTTGACACCAGCACGTTCGTTGCGATCATCTACTAAAACTTCATAACCGACAGCAAGCATCGCTTGCTCTACTTCCTCGCACAAAGCAGTTTGATACGAGTCTTCCATTGTAGTTTGAATAATATGGATATCATAGGGTGCAATCTCTTTCGGCCAATCGATTCCCTCTTCATTGCCGTGCTGTTCAACGATTGTTGATAGAAGACGAGATACACCGATGCCATAACACCCCATCATGACTGGCGTCTCCTGACCGTTCTCATCGACAACTGTCGCACCAAGTCTTTCACTGTATTTGGTTCCTAGCTTGAAAATGTGGCCAACTTCGATTCCTCGTGTGAAAGTTAGGGCCCCTTTGCCATCTGGAGAAGGATCACCTTCTTGCACCAATCGAAAATCAGCAAATGCCAATGGGGAAAAATCTCGTCCTACATTTGCGTTTTGATAGTAATGGCCCGGTTCATTCCCAAAGACGATCACATTTGCTAAATCTTGTACATGCTGATCAGCATATAAGCGGACATTTTCCGGCAGCGCAATGGGACTGATTGCTTCAGTTTGCAGATGACAACGTAATTCTTCTGGTGTAGCTATTTTCAATTGATCGGCTTCTAGAAAATTTTTGACTTTTGCTTCGTTCAATTGATGATCGCCACGTAGAAGAATCATGACCGGTTCTCCATCAGCAAACAAAAGAAAGGACTGAACGATCTTAGTCAAGTCACTCTCACAAGCTGCAGCTACTTCTTCCAGAGAATAAGATGGATCAACCTGCAACTCTGCGCGCTCAAGAAAGGTTTCGTGAGATTTCTTTGATACATACAAACTTGTGGCCATTTTCCAATTCGCCACGTAGTCGCTTTCCGTTGAGTAGCAAATTAGTTCTTCACCAATCTGCGACAGTGCCATGAATTCTTTGGAATCATGCCCTCCCATCAGACCGTTATCACCAATCACTGCGCGATACTCCAGACCACAACGCTGCAAAATCGCGTGATAGGCTGCTTCATACCGACGATAAGTCGTATCTAAACTTGACTCATCGGCATGAAATGAGTAGCCGTCTTGCATGATGAATTCGCGACTGCGAATCAAACCGAAGCGCGGACGTTGTTCGTCTCGGTATTTTGACTGAATCTGATACAAACTGATCGGCAGACGTTTGTAGGAAGAGATCTCACTTTTGATCAATTCCGTAAAAGGCTCTTCATGGGTTGGCCCCAAGACATACTCCCGCTCGTTTCGATCTGTTAACTGATACAGTGAGCGCCCATAAAGCCCATCTCGCCCAGTACTTTGCCATAGTTCCAAGGGCAATAAAACTGGCATCGTCATTTCTACTGCATCAATTTTGGCTAATTCTTCCCGCATCAATTTTTTGATTTTCTCCAACACCCGCTGGGCTAAAGGCAAATACATGTAGATGCCTGCTGCCACTTGCCGAATATAACCGGCTCTAACTAAAAGTTGATGACTCAATGTTTCCGCATCACTTGGTATTTCCCGCAATGTCGGAATAAACAGTTTCGACTGCTTCATTTTTTTCTCCTTTGCTGCAAACACTTTGCTATACCATACACCCTGCTTGGCCCATATCAGCTGCTTCCTCTAATCAAAAGAAAAAGCGCTGAATATCATTCCAAGTCACTAACACCATCAGCAACATCAAAAAACCAAACCCAATTAACGTGATGATTCCTTCTTTTTCTTGACTGATCGGTTTACCTCGGACACCTTCAAGAATGTTCAAAACGAGTTTGCCGCCATCCAACCCTGGAATAGGCAACAAATTAAAGATTCCTAAGTTGATGGAGATCGCCGCCATCATCATGACGACAGAGGCTACCCCTTGTGAGGCTGCTTGTGAGGACAATTGGAAAATGGCCACCGGACCGCCTAATTTGTCCAGATCTGGTTGTACGATCAAATTACCGACAGCTCGGAAAATCAGTAAAGCATTGTTGAAGGTCAATTTCAAGCCACCTAATAGCTTGTCACCAAGACTTGTTTTCAAGCCAGGACTGATTCCCATAAATCCTACTTTTTCTCCTTCAGCAGATTTCCCTTCTGGCGTTGCTTCAATCGTTAATGTATCACTTCCCCGCTTCACTTCAAGGGGGATCTTCGTGTCAGGATAATTTTGGATCTCACTGCTCAATTCCTGCCAGTTGGATACTGTCTTGCCATTGACTGCTAAGATCTCATCGCCATCTTTCAAGCCTGCCTCAGCGGCTGGTGAACCATTTTGGATACCAGAGATGCTGGTCGTATTCACATCTTGTACACCACCCTGTGCAAACACTAACCCTGTGAATAAAACAAAAGCTAAGATGAAGTTATTCATCGGTCCAGCAAAATTGGTCAACATTCGCTGCCAAAGTTTCGCTGACTGAAATTGAACATCTTTCGGTGCAATCCTTACTTCAACACCGTCTTCATGAATAATGGTTGCATCATGATCGACCGCATAAGCGACTTTTTCTTGTTCATTTCCATTGATGTACCCTGCAATCGTCAACTTTTCTTCGAGATCAAAGTCTACCACTTCCATCGGAATCGCATGAGGCAACTGCACCTTTTTGCTAGTATTGATCTTGATGACTTTTCCATCCTTGTCTTGCACAAGTGAGATCGGCATACCTGGTGTCAGCTCTGTCTCATCTTCGCCCCAGCCTGCCATTTGAACATAGCCACCTAATGGTAACATTCGAATCGTGTAAGTCGTTCCATCTTTTCCTTGATGGGCAAAAAGCTTTGGACCCATTCCAATGGCAAATTCCCGAACTAAAATCCCTGCACGTTTGGCAAAGAAGTAGTGTCCAAATTCGTGGATTACGACCACAACAGAAAATATGATAATAAACACAAGAATCGTTTTCATTCTGTTTCCTCGCTTTCACTGTTCCCTCTTGCTAAAGGGGAAACCTTTCTTTATTTTATCACACCCACACCTAATGAGGAACTTCCGGCGTTATTGTAACAAGAATTTAAAGAACCAAGCTCTAACACGCATAAAAAGACTGTGGCTCTTTCTCACAACACATTCCTTAACAGGAAGAGTGTTCTTTTTTCCTTACCCTCGCATTCTTCACAGGGGTCCGTCAAAAAAGCTTCGACCGCCAAATAGTCGAGAACTAAAAAACCTCTAAATGTCTGGTCCCGTGAAAACAGGCTTCATTTAGAGGTTGAAATAAGGTTAAAATGAGGTTAAAAATTGTCTTCTTTCTGCGGAGCTGATCAAACAAATTAATGACCTAGCACTTATCTAGTCAAGCAAGTGATTATTGCTCGTTTATCTAGACTAACTAAATGATTGCTTTAGAAAACACCTAATAAGTACATGATTGGAAAAACAAACAGCATACTATCAAAACGATCAAGAATCCCGCCGTGGCCAGGCAAAATATTGCCTGAATCTTTTACTCCGTAGTGTCGCTTGATAGCTGATTCGACAAGGTCACCAAACTGACCAGCAATCGAAAAAATAATCGTCAATACGATCATGATCAGACTTCCATGGCCAAAGTAATCGTTGCCTGGGAATGCCAACAAATAAAGAGCTGCCACAACGACTGCCGAAACAATTCCGCCCAATGCCCCTTCAACGGTCTTGTTCGGTGAGATCTCCGGCCATAGCTTATGTGCGCCGAATCGGCGGCCAACCATATAAGCACCAATATCTGTCGCCCAAACAATAAACAAGCCAAAAATCAGCACAACTAATCCGTTTGGTACTAATCTAGCCGTCAAGAAACGTTCAAAGCCGACACCCACATACAGACTGACTAAAACGGGGAAACCTGCTTCATCAATGGTGTACATATTTTTGGAAACGACAGCGATCCCTAGCAACAACAAGACAATCAGATAAAACAAGGCACTTTTATCTGTATTTGCTGGTAAGAAAGCAAACCAAGGATCTTTAGGTAAGACTAAGATCACAGCCCCAAGAATCGATAACACCCCTTCAAAACTGAGAACCGCTAATCCTTTCATCCGAAATAATTCAAACACACCAATTCCGGCAAGTAAAGCTGCCGTCAACTCGATGGCTATTCCACCGACATAAATAACTGGTAAAAAAAATGCTAATGCCACCACTGCGGTGATCACACGTTGTTTCACTTTTTGTCCTCCTTCTTGTTCAACCCGCCAAAACGCCGATTTCGCTGTTGAAAACTGCCGATGGCAGCTTCTAACAATTGGGCATCAAAGTCAGGCCATAATGCTTTAGTGAAAAAGAGCTCGCTATAAGCAATTTGCCAAAGAAGAAAATTACTGATCCGTTCTTCACCACTCGTTCGAATCACCAATTCAGGATCGCGAAGTGCAGCAGGCAAGAAACCAGTCATGAGATGCTGGTCCATCATTTCTTCGGTGATTTCCACCGTCTCCTGTGTGTGGTCTAGTTCTTCATACAGCTTTTGGATCGCCTGCAGCATTTCAGCACGACTGCCATAGTTCAAAGCGAAATTCAGGACCATTCCTGTATTCTCCTTGGTCTGTTCGATGGCACGATTGACAGCATCTTGAGTGTGAGCAGGCAAATATTCGGTAAAGCCCATCACATGGACCTTCACATTTTCTTTGATCAGCTCTGGTACAAACGTGTCAAAAAAATCAACTGGCAATTGCATCAAGTAATCGACTTCTTCATTTGGTCGTTTCCAATTTTCCGTTGAGAATGCGTACAATGTCAAGACTTTGACTCCAAGCCGCGAGGCATGGGTCGTGATCGTCTTCACTGTCTCCATCCCTTCTTTGTGCCCTGCCACCCGCGGTAGACGCCGATTCTGAGCCCAGCGGCCATTTCCGTCCATAATGATCGCGATATGCTGAGGCACAGGTAATGCCGGATCAAGTTCGTATTCAGTTTCTTCCTTAACATATTTGTCTTTTTGTGGAAAAAAACGCAACATATGATTCGCTCCTCTTCCATTTCGTAAAATTCATCTTTTTCATTATAACAATAATCATATTTCTTGCCTATGAAAAGTAAAAAAAGAAATCTATATTAAAGAAAAACAAAAACATTTTCTCTTTGTTAGGAATAAAAAAAGGGCGCTTGTGCGCCCCTGCTTCTTATACTTCTAATAATTCTTGTTCTTTTTCAGCTGCGATCTGATCGATTTCTTTAATACTGTTGTCTGTCAATGTTTGAACTTCTTTTTCTGATTCTCTTAAATCATCGACCGTGATATCGCCAGATTTTTCTTGCTTCTTGTAAGCATCCATCGCATCACGACGGATATTACGGACAGCAATTTTCGCATTCTCCGCTTCTTTTTTCACATCTTTTGCCAATTCTTTCCGGCGCTCTTCCGTCAATTGCGGAATGACTAAACGGATTACTGTACCATCATTAGCAGGTGTGATACCGATGTCGCTTTGCATGATCGCTTTTTCGACTTCTTGGATCATTGTTTTGTCGAAAGGCGTAATCATCAAAATACGCGCTTCAGGAATCGTGATTGATGCCATTTGATTTAGTGGTGTTGGAACACCATAGTAGGTTACCATCACACGGTCTAAAATACTTGCGTTCGCACGACCAGCACGAATTTGTCCTAACTCGCGCTGCAAGTTTTCTGCTGCTTTTTTCATTTTATCTTTTGCTTCTGTTAAAATTTTGTCAGCCATTCTATTTCCCCCTTACTGTCGTTCCAATATGTTCTCCTAAGATTGCACGGCGAATATTTCCTTGTTCATTTAAATTAAAGACAACTAACGGAATATCATTATCCATGCTTAATGAGCTTGCAGTGGAATCCATGACTTGCAATCCTTTCGAAATCACTTCTAGATGCGTAAGCTCTTCAAACTTCACTGCACTTTGATCGATTTTTGGATCTGCTGAGTAGACACCATCGACGTTATTTTTTGCCATCAAGATCACATCTGCATTGATTTCAGCTGCTCTTAAGGCAGCCGTAGTATCTGTTGAGAAATAAGGATTCCCTGTGCCGCCAGCAAAGATCACTACACGCCCTTTTTCTAGATGACGTTCTGCCCGACGGCGAATATAAGGTTCTGCGATTTGGCGCATTTCGATCGATGTTTGGACGCGAGTCGGTACGCCAGCGTTCTCAAGAGTGTCTTGCAACGCCAATGCATTCATGACAGTTGCCAACATTCCCATATAGTCTGCTTGCGCTCGTTCCATGCCCATTTGTGCACCAATCTGACCACGCCAAATGTTACCGCCGCCTACTACGATCGCCATTTCAACACCAAGTTCATGGACTTCTTTGATCTCTTTGACGATTTCTTGGATCGTTGGCGGTTTGATACCAAATCCTTCATCCCCTGCCAATGCTTCGCCGCTCAATTTTAACACAACACGTTGATATTTTGGTTTACCCATGATGATTCCTCCGTACATTCTCCAATACTATTGTAGCATATTGGCGCCATTCTGTTTGAATTTGTGCAATTTTTTTGAAAATCGGTTTTTGCTTAAAAAAAGGGAGCGCACTTCCATGCGTTCCCATCTGTTCGAGGAACAGAATTATTTTTTGACTTGGCTCATAACTTCTTCTACAAAGTTATCTTCGCGTTTTTCGATACCTTCGCCGACTTCAAAACGAACAAATGATTTCACTGTTGCGCCTTTTGAAGCAACAAATTTTTCAACAGTCATGTCAGGATCTTTAACGAATGGTTGGTCAACCAAAGCGATTTCTGCTTTGAATTTTTTCAAACGGCCTTCAACCATTTTTTCAACGATGTTGGCTGGTTTGCCTTCGTTCAATGCTTGTTCAGTCAAAACTTGTTTTTCGTGATCCAATTCTTCTTGTGAGATTTGAGATTCATTCACATAGCGAGGATTGATTGCAGCAACGTGCATAGCGACATCTTTTGCAACTGATTCGTCTGTTGTTCCTTCAAGAACAGTCAAGACAGCGATACGTCCGCCCATGTGCAAGTAGCCACCGAAAGCAGAGTTGTCATCTTTTTCAACAACTTCAAAACGACGGAAGCTGATTTTTTCACCGATAACTTGAGTTGCTTCGATCAATGCTGCTTCCATTTTACCTTTTGATGTTTCCAACTGCAAAGCAGCTTCCATGTCAGCAGGTTTGTTTGCAGCGATTACTTCTGCGATTTCTTTAACTAAATCTTGGAACATTTCGTTTTTAGAAACGAAGTCTGTTTCAGAGTTTACTTCAACGATTGCAGCAGCATTCCCGTTGATAGCAACAGATGCCAATCCTTCAGCAGCAATCCGATCATTTTTCTTTGCAGCTTTAGCCATTCCTTTTTCACGTAATAGATCAACGGCTTTTTCGATATCTCCTTCGACTTCAACTAAGGCACGTTTTGCATCCATCATACCTACACCAGTCATGTCGCGCAATTCTTTTACTAATTTAGCTGTTACTTCTGCCATTTTTTGTTTTCCTCCTAAATGTCATTTAACAAGCCTGAACTTGCCTTTTAAAAAAGCTGTTTCAAAGGAGAGTGAGGCTTGGCGCCTAGCCTTTGAAACAGCTCCATCATTTCTTATTCAGCTGATACATTGTCGCCTTCGACAACATCAACGATTTCTTCGATTGAAGTAGCATTTTCTGTTGATTCAGCAGAAAAATCTTCTTCAACTACTTGGTCTTCGCCTTGGTTGCCTTCGATAAATGCATCTGCCATTTTAGCAGTGATCAATTTAACGGCACGAATCGCATCGTCGTTTGATGGGATAACTACGTCGATCTCATCTGGATCACAGTTTGTATCAACCATCGCTACGATTGGGATATTTAATTTACGTGCTTCTTGGATCGCAATGCGTTCTTTGCGTGGGTCAACAACGTACATTACATCTGGAATTCTTGGCATATCAGCGATACCGCCTAAGAATTTTTCAAGACGTTCGCGTTCTTTGTTCAAACCAACGACTTCTTTTTTAGGAAGGACATCAAATGTGCCATCTTCTTCCATTTTGTTGATTTGTTTCAAGCGAGCAACACGTTTTTGGATAGTTTCCCAGTTCGTCAATGTTCCACCTAACCAACGATGGTTTACGTAGTATTGACCTGAACGGATAGCTTCTTCTTTGATTGCTTCTTGGGCTTGTTTTTTTGTTCCTACGAACAAAGCAACTCCGCCTTCTTCAGCAACGTTTTTCATGTAGTCGTATGCTGCATCTACTAACTTAACAGTTTTTTGTAAGTCGATGATGTAGATACCGTTTCTTTCTGTGAAGATATATTTCTTCATTTTTGGGTTCCAGCGACGTGTTTGGTGTCCAAAGTGTACGCCGGCTTCTAGCAATTGTTTCATTGAGATTACTGCCATGATGTGTTTCCTCCAATTTGGTTTTTGATTTCCTCTCTTGTTCTTTAGCTCTTCGAAGAACTGATTATCAGCACCGCTTCGCAGATGGAACAAGATGTGGATTTGCGGAGTCAAAAAACTCACGCCTTAAACAGTATACAGTAGCTACTAAAGAATTGCAACTGCTTTTCCTCATAAACCTAGCTGTTTACTTTTACATTTTTTTCTTACAAACAACGGGTGTTCAGTCTGACTAAAGCCTAGGTTTTTAATCCTTTTTCTGCTATGATAATGCTGAAGAATTCAATTAAAGGAGTCTATTTATGCGTAAATCCGACCGGCATTTATTGATCAAACAGATTATTGCAGAACATAGTGTGGGAACTCAAGAAGAACTGTTGCAGTTGCTCGAAGCACAAGGAGTAACCGCTACGCAGGCAACGATCTCCCGCGATATCCGTGATCTAAAAATTGTCAAACAGCCTGATGAGACTGGACAAACAAAATTTGTTCTCTTTCAAGGAATGAATACTCAAGAAAATGAAAAAGCGGAAGAACAACGGCTGATTCACATGCTGGAAGATGTCGTCACCAAAGTGGATCGTGTTCAATTTATGACGCTAATCAATACGATCCCTGACAATGCACCTTTATTGGCAGCGGCTTTAGATGAAGTTTCGATGCCTGAGAAAGTTTGTTCTCTCGCCGGCTTTGATACAGTAGCCGTTATTTCCCGTACAAATGAAGATGCCATCAAGCTGACTGAATATATCAAGTCCCATGCTATTCTCTAAAGAATCGAAAAAAAGATACCAGCGGCAAGCATATAGGCTGCCGTTGGTATCTTTTTTTTATTTACATTTTATCAGGTGCATGTAATCCTAACAGACGCAAATCTTCTTTTAACAAGACTGTTACAGCGTAAACCAATGCCAATCGAGCATCTTTTTGCGCATCTTCCGCTAAAATCTTGACATTTGCATAGTATTTATTGAAGGCTTGCGCTAATTTGATCGCATGTTTAGCAATCACTGATGGCTCATATTTATCTGCAGCCTGTAAGATAGTTTCTGGGTAGCGTTGGATCAACTTGATCACTTCCCAGCTCTCTGCATCATTCAAAGCAAGAGCTTGCGCATTGGCAGGATCAAATTGTGCTTTTTCTAAAATGCTCATCGCCCGTGCATGAGAATATTGGACGTAAGGTCCGGTTTCTCCTTCAAAACGAACGACTTCTTCCAATGTGAAATCGAAGTTGTTCAGGCGATCATTTTTTAAATCATGAAAGACGACCGCACCGACACCCACTTGTTTTGCCACTTCATCTTTGTTCGCTAAGCCTGGATTTTTTTCTGTGATTTGTTCTTTCGCAGATTCGATGGCTTCATTCAATACTTCTTCTAATAAAACGATTTTTCCTTTACGAGTAGACAGCTTCTTACCATCTTTGGTGATCAAACCAAATGGGATGTGGTGCATATCATCTGACCAATCGAAGCCCATTTCTTTAAGAACTGCTTTCAATTGCTTAAAATGATAGCTTTGTTCGTTACCGACAACATACAGAGACTTAGCAAAGTTATAAGTCCGTTTGCGGTACAATGCTGCCGCCATATCCCGAGTGATATATAATGTTGCGCCGTCAGATTTGCGGATCAACGCTGGATTGAGATCATAGGCAGTCAAATCAACGATTTCTGCGCCTTGGTCTTCTTGTAATAAATGTTTTTCTTCCAAAAGTTCAACGACTTCCGTCATTTTATCATTGTAGAAGGCTTCCCCATTCAATGAATCAAAACTTACTTCCAGCATGTCATAGATTTTGTTGAACTCTTGCAATGACTCATCGCGGAACCATTGCCATAATTCGGTTGCTTCTTGATCACCGTCTTCTAGCTTCTTGAACCATGCCCGAGCTTCATCTTCCAACGCTTTATCATTTTCTGCTTGTTCATGGAATTCAACATATAAACGCAAGAGTTCATTGATTGGTTCTTTTTTAACTGCTTCTTCAGAACCCCATTTTTTATAGGCGACGATCAATTTCCCAAATTGAGTTCCCCAGTCTCCTAAATGATTGATCCGAATTGGCTGATAACCGATTTTTTCAAGAATAAAGCCAATCGAATTACCGATCACCGTCGAACGCAAATGGCCCATGGAGATTGGTTTCGCAATGTTTGGTGAAGACATATCAATCGGAACCGCCTGCTGATTGCCAATTGATTGATCTCCATAATGATTTTTTTCCTTCAAGACGGTTTGTAAGACGTGTTCGCTGATCACTTCTTTATTCATAAAAAAGTTCAAGTATGGACCCACGACTTCGATTTTTTCAAAAGAAGCTGGATCAATTTTTTCCGCCAGTTCGCTAGCGATCTGTTGCGGTGCTTTGCGATAGACTTTGGCTAACGCAAAGGCAGGAAAAGCAACGTCTCCGTGTTCAGCAGTTTTAGGATTTTCTAACAATTGACTGACTTGTTCTAAAGTCAAATCTTCTTTGACTGCGGCATAAATAGCTTGTGCAACGATTTGTTTATTATTCATTTTCTTTCCCTCCATTTGTTTCGATACGAAAGCAATGCCCAGCGAATGTACATGCGGAACAACTAAAAAAAGCCTCTAGTGCATCACATGCACTAGAGACGAGATTTCCCGCGGTACCACTCTATTTGTCCTTTAAGGAATGATTCTTAAAAGACCTACTTATTTCTGATAACGGCAGAATTCCGTTTGCTAGGCAAAATCTCACAAGTGCGCTTCACTTTCTTGATTGTTCGGCTCACACCTTCCCGAACTCGCTGAAAAACAAAAGCTACTCTTCTTGCTCATCGATTATCTACTATTTTGTTCCCAGAAAGTATAACAAAAAATAATCGGTTTGGCTAGCCGGTTTTTCGCCTTTGCATGGATTTCGCTAGTTAAACCTTTGGAATAAAAAGATCTCCTAGGGTGACAGCCATAATAGCTTTGATAGAGTGAAGGCGATTTTCTGCTTGATCGAACTGGCGCGCTTGCTTGCTGTGAAAAACGTCATTCGTCACTTCCATCTCCTTCAAGCCAAAATCAGCAGCGATTTTGGCTCCATATTTGGTTTGTGTATCATGAAAAGCTGGTAAACAATGGAGGAAAATGGCTTGTTCATTATTGGTTTTTTTCATTAATTCGGCATTTACTTGGTAAGGCATCAGCAAGTCGATTCGTTCTTTAAATTTTGCTTCTTCTCCCATTGAAACCCATACATCGGTATAAACGACGTCTGCTCCTGCTACAGCTGCCACATCATCTGTAATCAAAATTTCGGCTTGTGATGCTTGGGCAAATTGCTCTGCCAGCTCGATGACTTGCTGTTCCGGCTGTAATTCTTTTGGTGCGATGATTCGAATAGCAACACCGAGAATCCCGCTAGTCACAAGTAAGGATTGCGCAACGTTATTTCTTCCATCGCCGCAGTAAGCGATCGTCAGACCTTCAAGACTGCCAAAATTTTCTTGAATCGTCATAAAGTCTGCGATCATCTGTGTCGGGTGCCACATGTCAGACAATCCATTCCAGACAGGTACACCAGAATATTTCGCCAAGTCTTCAACGATTCTTTGGCTAAATCCTCGATATTCGATCCCATCAAACATCCGACCAAATACTTTTGCAGAGTCCTCAACAGATTCTTTTGATCCCATCTGGATATCGTTTGCTCCTAAAAATTCCGGATGCGCTCCTAGATCAACGGCAGCAACGGTAAAGGCAGCTCGCGTCCGAGTAGAATTTTTTTCAAACAAAAGAGCGACATTTTTTCCTTCCAAATAACGATGCGGGATATTCTTTTGCTTTAATTCTTTTACATGTAATGAAAAATCGATCAGATACTGCAATTCATCTCTGGTAAAATCTTTTTCTGCTAAAAAACTGCGACCTTTAAAAACGGATTTCATTTCTTTTGCACCCTTTCTTGCCTATGTTTTTTAGCCAGTATACATCTTTTCTAATTTTTATTCAATATATACAAGTTTTACGTATTTTTAATCAATTTTATCCAAATAATTAAACAAAAGACCGTGGGCTGCCATTCGGATTCGTATCCCGATGACGCCACGGTCTTCTCTGTAATGTTGAGCAGCAAATGCTTGATTATTTCATTTCATGACCAAAACTTAGGCTTGGCACAGCATTCAAAGATAGTGGGGCAAACTGTTTTTTTTCTAACAAAATATGCCCAAAGGCCCCGACCATTGCCGCATTATCGCCACATAAACGCAAAGGTGGGATAATCAAGTCAATCTCAGGCAGGTCACTCATTGCTTCATCTAGTGCCTGACGCAGGCCTTGGTTTGCAGCAACGCCACCTGCAACAATCAATTGGTTAACAGGATAAGTCTTGCAGGCGCGAATCGTCTTAGTGACCAAAACTTCTACGACACTTGCTTGAAAACTAGCAGCAAGGTTGGCTTCGTCCAATGTTTCTCCTCGTTGCTGCGCATTATGGACAAAATTAATAAAGGCACTCTTTAATCCGCTAAAACTAAAATCAAAATTGTCTTCATGAATCATTGCTCTGGGAAAATGGTACGTGTCCTCACCTAAATGCGCCAAACGATCGATTTCTTTTCCGCTAGGATAAGAAAGTCCTAAGACTCGTCCTACCTTGTCATATGCTTCTCCTGCAGCATCGTCACGTGTCTCGCCAATAATCTCAAAGGAACCATCTTCTGTCATATAAACTAACTCCGTATGTCCACCGCTCACTAGCAAGGCAAGCAATGGAAAGGTCAGAGGTTTGACAAAACGGGCCGCATAGATATGCCCCGCCATATGATTGACTGGCAACAAGGGTAATCCATGCGCCCAGGCAAACGCTTTGGCTGCCGAAAGACCGATCAGCAACGCCCCCACTAAGCCTGGACCGTACGTGACCGCTACAGCGGATAAGTCTTCTGGTGTCACTTCTGCTTGTTTCAGTGCCTCTTCTAAACAAAGAGTAATCTGCTCCACATGATGTCGACTAGCTACTTCTGGGACAACGCCACCAAAACGTTGATGACTTTTAATTTGAGAAGCCACGATATTGCTTAAAATCGTGTCCCCGTTCTTTATGACAGCGACACTTGTTTCGTCGCAGCTGCTTTCAATGGCTAAAATCAATTCATTCATTTGATTGATGCTGGCCTCACTTTCTTTTCCATGATCAATGCATCCTCTTGAGGATGACTATAATAATTTTTGCGCCGCCCAATGATTTCAAAACCCATTCGCAGGTATAAGGCTTGTGCTGGAAAATTACGGACCCGCACTTCTAGAAAAATCCTTTCGACGCCAGCAGATTGACAAGACTGAATAACAGCTTGCAGCAAGAGTTTCCCCAATCCCTGTCCTTTTTTTTCCGGTAAGACTGCGAGATTAAAGATTTCAGCTTCGTCTAAAACCCGACGGTAACTAACAAATGCCTCCATTGGCTGGAGTACTAAATAGTGACTGTCAACAGCAGCCAAATCCTGCTTGAATTGTTCACAAGTCCAGGGAGAGCCATCTTGGTAACTCGCTTCTGCCAATTGCCATAACAGCTCTTCACTTTTTGCAGGCAACTCTTCTTTATTCAACAGTTTATTCATTTAAAAATTTCACCATATCCAATGCATCTTCATTTCCTTCTGTATAGTAGGCAGTTTTGATCGCTCGCGAGACAAAGCCAAGCTGTCGATAAAGCCGCTGAGCGTCACGATTACTTAAACGCACTTCTAACGAAATTCGGTCACATTTGTTTTTTCGCGCATACTGTTCGATTTCAGTCAACAAAAAAGAGCCGACACCTCGGCCTTGATATTCAGGTATAACAGCAATATTGGTAATATGAGCATCTTCTCCCAACAAACGAACGCCCGCAAAACCGATCATGCGCTCATTTTGTAAGATACACAAGTACAAATGCTTAAATCGCGAATAAATCTCTGAAAGAAACGCGCTCTTGGTCCAAGGCAGCTCCCCGGCATACACCAATCGTTCCACTTGCAGTAACTCTTTGATATCTTCGCCGACGATTTCACGAATCACATACGTTTCATCCTGAATCGTTTTCGTCTGTTCTGGGTATTGAACTTTACGAAAAAGGGTCAGCTTTCCTTGGAAAGATTTAAATTTTTTCAACATATGTATCCGCTCCTGGAGTATGGGATGCCAACCACTTTTCTTCCGCTTCAACAAGTTTCAAATACTCTGGCACAAAATCATGGATCGACGAAACGGGTTCCTCTGTTTCACTTAATTCTGCCAACACGACGCCATTCGGATAATTCCACAAAGAAACGTGATTGATCTGTGCAGACGGCATGGCTTCAGTGATTTGCGGGGCAAATTTTGCAGCATCAGCTCCAACAAAAAGTACCTCTGTGTGCAACTCAGCTAATGCATGCAACAATGTCGGTAATGCCACATGCTGGTCAGGGATCACTGACTGCAGCTTCCCTTCCTGCCAACGATAGCCACCAGCATAGACATTGTTGCGACGTGCGTCAAATAATGGCACGATCACTTTCAAAACCCCAACACAATTCGCAGCTATGTTCTTCAAACTCGACACGCCCACCAATGGGATATGTAATGTATCGGCTAATGTTTTAGCGGTCGTGACACCGATCCGCAATCCTGTATAAGATCCCGGACCTTGGGCAACTGCGATTCGCTCTAACTGCTGCGGCAATACCCCCACAGATTGCATCAATAAATCGATTGCCGGCATCAATGCACTGCTGTGATTTTTGATAGCCATCGTCTGACTTTGTCCTAGGATCTCCTGACCATCCATGACTGCAATGGCCAATGTTTGATTTGATGTATCGATCGCTAATGTTTTCATTGCTTTTTCTCCCCAATCAAAAAACTCACTCATATTTTACCATATTCTGATAAAATGCCAAACTTTGCTTATTTGCTTTCATAGGTGCATGGTTACTGGTGAACTAAAAAAATGGCCAAAGAATCTATGGCAGCCGCGACAGTTTCTGACTGCGATGGAAAACTGTTCCATTACTGGAGACTTTTTCCCATAGATTCTCAGGACATTTCTATTTGTTGCAGATGAACTTCCCCATCATTGATTCGTAGATTGACGTTTAATCAACTCCGTTGCGATAGTGACCTTTCGCGGAACAGGAGCTGGATTCTTGATGATCTCAAGTAGTGTGGTTACAGCCAACTCTCCCATCCACTCCGTATGAACTTTGATTGTCGAAAGGGTTGGAAAAACATACTTGGCAACACTGACATCGTTAAAGCCGATCAAGGAGATATCTTCTGGCACACGAATCTTTTCTTCTTGCAGTGCCCGCAGTGCTCCGATGGCTAAAGCATCGCTGGAAGCAAATAACGCAGTAGGCAGTGGCAAGGCGTCTTGCAAGAACTGTTTCATTGCCTGATATCCATCTTCGACAGTAAACGGTGCTGCAATGTGATACCCTTCGTCATAAAGACGCAAGCGTGTCAGTCGTTCCTTGAATAGCGTCAGCCGCGGATCTTCAATTTCTTGTCGACTTCCTTTTGTAAATTCAATACCAGATAAGATACCGATTTTTTGATGTCCTTTAGCAACAAAATGATCAATGACCAAATCCACTGCTTGCTGAAAATCGACTACCAATGAATCCACTCCAGCCGACAGCCCGTCAAAATCAACGAGTAGCAGATGAGGCTGCGTCTTTTTTAATTGTGCGATCTGCTGGGCATCAAATTTTCCTAAAGCAATCGTTCCATCTACTTGGGTCTCACTGATAGAAGCAAACGATTCTTTTAACAAGCGAATCCCCAATTCTTCCGTCTTGTTCTCAATCCCAAGCCGAATAGCTAAATAGTAAAGATCTGCCAGTTCTTCTTCGGTATCAAACCACTGAATCAAACGAATCCGACCGTTTTCGACTTGGCTTTTCTTTTTATGCTTTGTATAGTTCAGTGCTTCGGCGGTTTTGAATATTTTTTCTTTGGTTTCTGAACTGACGGCTAACTCACTGTCATAATTGAGGACACGAGAAACAGTCGCTGGTGAAACGCCTGCCTGTTCAGCAATATCTTTAATTGTAGCCATTCCCGCGCCTCCATTCTTTCAAATTCATCTCAATAACTTCAAAGTTTATTGATAAAACGCATGAATGCAGCCTGACCGGATGCATCTCGCTTGAAAACTCCTGCGTATTCCAAAACTTTTGCAAAAATCCCACCAACTTCTTGATAAACAATCTCTGTTACATTCTCCTCAGTGATGGTATAGGTTTCCTTCATCTCTTGTGCCCACGGAATATGATAAGCAGCAATTTGATTTGGCTGACCAAGAAGGTAGGCCCTCACTTCTTCTAACTCCGTTGCTAAACGTGGAGGCAAGACCGCTAATCCCATCACCTCGATTAACCCAATGTTTTCTTTTTTGATATGCTGAACATCTTTATGAGGATGAAAAATACCATCAGGATGTTCGTCAGAAACATTGTTATCCCGAAGAACAAGATCCATTTCAAAGTATTCGCCCTGTTTTCGAGCAATTGGTGTGATGGTGTGATGCGGTGTGCCATCTTCTGAATAAGCATTGATCGAAACGGAAGGATCTGAGTACTCTTTCCATTGTGCCAAAATATAATCAGAAGCAGCAGCCACTTTTTGCTTGTCTCGTCCTTGAATCCGAATAACCGAAAGCGGCCATTTAACGATTCCCACCGTTAGCTCGTCAAAACCAGTTAGTTTGAATGTTTTCTCAATGGGTGCTTTTGCCATCGCAAATGTATGCCGTCCACCTTGATAATGATCGTGGGACAAGATCGATCCGCCTACGATTGGCAAATCAGCATTTGAACCGACAAAATAGTGAGGCAGAACCTCAATGATTTGCAATAGACGATCAAAGGTTTTGCGCGTGATCTTCATCGGACGATGCTCTAAAGACAAAAAGATGGAATGCTCATTGTAATAAGCGTACGGAGAGTACTGAAGCCCCCACGCTTCGCCGTCCAGATTCATCCGAATAATGCGATGATTTGTTCGAGCCGGGTAATTCAGCCGCCCTTTATAACCTTCATTTTCCAAACAAAGGAGACATTTAGGATAATCGATCGCTGCTGCTGCTCGCTGCGCAGCGATTTCTTTCGGATCTTTTTCGGGTTTGGATAGATTGATCGTGATCTCTAATTCTCCATACTCGGTCATTACCGGAAAAACAATATTTTTCTTGATGGCTCGAGTCTTGATGTAATCATTTTGCTGACACAAATGGTAAAAATAATCCGTTGCCTCTTGTGGGTCTTTTGCATAGTGCTGGGCAAAGAAAGCATTGACCACAGAAGGCGGTGGCGTCAAGAAATCCATCAATTGCGCTTCAAGGATTTCGGTTTCAGCAAGTGCCTCGCCGATTACCTGATTTTTTTTTGCTTGAGTGACCAATTGATCCATCAATACCACGGCTGATTCTTCGACCGGTCGTACAGTAGCTGATTCAAATGCTTCTTCACCAATCATACCAAGGATCCTATTTTGTAAATAAATACGATCCATTTCCATCCATCCACCAGCCTGGATCGCTAATGTCACGAAATCACAGATTGTTTGACTGAGCGTCATTTTGTTGCCTCCTAGTCTTGATAACCTTCTGGATGGCTAACGTGCCAATTCCAAGCTGTTTCAATTATTTGTTTCACATCGGTGTAACTAGGTTCCCAACCTAACACCGCTTTTGCTTTATCACTAGAAGCGACCAATGTTCCCGGATCTCCGGCACGTCGCGGTGCTACTTTCGCTGGAATATCTTTTTGCGTAACAGTACGCGCTGCATCCAACATTTCTTTGACTGAGTAGCCATTGTTGCTGCCAAGATTGAAAACATTGCTAGGATTGCCTTTTTTCAAATATTCTAATGCTAAAATGTGGGCGTTGCATAGATCTTCTACGTGTACGTAGTCTCTGATACAAGTTCCATCTGGCGTATCATAGTCATCACCGAAAATTGCTAGCTCCTGACGCTGACCTAAAGCGACTTGCAAGATGATTGGAACTAAGTGAGTCTCAGGATCATGGTCTTCCCCGATTGAAGCATCTGATTTAGCTCCTGCAACATTAAAGTAGCGTAAAGCGACGTATTTCATGCCGTAAGCTTCATCACACCAACGCATCATTTTTTCCATCATGAGTTTGCTTTCCCCATAAGGATTTTTGGGATTTGTAGGTGTTTCTTCTGTGATTGGGCTTTGTTCTGGCTCGCCATAAGTCGCTGCAGTAGAAGAAAAGACAATATGATCAACGTTGTTGTCTTTCATTACTTCTAATAATACCTGCATCCCATACACATTGTTGTTGAAGTATTTCAACGGTTTCTCAACTGATTCACCGACAAGAGAGCTTGCGGCAAAATGGATCACGCCATCAATCGTTTCTTTCTCAAAAACGCTTTGCAAAAATGCTTTGTCTCGAATATCTCCTTCGTAGAAAACAGCCTCTGGATGGATCGCTTGACGATGACCTGTTAAAAGGTTATCCACGACAACGGCTTGGTATCCTTTCGTAATCAATTGATCAACTGCATGAGAGCCGATATATCCGGCGCCACCTAATACTAAAATAGCCATTCTTAATCATCCTTTTCTTTCATTTATTCAATGAATCCGTCTTACATTCTACAGTTTTCGCGCGCCATCATCAATGCTTGCTTGGTAAATATCTGTCTCATAGCCGATTTTTTCACGATAGCTTTCTTTGACAGCCGTTGCAAAAGCTTCCCACTCGCTTTTTTTCACCAAAGCGATTGCACAACCACCAAATCCAGCCCCTGTCATTCGGGCTCCCAAAACTGCTGGATGTTCTTGTGCCGCTGCCACCAAAGTGTCTAACTCGATACCCGTAACTTCATAATCATCTCTTAAAGAAGCATGAGAAGCATCTAACAGATGACCAAAAGATTCTAAATCTCCCGCTTCTAATGCCGCTTTAGCTTTTAAGGTACGCTGATTCTCAGTTACAGCATGTTTTGCGCGCTTGATCAAGGTTGGATCTTCAATCAGTGAAGTATGTGCAAAGAATGTTGCTTCGTCCAATTCACCAAGCGATTGGATTTTCAGTTTCGTTTGAAGTCGTTTTAATGCTTCTTCACACTCCCCACGGCGCTCGTTGTATTTTGAATCTGCCAATTCCCGCCGCTTGTTTGTATTCATGATAGCTACGACATAGTCCCCAAATTCTGCAGGTACAAGGTCATAAGCTAAAGTGTTGGTATCTAGCAGTAATGCATGGTCTTTTTTCCCCATTCCTATAGCAAATTGATCCATGATACCTGAATTAACCCCAATAAATTCATTCTCAACTTTTTTCCCTGTCAAAATCAACTCTAAACGTTCGATCGCCAATCCGAACAAATCATCAAGAATCACTCCTGTCAATAATTCAATGGAGGCTGAAGAAGACAAGCCGGCACCATTAGGAATATTGCCATAAAAAGCGATTTCAATACCAGAGTCGATTGCATGACCCGCTGCTTTCAAATAGCGAATCACACCTTTAGGATAATTGGTCCAGTCGTCTTCTTTGCGGTACTCCAAATCGTCTAAGGAAAAAGTGATGATCCCCTTTTCAGGGAAGTTTTCCGAATAAAGACGTATTTGCTTATCTGCCCGTTTTCGTGCTACACCATACGTTCCTATCGTGATAGAGGCTGGAAAGACATACCCGCCATTATAATCTGTATGTTCCCCGATCAAGTTGATTCGTCCTGGTGCAAAATACGATCCTGTGCCTTTTTCACCGAATTTTTCTGCAAAAATTTGTTGTAGCTGTTCCATCTTTTTCGCTCCTTCATTTCATTTAGTAAATTTATTATAAAATATTTACTAAATTTTATCAATCCTTTACTCGCGATACAAGGGCTTATTTTTGATATTTTTGTACTTTTGTTTCATAATAGAAATAAATAGATAAAGGCGAGGTGGAGAAGAATGAAACGATTTCTTTCAGGTTTCTTAGTTGGTACAGTAGCAACTATCGCAGCAGCTGCTAGCGTAGTTATGACTGTCAAAAAACAAGTGATCGATCCAATTGACGAACAACAAGCACTAAATGAAGAAAAAAGAAAACGAGCTATGCGTAAAAGTGTCTCTCGTTAATACAAAAACTGCCATTGAAGATTTTACTTCAATGGCAGTTTTTTCAATTCTTCAGCTAATACAACCGCTTGATTATGTGTTTCATCTTTTGCACCATAAACCAATGTCACGGTTTTATGGTCTTTTACTATTTGCTGCAATGCACTAAAGGCATCATCGGCTGGCTTCTTTTTTAGTTCTGCTAGGTATCTTTGACAAAACGCATCAAAACGCTCTGGATCATGACCAAACCATTTACGCAATTCCGTACTAGGTGCAACCTCTTTCAACCAAGAATCAATCGCCGCCACTTCTTTTTTGACGCCTCTTGGCCAGATTCGATCAACAAGGACCCGATAACCATCTGTTGGTGCTGCAGCTTCGTATACACGTTTTACTTTAATCATTTCCTTCCACTCCTTTGAATCTACCTTAACACATTCTTTCAAAAAAAAGACCGAGTCCATGATGACAAGATTCTCAGTTACAGCTGCTGAATGGTTTCTAACGATTCATTCTCGCGCCTCTTAGGAACATCTTGTTTGATCATTGATCTCAGTCTTTTGATTGATTAACTAGTTTTCTTTTTCGTTTTTCCGCTCCAGCCTTCATAGCCTTCTTTTAGAATGTAAATTTCTTTAAACCCTTCTTTGCGAAGTTTATTCGCAGCACGGATACTTAGAGATTTACGGGTATCATATAAGTAGATGGGCTGATCTTTCCGAAATGCGCTAAACGAATTGGTTAATACCGTAAATGGGATATTTCGTGCACCTAAGATATGACCGGCATCGAACTCGTTTTTCTCCCGCACATCAATCACTTGTGCTTTTTTCATGCCATTTTTAAATTCTTCTTCGGAAATGATTTTGGCTGATCGTCTTCCCATAATTTGGAAGTACGCCCAATTCAATGCGATTGCCAATAAAATCAATCCTAAAATAATATTAATCCAGTTCCAAACAGACATCTTACCTATTCCTCTCTACTTTGCAAATTGTAATGCTAATGACGCAGCGCCGATCACACCAGCATCATTCCCTAACTCAGCTAATTTGATTTCCGTGCTTTCCGTTACTTGCGGGAATGTGAATTCTGCAAAGTAAGCTGCTACACGACTACGTAAAAATTCACCTGCTGCTGAGACACCGCCACCCAGTACAATACTTGAAGGATTCAGTGTATTGCCCAAGTTTCCACAAGCAAGGCCTAAATAGAAGCAGACTTTATCTACTACCATCAATGCAAACGGATCTTTCGCTTGGGCCGCTTCAAAAATATCTTTGCTGGAAATATCTTCGCCATTATCCAGATTTTTTTTCAATTCAGAATCGCCAGCATACTCTTCCGCCAAATGTCTTGCTACCCGAACGACACCCGTCGCACTTGACACGGTCTCTAAACAACCACGCTTCCCACAAGTACATTCAAATCCTTCTGGATCTACTGTAATATGCCCGATTTCTCCTGCACAGCCTGCTACACCATGCAAAAGTTGTCCTTCCATGATGATTCCACCGCCAACACCTGTACCGAGGGTGATAAAAATCACATCGGGATTGTTGTCACCTGCGCCTTTCCAGCGTTCGCCTAACGCAGCAACATTGGCATCGTTATCGATAGCAAAAGGAATCCCTGTCCCTTTTTCAATCGCTTCTTTGACAGGTTGCAACGTTTTCCAATTCAAATTGTAAGCACCGATAACTGTTCCTTTTTTGCGATCGACACTTCCTGGAGTCCCCATACCGATCCCAATGAAGTCTTCTGCTTTCATGCCATACAAATCCAGACGATGATTGATTGATGCAATGATCTCTGGTACGATGTGAGAACCCTCATCAAGAATATTGGTATCGATGCTCCATTTTTGTTGAATCTCTCCTTCAGAAGTCAACACAGCAAACTTGACTGTTGTTCCTCCTAGATCAATCCCGATGATTTTTTTGTCCATCACTTATTTTCCTCCCGGCTTTCTTCAATCCGATGTTCACGCTTTAAAATGCGCCAAGCGGTCAAATAGGTATCTCGATCGATCAAACGGCTGTCATAAAGATTTTTGACTTCCATCTGGATCAACTCGATATCATAGATTCGCTTGCCAACATAAATATAGACACCAAATTGTTTCAATAGTTGTTGTACGTCATATAACGTTTCCATAAACACACTTCCTGCTTATTATACAAGTATTTGATACTTTTTTAAACCATATATCACAAAAACTGCCAGTAAAAAAAGAAAAACAATGGCGGAAAGAATGCGGGTATGAATCGAATATTTCCCGAAGTTCTTTGGTAAAGCCAATGCATTGCCTAAGATGAATCCTCCTAAGATTCCTCCGACATGTCCCCAAATATCAATCGATTGATCAAATAGACCAAATACGAAATTCAAGACAACGAACAATGCAAATTGACGAACCATCGCTTGGATCTGGTAATCATTCTTAAAGTGGAGTCCCAGAATCAGAAAAGCACCAAACAGACCAAACAATGACGTGCTCGCACCTGCAGATTGGACACCGGCCTGATTAAAGGCAAAACTCATCGCGTTCCCCATAACCCCACTCATCAAATACAAAATGAAGAAACGAGCATGACCGTAGATCGCTTCCACCTGTTGACCCATAAAATAAAGAATAACAGAATTCACTGCAAAATGAGCGAGACCAAAGTGAATGAAAATCGGCGTTACAAAACGCCAATACTCGTTCATGTAAGCAACATAAGGGCCAAACATCACCCCCATCACTTGAGTCATCGGACTAATATAGCCGATAATAAAGACTAACGTCTGGATGGCTAAAAACGTATAAGTAAAGATTGGACGATTAAGCCAGCGTTTCATTTGTTTATTCATTGTCTACTCCTTTTTCTCCGAAAGAAACTTTATCAGTGATTATTTTCTGGACCGGAATATCAAAAGAATCAGGTTGCCACCGGACATCAAATTGTTCTGCAAAAACCAATGACACAGTTTTCCCTTGGAAATCTGCCAGAAACCGATCATAATAACCGCCGCCAAAACCAATCCGATATCCCTCATGAGAAAAAATCAAACCAGGAACGATCAAAAGATCCAGGTCCAATGCATCGATTTTTTTTTGAGAAAGAGGCTCTTCTACCCCAAAACTGGAAAGCTGATATTCAGTCTGTGGTTCCACTTGATAAAAGTGAAGTTTCTTTCTCACAGAACGTGGCACAGCAATTTGTTTACCAGAGTGAAATCCGCGCTCAAAAATCGGCTTTGTATCAAATTCAAACGGCAATGACCGAATCACGCCAATGGATTCTGCTTCGAGCCACTCTTTGGAAGCAAACAACAAAGACTGAATGATCTGCTCTTTGGTTTGCTTTGTTCGTGGATCCAGTTGCTTGAGTCGGGTTAGCCCTTGTTCACGCAAAATTTTTTTATCCATAATTAACCAACTCCTACTCCGAATAGTACCAAAAACCGGACTCAAATAGCAAACGCAATCGTGAAAAAATTCTCACGACTGCGTTTTTTGACGAATCAGCAAAAACAAAAAGTACGGAGCACCAATGATCGCAATCACGATACCAGCAGGAATTTCGCCACTTTGAAGTAAAAGACGGCCGACTGTGTCGCTGACTAGCACCAAAATAGCACCAATCATTCCCGCTGCTATCAATGCCCAACGAGATTCTTTGCCAATCAATCGTTTAGCGATATGGGGCGCCAATAAACCAATAAAAGATAAGTTTCCAGTATAGCCAACACTGCTTGCGGCCAGGCCAATCGCTACGAACAACAAACCGGTGCGCAAAAGATTTAGGGGAACACCTAAACTGATCGCCTGTTCTTCTCCAAAACCCAGTAAATTGATCAAAGGTGTAATCATGAATGCCAACAATCCTAGAATCAAGAACCAAGGCAACAAACTTAGTACTTGCGTCCACGAAGTTCCCCAGATAGTCCCCGAAAGCCATGCCGTAACAAAACTATATCGTTCTTTTGACAATTGAACAGTCAATAATAACGACGCAGAAGCAAGTCCAGCATTAACAGCAATTCCAGATAATAAAATTCGCTCCATTGAAAGCAGCTGCCGCTGTTTATAAGCGATAGCATAGACTAGCAGTGCAGCTAATAGTCCGCCAATCATACCAATTAGTGGTAACAGCTGGGAGCCCTGGGCATAAAAGCCTAAGTAGAGCATGACACATAAGCCAGCTCCATTATTGATTCCTAAAATACTTGCATCCGCCAACTCATTTCTGGTTACTCCCTGTAACAAAAAACCTGAGAAGCCAAACGCACTTCCAGCAATCAGTGCCAGTACTGCTCGAGGAAGTCGGAAATCGAAGAATATCAATGACTGGCTAGCTGTTAGAGTTTGCTGCCAAAGAGCGAGCCAGAGATCAAAAGAAAAGAACGTCTTTCCCACCATGATACTGCCACAAAACGCCAGAAGAACCAAAACAAAAAGGAAACCGATTTTTTTCTTCATAGCTGTTCCCTCCGAATCTTCACTAATAAGAAAGGAACCCCAATCAAAGCCATCATGATTCCAAAAGGCGTTTCAAAAGGTGGCTGAATGATTCGTCCTACCCAATCTGCTAAGATTACCAATATTCCCCCCGCCACTATTGTCAAAGGTAAGATCATTTGATAATTTTTGCCAATCAGTCCGCGAATCACATGAGGGACTATCAATCCAATAAAGCTGACCGGTCCCACCAGTGAAACAGCCATCCCAGCTAATAGAACAACTACGGCTAAAGAAACAAGTCGAATCCGTTCAGGATGTTTGCCTAAAGAGATTGCCGTCTCATCTCCCATAGCCAGCAAATTCAAAGATTTCCCGAGTCCTAGGATGATGAAGAGCGCCACCAGATAAATAGGGGTAATCACTTGTAATTGTGTCCACGTTACATTTGCTGCACCGCCAATAAACCAAAAAGCCAAGTCTTGATTCAAATCAAATTGTAAAGATAATACTTGACTAATCGCAGAAAAAAAAGAACTCAATGCAACACCTGCTAGAATCAATCCAGTCGGCGTCATACCGATCCTTGAATACTTCGTCAACAAAAATAAAAAAGAAGTAGCTAGAAAAGCGCCTAAGAAAGAAAACAACGCTGCCTGATTCGGTTGTAGTGAGGGAAACAAGATAAATGCAACGGCTAATCCGACTGCAGCCCCACTATTGATTCCTAGTAAACCGCTATCTGCTAGCGAATTTTTGGTGACTCCTTGCATAATGGCACCAGTTACAGCAAAACTGCTGCCAACAATAAACGAAGCACAGATCCGCGGCAAACGGATATTTCTAAGCACTTGATGGGTTTGATTTTCTGGATCAAATGTGTAAAAGGCCTCTTTAATAGTTATTAAGGGAATATCAGCTGCTCCTTGCGTCAATGCCAGAAAAAACACAGCGACCAATATTCCACTTAGAACAAGCAAAAGAATCGTAAATTTTTTCATGTGTTGGCTCCTAATTCATAGGTCAAAAGCAACGGTTTCGAACTATTGGGAAACGTACCTAAAACAGCTTCGATAGCGAACAATTGTTGGAGCCATGAATGGGTCAAAACTTCTTCTGGTGTCCCCCAAGTCATTAATTGACCTTCTTTTAAGGCAAAAATATAATCAGAAAATCGAGATGCATGATTCAGATCGTGAATCGACATAATGATCGTTTTCCCATATTTTTCATTGATTCGTTTTAACAATAACAGCACTTCTAGTTGATGTGCCGGATCTAAAAAAGTCGTCGGTTCATCTAAGATAACAATCTCTGTATCTTGTGCCAAAGCCATAGCGATCCAAACCCGCTGTTTCTGACCTCCTGAAAGCGTATGGATACTAGCATCCGCTAGTTCGGTCAAATCTGTCGCAGCTAATGCCCATTCAATGGCTTGATAATCTTTTGCGGTCAACCGACCTAGCCCTTTTTGATAAGGAAAACGACCATAAGAAACGATCTCTCGAATGGTTAATCCGATGGAAGAATCACTGACTTGTGACAACAAAGCAATCTGGCTTGCGACTTCCTTCGTTTTGATCGTTTGTAGATTCTGTTCATTTAGATAAACTTCCCCTTCCATAGGTAGCAGGATTCGGGCTAATGCTTTTAGAAAAGTCGACTTGTCACTCCCATTAGGTCCAATCAAACCAATGATCTTCCCTTCTGGGATGTCGATTGTTATCTTTTGCACAATTTTTTGTTTTTGATAGCCGACAGTCAAATCGACCGTGCGTAAGTTTGCCATATCTTTCCCTCAAAATTCTATTGATAATGATTATCAATTATGACGGTTTTCCTTCTATCCGTCAATGCTTCAAAGCAAAAAACCAGGGATTGACAAATCACTTTTTCTTCGTGATAATGACAAAAAGAAAGTGAGAATGATTCTCATTTATCCCATAAGGAGGAACCTAATGAAAAAACGAACCATAAAAACACTTTTTTGGCTGTCTTGTACCCTAGTCAGCTTAACAGCATTGAGTGCTTGTTCAGCTAATTCCAATAATACCAAGTCATCTTCCTCAGCTGAGACGGCAACGCTGAAAGATGCGGCTGGACATGAAGTAACAATCCCCGATAATCCAAAGCGAATCATCGGCAGTTATTTAGAAGATTACTTAGTAGCCTTGAACGTCACACCAGTAGCACAATGGACTGTTGGTAATAACAGTGATCAAGGCTATTTGCAAGAGAAACTAAGTGATGTACCAAGGATCAGCTACGACTTGCCCTATGAGGACGTCTTAAGTTATGAACCAGACTTGTTGCTGATCGACAGCAATACGATGGTTGAAGGGGATAAATATGCACAATACAGCAAAATCGCCCCTACTTATGTAGTCAAAAATGGTGAAAACGTCTCTTGGCGAGACCGTTTGACAGATATCGCAAAAGTTCTTCATAAAGAAGATCAAGCAAAAACAGTAGAAAAAGACTATGATGACTTAGTAAAAACAACTAAGCAAGAATTTTCAGGTAAAATCAATGGGAAGTCGGTGGCTGTTCTCTGGGTCACCAACAATTCTGCTTTTATGGTTGCTGACGATTGTTCCAGCGGTCAGCTCCTCTATCATGAACTAGGATTCTCCGTACCGCCACTTGTTTCTGAGATCAGTAAAACAGCGACAGCTGACTGGTCTGCCGTTTCTTTGGAGAAATTAGCTGAATTAGATGCTGATTACCTGATTCTAGTAAACAGCGATCAAGGAGCCGACTTTTTTAAAGACCAAGTTTGGCAAAATCTTAAAGCGGTCAAAGAAGGAAATCTTTGGGAGTTTGGACCTGAATCCAGCTGGCTGTATAACGGACCGATTGCTTATACAAAAATGATCGAAGACGTGAAAAATAAATTGGATGAAAATGGTTGATTTCATTCAAAAAATCGTCAAGTAAAATTACTTAACAAATTTCATTAAACTACTAGCATTCCTTTGCCAAACATGCTATTATATTTTAGTCTGAGAGAAATCTTAGAGGATTCTTGAATATATGGGAGGGAAAAACATGCGCGTAAACATCACATTAGAGTGCACTTCTTGTAAAGAACGCAACTACTTAACAAACAAAAACAAACGTAACAATCCTGATCGTTTGGAAAAGAAAAAATATTGCCCACGTGAAAGAAAAGTTACTTTACACCGTGAAACAAAATAATTCATTTTAAGTCGACTGCGCTTGCTGATAAATAAGCATTGCAGTCGGCTTTTTATTTTTGTGCTATACCCATATGTTCACTTTAAAATAGATAGATGACAAAATCGTAACTTGTTTTTAATTGTTAATAATGCTATTTTTTAACTACAGACTAAATATGCGTATAAATAATAATACAGCAAGGGAAAGTATAGAATCAAAGAAAGTTTTGCTTACCCCAATATTCCCTTTGATTACCTAGAAAATTAAGATTCCCTTTTTTTATCTCTCAAAAGATGACCTTATTCTTTACGTGACAAGTATTTTTCCCAATTCCAACAATCATTCTGCGAAAATCGTTTTTTCCGCTAGAACTTCTTCTTTGAACCAAGTCATTTGGTCTTGAAAATTAATCGTCCCATCTCGAATATAATCTGCTTGTGGAGAAACAATTTCTTCGTGCATCAAAAAAAGCGGTCGCGCTTCCTCTAGATACCCCGTGACCCAATTAATAATTTTCTCTGGCTGTTGTTGAAAGTCTCTAATGATTAGTCTACCCAAGACAATATCCAGAGGTGTTCTTAAATAAATGACCTTGTCGATAGCAGGTGCGAGTTGCTGATGGACATACCCAAACGGAAAATCGATCAAGATCAGCGCACAGTGGTGAATGATTTGTTTTAGGTCATTTATCAATGGTTGAATATCAAATTGATTGATTGCTTCGTAGGGTTCTTTTAACAGAGCCTCAGAGGATGGTGCAGAAGGCAATGCATCGATACTATAATCATCAAAAGATAAAACTGCTGTACCGGGACATAGATTGGCGACCTTTTGGATAAAGGTGGTTTTCCCTGAAGCAGTCACTCCACTAACAACGATAACTCTTGCTTTTTTCATCTGTTTCTCCTTTGTTTTCATTTTCTGTTTAAGTCTTGCGACACATCTAGCTGTTTCTTCTAAGCGTAAAGTAGTTTTGATGCAATACCAAACAGGTGTTTAAAAATTTACTAATTCATATAGATTTTTTTTACATTACTCCGGAAATAAGGTAACTTATCATATAAAGGAGCGTGATCGTGTGAAGGTAGACAAAATCGAATACAAACGAGTAATCAATGATGCCGGACATCTTGAATATGATCTTTTGCAGTATCTTGAAAAAAATCGCGAGAGTGCTTCTCCGGAAATCAAACGTACTGAGATCGATTACTTGATCGATCATGATATTCAACACCGCATCATCCAAAATGCTCGTAAAAGCTTGCTTGGAGACAAAATCATACTTAAAGATGCCATCAGTCAAGACTATCTTTTATTAAAAAAATATACCGACTTTTTTCGCACTTATCAGTGATTGTAATGAAAAAGCAGAACCAGAGAGAAGCTCTCAGTTCTGCTTTTTTTTATTCTTCAAAATGTTCTTGGTAAACGTCTTCGACTGTTTGGTTTGGATCAATCACAATATAAAGGCTTTTTGTTTTTTCACTGATTTTTGTTGATTGATAAACGTTATCTAATCCTTCAGTATCTTTGTCTTTGTATGGGAAGTACACAAGATCAGGTGTTCCATTACGGTAAAGAATTTCCATTCGTTCAATATCTTCGTATTTCAAAGCGCGGGCGAACATGCCTAATTCCAATCCACCTAAATTGATATCATGTGTTGCAACATGATCCCCTTCTTGGAAGATTTCAATTTTGAATCCTGCACATGGATGGATCTCAACAAATTCGCTTCCGTGGATGCGGCCAAAACTAGTAGTGATTTGCTTGATCCACAAATCTCCAATATAACGGCGCTCAATCGTCCATGTTTCTCCATTACGGAAATAAAATTTCAATGCTTTCATTTCTCTTGCCATGACATAACGCTCCTTTTTTTTAATAATACATTTCAATTTTAACACATTGTCTGCTAAGGAGCACAAATTAACTTTCTTTCTCGCTCACTTTTTTTAAAAAACCTTCGATATCGACCGCCGCTCGATGATGCGTACCTGTCGCTAGCAGTTGATCGTTTTCATAGACACGAAAAGTAAACTCATACGTCTTTTCATTCGAGATCTCTTCACAGCATACCTGAACGGTTGCACCGATTCCTGAAGCCGCCCGGTGCTCGATCGTAAATTGTGTTCCTACTGTTGTCTTACCAGACGCTATACGCGATTCCAATGCTTCAAAACAGACAGCTTCTACCATGGCAGCCAAACGAGGGGTCGCTAAGACAGGCAGTCCTCCCGATCCAACTGCAAGAGCTGTATCTTCCTCGGTAACCAAAAATTCTTTTTCGATCATTGTTTTCTCACCTGCTTATTTATAGGTTATTTAATACGATTGTTTTGGCAAAAGCCAATAATGCTTTCTCTTCATTTGCGACTCGTTTCTCAATCACCGCTTTTTCGGCAGCTGCTAGCACTTCTTTCATCCAAGGACCGCCGGATTGGTCAAAGTGGCTCAGCAAGTCGCGCCCATTGATGGCCAAGTCTTTAAGTGAATGGATTGGCAACGCCTGGTAGCGAGCTTGACTAACAGAGGGATCTACCTCTTGTCCGTAATAGTACAGCAATTCTTCTGATAGTCGAGCGGCCTCGCTGCCCAGATGGTACAATGCTTCATCACTAAACGGCCCTGCTTTCCGCAGCAATACTCCCTCGAATAACGATTGGACCATCCGAATCAATTCATTGGAACACTTCCATTGCTTCAAAAAAGGACGAACTTCTGCTGTAGAAAGTCCAATCTGGTCAATCAATAGTGTCCAGGCAGAAGCTTCATTGTTCAATGGTCTCTCCGGTAAATCAGCCATTCGCAACAGAGCTTCACCGGCTTGTTTCAGTCCTGGACAATAGAGATAACATTCAGTCGCTACAAAAGCCTTTAAAGCTGAATTGCGATGTGCCCCTAACAACAATTTGACGAACTCAATGGTGATTCTCTCCACGGATATTTTTGCCAATAGCTGATGATTGTCATAAATTGCCTCAAATGTTCGTGGTTCCAATGTAAAGCCCAGTTGACTGACAAAGCGTAAGCCCCGCATCATACGTAGTGCATCTTCATGAAATCGTTCGTGCGGCTGACCCACTGCTCGCAGAATTTTCTGTTGCAAGTCTGCCAGTCCATCAAACAAATCAATGATTTCACCATCTTTTTTCAGAGCAAAAGCGTTGATTGTAAAATCTCTGCGCTTCAAATCTTCAGCCAAAGAGCGCACAAAAGCAACTTTGTCTGGCCGACGGAAATCTTGATAGGCTTCTTCTGTCCGAAAAGTCGTGATCTCATATTGTTCATTTTCCCATAAAACAAGGACTGTTCCGTGCTCGATACCCAAATCGATGGTACGAGGAAAAAGTTCTTTGATCTCAGCTGGAAAGGCACTTGTTGCAATATCTACATCATGGATTGGCTGTCCTAAGATTGTATCTCTGACACTTCCTCCCACAAAGTAGGCATCAAACCCGGCTGCTTCGATTCTTTGCAACACAGGGATTGCTTGTTCAAATTCTTGTGGTAACTTAGTCAGCTTCATTCATTTTCCCATCTTTTCTTTCAAAGCGATACGCATCTCTGCGGTTGAACTTTTTCATATTGGATTCAAAAACTTCCGTCAAATCGATACCCATGGAATTTGCCATAATCATGGTGACAAAAAGGACATCACCTAGTTCTTCAGCAACTGTTTTCTCGACTTCCGTCTTCTTCTTGGCCTTTTCCCCATAGTGATGATTGACTTCCCTTGCCAACTCGCCGACTTCTTCAGTAAGTCGGGCCATCTGTGCTAAAGGGCTGAAATACCCCGCCTTGAATTGTTGGATATAGGCATCGACTTCTTCTTGCATCTCATATAGTGAACGTTTTTCTGTCATCCTCTTCACCCTTTCTTTCACATTTTAGCAAAAGAAAACGCACCTGCCTAGATAGAGGATCGACTTGCTCATATTGTTTAATGCCAAATTTCGTGCTAAATTGGTACTTGTGAGATTTAGAAATGGGGGAAACAGGATGCGATCTTTTTTTTCGTGGCGGACAGTCCGCGATATTGCCTTAATTGTTCTAGGAACGAGTGTCTATGGTTTTGGTCTCGTCTATTTAAATATACCTAATGATTTAGCTGAAGGCGGCGTCACCGGAATCACGTTGATCATGCGCGCATTGTGGGGCATCAATCCCGCTTACAGTACACTGATTTTGAATATCCCAATCATTTTGCTAGGAGGTAAGATTCTTGGCAGACGTTCGCTAGTCTATACAGTGATTGGAACCTTTGGTCTTTCATTTTGGTTAGGTTTCTGGCAGACGGTTCCATTATTGATCGATCTGCAGCATGACTTACTGATCGTTGCGTTACTCGCAGGACTAATTGCAGGGATCGGCAGTGGTGTTGTCTATAAAGTTGGTGGGACAACAGGTGGCGTGGATGTATTAGCCCGGATCCTAGAAAAGAACTTTGGGATCACGATTGGTCGTTCTCTCTTGATCTTTGATGTTTTCGTTCTATTGCTTTCCTTAACCTATATCGATTTGAAACGCATGATGTACACGCTAATCTTTTCCTATGTTTTCGCTCGCGTGATTGATTCGATCCTAGATGGCGGCTATTCAGCAAAAGGGATCATTGTTATCAGTAATCATAGTGAAGAAATTGCCCCTGTCTTAATGAATGAATTGGAACGAGGCGTCACCTTTTTAAATGGGGAAGGAGCCTATTCCGGTGGTAACAAACGGATCATTTATATGGTAGTAAGCGGCCGGGAAATTTCAGAGGTCAAACGGATCGTTGCCGACTTCGATCAACAAGCGTTCGTGTCGGTGATCAATGTCCATGAAGTCGAAGGGGAAGGCTTCACTTATTTACGTCCTAAATCACGATTTTTGCAACGCAAGGCAGCAAAATCAAAGGGATAACCCCATTCTTCCATCCTATCTAATTATAAAGAAAAAACCGCAAGAAACTTGATTTCTCCCGCACACTGTTGCAAACGACGAACGCTCGGTGCTGGGAGTCCTCTTCTTTCTTGCGGTTCTTTTCTGTTCCACTAGTTTTTATTACTTCACATAGCGCTTTTTAATAGCTTTATTAATGACTTTTTTCTTTTTGATCGAGTTTGAAGCGGTTGACTTCATCCGATAATTCCAAAAAAGCATCCCGATCCCCATTTTCCAAAGCAAGATCGATTTGGCGGTATAATTTCTCAATTTTTAGCTGCATAGCTTCTTTGTCAAGATATTCTGTCACATTTTTTTGTACTTCTTCGTCAACATAGTCATTCCACCGTTCAAAAGGATTGTCCTCCAGAACAGCTAAATAAAGTGGTTTTTCCCAAGGATTTGGAAAGATACATTCTAAATAAAGCGGCTGTTTCCAATTCATCCTGATTTCGTGAAAAATTTGATCGATATCATAAAAGGTTTGATTCTGGATCGTCAACACAAATGGCTCGCCACCAATCTCTGTACTGCGAACACTCAACCCCCGATCTGTCTGCATCGCCCCTTCAACAATATGAACATTTGTCAAAATGGCTTCATGATTTGCTAGGTAGTTCAGAACCCAAGAAACTTCTCGTCGGCTGAATGATACAGTAGAAACTAACCAATTGAGAAATTTTTTCTTTTCTTGTACATTGATGTTCATTTCCCTCACCTATCTTTCTAATAGATCCTCCACGATCGATTGCACTTCCAGATCACCAGGTTCGTGAGCCAGATAATGTCTCAGTAAAGGTAGAGCTTCTGATAATCGTCCTTCTTCTCTTAAGAACAATCCATATTCTTTCATAAAAGCTGGTTCATGCTGCAATCCTTCATTCGCTTGTTCATAGAACTTCGCTGCTTGGTCAAACTCTTCTAACGCGTTATAAGCCTGTGCTAAATTCCATAGAGCATGGGGTTGTTCATTGTCTTCCATCTTCTCGATAGCCAACACAGCTTCTTGCCAACGCTCTTCATTCAAATAAAGATTACTCAGTGTAAGCAGGGTTTCATCTTCTTTTTCCCCCGTCTCAAGGGCTTTTAATAAGAAGGATTCGGCTGCTTCGCTGTCATGCAACCGATACGCATTTTCTGATGCAAAATGATAAAAATCCACTTGAAATGGATCTTCATGGATTCCTTCTTCAATGACAGTTTGTGCCTCTTCCAGTTGCTCTTCTTCTTGTAATGCTTCTGCTAAATAGAGATACAAGGAACGGTATTGCGGATTCAGTGCCCGCAACTGCTGCAAATATCGAATCGCATGCTCATTTTCTTTTAATTGTAAGTAAACTAAAGCGGTTTGGAATAGACGGTCATCTGTTTGATCCTCAGCTAGACTTGCTTCCAGATATTCGATGGCTTCTTCAAATTTCCCAGCCATACTCAATGCGGCTCCGGTCCGTTCCAATAAGGAAATACCTGTGATTTCCTGGATATTTTCCTTTAGTAATCCTTGATAAAACTCTGCCGCTTCTTGATAACGGTCGGTTGAAAAATACAATTCCGCTAGTGCAAAACGAATCAGCGATTCTTTGGGCAGCAGCTTTTGGGCTTCCAATAATTTTGCTTCACTGACTTCGGGGATCCCAATCAATTGATAGAGATCAGCACTGATCAATAACGCTCGTGGATAAAAAGAGCTTTGCGGTGTGATCCGATCTAGATAATCAAAAGCTTCGTCGATTTGATCATTTTCCATAGCAATTTCTGCTAACGATAGCAACCATTCTTCATTTTCGGGGTCACGTTCTTGCAGTGTATCAAATACTTCTCTTGCTTCTTCTAAAAAGCCGATTTGGATCAATTCTTCTCCTAATTCGGCTAAGACTTCATTTTGATCTGATTGCAGGGCTTTTGCAAAATTCAATTGCGCATCAGCTAAATTCTCGGCTGCTAATGCCTGTAACATTTTTTCACTGTATGTTTCCATCTAAGTTCCTCTTATCTGATTGATTATTGTTTGGTAAGCGCTCATTGTCTGTACGAGATCCTCTTCTAATGCGCTGGTTCTGCCCCCTATTGTACCAATTTCTGATAAAAAAAGCAGTTTTTTCTCTTTTTTCTGTAACAGCAGAACTTGCTGAAAATAGTCGCTTAAAGATAGTTGGTCAGGCAATACTAAAGGAAACCCTAGTTGGTCAAGCCACAAGCAAAGCTTATCTAATTTGACTGCTAACTGCTGTTGTTGAACATTCCAGATTAAGTGAAAGAGTAGGCCATAAAAAAGTTTCATTGCATCAGACAGCAAATGTCCATTTTCAGTCTTATAAAAAGCATCTGTAAAGACTTGTCCATATTCTTCAAGTGCTGCACCGTTTGCTTGATAGGCTTGGATCACCCGATCTGTATACGCTGCAAACGAACGATTGTTTACTTGTTTTTCTGTCAGAAACGTGCGAAAGAGTTCCCGCAGAAAAGCTTGATCCGTGAGCAGTCCGCAACGAATCAATACAAGTAAGTCCACCAACTTCCCATCTTTTTGTTTTTCAGCAATCGTTTGATCGTATACGACCACTTGCGGTACATTGGGACTTTGCAAAACAGGAATATCTGGTTTCTTAACAATGATCGCAGATTCTTTGACACTTTTAGCTAACGCCCGTAAAGACACCGGGATCAACCAAAGATCGCTAGTCAGAATCGACGTGTAGTGAATAAAACTGCTTAACGCCAGCACACCTTCATTGCCGAAACCCACGATCAAATAGTTCTCCTGTTTCGAAAAGCGGCTTAGGAAGGACATAAAGGCCTGAAATTCCGTAAAATTATTGCAATACATTTGATTGGTACAAATATACCAGCTGACTTCTTTGGGTAAAAACAAACGGGTCAGTTTTTCAGAGAAACAATCATAATACCGCTGGTTTGTGAGAATGATGACTTGATCATTGGAAATTTCCTGCGTCCGTAAAACAGCATTCAATGTTTCCCCATACAAGATTTGCGTCTGCTGTTCTTTTCTAGAAAAGACAAATTCCATACATCCGCCCCCCATCTACGATTTGTTACTTCTATTATAACAAGAATCAACCATTTCACCTACTAACTAGCGAAAGGATGAGGGAAAGTCATGGATTTGAAATCAAAAAACAAACGACCTCTTTTTTTTAAAAAGGTCGTTTGTTTCGTAACGCTTGGTTCATAAAATCAAACAAGAAGAGTATAGAGAGATTGATTGTCCCGCAAATCAATATATTGTGGATCAAATCTTGACATTCGCGCCAGTAGTGGGGGCAGATCTTCCTGCCTTTTTAGCAGAATCCCTAACAGTACTGGTCCTGTTCCGCGATTGATTTTTTTGGTATATTCAAATCGAGTGATATCATCCGTAGGACCCAAAATATTGGTAACAAATTCTTTCAACGCCCCAGGTCTTTGAGGAAAATTGACCACAAAATAATGTTTTAAGCCTTGATAAATCAAGGACTTTTCCTCAATCTCTGCCATTCGAGTACTATCGTTATTGCCGCCGCTGATAATACAAACAACGGTTTTCCCTTTAATCTCTTCTTTGATCAATTCCAGAGCGGCGACACTCAGTGCTCCCGCTGGTTCTGCCACAACTGCTTGTTTACTGTATAAGTCCAAGATAGTTTGGCAAATTAAACCCTCATCTACCGCTACTAATCGATCGACGTACTGGGCTGCATGCTGGTAGGTCAATTGACCGACTTTTTTGACAGCTGCTCCATCTACAAATTTATCGATCTGCTCTAATGTGGTCGGACCATGATTATCAAAAGCCGCCTGCATCGAAGCGGCGCCTAGAGGTTCAGCACCAACCATTGAGATTGTAGGCTGTTTTGCTTTCAAATAAGTTGCAACACCACTGATCAACCCGCCACCGCCAATTGCTGCCACAACATAATCGATAGAATAATTGCGCTGCTTTGCTTCTGCCATCAGTTCAACTGCCAATGTTCCTTGGCCTGCAATAATGGCGGGATCATCAAAGGGATCAATAAACGCCATTTGATGGTCTTCGGCATAGTGTTGGGCTGCCTCGGCGGAAGCATCGAAGGTATCACCGACAAGTTCGATACGGACAAAATCACCGCCAAAAAACAAAACTTGCGCTACTTTTTGTTGCGGTGTCGTCGTCGGCATAAAGATAACCGCCGACGCTTTCAATTCATGACAGGTATAGGCGACCCCTTGGGCATGATTGCCGGCACTTGCACAGACAACCCCCCGCTTCAGTATAGCCGGATCTTGCTGTGCGATTGCATAATATGCCCCCCGCAATTTAAACGATCGGACCTTCTGAAGATCCTCCCGTTTCAGTAAGACAGTCGCTTGATACTTCTCGGATAAAAACCGATCATGCTGTAAAGGAGTCTTTGAAACGACTGATTGCAAGCTTTCATGTGCTTGTTCTATTTGATCGACAGATACCAGCAATCACTGTTCCTCCTTAATCTTTCGTAACAAAAGGCATCATTTTTCTTAATTCTGACCCAACTTTTTCGATTGGATGATTCCCGTTTTGTTCCCGCATTTTTTTGAATTCCGGAAAACCAGCTTGATTATCCGCAATAAAACCTTTGGCAAACGTGCCGTTTTGAATATCTTTCAAGACATTCTTCATATTGGCTTTTGTTTGTTCGGTAATGATTCGTGAACCAGAGACATAATCCCCATATTCTGCTGTATTGGAGATTGAATCACGCATCTTGGCGAATCCTCCTTCATAAATCAAGTCAACAATCAGTTTCATTTCGTGACAAACTTCAAAATAGGCTAGTTCTGGCTGATAGCCGGCTTCTACCAGCGTTTCAAACCCAGCCTCGATCATACTTGTCAGTCCGCCACATAATACGGCTTGTTCCCCAAACAAGTCTGTTTCCGTCTCTTCCTTGAACGTTGTTTCTAGTACACCGACTCTTGTAGCCCCGATTCCTTTGGCATAGGACAAGGCTGTCTCTTGTGCATTGCCAGTAGCATCTTGATAAACAGCAAACAACGCAGGGACAGCAAATCCTTCGCTAAAGGTCCGGCGCACCAAATGGCCTGGTCCTTTAGGTGCCACCAGGAAGACATCCACCTCTTTTGGAGGCGTGATGACCTCAAAATGAATATTAAAGCCATGAGCAAAGGCTAATGCATCCCCTGCAGAAAGATTAGGCGCAATTTCCTTCTCGTAAAGTTCTCCTTGGATCTCATCAGGAGCTAAGATCATCACAACATTTGCTTGTTGTACAGCTTCAGAAACTGGAAGCACGGTAAATCCATCATTCTTTGCGTTCTCAGCTGATTTTCCTGCACGAATCCCGATCACGACGTCGTGCCCTGTATCCCGTAAATTCTGTGCATGGGCATGTCCTTGAGAACCGTAACCAATGATTGCAATAGTCTTATCTCCTAAATTGTCTGTCACTTCGTTATAATATACTTTTACCATGTATGCTTCCCTCCGAAATCTTTTTTTATTAAAAGCAACTGTTCTTGCATTTAACCTCTAGTGAAACCTGTCACACCGGTACGAGCCATTTGCTTGATTCCATAAGGCCGCAACACGTCAATACAGGCTGCTACTTTCTCTGAGTCTCCCGCTACTTGAACCACGATAGTCTTCAATGCAACATCAACGATGTGGGCTCGAAATGGTTCGATCACAGCTTGGATCTCCGAACGTGTAGTCGTTGGCGCGTTCACTTTGATCAGCACTAATTCCCGTTCAATATGGGGGTCTTCTGTAATATCTGAAACTTTTAAGACATCGATTTGCTTATTCAATTGCTTTATCACTTGTTCTGTCTCCAGTGGGTTTTCTGCGTTGATAATGATCGTCATTCGCGAAAATTCCGGCTGTTCGGTGGTCCCAACTGAAATACTTTCGATATTCACCTGACGACGATTCAACACACTGGTGACGCGGCTTAAAACACCAGCTTCGTTATGCACGATGGCAGCAAGGATACGTTTCATAGTCTTTTAAACTCCTATCATCTCATGATTGGCTTTTCCTGGTGGAATCATTGGCAGCACATGTTCCGTTGGCGAGATCAGTACCTCGATTAGTCGTGCACCAGGTTCTAGCAATGCATTGGCCAAATCGTTGGTCAATTGATCTGGGGTTTCGATCCGCACACTATTGATGCCATATGCTTCTGCTAATTGGCCAAAATTTGGCTGTTTAGCAAATACAGAAGCAGAACGGCGTTCATTATGAAACGTTTCTTGCCATTGCCGTACCATCCCGAGAGAGCGGTTATTCATCAAAATGAATTTGACATCCAGACCATAATCATTTAGCAGAGCAAACTCTTGATTGGTCATTTGGAAACCGCCATCGCCTACAAAAACGACTATCGTTTTTTCAGGACAAGCAAATTTTGCCCCTATGCCTGCGGGGATGCCATACCCCATTGTCCCTAAACCTCCGCTAGTGATCAGCTGTTTGGGAAATCGGAAAGGATAATATTGAGCGACCCACATTTGGTGTTGACCAACATCGGTAACAATAACGGCTTCCCCTTTCGTCAAGCGTCCCACTTCTTCAATCAATTTTTGCGGCTTGATTTCCTTTGTTTCCTCGCGGTCATACCGATAAGGATGTTCTTTTTTCCGTTTTTGACAACGATTGAGCCATTCCTTGCAATCTAATTCCTCCGCAGGATAGCGCAGCAACTGGGTCAAAGCTGCTTTCGCATCCGCCACGATCGGAATGGCTGTTTGAACGACTTTTCCGATTTCTGCAGGATCAATATCGATATGAGCAATGATTGCCTGTTGTCCAAATTGACTGCCGGCTGTTGCTAATCGGTCATCAAAACGTGAGCCAATATTGATGATCAAATCCGCTTCAGATAATGCCATATTCGCAGCATACGTGCCATGCATGCCCCCCATTCCTAAGAATAAGGGATGATCTGCTGGCACCAATCCAAGACCTAAGAGCGTGGTTACGATCGGCAAATGATGGGTTTCGACAAACAGACGCAATTCTTCGGCTGCATTGGCGGCACATACCCCTGCTCCCGCCAAGACAACTGGACGTTTTGCTTGTTTTAAACAATTCTTCAATTTCTCGATTTGCAAAATAGATGGAAAGACGGTGGGTTGATAGCTTTTTCGCTCAATTGGCAGTTCAATGACTGCGGCTGTCCGCTGAAGCGTGACATCTTTTGGCAAGTCGATCACCACTGGACCTTTTCTACCCGTGGTAGCGATATGAAAAGCTTCTGCGATCACTCGCGGCAAATCATCGACATGTCTAACTTGGTAATTATGTTTAGTGATCGGTAATGTGATCCCTAGAATATCCGCCTCTTGAAAAGCATCTTTGCCAATACCGGCTGTTGCTACTTGACCGGTGATCACCACTAATGGAACGGAATCACTCATGGCATCAGCGATGCCTGTTACCACATTGGTTGCTCCTGGTCCACTAGTCACTAGGACAACGCCGGCTTTCCCGGTGGCTTTGGCATACCCTTCTGCAGCGTGGACAGCACCTTGTTCGTGACGCGCTAAAATATTCGGAATCGCAGCATCGTAGAGTTGGTCATATAAAGGCAAGACAGCACCGCCAGGGTATCCGAAAATCAGTTCTACTGCTTGTTTCTGCAAACTATCGACTAACACTTCTGCACCGGTCCTAGTTACTTCATTCAACTGGATATTCTCCATTAAACTTCCTCCTCGCTGATTTTCATGATCGCCCCGGTATTTGCTGATGTGACTAATGCCGTATAACGTGCCAGCCAGCCTTTCTTCACTTTAGCCCGAAACTTCGGACGTGTTTGTGCGCGCAGCATTAATTCTTCCTCTGAGACTAATACTTCCAATGAGCGATTTTGCAGATCAATCACGATGTCATCTCCATCACGGATCAAAGAGATCGGTCCACCGGCTGCCGCCTCAGGAGAGATATGCCCAACTGCGATCCCTCTCGTGGCTCCTGAAAAGCGTCCATCTGTGATCAGTGCAACCTCTTTGCCTAACCCTCGTCCAACAATACTCGAAGTCGGCGCCAACATTTCCGGCATCCCGGGACCTCCTTTAGGTCCTTCATAGCGGATCACCACGACATGCCCTTTTTGGACCGTATGATTGTCGATCGCGGCTACTGCCTCATCATGAGAATCGAAACAAATTGCCTTTCCTTTAAAAAGCTGAATGCTTGGGTCAACACCCCCCACTTTGATGACACTTCCCTGAGGCGCAAGATTGCCGTAAAGGATCGATAAGCCGCCGACAGGGCTGTACGGATTCTCCTTTGGATGAATCACTTCTTCATTTTTGATTGTCGCCTGAGCGACATTTTCCCGCAAGGTTCTGCCTGTGACTGTCAGCCGATCTGGATGGATCGCCCCCTTGATATCGACCAATTGTCGTATAATGGCAGAGACGCCGCCAGCCGTATGGACATCGTGCATGGAATAAGCGGAAGATGGCGCAATTTTTGAGAGATAAGGAACTCGTTCGGCAATCTCATTGACCCGCCTCAAGTCATAATCGATCTCCCCTTCGTTCGCAATAGCTAATGTATGCAAGACGGTATTGGTAGAGCCCCCCATAGCCATATCAAGAGCAAACGCATCATCGATGGCTTCTTCTGTTACGATATCCCGGGGCTTGACTTGATTCTTCACTAGATCCATCAGATGGAATGCCGCTTTGCGAACAAGTTCCCGTCGTTCTTGCGAAACTGCCAGAATCGTCCCATTTCCTGGTAATGCCAATCCTAAAATCTCCAAAAGACAGTTCATAGAATTGGCTGTGAACATGCCGGCACAGGAACCACAGGTGGGACAGGCATTTTTTTCCATGAATTCAAAATCTGCCTGTGACATTTTGCCCTCTTTAAAGGCGCCTACTGCTTCGAACATAGAAGATAATGTCGTCTGATGGCCCCTAGGATCAATCCCGGCTTTCATAGGTCCCCCAGAGCAGAAAATTGCTGGCACATTGGTACGCATAGCTGCCAAGATCATCCCAGGCGTAATTTTATCGCAGTTGGGGATGTAAAAAACACCATCGAACCAATGGGCATTGATGACTGTTTCAGCTGAGTCAGCAATCAGTTCACGACTTGGCAATGAGTAACGCATCCCGATATGTCCCATGGCGATTCCATCATCTACCCCAATTGTATTGAATTCAAAAGGGATCCCCCCGGCTTCTCGAATGGCTTCTTTGGCAATATCTGCCAGTTCTCGCAGATGGACGTGACCAGGTACGATATCGATATACGAGTTGCAAATGGCAATAAAAGGCTTATTCATATCTTGGATATTTTTTACTTGTCCTGTTGCATAAAGCAAACTCCTTGCTGGAGCTGCTTCAATGCCTTTTTTTATCTGATCACTTCTCAATTCCATCATCTCCCGCCTATTTCATAAAAAAAAGCACCCCGGTTTATAATAAACTGGGATGCTTTGCCAGAATCCCATTTTACTTACGCAAATAGGACTCAAACAAACGGATAAATTTTGCTTCCGTGTTCTAAGTCCTGGTCTCAATAATAATGACTAATAAATATTGATTAAAATTGCGCATAAAAAATGGCTCCTTCATTAAAATATTTGCTGTTTTCTTGTAATTGTTTAATAATATAGCGCGAAAAAAAATTCTTGTCAATGAATTTTCTGAATTTTTTTGCAATTGATCCGATAAATGTACTTTTAGTAGACGGATCTACATTGGATTTTTGATGAAAAATAGGGATAAGTAAATTTATGTACAAAAAAACCCTTGATTACTCAAGGGTTTGGAAGACTCAATTATTTCACTGCGTCTTTAAGAGCTTTACCTGGTTTGAATGCAGGTACTTTGCTAGCAGGGATCTTGATTTCTTCACCAGTTTGTGGGTTGCGTCCTTTGCGTTCTGCACGAGAACGAACTTCAAAGTTACCAAAGCCGATCAATTGAACTTTTTCACCGTTAGCTAAAGCGTCTTGAATTGTTGAGAAGACAGCGTCTACTGCTGCTGTAGCGTCTTTCTTTGTCAAGTCAGTAGCTGCTGCAACTTTTTCGATTAATTCTGCTTTATTTGCCATGGATGGTTTCACCTCCTGATTATTTTTTTGATGTCATACATCAACAAAAATCTTGAGTGGTCCAAGTTTTTTGTCAAATATTGATATCCATCAATATTCTGATATAACGTTATCATAAGAACGTTGTAATATCAAGGATTTTAACGTTTTTACTACTGTTTTTTTTAGGATTTATCGTTTTTCTGTCAAAAGAATAGAATTCTTTGTCAAAAGCAGCAAAGTATGATAAAATCGCTACTTTCGTCTTCTTGGAATGATTCGAATCGGAGTTCCGTCAAAAGTAAATGCTTTCCGGATCTGATTCTCTAAAAAGCGCGCATAAGAAAAATGCATCAACTCTTCTTCATTAACAAAAATAACAAATGTTGGTGGCTTGACCGCAACTTGTGTCGCATAAAAAATCTTCAATCGTTTTCCTTTATCCGTTGGCGTTGGATTGATGGCTACTGCATCCATGATCACATCATTCAATAATGCAGAAGGGATACGCATGTTTTGATTCATGCTGACTTCTTCGATCAAAGCTGGCAACTGATTCAACCGCTGTTTCGTTGTCGCTGATACAAAGATGATCGGGGCATAATCTAAGTATTGAAACTCATCACGAATCTCCGCTTCAAAGTCTCGCATGGTATTGGTTTCTTTTTTTAGCAGATCCCATTTATTGACAACTAGGATGATCCCACGGCCAGCTTCATGAGCATAGCCAGCGATTCGTTTGTCCTGTTCACGAATTCCTTCTTCCGCATTCAAGACCATTAGAACCACATCGGAACGTTCGATGGCACGCATCGCTCGCATGACACTGTATTTCTCTGTTGATTCGTAAACTTTTCCTTTTTTACGCATTCCTGCAGTATCAATCATAGTGAACTCTTGCCCATTTTCACTTGTAAAATGAGTATCGATCGCATCCCGGGTCGTTCCTTCGATATCCGAAACGATGACACGCTCTTTACCTAAAATCGCATTGATTAACGAAGATTTCCCGACATTTGGTCGCCCAATCAAACTAAATTTGATGATCGATTCGTCCTCTTCCTCTGCTTCTTCTGTAAAATGCTTAACGGCTTCATCAAGTACATCTCCGATCCCTAATCCATGACTGCCGGATATTGGATACGGATCACCTAATCCTAATGTATAGAATTCGTAAATATCTGCACGCATTTCTGGATTGTCGACTTTATTGACCGCTAGAATCACAGGCTTATTGCTCTTATACAAAAGGCGAGCAACAAGTTCATCTGCATCCGTCACACCTTCTCTGGCACTCGTAATGAAGACGATCACATCTGCTTCATCGATCGCAATTTCTGCTTGATGTTTGATTTGATCCATAAACGGCTCATCGCCTAAGTCGATTCCACCTGTATCGATAATACTGAACTCTCGACCTAACCATTCACCTGTTGCATAAATTCGGTCTCTCGTCACACCCGGAGTATCCTCAACGATCGAGATTCGTTCTCCGGCAATCCGGTTGAAAATAGTCGATTTCCCGACATTCGGACGTCCGACGATCGCAATTGTTGGATTTGACATTTTTTACCCTCCATTTATAAGAAGCGAACTGCTGAATACAGCTGCTTCTGCTTTTCAATCTTTCTTAGTTTACCTAATGCATCACTAACTTGCAAGTCTTGATGACAAACAAAAAAGCAGCTTATAACAAATTCAAAAAACGAATCGTTATAAGCTGCTAGGCTAGATTATTCTTCGTCGTTATCTTTCAACGCATCGCCCAAGATATCACCCATGGTAAAACCAGTGGATTCTTCTGGTAATTCATAGTCATCTTCTGCAGGCGCTTCTTCCGCTTCCTCGGCTTTTTCTAGTGCTTTGATGCTCAAAGCAATCCGATGATCGGTTGGATTCACTTCAAGAACTTTCACTTGCACTTGATCACCTTCATGCAACACTTCATGAGGCGTTGCAATATGTTTATGTGAGATTTGCGAAATGTGGATCAATCCTTCTACACCAGGGAAGACTTCCACAAAAGCACCAAAACTAGTTAGTCGTTTTACTACACCATCTAAAACACTACCAATGGGTGCTTGTTCTTCGATATTGCTCCAAGGTCCAGGCAATGTATCTTTGATCGATAACGATACGCGTTCTTTATTTGGATCAACGGATAAGACACGGACATTGACAGTATCACCAACAGATAAAACATCACTCGGTTTGCCTACATGGGCATGAGAAATTTCTGAAACGTGTACTAAACCATCAATTCCACCCAAGTCAACGAAAGCCCCAAAATCGGTCAATCGTGCAACTTTCCCTTCGATTTCTTGACCTTCATAAAGATCAGCTAGCAAGGCTTCTTTTTGTTTCTCTTTTTCAGCCTCAACCACTGCTTTATGGGATAAAATCAAGCGGTTCTCAGAAGGTTCGATCTCAACAATCTTAAAGGTGAGTGTCTTGCCTTTATAATCTTCAAAATCAGCTACAAAGTGGTCCTCAACCATCGAAGCTGGCACAAATCCGCGTACGCCAACATCAACAACTAAGCCACCTTTGACTACATTTGTTACAGGCGCTTCAATGATCTTACCTGCTTGGAAATCTTTTTCGATATCTTCCCAAACTTTCTTCGCGTCTAAACGACGTTTTGAAAGTAGATAGCTGCCGTTTTCTTTATCTTTACCGATTGCAGAAATAACAACTAACTCTAAAACATCGCCCACTTTGACTACTTCATTGATATCCTCAACAGGCAATGTAGACAATTCTTTTGCTGGAACGACTCCTTCTACACCTGCTCCTTCGATGCCAACGATCGCTTGTTTGTCTTCGATGGCTAAAACTTCACCTTTGACAATATCGCCAACGTTCACTTCTTGGAAATTATCCAAAGCAGCTTCCATTGATTCATTCCCATTTTCCACTTGATTATTTTCAAATTCTGTCATGTCTTGTGTCCTCCTAACCAACAATTGTACGTAAATGCACTACATCCCTTAGTTTAAATTAGAATGCCAAAAAAATAAAGCGATTTCGCTTATTTTCACAAAAAACTGTCAATAATTGTTCTCAAAAAACGTTTCCTTCACTATTTTGCTTCAAAATCACTGTTTCATACAAAAAAAACTGGCCCCTCCGACCTAAAAACCCCAGAGTTCGAACAATATTTCTACGCGAAAATTCCGATATTTAATGAAATTTCTCATGAGAATCGTTCGGTTCTGTTTTTTTAGGTCGACTAGCGCCAGTGGTTGATTATTCCATTTTTTGATCAACGATTTGCTGAATCGCTGCAACGACTTCTGTAATGGACATTCCTGTCGTATCAATGCGAACTGCATCATCGGCTTGTTTCAAGGGAGAGATTTCTCGATGAGAATCTAAATAATCCCTTTGCTCGATTTCTTTTTTTAATGTGTCAAAGGAGGTGGTGATTCCTTTTTGCTGGTTCTCTTTGTATCTTCTTTCTGCTCGTTCTTCTACACTCGCCACGAGAAAAACCTTTACTTCCGCTTGAGGTAAGACTGCGGTGCCAATGTCGCGGCCGTCCATTACAACACCGCCATTTTCAGCAATTTTTTGTTGCTGTTGGACCAGTTTTTCCCGAACTTTTTGATAAGCAGAAACTTTGGAAACAGCGTTGGTTACCTCGGGCTGGCGAATCTCTTCTGTCACTTTTGTTCCATCTACAAAAACATCTTGTCCTGTCTCAGTTGGCGCAAAAGTGATTGGATAAGTATCGATCAATGCCACAAGCCCGCTTTCATCTTCTAATGAGCACCCTGTTTTAAGAGCTAAATAAGTGATACTACGGTACATTGCCCCTGTATCCGTATAAACATATCCATAATGCTGAGCTAAAATTTTTGCCACTGTACTTTTGCCCGATGAAGCTGGACCATCGATGGCAATATTGATTTTTTTCATTTGTTACTCCTTCTCAACAACTACCGATCAACGGCCTTTTAACTTTCAAGAAAAAAAACCGCCAAAGCGGTTTTTTATTTAATTCGTAATGTATCGCCTGGGTAAAGCATGAAATTACTTGGATCGATCCCGTTTAATTGATACAAAGTCTCGACAGAAATACCTGTACGTGCTGCTACTTGTTCTGGACCTTCACCAGCTTGAACAGTCGTATATTGCTCTGTTCCTTGGTTGGTTTCTCCCTGATTCGCTGCACCTTGATTCGTCGTTCCTTGGTCTGCATTTCCCTGATTGTTCTGGGTGTTGTTTCCTTCTGCTTCACTGTTCGCTGGCTCTTCAGACTCACTGCTTTCAGATGAGGAAGAAGATGATGATGACGATGACGAACTACTGCTGGAAGTAGATGATTCACTGACTTTTGTCGATGACTCAACAGTCGATGATTCTGTGCTGGCAACTGTACTGCTACTTGTTGATGAGGCAACAGTTGCTGTATCATTTGAGCGGTTTAAGACCCAAATCCCCGCGCCAACAGGAATTGCAACGATCAAGAAAAGTAAAACTAAGACGATCGTCAAAAAGAGTGAATTCCCGCGTTTTTGTTTCCGCTGTTGTGATCGTGAGGCAGAATCTTCATATTCTGTATCATAAATTGGTTGTTCCCACGGCTCTTGATTTTCTGAATTATAGTTTTTGTCTTTCTTGCTCACTCGTATTACCTCCTAATATCCTTCCGATGTATTATAACATAGCTTGAATCGAACTGTCTTTTAAAAAACGATTCAATTTGTTTCTTTAAAAATTTTTAGTAAACGTTCCTGCCACGAGTTCTTTCTTTGCGGCTTGAATTCCTTTTGGTCAAGCCGAATTTCAATACCATCGATATCACAACACTGGTCAAGCGGTTGTTTTTCTTCGTCAAAATGAGCCAATAAAAAACACCGTCGACAACTAGTACAGTGAATGTATTCGAGCATCGTTTTTAGCTGCTGCTTTTTTTCCCACTCATTTTGCTTTAAAATAGCAAACCATTTGTTGGCACCATACTCATTGATTTTTGCTTGCCATTTTTCCTGCAATGGGGAAAGCATCAAAGATTGCGGCGTCATTTCCAGCTGTTCTCTTTCTGCACTTAGTTCCTTTTGAAAGAAATAATGGATGGTTTCGTCTCCAGGACGATAGAGTAAGATCGCATAGCTTTGCTTGCCATCTCGACCTGCTCGGCCAATTTCTTGACTATAGTTTTCTAACGAATCCGGCAGATCATAATGGATCACAAAGCGAATATCTTGTTTATTGATCCCCATTCCAAAAGCATTTGTGGCGATCAATAACTGCAGCTCGTTCCGACTAAACTGCTGCTGAAGGACTTTACGCTGATCACTGGCTAATCCACCGTGATAATACCCCACAGAATACTTGCCGCGTAATTTTTGATAAAGTTCTTCCACCTTGTTTCTAGTGGCACAATAAATAATTCCCGCACCTGACAATTGCTGCAAGTAATGCATTAAAAGCGTGTCTTTTTCTTCGCCGCTTTTATCAACGATCAGTCCAATATTTTTGCGATCCATTCCATAGCGAAAAACTTGATGCGTTTTTCCTAAAAGGTTTTGTTGAATATCTCGTGCCACCTGTTCGGTTGCCGTGGCAGTCAAAGCCAGAGTCGTTGGTGCTTTTAATTGTTGTTTGACCGCAGCTAGCTGAAGGTATTCTGGTCGAAAATCGATCCCCCACTGAGAAACACAGTGTGCCTCATCTACGACCAGCAATGCGATTCTACTATTTGCCAATGCTTGGAGAATCGTCTTTTGAACAAGCATCTCGGGACTAATAAATAGAAATTTATACTGCTGTAGATGGCTAAGAACAAATTTTCGTTCAGCGAATGATAAGAGACTGTTAAAAGCGATCGCTCGTCTCTCACCATTTTTTTGCAAACTATACACTTGATCTTCCATCAAAGAAAGCAATGGTGATACGATTACTACCAACCCTTCCAGCAAATAACCCGGCAGTTGATAGCATAAGCTTTTGCCGTTACCAGTGGGCATGATTGCTAATGTATCCTGATGATTCAGAACCGATTGGATCACTTCTTTTTGACCTGTCCGAAAATGGGAATGACCAAAATAGTGTTTGAGCGCCTGTTCTAACATAGGATCCCTCGCTTTTGTGCAATTTGATTGATTCGGATACTTAAAAAATCCAGCGGCACTTCTTTTTGAAGAATGTGATAAGGCAATTTCCATGACAATGGAGGGAACTGCTGCTTTGTGGCAAAATAGTGATAAGGAAACTGATCATCGATGATCGCCCATTCGATCAAGTGATCGTTGACTGTTCCTCGCTTGATCTGTCTAAGTGCCATGATTTCCTCAATCGACTTCCCGCTGAGAAATAAGCGACGGGTCTTCAGCATGCTTTGGTTGAGGTTTTCTTGATAAAACGGGTTTAATCCTGCTGCTAAAAGAGGAGATTGCTTTTTTGCCACTGATAAAAAGCAGTGGATCGCTGCCGCTGGAAAAAACTGATTCCAAGGCATTTTTTGGTAGTTATCTGGTAACAGCTGAAAAAAAGTCTGACCAATTTGCTCAGGTCCTGTCAACGTCCCTGCCAAAAAGTCGGCAAATTCTCCCGGAATCTGCTCGAAGACTGTCCAAAGCTCAGTAAACAACGCCTGCTTCAATTTTGGGTGCTGCCGAATCAGCTGCCGAACCGGTTCTGTGAACATAGGAGTGTTCTCCACAGGAATATATCGATTACTGATTTCTTGAAAAGCAGCCGCTTGAACAAGCAGCTGTACCAAGCGCCACATCTGTTCCCCCCGGCGACCGAATTGAAAATAATTTAAATGACGGCAGAGTGTCTCTACTTCAGTAAGCGTTGCAGGTGCAACTGTCTGGAGAAACCCTTTTTCATCTGCTACAAGTTGTTTGGCAGCAATCAGCGCCGTGATTCTTTTATTAAATTCATCCTCTTCAAGATTCGGCATTGCTTGAAAGTAACCTAAGCGATCATAAAAAAAAGCATAACTCAATACTGAACTCGTTCGTTTGCCATAAAGTATTTGATAAATGGTTGACGGACGCAACTTGTCAGAATGATGAAACAACGCTAAAATAAAAGCATCCATATGTCTATACTTACCTCCAGAAAGGAAACAATTCCATGTCTCAACGCTGCAAAATCATTCCTGAGCGCTGTATCGCTTGTGGATTATGTGCGGTCTGTGCCCCTGATATTTTTGATTATGATGAAGATGGTATCGTCTTATTTGCTCAAGAACCAGCCGCTCGGCAACAGTTTATCATAGAAGATCAGCAAGAAAAAGTCTTAGCTGCATATAAAAAGTGTCCTACTCGGGCGATACTGTTAGAAAAATAAAAAGATCGCGTTTGCTCAAAAGCAACACACGATCTTTTTTATTATTTTCCAACTGGTGAATGTTGCGGTTGTTTACGAGCCAACCAAGGCAACAACTTCGCATGAAGGATCAAGAAGACCCCACTGACGATAACTCCTTTGATCAAGTTAAAAGGAATAATACCGATGCTGACATAACGCGCTAATGACATGCCAAGGAATTGATCTGCTGTAACCCCAAAGAAGCGCAGGTACAATGGTGTGATGACATATAGATTGGCAATACTCATAAAAGCAGTTAATGCGAGGATTCCTGTGACCACTCCCACGAATTTATTTTTCGCATGGATCCCTTTACGGAAAAAGTAGTACATTGGCAAAGTAAAGACACAGGATGCCAAGAAACTTGCCGTGTCTCCCACGAGATCTGCTGGTGAAAAACCAGATAGAAACAAGTGTAAGAGAGAACGTAGAAACGCGGTTGCCACGCCAGCAAAAGGACCGAATAAAAACATGACGATCATTACTGGAATATCGCTAAAATCGATTTTCAAAAAGCTAAACGCCGGGATGATGGGAAACGCAATAAACTGTAAGACTGTTCCCATTGCTGCACACATTGCTATTGTTACCATTTTTCTTGTTTTGTTGTTCATTAATACAAATCCTCCTAAGTTCAGGATTCCTCTTCAAACGAACCTATTAAATTTCCTTGATTCCTTACTTGTCGGCGCCAGACAAAGTAAAAAATGCCCTCTTTTCCACAGGGAAAAAGAGGGCATTTGAAAAACCATAGGCAAATCAAATACGCTCTATCTTCTTTATCCAGACTTTACTGTCGGTATCGGAATTTCACCGATTCAGCTACTTCAAAAGAAGTAGGTCGTGGACTATCACCACCGGTCGGGAATTGCACCCTGCCCCTGAAGACGAACCTTTTATTTATAATACATGTTTCATTATACACAAAAATTCTCGATTGACAAATTTTTTAAGCATCCTTTGCTGTGTGCTGGTTATTTCACTTGATTTTTTAATTCATTGACTTCTTTTTTCGTCAACTCCCGATACTCTCCAGGGCGCAACCCAGCTAATGTCAACGAACCATACATTTCCCGTTTCAATTTTTGGACCGGTAAACCAACTGCTTTAAGCATATTTTTCACTTGATGATTACGGCCTTCATGAATCGTCAATTGGACGATACTTGTTTGAGTAGCAGCGTCTGTCGACAAAATCTCAAAGCGAGCAGGTGCGGTTTTCTTGCCTTCGATCCGAATTCCTCTAGACAAGGGCAATAGTTGTTTTTTATCAGCGATTCCTTTCACTTTTGCCACATAGACTTTATCCACTTCATGTTTTGGATGCATCAGTTTTTGTGAAAGATCGCCGTCATTGGTCAGCAATAATAAACCTGAAGTATCATAATCCAATCGTCCGATTGGGTAGAGACGTTCTGGAACTTCAGTAAAAAAGTCTAAAACAACTTTCCTTTTTTTATCGTCAGTTACTGCTGAGATTACGCCACGTGGTTTATAGAGCATATAGTAGACGGGCGATTCTTGTTCAATTGGGACACCGTCAACTTCCACGCGATCTTTGGCACTCACCTGTACTCCTAGTTCCTTAACAATTTGACCATTGACACTGACACGACCTGCCACAATCAACTCTTCTGCTTTTCTGCGAGAAGTGATTCCAGCATGTGCGATTACTTTTTGCAAACGTTCCATTATGAGTCTCCTTCTTGTTTGTAACGATCATAAAAAAGATCCACTGGTCCATCTTCTTCGAGTTCGTCTTCCATTGCTTGAATATCAGGTAATTCGGCTAATGATTTCAAGCCAAAGTAATCCATGAAGTATTCAGTGGTTCCATATAAAATTGCTCGACCTGGTCCATCAACACGGCCTTTTTCCTCGATCAATCGTTTTGCGACTAATTTCTGTACGGAGCCGCTGGACTGGACCCCACGAATCTCTTCTACTTCGATTCGTGTGATCGGTTGCTTGTAGGCAATGATCGACAATGTCTCTAACGCAGCTTGCGAAAGAGAGTTGCCCATTGGCGATTCTGCGTATTTCTTTAATAACGGTGCGACTTCTTTCTTTGTGGACAAAACAAAATGATTCCCAACTTCTAAAATATGCAAGGCTGAATCTTCATTTTCTTCATAACGCTGATTCAATTCTTGCAAGTACTGATAGACAGCCGCAGTTTTGCTATTGACTAAGTAGCTTAATTCTTCTAATCCGATCCCTTCATCTCCTACGACAAAGAGAATCGCTTCTATTTCACTATATTTACTCATCTGTTTTACCTGCTGGGTAAAGCAAGATCGATTCATAGTTTCCTTCTTGCTCTACTCGAATATATCCTTTTTTCATTAATTCTAATAATGCCATGAAAGTGGTAACGACTTCTGTTTTGCTGTAATTGGTGAAAAAAGAATCAAAACGTCGTCCCTTTTTGGCATTTCGTTGCTGCATTTCCAATTGGATCGTCGCCATTTTTTCATCAATGGTACTTTCATCTGGTGTGATCTTTGTCTCCAGTACTTTCCGACTCTTTTTCTTTTCAAGCATTTTATGAAAAGCCAAGAATAAATCGATCGTGTTGAACCGGTTGGCTGCCAATTCATCACTTTTTTCTTTATAGGCATCGACATCCATCGGATCTTTCGTAAAGTATAAACTTCGTTCTTCCGCTTTTTCGGATAATTGTTCGGCTGCGTATTTGTATTTACGGTATTCCAATAGCTGAGCAACCAGCATATCCCTTGGATCTTCTTCATAAGGATCGTTTTCTTCAATCAAGATCTCTTGTTTTGGCAGCAGCATCTGGCTTTTGATTGCCATCAGTGTAGCAGCCATCACCAAGTATTCTCCGGCAACTTCTAACTCTAAACTTTTCATTGCATGAATATATTGCATATATTGTTCGGTGATCGCTGCAATTGGAATATCATAGACATCGATCTCCAATTTTTGGATCAGATGCAGCAACAGATCCAAAGGTCCCTCAAAGACATCTAGTTTGATATTGATTTCTTCCATGTCTTCCTCTATTTCTAGGCACGAGGAAAGTGCTGCTTATACACTTCCGTCATCCTTTTTTTCGTAATATGAGTATAGATCTGTGTCGTGGATATATCTGCATGCCCTAATAATTCTTGGACGGTACGCAAATCGGCACCATTTTCCAATAAATGAGTGGCAAAACTATGCCTTAGCGTATGTGGCGTCACATTTTTTGTAATGCCTGCCTTGCGCACGAGGGCCTTTAAGTTTTTCCAGATTCCTTGACGAGAAAGTTGTTTTCCATGATTATTGACAAAAAGATGACTCTCTTCTGGATGTTTCCGAGTCAAAAAAGGGCGTGCTTCTTCCAAGTAAGTTTCGATCCACTGAATCGCCAGATCTCCTAAAGGGACGATTCGTTCCTTGTCACCTTTCCCTGTCGTCTGCAACAGACCCATGCTTAAATGAAGGTCTTTCAGTTGCAACCCGATCAGTTCACTGACCCGAAGGCCGGTAGCATACATCACTTCTAAAATCGCACGATCGCGGATTCCCAACACTTCTTTGGTATCCGGTGTCTCGATCAAGCGCTCAACCTCAGAAAGGCTCAATGTATCAGGCAGTTTCTGTTGTTTTTTTGGGGAATCGATGTGCTGCATAGGATCATGATCCGTAAAGCGTTCTTGACGGAGAAATTGATGAAACCTTCTCAAGCTTGATACCATTCGAATAATGGTCGCCGAGGATTTCCCTGATTGCTGCAATTGCTGCAAAAAAGAGAGGATCAAGACACGATCCACCGCCTGCCAATCTTTGATGTGCTGTTTCGTCAAAAATGTAAGGTACTGCTCTAGGTCGCGCTCATAACTTTTACGGGTATTTTGGGATAGCCCCCGCTCAATCGTCAGATAATGCAAATAATCGATGATCTGTTCTTTCATACACGTCCCCCCTACTTTCAACCTCTTTATCATAACAAATTAAAGCTTGATATGATAGTAGTTCAACCACAAAAAAAGCTGAGGAGCAATTACGCTTCACTCAACTTCGCTGCATTTTTTGTCTGACACTTCTGACACACTCCATGAAAAGTCAATCGGTGGTCTTTTACTAGAAAATGGTATTTTTTCTCTACGATGTCTTCGACACCTGTCAGCAGATCTTCTTCTACTTCTTCGATACTGCCACACTCTAAACAAAGCAGATGGTGATGGAAATGCTTTGCTCCTTCTTTGCGCAGATCGTAACGAGAAACGCCGTCATTGAAACTCACCTTGTCCACGATTTTTAGATCAGTTAAGATTTCTAATGTACGATACACTGTGGCTAGTCCGATTTCTGGACTTTTTTTGCGCACAAAAAAGAAAATTTCTTCTGCAGATAAATGATCTTTCTCATTCTCCAAAAGAACCAACAAGGTAGCTTCTCGTTGTGGAGTCAATTTAAATCCTGATTCATGAAGTTGTTTTTTTGTCTTCTTTAAAGCAGCAGTTGTATTCATACAGGCCTCCATACATCGCTAATTTATAACGATTCTAATCTAAGAGACGTCAACTCTTAGATAATATTGTAATCATTATAAATTAGAATGAGAAAAGATACAAGCATTCTCAATTGGATTTTTCGACTTTGATGGTGAAGCCGTCTTTTTGTTCCACTAAACGCTGTTTCATCAAGGTACCGATCGCCCGCTTGAATTGGCCTTTACTGATACCGAATGTCTGCAGAATCTCTTCTGGTGTCGATTTATCAGTAAAAGGAATACGATGATCTGCAGCTCGATCCAAGAATGTCATGATCATAGCGGCATCATTTGAAATTGCTTCATAAGCACGAGGCTTCAATGATAAATTCAGAACACCATCCGGGCGAACACCAATTACTCGTCCTGAGACAACTTCTCCTAAACGTGGTTCTTGGTATCTTTCGGAAGGATGGATAAAGCCAATGTAGAAATCATCTGTGAGCAAGTAAGTTCCCGCAAGTTTCAAGCGATAGACTGTCCCTGTAATGTCAGCATTCTTCAACGTCTCTGAACCACGTTTACTCAATGCTTTAAAAATCTTTTCATCCGCTAAAGAAGCCCAGATTCGATCCTTTTCATCCACCGTCAAGCTGACCATCAAGCGATCGCCTTTCTTTGGCCAAAGTTCCCGCATTGTTGGTAATTCATCTAATGATACCACCATATCTTTATCTTTGAGACCAATATCGATAAAGACGCCTAAATCTCGACGACTGTCCGTGACAGTTCCGAAAGCATAATGTCCTTGGCGGCTTTTAGGAATCTCCGTAGTGATTACGAGTTCTTGTTTTTGATTCTGATAACCAAAGCCCTCCACAGCTTCTCCAAGATGGTGCTCTCCTTCTGCTTTTGATAAGCGAAAAGTCAGACCATTTTTTTGTACAAAGTAATTTTGATCATTCTCATCAATGATCAATCCGCTAAAAACGGATGCCAATAAGTCTTTCATTTTTTCTCTCCTTAGAAATGATTTACTAGAAAAAGAATCGAATCGCCGCCATCGTGATGACGCCTGCAACAACGATCTTCATCAAATCTTTTGTATAATAACCGACCACTAGCGCTGGTAAACAAGCAACGGTTTCTTTGACTTTAAGCAATGGAAATTGTCCTTCACGAAAAACCAACAGATTTTGAACAAGCAGCGCCCCAAGAATACAAAGGGGCAAGTAGCTTAGAAAGATCGTGAATTTTTCAGGAAAAACTAATTTCTTCGAAAATAAAAACGGCAGCACCCGAGGTATCCAAGTAACGACACCACAAGCTATCATCAGTATAACAAAATCAATCATGATGTGTCACCGTCCCTATCAAACATCCAATCAAAGTGGCAGCAATCACGGCTACTTCAGCTGTTGAAATTCGCATAAAAAGGACCAATGAAATTACCACAGCGGCTAGCACCAGCACCGTCTGCTTGGTCTTCTTTTTTAAAGGCAACTCTACTTGAAAAAGGAATAAGCCAACAAACATAGCCACTAGTGCAAAGTCCAGTCCTAATGCTTCAGGATCAGGAATATATGACCCTAACAACGCTCCTAAGAAAGTGGCAAAGATCCAACTTAAATAGGCCATGACATTCAATCCGTGAGTCCATCGGGTAGTGATTGGTTTGTTTTGTTGCAAAGCTGTCGTTAAAACTCCATAGGATTCGTCTGTCAGCAATGTGCCGATGCCAATTCCTGACACTAATGAAGCAGAACGGAAATAAGGTGCTACCGATAAACTCATCAAAAAGTGGCGTAAGTTTACTAAGAAAACTGTCGCAACGATCGAAGTAAACGGTGCTTGAATAGCCAAAAGGGCACAGATGATAAACTGGGCACTTCCAGCATAGACAATGATCGACATCAAGAGGACTTCAATGACCGTCAAGCCGATTCCTTTCCCCACGACTCCCATTGCAAAACCAATGCCTAGATAACCCAGAATCGTTGGAATACAGGCAATAACTCCATCACTGAACTGTTCATATCTTTCAATTTTCTGCAACAAAAAAACCTCCGTTTCCGATTGATTATCATCCATCATATCGAAAAGCCGGAGGAGAAACAAGCTGTTTTTTGATTCAATAATGTAATTATGCTGAAAATTTTCTAAGTGTCACCCATCACCGAATCGTATGATCATTTCCATTTCCACGGAAATACCCGGTTTTGGCATTCACTGTAAAGAGATACATTGGAAAAGCGGAATCACCGGTTCCTTTCAACAAGGAGCCTTGGTTGTTGGTCGCATAAAAATTATAGTAACCTTCTCCATTCACGATTCGTACGCGCTCAAAGGTATAACCCCCTTCAACGACATAGCCGCGAGCAATTGCGGTTGCAATGATCTTTTCTTGGACACCAGGCGCCCAATTCCAAGCCGGATTGCTAGAGTCTGCCAAATCACTTTCACGTGCTGGAATGATTGGTTGATTATTGGTATTCGTTGGTGTATTCGGCGATAATACATAATCAGCTTCAGAAGACTGGCTATTGTTAGCCGTAGTTGTTTCTTGAGCTGCGGCGGCTTTTTCCGCTTGTGCCTGAGCTGCTTCTTGGGCCGCCTTCTCTTTAGCAGCCTTCTCGGCAGCTTCTTTTTTCTTCAGTGCAGAATCAATCGGTGCTATCTCAGCAGTCAATTGCTCTTTTAAAGAAGCAATCGGCAATGCATCGATCTTCTTCACTAAATCATTGTAGCTTTTTCGCGTGACTTTGTCAGAAAGTTCACCCTCTTTATTCAAAGCAACCATGCTTTTGACTGCATTTCGTACTTCTTCGATCTGGGCATACTCTTTTTGCCCTTGATCAATCGCCCGATTTACTAATTGATCGAATGGTGTTTCAGATGTTCTTTTTGACATAGTCACTGCCGAAGGCTCTTTTAAGGAAACCTTCTGCAATTGATCTTCAATGATCACTGGACTAGTGAAATACCCATTGATTTCCGAAAGAGTCGCCATCTTTTCTTTGATTGTTTCAGACTGAGCCAACAAGTCCGGGTAACGGCTTTCCGTTTTATACTTGGCTAGTCGATCAGTCAATGCCGTCAATTGCGTAGTTGTTTTGTCTGCTTTGATAAATTCTTGGTTATCGTCGGTATAAAAATCGGCTAGATCCGCTTCGATCTGGTCCAGCTCACTTGCTGTCGCAATTTGTTCTTGACGAGCGGTCTCTTCGTAATAATACCAGCCACCTGCAGAAACAAGTACCAACGCCGCAGCCGCTACATAGAATTTTTTGCGTGACTTTTTATTTTTGGGCAGTGGATCGGTTTTACTCTTCGTATTTTCAGATACCGCTGTTTTTTCTGGAATTTCGGCAAGCTTTGTTTCTTCTGCTTCAATTTTCGGTTGCGGACTCTCTGTTGATTGAGGGCTTTCTGAAGATTCAGTAATCGCTGCAGTATCAGTTTGTTCATCTTCTAATCCAGATTGAGATTGTTCCTCCGTTAGAGGAAGAGCCTCTTTATCGTCCGTGACTTCCGGTATCACTGGAACATCTGTCGCATCTTCATCCATCTCTGAATTTTTATGTTGACGAATATAAGCAGATAAAATAGCCGAATCGTGATCTTCAGGGACCTCGGCTGAATCTACTAAATCATTGGGCTCTGCGGAACTTTCTGCGATCGATTGGATTCCTTTGTCTGATCCAGACACTTCATTGCTTTCATTTCCACTGTGCATCGATTGTTCTGCTGACTGATATTCAAGTGACTGTGATTCGATCGTTTCGGACGCATCTGATAGCGTTTCTTTTGAAACGGGTGTCTGTTCTATATTTGGGTTCGTTATCAGCTCTTGCACGTTTACGTCGTCTTCTGACTGATTGTTCTTTGACTCATCAGTTTCATTCTTGTCTTCGAAATGTTCAATTAATTCACCTAAGGGAACATCCTTAAAATCAGACCAGCGGATATCATCATTTTGCTGCGGATTCTTTTCGGATACCGTCTCATTCGTATGAGGGGCTTCTTTTTCATTTGCCTCATCCGACTTAACAAACTCAAAGCCGCAGTTTGGACATTTCTTTTGTGCATCAATTGATTCAAATCCACATTGAGGACATGTTTTCATCATTTGTTCGAATTTGCTCCTTTTATTTTGAACCTGCTTCGGCAGTTATCTGTTCATCGCTGAAAGGTTTCATTTTACTACAGAATATCACACTTATAGACTTGCCCTTTATTCACTGGCTTTGGTGAAAAAACTCTCTGTACCAAAATGATTCACCTTCGTGTAAATGATTCACAAAATTAAATTTATCATATTCAAAGCAATTAGCCAACACTTGCTTCGTTACGTTTTTATTAAGTTCATTACTTTTCCTACGAAAGTTGGCTAAACCACAAGAAAAAGACTTCTCCAAGCATACTTCTTGGAAAAGTCTTTGTGGTCTCAGTTTTATTCTAGAAAATCTTTTAATTGTTTTGAGCGGGATGGATGGCGTAATTTACGTAACGCTTTTGCTTCGATCTGACGAATCCGTTCTCTCGTTACACCAAAAACTTTTCCGACTTCTTCTAAAGTACGTGTCCGACCATCATCGATACCAAAACGCAATCGCAAAACATTTTCTTCACGATCGGTCAACGTATCCAGTACGTCTTCCAGTTGTTCTTTCAACAATTCGTAGGCTGCATGTTCAGCGGGACTTGTCGCATCTTGATCTTCGATAAAATCGCCTAGATGGGAATCATCCTCTTCACCGATCGGTGTTTCCAATGAAACTGGCTCTTGTGCGATTTTCAAGATTTCACGTACTTTTTCAGTTGGCAGATCCATTTCTGCTCCGATTTCTTCCGGTGTCGGTTCGCGACCTAGATCTTGCAGTAATTGCCGTTGGATTCGAATCAATTTATTGATTGTTTCCACCATATGGACTGGAATCCGAATCGTCCGTGCTTGGTCGGCAATAGCACGAGTGATTGCTTGACGAATCCACCAAGTGGCATAAGTCGAGAACTTGAATCCTTTGCGGTAATCGAATTTTTCAACAGCTTTCATCAAGCCCATGTTTCCTTCTTGGATCAAGTCCAAAAACTGCATCCCCCGACCAACGTAACGTTTCGCAATACTTACAACGAGACGTAAGTTGGCTTCAGCTAACCGTTGTTTCGCTTCTTGGTCGCCTTCTTCGATTTTTAAAGCAAGGGCTACTTCTTCTTCGGCAGTCAATAAGGGTACGCGTCCGATTTCTTTCAGATACATCCGTACCGGATCATTGATCTTGACACCCGTAGGAGCGGAAAGATCTTCTTGTGGTTGCGTTGCTTGCTGTTTTTCATTGCTCTTCAGACTATGAACGGAAGGCTCCCCATTCTCATCTACTACACTGATCCCTGAGTCTTCCAGTTTTTGGATCAGCTTGTCCATTGCGTCTGCATCTAAAGAATAAGGGGTCGCTAAATGATTGGTTAGTTCGTCATAAACGACTTGTCCTTTTGGTTTGTTTTCTTTGATAAATTCGGCAACAGCTTTGTCATATGTTTTCTTTGTTTCTTCTGCCATGAAAGAAAGCCCCTTTCAGTTCGCTATTTAGCTTGTTTCAACCGTTTGGTCAAATCAATGATCGCAATTGCTAACTCCAACTCTAATTGCTGGTTTCCTTTTTGTCGTGCTTCTTGCTGCTGGATTCGTTTTTGATTGATTTCTTCAGCAATGCCCGACTTACGAAATACCTGCAGAAGGTCTTGGAATTCTTGTTCCGTCCCCTCTTCAGAAGCCTTGATATCAGCGATCTCGATCACTTGTTGTTTCATTTGTTCATCTTTCAAAAAATCCAAGAATTTTGCTAGGATAAATTGCTCTTCGGTTTCCATATACGCATCGTATAAAAAATAGATTTGTTGGTATTTATCATGAATAAACGCAACACCGGTACTTTTAAAACGAGGATTCAGCGTATTGTCATGGAACAGACGATATAACAGTAATTCCTCCGCCTTTTCTACCTGAGTTTTCCGTTGCTGTCGTGGTGGCGGTGGTGCTACACTCACTGCTTCACGAACTGGCGGTGAAGGCGTTGGGGTCGGCTGCGTCTGTTTTAACTGACGCAATTGCGTCTGTAGTGTTTCTCGACTAATATGAAATTCAGTTGAAAGTTGTGTCAAGTATCGGTCTTGTTCTAGCAAAGAATCTACATGCTGTAATTCTTGCAAGACCTCTTGGACATAATCGATCTGTTCTTTTTCATTGGCCAAATTGCGATTGGCACGATGAAAGTCCATTTTGAATGCAAACACCGTTTCTCTGCCATGCATGGCCAGTTTGAAAAAGGCCTCTGTACCATACTTTCGCACATAATCATCCGGGTCCAGACGTTCAGGGACTCGAACGACGGAGAGATTCACGCGGCTATGTTCTTGTAAAAGATCAATCCCGCGATTCGTTGCATTGATTCCTGCCTGATCACCATCATAGCAAAGGATGACTTCTGTAGCGACACGTTCAATATTGGCAATCTGCTGGTTCGTCAAACTAGTTCCCATTGAAGCGATCCCGTTCTCAATTCCTGATTGCCACGCTGCGATTACATCCATAAAGCCTTCAAATAGAAAGACTTGGCCTTCTTTTCGGATTGATCGCCGGGCTTTATCAAAGTTGAAAAGTACTTCACGCTTATTGAAAAGCATTGTTTCCGGACTGTTCAAATACTTGGGCTGGTCTTTGCTATCATCCTGTTCCGTTTGAAACCAGCGTCCAGAAAAACCGATGGTCTTTCCTTGAGGGTTCCGAATCGGAAACATGATTCTTTGATAAAAACGGTCAGCAAGTTGCCCATCGTTCCTTTGTACAAAGAGACCTGTATCCGCAAAAAATGCCGCATTTGCTTTTTCATTCAAAAAAACTTTTTCCAAAAAGGCACGCTCGTTAGGCGCAAAACCAATCTGAAATTCGTCAATCAGTGCCATCGTCAATCCGCGTTCCAGCAAATAATCCAATGCGCCTTGCCCGGCAGCCGTATTGACTAACATGTGATGATAGACTTCAGCAGCTTTTTCATGCAATGCGATCAATTGATTTTGCTGAGAAGAGGTTGCATCAATTGCTTCGGTTTGCTTGTATTGCTCATCTAAAGGGATATCACTGATTTCTGCAACTTTCAAAACAGATTCTGGAAAACTTAATCCTTCTAACTCTTGCAAAAAACCAAAGACATTGCCTCCGCGGCCACAGCCAAAACAATGGTAGATCTGCTTGTCTTCTGCCACAGAAAAAGAAGGTGACTTTTCGTTGTGGAAGGGACATAATCCAAAATAGTTTTTCCCAGATTTCTTCAACTGGACGTACTGACCAACGATATCAACGATATTGCTTCGTTCTCGAATATCATCAATGACCGTTTGAGGTATTCGTGCCATCCACTCACCTCCATTCGGTAAGTATTCCCGTATTCATTAGGTAAAAAATCGCACCAATCAGAATCAGTGCGACGAATAATTAGACAGAATCACTCATATTGATTCTATCATATTTTATTGTTTTTTCAAGTCTTTTACCTGCTTGATTTCAGAGACTTTCAAGAAAACAAAATACTACCCATTTTTATCTTCCATTGATTGAATTTTACCACATCTGCATAAAATAAATTGCCACCATTGTGATACAAATAACCGCCATTATAAGTGATCGACTGCCACCCCCAGTAACGATAGGTTTGCTCATTATTATTTCCTAACAAAGGAGAAAGCACTTCTTTTGAATAGGACTCTGCCAGTTCCAGCGTATTTTCGCCACCATTCTTGGCTACATAATCAATATAGTCTGTCCCAAAATTATAGGCTTGAACGGCGGTCCACAGATCACAGTTCATGTCAGCAGATTTTTTGATCAGTTTAGCCAGATAAGCCACTCCCTGCTCGATACTGTCTTGGGCATTTTCAAATTGATTTTGTTTTCCGTAAGCACTCTCTGAGCTTTGCATCGGGTCGTTTCCTTCCCCTTTTGATTCAGTCAACATAATACTCATCGCTAATTCCTGATAGTCGCTGATGCCATATTTTTCTGTTTGCTCAGCGATTGTTTCTTCATAAGAATACACTTTCTTTAGAGCTGTATAATTTTTATAGCCTAAAAACAGTCCGCCGATAAGCAACAGGACTCCAGCTATTTTTGCTATAAAAATAAAAAATCGTCGCAGTTTTCTCATGGAAAAACATCCTATCTTTTTAGTGTCAGCTTCTATCCTACTATGAAACTTATTTGCTGACTAGGTTTGTTTTCCATCATCTAAAATCCTTAATAAAATCACAAAGAAATTTAGAAAAAGAAACAGTGACTGTCCTAAAAGGCTCTAGTCACTGCTTCATTTTTGTTGAAACACTGATTTATTTTTCGATTTCAGTAACGATACCGGAACCAACTGTGCGGCCACCTTCACGAATAGAGAAAGTCGTTCCATTTTCAACGGCGATTGGATGAATCAATTCCACATCGATGGTCACGTTGTCACCTGGCATCACCATTTCTGTTCCTTCAGGCAATGTAATGTTCCCTGTCACATCCGTTGTACGGAAATAAAATTGTGGACGATAGTTGTTGAAGAATGGTGTATGACGACCACCTTCTTCTTTCGTCAATACATAAACTTCTGCTTGGAATTTTGTATGTGGTGTGATCGAACCTGGTTTAGCCAACACTTGTCCGCGTTCGATTTCGTCACGAGTGATCCCTCTTAGCAAGACACCTACATTGTCGCCGGCTTCCCCAAAGTCCATCGTCTTGCGGAACATTTCGACGCCTGTCACTACAGCTTTTTGGGTTTCAGGTTTGATACCGACGATTTCTACTTCATCGCCTACCCGAACTGTTCCCCGATCGATCCGTCCGGAAGCAACTGTTCCTCGTCCAGTAATCGAAAAGACATCTTCAACTGGTAAGAGTAATGGTTTGTCTGTATCCCGCTCTGGTGTTGGGATATAGCTATCTACTGTATCCATTAATTCCATGATGGCAGCTTCTGCATCAGGGTCTCCTTCCAACGCTTTTAATGCCGAACCTTTGATAACAGGAATGTCATCACCTGGAAAATTATATTCAGATAGTAGTTCTCTTACTTCCATTTCCACTAAATCGATCAATTCTTCGTCATCGACTAAATCGATTTTGTTCAAGAAAACAATCAGATGTTTCACACCAACTTGTCTCGAAAGCAAGATATGTTCCCGAGTTTGAGGCATTGGACCATCTGTTGCGGATACAACTAAAATCGCACCATCCATTTGGGCAGCACCGGTAATCATATTTTTAACATAATCCGCATGTCCTGGAGCATCAATGTGAGCATAGTGACGTTTTTCTGTTTCATATTCAACGTGAGCGGTATTGATCGTGATACCACGTTCCCGTTCTTCAGGAGCCGCATCAATACTTGCGTAATCTTGCGGATTAGCGAGTCCTTTTTTACCAAGAACTGTCGTAATGGCAGCAGTCAGTGTCGTTTTCCCATGATCCACGTGTCCAATTGTACCAATGTTTACATGTGGTTTACTACGATCATAATGTTGTTTTGCCATAATAATTTCCCTCCTAAATGAGATGTAGCGCCGTTGGATCGGCTCTACTATCAATTATAGACTTTTCCTTACAAAAGTAAAAAATTCTTTCTTACTTATTTTTTGTAAGTTTAAATCTATCTCTATTATAGGTCAAATTTAGTCAAAGTCAAGAATATTGTCTCCTTCATTGTTCGCCGTTTTTATTCAAAATTTCTAAGATTTGCTTTGATTTTGATAAAATAGTTGGACGGGTCTGCTTTTTTATAGAATAATAGATATGAGGTGAACAGGAATGAAAAAAATCATTGCGAGTTTGATCGTCTTTGGCGTTTTCTTAGGCGGCTGTTTCTTTGCCTATCGTTATTACTATGGCGGCACTGCTTACTACACCGAAATCACTACCAGCGGTACCCACTCAACATCAATTGCCAGTGATGGTGTGGCTCAAGATATTTATAAATATGAACAAGCGGCTTATAATGAATCAGGTGAAGAGAAGATCGTTAAAATGAATGAACACCGCTCCAAGCCCCTACGAGAAGGAGCTTATCTGAAACTGTTAGTCAATCCCCGCAAAGGTGTCCTCAGTTGGGAAGAAGTCTCACAAGAAGATGTACCCAAACCCGCTTTGGATCAACTCAACAATAAATAAAAATAGCTGCCAGAGACTCCTTGAGAAGAGCCTGGCAGCTATTTTTATATGCGATTGATGACTTCTTCCACATTTTTGATGGTTACAGAAATCGTGCCATCGGGATTGTTGATGAATTCGATCAAATTCGGATCTCGATAGACATCCAATGGAACGATCAACTCGATACCATTGGAAAGTTTTAGCTTTTGTTTGCCATATTTTTTTTCTGAAATTTCTCTGACCTCTCGCAGCATAGGGGCTTGATCGATATACCCTTTTTCTGCTACTTCTTCCTGAAAGGCCATCTGAGCCGTAATATTATCTTTGAATACTTTTTGGGCAATCGAATCTACATGCAGCTGACCATTTTCTTCTATTGTATCGTAAACAGCCTCTTTGACATCGGCGATGACATCATAAGAAGGGGTCTCAAACTTTTGACCAATTTTTTCAGCTACCTTTTTGATGACTTTGACATTTTCTTCTAGAGAAGGCAGCGGTTCAGAATCAATCACTTTCGTGGAGAAATAGAAATATTTTTCTCCGGAGAAGGTATATTTTTTCTCTACTAATTCGTAAGTCAGCTGCTCGACATCGATCGTTATTCCTTCATCTGCTTTTTGGGTTTTGCCAGCTAAAAGTGCTCGATGCAAAATCAGATTATTGGCGATACCTGTTTCAGTACTGTCGATAAAGTGCGTGTAGCCATCTGTATAGTTAACCTTCAAAAATGCTAATTGCAGTTTGGTATCTAATTCATACAAAACAATGAAAGCATCCGCACTTGGTGCATCTTCACTTTGTTGGTAAACTTCATACCAGCGTCGCAGGATTGCTTCACTGCTTTCTACAAATGCTTCCGGCGCTTGTTTGACGAATCTAGCCATCTCAGAGTCCTCCAGCAAGCGGCCGGTCTTTGTCTGAGGTGTCGCTAATTTTTGAATTTTTTTCGTTAAATAATCTCGGATGTATTCCGTTGTCAGATCCAATTCCACTTGCGAGTATACGGGATCACCCGTTTGTCGATCCACAATGTGCATGATCGCACGCTTTAAATAGATATCCATATTCTCTCTCCTTATCCATTTCTCAAGTGTACAAAAAAACTGGTTCAAAACACAAGTTTTTTTACATCTTTTTTGTGCATTATTTTGATCAGAAGTATCTTCCATTGGAAAAAAATCCCTTCTCTGCTAAACTAAAAACAAAGAAATGGAGGAATGAAAATGAACAGTTATACTTTATCGAACAATGTATCGATTCCTGAACTTGGCTTTGGCACTTGGCAAACACCAAATGGTGACGTTGCTGTTTCTGCTGTCAAAAAAGCATTGGAAGTTGGTTACCGTCATATCGATACCGCGCAAGGTTACAAAAATGAAGACAGTGTTGGACAAGCAATTAAAGAAAGTGGCATTCCTAGAGAAGAAATCTTTTTGACAACAAAATTATGGAATGAAAATCACTCTTACGACTTGGTCCTTTCTTCCTTTGAAGAATCGTTGAAGAAATTACAAACCGACTATATCGATCTTTTCTTGATTCATTGGCCAAATCCAGTGAAATTCCGTGACAATTGGCAGTCAGCAAATGCAGAAACATGGCGCGCGATGGAAGAGCTTTATCAAGCTGGTAAGATCAAAGCCATCGGCGTCAGCAATTTCTTGCCTCATCATTTCGAAGAACTGAAAAAAACAGCCACTATTTTCCCAATGGTCAACCAGATTTTCTTAGCGCCTGGTGAATTACAAAAAGAAGTAGTGTCTTATTGCCAAGAGCACAATGTCTTATTGGAAGCTTACAGTCCTTTAGGCACAGGAAAGATCTTTGACGTTCCTGAAATGCAGGAACTCTCTGACAAGTACGGCAAAACGATTGCTCAAATCGCGATTCGCTGGTCTTTACAACATGGTTTCTTGCCGCTGCCTAAATCTGTTACACCAAGTCGTATCGAGGAAAACTTAGCAGTCTTTGATTTTGAGCTTTCTGATGAAGATATGCAGCGAATCGACCAACTAGATGGAGTCGTTGGGAAAGCAACTAATCCGGATACAACAGGATTCTAATGAGGGAAAACCCGATGGATTTTACACGTTTAGATCAACTGCCCACTGCCGTCAAGCGAGCCTTGCATCCTGATTTTGTATTTCTGATTTTTCCCGACTACGTTCAACATTTTCCCGCACGTCAATGGGATCAGTCAGACTATCAGCAAATGCTTGCTGAAAAAGCGAAGATGCCGCTAAGCTTTTTTCTATGGGAAAATTACTTGGTCGCCTACGGTAAAAATGATTCGTTTATTTTAATGCCTAAATATCAGGAAATCGACGCTTTGAGCACTAAGCGATAAACCTGGTATATCTTTAGAAGTAAGTTGTTGCCCTCAGAAACAGTCAAAGTCATCCCCTACTCATTGGGTATGATCTTGGCTGTTTCTTTTATTTCATTTAAGGAAAAGCCATTTTTTCTGATAATCAAAAGAAATTCCTCATTTTTTCATGAAAACCCCTGTTCATTTTCGTCATTATTCCTTATAATCGAGATTGATTGAGAGGAGAAGAATATGAAAAAGAAACAATTAGCCAAGTTAAAACAACAATTTCGGCCATCTTATGAAATGGCACGTCAACAATTATTTTCAGCGATCCAACACAAGACAGCTGCAAATTTTGGACTAGAGACCACCGTTTATATCAACCCTAAAAACCGTGAGGAAATGTTGATTGAACTGCAAACGACAACGACCAAAGAACAAAAAATCGCAGTTCCTTTAGACGAGAATTTCAAAATCGTTGTAAAACGAATCCAAAAACAAGAAAAAGGTCTATTAGATCGTTTTAGTGATAATCTAGTGGAAGAAATCGCCGCTTATTGGTTACCAGCAACACCAGCTGTCAATCAACCAGAAGCCTCTGCTACCGAACCAGTCTCAGAATCTCAGCCGGAAGCAGCGGAAACAACGGATGGTTTTGCCGCTTTTGAAGAAAAAATGACTGCATTTCCTAAATTCTCTGTTGAAAGAAATGCCGAGAATGTGCAGATTTTTGAAGATACAGCGAAAGAAAAACGCCTATTGGCAACTATATCAGCGACTGAAGTTGGCGAATTCACTGTTGAACCTGCCTTAGCTCGTAAGTACAAACTGAAGCTGGATGTGATTCCATTGATCGAAGAGTATGCGAATACCCCACTAACTGAACGTTAAGCTAAAGAGACGATGATAGAAAGAAAAAAACGAACAGCTCAACTGTTGAGGTTTGGCTGTTTCATTTGTTGGAATCCTTCTATCATCGTCTCTTTCTTTTAAAGACGTCTTTGCCCATTACCAAAAAGCCATCTGCTAAAGGGTATTGATCAAATTCCATAGGACTAAACAACTCTACTCTGTATCAAGGAGGACCATGATGAACGATTCTAAATATCTCCTAAAACATACAGTTCCTGAAGTAGCTGAATACCTAACTCTACGAAAAGCCTGCGGTCTTTCTCTTCGTGGAACAGCTGCGAGTAAGATTGGTTTAAGCAATAGTCTTTTTGCAGTGACTGTTCGAAGAACCAGCGATCAAACCTTAGTCGGCATGGGCCGATTGATTGGTGACGGAGGTACTGCCTATCAAATCCTAGACATCGCTGTCCTTCCTGAAGATCAAGGCAATGGATTGGCAAAATCAATCATGAGCGCCATAATGAACCATATACATAATGAAGTAGATCCCCAAGCTTACGTGAACCTGATTGCTGATTGTCCAGCTGAAAATCTTTATCAGCAGTTTGGTTTTGTGGAGACAGCCCCCAAAAGTATTGGGATGTACTTAAAAAGATGAGCTTTAGCAGCTTCTAGAAACACTCATCAATTTGTCTATGACAAAAAAACTTGTTTCAACAGTAGCATTTGCTACCGTTGAAACAAGTTTTTTATTGTTCCCGAATTTCTCCTAAAAACCGTAACGCTTGTTGTTGATTCATTGGAGGATTTTGCCGTAGTTTTTCAGCTACTTGCTCGATTTCCGCTTTCTCCGCTCCAACAGCGATCGCTAGTGAACGAGCTTGCATACTCATATGTCCCTTCTGAATCCCTTCTGAGACAAGCGCCCGCAAAGCTGCCAAGTTTTGGACAAGTCCCACACTTGCAGCTAGCGCAGCTAACTCTTGAGAAGAGTGAACATCACTGATTTCCAATGCTGCTTGTGCTTTTGGTAGGACCTTTGTGGCACCACCAACAGTAGCGATAGCTAACGGCAACGTGATTTCCCCTACTAATCGATCTGATTCGATGGTCCAATCAGTCAGTCCTTGATAGCTGCCAGTACGTGCTGCATAGCCGTGACAGGCAGCAGAAACTGCCCGGGTATCATTTCCAGTGGCCAGCATCACTGCCTCCACCCCATTCATGATGCCTTTATTATGAGTGACTGCTCGATAAGGATCCGTTTTGGCAAACAAAGAAGCTTGAACAATTTTTTGTGCAACCGTGGCGCCACCTCTTTTGCTCAAAGCGGAAAACGGTACTTCACAAACAGCCGTGACTAATGACTCAGTAGCAAGATTGCTTAAAATACTAAATAAGATTTCTTCATTAGGAAACCATTCTCTGAAAAGTGAGGCAACGCCTTCTAAGATCGCATTGATGATATTGGCTCCCATCGCATCCTTGACATCCACGAAAAGATCCACCGATAAAAACGTCGACTGATCAGCAGATTCCTGCTGAGAATCTGCTGGAAAGTGCCGCAGAGCGATGCGCCGCAATCCTCCTTCTCGTTTGACGATCGAAGGATAGCTTTGTTCTGCCCGTTCAAAAATCAAAGCTTGGTTTTCCGCAATCCGTTGCTCGATCTCATTTGGATTCTTTGCAGAAAAAACAATCTGTCCCCGCAACAATCGTTCTTTGCTTTGCGTATGGATCTCACCAGCCATTTTGGCTCCATTACTCATTGCTGCAATCACAGAAGGTTCTTCTGTAGCCATTGGTACGACATATGCTTTGCCGTCCACCTTCAGATTCATGCCTACACCCATTGGCAGCTCGATCTCACTGATTTGGTTCTCAATCAAATGGTTCGCCGTGTCTTCCGCTAACATCATTTGTGACAGTTGTTGTTTTGTTTCACTAGAAATTTTTTGTTGATTCTCAAGCTCTTGTAACCGCTCAGCGGGGGACAACTCATAAAATTTCTTGTCCGTCGGCTTTGCTTTTTCAATTGTTGGCCGCTCCAACAACATAGCCAGCCCTAACCCGCCACCAACACATAAAGAAGCAATCCCATAACGGGCTTGGATCTCTTGCATTTGGTAGACCAAAGAAGTTGCTAAGCGGGCTCCTGTAGCACCAATCGCATGTCCAAGAGAAATTCCGCCACCATAGCGATTGACTTTTGCTGGATCCAATCCCAATTCAGACTCCACCACGATCGAAGATGCAGCAAATGCTTCGTTGATCTCAAACACACCGATGTCTTCTAATGAAACTTTTTGATTTTGAAGAAGTGTTTGAATTGCCTTGATAGGCGAGATCCCCATGATTTCAGGATCGATCCCTACTTCAACGATCTCTTTGATCGTCGCTAAATACGGAATATCATTTGTTTCACAGTAGGTTTTTGATGCTAACAACACCAATGCTGCACCATCATTGATCGTAGAAGCATTTCCTGCAGTTACGGTACCGTCAGTTTTAAAAACTGGTTTTAAAGAAGCCAGTTTTTCCATTGTGGTCTGACTGCGGATCCCTTCATCTGCGGTGATCGTTTTTGTTTCGCCAGCCAGCGGAACGATCTCTTTCGCAAATTTATTCTCTGCTTGCGCTTTAGCAGCTTTCATTTGTGACTGATAGGCAAACTGGTCCTGAGCCTCTCGTGAGATGTCATAGCGTTGCGCCACATTTTCAGCTGTCAAGCCCATTGGCTTACTACTAAAAGCATCTGTTAAGCCATCTAATGTCATACTTGAGACTGGGACACTGTAAGTATCTTCTGCTTTATTGTAATGACTGAGGGACGGAGCATTCGTCATGCTTTCGATCCCCCCGGCTAAAACAACTTGCGCTTTGCCCAACTGGATTTGCTCCATTCCCATTAAAATGGCTTTCAATCCAGAACCACAAACTTCATTGATCGTTGATGCCGGGATGTCCACTGAGAGACCACTTTGTAGGGCCACTTGTCGGGCAGGGTTTTGGCCATTGCCTGCTTGTAGGACATTGCCGATGATCACTTGCGCGATTTCTTCCTTGATCTTTTGATTTCGTTCAAACATATCTTTCGCTACAGCAGTACCTAATGCAACTGCTGAAAATTTCTTTAATGACCCATGGTATTTACCGATGGGGGTTCTTCGTGCATCGATAATAACAACTTCTTCCACCATGCCACCTCCAACAGAAATATATCATTATTTCCACAAAAAAAGAATACCCCACGAGTTTGCATTCTGTTCCAATCAGCCATTCTTAAATAAAGTTTAAATTCTAATAGAATTTTTTTCATTTTTAAACAAAAATATGATACCGTATAGACGATAGTTATAACATAAGTTAAACCCAAAGGAGCGTCATAATGAACGTTGGTATTGATAAAATAAATTTTTTTGTTCCGCCTTACTATATAGACATGGTTGATCTCGCTCACGCTCGTGAGGTAGATCCTAATAAATTTACCATTGGTATCGGTCAAGACCAAATGGCAGTCAGCAAAAAAACACACGATATCGTTACATTTGCGGCTAGTGCAGCAAAAGAAATCTTAGAACCTGAAGATTTGCAGGCAATCGACATGGTGATCGTCGGTACAGAATCTGGAATCGATGAGTCGAAAGCCTCTGCTGTAGTCTTACACAGATTGCTTGGCGTCCAACCTTTCGCCCGCTCTTTCGAAATCAAAGAGGCTTGTTACGGAGCAACCGCAGGGATTCAATTTGCGAAAACCCATATTCAAGCCAATCCAGAAAGCAAGGTTCTAGTCATTGCGTCAGATATTGCTCGTTATGGTTTACGTTCCGGTGGTGAACCAACACAAGGAGCAGGTGCTGTTGCCATGTTGCTTACAGCTAACCCACGAATTCTAACTTTTGAAAATGACAATTTGATGTTGACTCAAGATATTTATGATTTTTGGCGTCCTCTCGGCCACGCTTATCCAATGGTCGATGGGCATCTATCTAACCAAGTTTACATCGATTCTTTCAAAAAAGTGTGGCAAGCTCATTGTGAACGCAATCAAGCCAGCATCAGCGATTATGCTGCAATCAGCTTCCATATTCCTTATACAAAAATGGGGAAAAAAGCATTGTTAGCAGTCTTTGCCGATGAAGTAGAAACGGAGCAGGAACGAGTGATGGCTCGCTATGAAGAATCCATCGTCTATAGTCGCAGAATCGGCAATCTCTATACCGGCTCTCTGTATTTGGGACTGATTTCGTTATTAGAAAATTCGTCTCATTTAAGCGCAGGAGATCGCATTGGTCTTTTTAGTTATGGTTCTGGGGCTGTTTCTGAATTTTTCAGTGGTCGTTTGGTAGCTGGTTATGAAAATCAATTAAACAAAGAAGCCCACACTCAGCTATTGGATCAGCGACAAAAATTAAGTATTGAGGAATATGAAGCCATCTTTACTGATTCATTGGAAATCGATCAAGATGCCGCTTTTTCTGATGATCTTCCTTATAGTATTCGAGAAATTAAAAATACGATCCGTTATTATAAAGAAAGCTAAACCTATTTAATAAAAGCAGCTTAGTTAATCTGGCTGCTTTTTTATTTTATTTTACTATTTGCATACATCTCTTTATCTGTTATAAAAAAAATTTTCAGAATATTGCGTTTTTCAATTGACAGATGGCAGAACTTTCGTCTATACTGAAAACAATTCAAGTTTGGAGGAAGAATCATGAAATTATTGCTATCCCCACAACTGAATATTGCTTACTTTAGCTATTTTAGATAGTTTGTATTCATAACATTGTGGATACAAACCTCACAACACTTTGTTTGTATCTATAATGGCTAGAGCAGTTTAACGTGAACAGCAGCCATGTAGAGAATCTTCTAAATGGCCGCACTGAATTTCTGAATTTTGGTAAGTTCAAATCCATTTAGACGATTGTCTGAATGGATTTTTTTGTTCCGTTGGGTTTAAATCAAGACTTTTTAGGAGGAATATTTGATGAAAATGAAAAAATGGATCACAACTGGCCTATTGGCAACTACCTTAGGACTTGGACTTGCGGCATGCGGGAATACCAACAATGCCACTGAAGATGGCAAAAAAACGGTTGGTATCTTGCAGCTGGTGGAACATGGTTCGTTAGATGCTGCCTATGAAGGATTCAAAGAAGGTTTGGCGGAAGGCGGCTATAAAGAAGGCGAAAACCTTACTTTAGAATACCAAAATGCCCAAAACAGCCAAGACAATCTGAAGAGTATGAGCGAAAAACTTGTAAAAAATTCTCCTGATCTTCTCTTAGGGATCGCGACACCAGCTGCTGTCTCATTGGCGAATGAAACAACAGATATTCCGATCGTTGTAACTGCAGTCACTGATTTAGTTGAAGCAAAATTAGCGGAGTCCAATGAAGCTCCTGGACGCAATATCACTGGTACATCTGACATGGTCCCTATCGATAAACAGATTCAATTGTTATTGAGTATCGTCCCTGACGCTAAAACAATCGGTATTATGTATAATGCTGGAGAAGCAAATTCAAAAATCCAAGCAGATTTGGCAGAAAAAGCATTGAAAGATGCAGGTGTAGACGTCAAAGTCTTGACAGCAAACACGACAAATGATGTCCAACAAGTAACTACTAGTTTAGCTAAAGATGTGGATGGTATCTATGTGCCAACAGATAATACCTTTGCTTCTGCTGCGGCAGTCGTTGGTGAAGTAGCCAAAGAAACCAAAACACCGATCGTTGCTGGTTCTGTCGAGCAAGTGGAAGATGGCGCTTTAGCTACATTCGGGATCGATTACAAGTCACTAGGCAAACAAACGGGTGAATTGGCTGCAAAAATTCTTGATGGAGATGAAAAGCCCGCTACAACACCTGTAGAAACAGCGAATAAACTAGAGCTAGTTGTGAACCAGGAAATGGCAACTGCATTAGGAATTGATCCAGAAAGCATCGTGGCTCCTGAGTAATTTTGCTACTATCTACTCTCTACTATAATTTTGCTGCTATATGATGAAATGATGAAAACTAACTTGAAACTAAAAACCTAAAAACGATTTGAGGAAACCTTATGAATTTAATCAATACATTTTTCATACTTATTCAATCAGCTGCCTCTCAAGGTATGTTGTGGGCATTATTAGCGATCGGGGTTTATTTGACCTTCCGAATCTTAGATATTGCCGATTTGACAGCTGAGGGAAGCTTTCCATTAGGAGCCGGCATTGCTGCTGTCAGCATCACCAAAGGCCTTTCCCCTTTTACGGCAAGTCTGTTGGGCTTTTGCGGCGGTTTAGCTGCCGGATTTGTCTCAGGGATCTTGCATACCAAATTTAAAATTCCCGCATTATTAGCGGGAATCATTACCATGACCGGATTGTATTCTATTACAAATCGGATCATGGGGGCACCCAATATTGCCTTGTTAGGGGAAGATACTGTTTTTACTTGGTTTCAAACACTAGGCTTAACGAAAAATACCGCAGTCATTTGTACAGGCCTCCTGTTTGCTGCTGTCGTGATTTTGTTGCTGTTTCTCTTCTTCCGCACAGAGATTGGACTAGCAGTGCGAGCAACGGGAGACAATCTCGCGATGAGTGAAGCCAACGGAATTAATACGGACAATATGAAACTAATTGGCTATATGATTTCCAATGGCTGTATTGCTCTTTCTGGTTCCCTCTTAGCTCAAAACAATGGTTTTGCTGATCTTAACTCAGGTGTAGGAACGATCGTGATCGGATTAGCATCGATCATTATCGCGGAAGTCCTTTTCAGCAATAAATCTTTGTGGGTTCGTTTGATCACGATTGTGATTGGTGCGATTTTGTATCGTCTAATCCTGGCCATCGTCTTTGAATTCAACGTGGAAGCTTCAGATTCAAAACTTGCCTCTGCCATCGTTTTAGTTATCTGTCTTTCATTGCCGCAAATTCGAACGAAACTTGGATTGCAAAAATTTCTTCCGAAAACCAAAGGAGGTCAATCATGACGACACCTGTTTTAACGATCAGTGATTTACACCAAACATTTGAAAAAGGAACCATCAACGAAAATCATGTCCTTCGCGGGATCGATCTCACTATGAACAGCGGTGATTTCATTACGATTATCGGTGGAAACGGTGCAGGAAAATCAACATTACTCAATAGTATTGCTGGAACGATCCCAACAGAACAAGGTAAGATCGTCTTAGGTGACAAAGAAATCACACGTCATTCAGTCACACGACGCTCCAAAGAAATCAGTCGTGTCTTCCAAGACCCGCGGATGGGGACAGCCGTTCGTTTGACAGTCGAAGAAAACTTAGCCCTTGCTTATAAAAGAGGTCAGGTTCGCGGGTTTTCCTCCGGTGTCAAAGGAAAGCATCGGGCCTTCTTCAAAGAAAAGTTAGCTCGCTTGAATCTTGGTCTTGAAAATCGACTGACGACTGAGATTGGGCTGCTTTCCGGAGGACAGCGGCAAGCGATCACACTATTGATGGCGACCTTGCAACAGCCTAAACTGATCCTGCTAGACGAACATACTGCAGCTTTAGATCCGAAAACCTCCATGACTGTGATGGCACTGACTGATCAGTTGATTCAAGAACAGCAGTTGACCGCCTTTATGGTCACTCATGATATGGAAGATGCCATCCGTTACGGCAATCGCTTGATCATGCTCCATCAAGGCAAAATCGTTGTCGATATCGCAGGTGAGGAAAAACAATCCTTAACGGTACCGGATTTGATGGCACTCTTCCATCAAAATAGTGGGACTGAGCTAAAAGATGATCAGCTATTGTTGCACACTTAACTGTATCTTCTTTGGCTATAGCTCCCTCAATTGGGCACATCACACTACTCCAAAGAACTAACGTATGAATACAGAGGAACCAAGTTGAAAATAGTTCAGCTCGGTTCCTTTTTTGTACGCTTTCCTGCATGCGTGAACTCTTCCTTCAACGCACTTCTGTACCAAGAGTTGTTGTCCATTTGATCACTAACAATAGCTTCCCCTGCTTTCTTCAAGCCCTTTGTCATAAAATCGTTAGATTTTCATCATAAAAATACGAGAAAGACAACAGGAAGACCGCAAATTTTCTTTTCTTTTCCTAGGTACACTGAATGTAACCTTAAAAGAAAAAAGGAAAGGAAGAAAATGATGAAAAAAATTGCCGTTTTATTTGGAGGGAATTCTCCAGAATACTCAGTGTCACTAGCCTCAGCAGCAAGTGTGATCCAAGCTATTGACCCGCTGAAATATGAAGTAATGACCATTGGCATCGCACCAACAATGGATTGGTATTTGTATCAAGGAAACCTCGCGAATGTTCGCAATGATACTTGGCTAGAAGATCACAAAAACTGTCACCAGCTGACTTTTTCTAGCCAAGGATTTATATTAGGAGAAAAACGAATCGTCCCTGATGTCCTCTTTCCAGTCTTGCATGGGAAGTATGGCGAGGATGGCTGTATTCAAGGACTGCTTGAACTAATGAACCTGCCTTATGTTGGTTGCCATGTCGCTGCCTCCGCATTATGTATGAACAAATGGCTCTTGCATCAACTTGCTGATACCATGGGAATCGCTAGTGCTCCCACTTTGCTTTTATCCCGCTATGAAAACGATCCTGCCACAATCGATCGTTTTATTCAAGACCATGGATTCCCGATCTTTATCAAGCCGAATGAAGCCGGTTCTTCAAAAGGGATCACAAAAGTAACTGACAAAACAGCGCTCCAATCTGCATTAACGACTGCTTTTGCTTACGGTTCTACTGTGTTGATCCAAAAGGCGATAGCGGGTATTGAAATTGGCTGCGGCATCTTAGGAAATGAGCAATTGACGATTGGTGCTTGTGATGCGATTTCTCTTGTCGACGGTTTTTTTGATTTTGAAGAGAAATACCAATTAATCAGCGCCACGATCACTGTCCCAGCACCATTGCCTCTCGCGCTTGAATCACAGATCAAGGAGCAGGCACAGCTGCTTTATCGAAACTTGGGATTGACGGGTCTGGCTCGAATCGATTTTTTCGTCACCAATCAAGGAGCGATCTATTTAAACGAAATCAACACCATGCCGGGATTTACTGGGCACTCCCGCTACCCAGCTATGATGGCGGAAGTCGGGTTATCCTACGAAATATTAGTAGAGCAATTGATTGCACTGGCAGAGGAGGACAAACGATGAACACATTACAATTGATCAATAAAAACCATCCATTGAAAAAAAATCAAGAGCCCCCTCACTTAGTGCTAGCTCCTTTTAGCGATCACGATGTTTACCTGCAGCCAGAAGTGGCAAAACAATGGGAACGACTCGTACGAGCAACCGGACTAGAAAAGGACATTCGTCTGGTAGATGGGTATCGTACGGAAAAAGAACAGCGACGCTTGTGGGAGTATTCTCTAAAAGAAAACGGGTTAGCTTATACCAAACAATTCGTTGCTTTGCCAGGTTGCAGTGAACATCAAATCGGTCTGGCCATTGATGTAGGACTAAAGAAACAAGAAGATGATGATCTTATCTGCCCTCATTTTCGAGATAGTGCTGCTGCTGATTTATTTATGCAGCAGATGATGAATTATGGCTTTATTCTACGCTATCCGGAAGATAAACAAGAGATCACCGGTATCAATTATGAACCTTGGCATTTTCGTTATGTCGGGCTTCCCCATAGCCAAGTCATCACTGCCCAAAAATGGACTCTGGAAGAATACCATGATTACTTGGCTCAGACAGTGAGGCAGTTCGCATGAAAAATAAAGGAATCGATCAATTTCGTGTGATTGCAGCCATGATGGTGGTTGCGATCCATTGTCTTCCCCTTCACTATTTATGGCCAGAAGGCGATATCCTAATCACATTGACGATTTTTCGAGTAGCTGTTCCTTTCTTTTTTATGATCAGTGGTTACTATGTGTTTGCAGAACTTGCTATGGCCAATAGTTATCCTTCGCGACAACGAGTGTTCAACTTTATCAAAAAACAGCTAAAAGTCTATCTATTAGCCACACTAATGTTTTTACCATTAGCACTCTATAGTCAAACGATCGGCTTCGATCTACCAGTTGGAACATTAGTACAAGCACTTTTGGTCAATGGCATTCTTTATCATCTTTGGTACTTTCCGGCTTTGATTACTGGGAGCCTGCTCCTAACAAGTTTGCTGATACATGTCTCCTTCAAAAAAGTGTTCTGGCTTGCGGCTGGATTGTACCTGATTGGATTAGGTGGTGATAGTTGGTTTGGACTGATCCAACAGACACCAATCGAACCATTCTATACTGCTGTGTTCCACCTATTAGATGGTACCCGCAACGGTATTTTCTTTACACCATTGTTTTTGTGCTTAGGTGTGCTGGTCAGAAAACAATCAGAGAAAAGAAGTTTATCCAAAACAGCTCTCTTCTTTTTGATCAGTCTTATCGGATTGCTTATTGAGAGTGCGTACTTGCATGGATTTTCTATACCTAAACATGACAGTATATATCTCTTCTTGCCTGTTGTACTCTTTTTCTTATTTCCACTGATCTTGCGCTGGCATCCCCACAGGACTTGGAAGCATCCGGGACAGCTATCTTTGTGGCTTTACCTTTTGCATCCTTATACAATTGCCGGCACACACTTTTTGAGCCAAAAAATCAGCATTCTGCAAAACAATCTAATCAACTATTTGGTTGTTTTGATCTTGACGATTGGATTCATTTGCCTCTTTTTAAGACAAAAACACTCATGGTTTAGACACAAACAAACAACGCCCGTTAAAAGGGCCGTAAAAGAATTCTCAAAGACAGCCCTTTTGCATAATCTACAGGAGATCCAGCGGATCATCTCACCGAAAACAAAAGTGATGGCAGTCGTTAAAGCCGATGCCTACGGCTGTGGTGCCAAGGAAGTTGCTCCTGTTTTAGAACAAGCCGGAATTGATTTTTTTGCGGTGGCTACGATTGATGAAGGTATTCAATTGCGGAAAAATGCTGTCAAAAACCCCATCTTGGTCTTGGGATATACCTCTCCAAAACGCATAAAAGAACTTCGTCGTTACTCATTGACCCAATCGATCATCAGCGAAGGTCATGCTGTAGCATTGTCACAAAGAAAAGTAGCGATTGACTGTCATTTAGCCATCGATACTGGGATGCATCGGTTAGGTGTAACACCGACTATCGATTCGATTCTTTCGATTTTCGATTTGCCCTTCTTGACGATCAGTGGTGTTTATTCTCATCTTGGTTCGGCAGATCGCTTAAATCCTGATAGTATGATTCGCACTCAGAAGCAGATTGCCTGCTTCGATCAGATTCTCCTAGAACTGGATCAGAGACAGATTTCTTATGGTATCACACACTTACAAAGCAGTTATGGTATTTTGAATTATCCAGACTTAAACTATGATTATGTGCGTCCGGGGATTTTATTGACAGGATCCCTCAGTGATACGAACGAGCCTACAAAACAACGAGTAAGCTTACAGCCTATTCTGACCCTCAAAGCACAGTTGATCACTAAGCGAGTCGTTGCCAAAGGGGAAGCGATCGGTTATGGGCAAACCGCCGTCGCGAATCAAGAAACAACTGTTGGTGTTGTGAGCATCGGCTATTGTGACGGACTGCCCCGTTCTCTATCAAATCAAGAGTTTTGTCTTTCCTATCGCGGTCAGTCCTTGCCGCAGATCGGCTTGATCTGCATGGATATGCTTTTGATAGACTTGAGCCATTGTCCTACGATCCCAATTGAAAGTGAAATTGAAATTCTGACAGATTGGAGCGATACTGCCGAGCAAGTACAAACTATAACCAATGAGTTGATTTGTCGGATCGGTCCACGAGTCAGTGCTAGGATCAAATAGAAAACGATGCATAAGTTTACCAGGTAAGGTATGATGGGGGTATGGAAACGTGAGAATCCGAAACTATGTTTAGGTGGAGTGAAAGAGTATGTCAGAAAAAATAGTCGTTGTTGATGATGAAAAAGAAATTGCGGACTTAGTCACGACCTTTTTGCAAAACGAAGGATTTAGTGTGCAGCCGTTTTATGATGGTACTAGTGCCATCGCCTATATTGAAAAAGAAGCCATTGATTTGGCCGTTTTAGATGTCATGTTGCCGGACATTGATGGTTTTCAACTGTTACAGCAGATCCGCAAGACCCATTTTTTCCCAGTGTTGATGCTGACTGCCAAGGGAGAGGATCTAGACAAAATCACTGGATTGAGTTTGGGAGCGGATGACTATGTCACCAAACCTTTTAATCCTTTAGAAGTTGTGGCTCGGGTAAAAACCCAATTGCGGCGCTACCAGCGATACAATCATTCCACTGCTTCTCCAACAGTAGAAGAATATGAAAAAGACGGCTTGATACTCAAAATCAACAGTCATCAATGCATTCTCTACGGCAAAGAAGTTTTCCTGACTCCCATTGAGTTCAAAATATTGCTTTATTTATTTGAGCACCAAGGATCCGTCGTCTCTTCCGAAACACTTTTCGAAGCGGTTTGGAAAGAAAAATATTTAGATAACAATAATACTGTCATGGCACACATTGCTCGTTTAAGAGAAAAGTTGCATGAAGAACCTCGTAAACCTAAATTGATCAAAACCGTATGGGGGGGCGGCTATATCATTGAAAAATAGAAATCCTTTGATCCGAAAGCTCTTGACCCAATACTTCGTCACCACTGGAATCTTGCTGGCATTCCTTGTAATGATTCCATTAGTCATTCGCTTTATTGCCGGAACCCGGACTTGGTATGGAACGGAACCTATCTACTATATTTTACGTTTTTTTGCGGATCGCTGGTTGTTTTGTGTTGCGATAGGCGCTTTACTGATATGGTTTGGTACCACCATTTACTATATGACCAAAGCCATCGGTTATTTGAATGAAACGATCCAAGCCACGACTCAACTGATTGAAGAACCAACCAAACGCATCACTTTGTCGAGCCATCTGATTGATGTTCAAGAGGAAATGAATCAACTGCGGGAGAAAAGTCTGCAAGATCAACGTGCCGCTAAAGAAGCGGAACAGCGGAAAAATGATTTGATCGTTTATCTCGCCCACGATTTGCGGACGCCTCTGACAAGTGTCATAGGTTATCTGACTCTTCTAAAAGAAGAACTACAATTATCCAATGCGATGCGGAATCGTTACACGGAGATTGCTTTACAAAAAGCCCAACGGCTGGAACTATTGATCAGTGAATTCTTCGAGATCACACGCTTCAATTTGACCACGATCGTTTTGCAGACAGAAACGACTGATTTAAGTTTAATGCTTGAACAGCTGACCTTTGAGTTTTTACCTCTCTTGGAAGAAAAGAATCTAAATTGGCAACTCAACTTACAAAAAAATGTTCTTGCAACAGTAGACACCGAAAAAATAGCTCGTGTCTTTGATAATCTCATTCGCAATGCCATCAACTACAGCTATCCAGATTCGCCTTTACTTCTTGAATTGGTCGAATCAGACAGTATTCACATTCGTCTGACGAATCGTGGAAAAACAATTCCAGAAGAGATGATCGGACGTCTCTTTGAACCTTTCTATCGCATGGATTCTTCCCGAGCTACAGCCACAGGCGGAACTGGTCTTGGTCTTCCGATTGCAAAAGAGATTCTGTTAGCATCTGACGGGGATATCTCGGCAGAAAGCAAAGACGAAACCATCATTTTCAACGTTCGCTTGCCAAAACCTGCCAACAGCTGACGTCTCTTGATTTAAAAAATCTCTAGTATCAACTTTCATATAAAAAACTGTGATATCAGTCTTTCAACAAACGAAAAATCCGAAAAGCATACTTCTGCGGGCTATAGGTCCAAAGGAAAAATGTATCAGAGATACCATTATCCAGTGATTATGCTTCGGAGAACTTAGTGTAGCTGAACCTTTTGTCACAGTTTTTTTAATGGAGCCTTCAATCAATCGCTGACATCCTGACTATTTGTACCAGCTTTCAAGTGATAGTTCAACAATTGTCTCACATAATTCTGAAAAAGAAATTCCTATGGCTTCAGCTTCTTGTGGTAATAAACTGGTTGGCGTCATCCCCGGTAAACTATTGGCTTCAATACAGTAAATATCAAGCTCTTTGGTAACGATATAATCTACTCTGGAATAAATTGATAAGCCCAAAACTTTGTTCACTAATACGGTCATTTCACTCAATCGCGTCGCCAAATCACTCGAAATGTCAGCTGGCGTTATTTCTTCTGTTGCTCCTTTTTGATATTTATTTTCATAATTATAAAATCCTTGTTGGGGAATTATTTCGATCGCTGGCAGAACATTATCGCCAAGTACGCCTACAGAGAATTCTCTCCCTTCTATCTTCTGCTCAATCATCACTTTACTGTTGTATTTTTCAGCTTTTTTTAAGGCCTTAAAAAATTGTTCTTTATTTTCAACGATTTCAACTCCGATGCTTGACCCATTATCGATTGGCTTAACAACACAAGGTGTAGAATAATACACTTCTTGTCCTTGCTCCCAGATTTGCCACTTTGGCGTGGGGATGTCATTCAGTTTCATTAGTTGTTTAGCTATATCTTTATCCATTGCCAATAAACTGCCTTTGTAATGAGAACCAGAGTAGCGAATACCATAAATATCAAAGAAAGCCTGTAGTTTTCCGTTCTCTCCAATGCCCCCATGCAATGCGATAAAACAAAAATCAGCATTCAGACAGAGTTCTACTACATTCTTTCCAATCAAATTTTTCTGGTTGCTATTCTTTTGGATAAGTTTCTCAATATCTGGTTCATTCTCATCCACAAAATAATCATAAGGATTCTCTTCTTGTTTTTGAATCGAGTAAGCGGATTCAAATGTCTTCTCGTTATTTCCTTGATATAAATCCAACAATAATGCTCGGTGACCTCTTTCCTCAAGAGCCATGGCAATTTGGCCTCCGGAAGACAATGATACATCTCTTTCATGACTGAGACCGCCTGCTAATACCACAATATTCATGATACCTATCCCTTCTTTTACTTTTTGTTTTGGTTTAGAAATAGCTAGCATTCATTTTATCATGAAGAAAAATTTCTCGCTATTCTTTCCATAGCAACCTATTCTGTTCGAAATAAGCCTCCTCTTTCACATTGCAGAAATCATTAGCTATTCGCTTTACAAACGAATAACACACACACGGCAGCTATTTTCAGATTTATACTGAAAATAGCTGCCGTAAGCTTATGTTATTCCCAAAGAAAAAATAAACCAGTTTTACTGACTTCTCAACTAAAAAATCTTTCTGTTTATGACAGAAAATAGTTGAAAAAAGGGTGAATTCTCATTGTGTCTAGCGCGTTTCATTTTCGGCAATGATATCCGTCACTTTCATCAAGCGTGTCAATGTTGCTCGTTCATCCTCTGCTAAGTTGCTCTCAATGTATTGGATGGTTTCTGTCAACTTCGGAATTGTCATGTATTCTAGTGCATTGACTCGCCGACGAGTCCGTTCGATTTCATTTGCCATCAGCTGACAAGTTTTTTCAATTTCAGCTAATTGCAGCATGACTGGCAAAATCTGATCCAGATGGGACAGAGAAAGATCCAACTCACTTGTCGTACTAACAAAACCATATGAAAAATCATCATCCGAACTTTCTTCTTCATAAACAGGATTGAGTACCGGTACCTCCATGTTCATCACCGTGCGGCTTTGAACATCTAACGTCACTTTGTTCAAAGGAATCATAAAAGCTTCTTGCAAGATCACATCAGGAATACTACTAGATGCCAAAACATACTCTTCCATTCCAGCTTGTAACGCTGATTCCATTTGTTGGCGCAATTTTTGATTTTTTTTGACTAACTGAATGAATTGGCGAACCAACTCATCTTGTTTATCTTTCAATAACTTATGCCCCCGAGTTGCCGTCGTCAAGCGTTTGCGAAGCCGACTCAATTCCATCCGAGTCGGATTGACATTCATTATTGCCATGAAGGATTCACATCCTCCCCAGTAGGAAGATAGGCTTCAATAAATTCTTCTTTGATTCGGCTCAATTCTTGCTTCGGTAATGTAGCGAGCAATTTCCAGCCAATGTCCAATGTTTCTTCAATCGTTCGGTTGGTATCAAATCCCTGATTTACGTATTCTTTTTCAAAAAGATCCGCAAAACGAGCAAATTTCTTATCAATATCTGAAAGTGCGGATTCCCCTAATACGATCGACAGTTCTTTGGCAGCCTTCCCATCAGAATATGCCGCGTAGATTTGGTTCATCGTCGCCGCATGATCCCGCCGAGTCTTGCCTTCTCCGGTTCCTTTATCTTTCAGTCGGGACAAACTAGGTAGAATATCCACTGGCGGATTGATGTTTCTCTTGTAAAGATCACGGGAAAGGATAATCTGTCCCTCCGTAATATAGCCGGTCAGATCGGGTATTGGGTGGGTCTTATCTCCATCCGGCATCGTCAAGATCGGAATTTGAGTGACGGATCCTTCTTTATCCATCAAACGTCCTGCCCGTTCATAAAGAGTCGCTAAGTTGGTGTACAAATAACCAGGGTAACCGCGTCTGCCAGGAACTTCTCGGCGAGCAGCTGAAATTTCCCGCAACGCTTCACAATAGTTTGTCATGTCGGTCATGATAACTAATACATGCATTCCTTTTTCAAAAGCTAAGTACTCGGCTGCTGTTAATGCCATTTTCGGTGTAGCAATCCGCTCAATGGCTGGATCATTGGCTAAGTTCATGAACAATACCGAGCGATCCAATGCACCGGTTTTGCGAAACTCTTCTACAAAGAATTCAGCTTCTTCGAAAGGAATGCCGATCGCCGCAAAAACGATGGCAAAGTTACCTTCTTGACTTGGCACAGTCGCTTGACGGGCGATCTGTGCTGCAATTTCCTTATGAGGCAATCCTGACGCAGAAAAGATCGGCAGTTTTTGACCACGGACCAACGTATTCAAGTGATCGATCGTTGAGATCCCCGTTTGAATGAACTCATCTGGAAAATCTCTGGCCATTGGATTGATGGCTTCGCCATTGACGTCAATTCGTTTTTCTGGAATGATCTGCGGTCCATCATCTTTAGGCTTACCTAGTCCATCAAAGACACGCCCCATCATATCTGGCGATACACCAAGCGTTAAACCCGTTCCTAAAAAGCGGGCTTTACTCTCTTCTGCACTCAGGTTACTAGTGCCTTCAAAAACCTGTACAACGGCATAATCATCGCTGACTTCTAAAACCTGCCCTTGACGAACCTCGCCACTGTCCATTCGCACTTGGACAAGTTCGTCAAATTTGACGCCTTTGACATTTTCTACCACCATCAAAGGACCAGCGATTTCCGAGACTGTTCGATATTCTTTTAGCATTAATGAATTCCTCCAGTCTCTACGATTTTTTGTAATAATGCTTTCGTGTCCTGTTTGATTGCATCTAAACGTGTTAGTTCTTCTTCAGGAATATATTTACTGCGGGCAATCCGTTCTCGCAGATCGATGGTACCTTTGGTTATATCATCCAGATACGCCCCTAGCTGCAAGGCCCGTTTTGCTTGTTCATCAAAATATAAAATATTTTCTAGCATTTTAAATTGCTTATTTCTTGACGTATAGGTGTCCACGTCATCAAAAGCATTCTGCTGCAGATAATCTTGACGCAAAGAACGAGCCGTCATCATCGTCAAACGATCTTTCTGAGAGAGAGAGTCCATTCCCACTAGCTGAACGATCTCTTCTAAGCGGCTTTCTTCTTGCAAGATCGCCATTGCTTCATTGACCATCTCCGACCAGCGAGGTCCCATCAACTGATCTAAATAAGAATTGATTTGATCTTCATACAAAGAATAGGAGTTCAGCCAATTAATAGAAGGAAAATGCCGCTTTTGTGCCAACATACTGTCTAATGCCCAGAAAACTTTCACGATCCGCAACGTGTTTTGAGTAACTGGTTCTGAGATATCCCCTCCAGCTGGCGAAACAGCACCAATAGCTGTAATACTGCCCTCTCGAGGCTCCGATCCCAACGAACGGAACCGACCAGCACGCTCATAGTATTCCGCGATCCGGCTGCCTAAATAGGCTGGATATCCTTCATCTCCAGGAATTTCTTGTAAACGACCGCTCATTTCTCGTAATGCTTCGGCCCATCGTGAAGTCGAATCTGCCATGATCGCTACACTGTATCCCATATCCCGATAATATTCAGCAATAGTGATTCCTGTATAGATCGAAGCTTCACGAGCTGCAACTGGCATATTTGAAGTATTGGCAATCAAAACGGTTCGTTCCATGATCGATTCACCCGTGTGAGGATCGATCAATTCTGGAAATTCATTGATAACATCTTTCATTTCATTGCCGCGTTCGCCACAACCAACATACACAACGATGTCGACATCCGACCATTTCGCGATTTGATGCTGAACAACGGTTTTTCCTGCACCAAAAGGTCCCGGCACAGCTGCCGATCCACCTTTAGCTACCGGAAAGAAGGTATCGATCACCCGTTGACCAGTGACTAATGGTTCACCCGGATTTAACTTTGCTGCAGTCGGTCTAGGCTTACGGACAGGCCATTTTTGCATCATAGTCAAGCGCTGTTCGCCTTCTGCCGTTTCTAAAAGACAAATCGGTTCAGTAATAGCATAATTACCTACCATGATTTCCTTTACAGTGCCTTTCACACCTAGCGGAACCATCACTTTGTGTTCAATGGCTGTTGTTTCTTGAACAAGTCCTAGAATGTCTCCAGCTTGTACGTTGTCCCCTACTTTTACTTGCGGCATGAACGTCCATTTTTTTTGACGATTTAGCGGGTCAATGGTCACACCCCGTTCCAAAAAATCACTCTCTGTTTGATTCATAAAGGTATCTAATGGACGTTGAATACCATCAAACATTTCTGTCAACAAGCCAGGGGCTAATTCAACCGATAACGGAGCCCCTGTTGATTCAACGGGTTCGCCCGGTCCAATTCCTGCTGTTTCTTCATATACCTGGATCGACACGAGACCTTTCTTGATCTCGATGATTTCTCCAATCAAGCCTTTTTCACTGACTTTACAGATTTCATGGATCTTAGCTCCTGATAAACCTGAGGCCGTGACCAAGGGACCAGATACTTTTTCTATTGTGCCAAATGCCACATGCATTCCTCCTAGTTGCCGTACTTCTCTTTTAAGAATCTAATATATTCATTCCAACAGCTTTCTCGACATTCTGCTGGATCCGTGCCATTCCGATCCCTAGACTCCCTGTACTGCTGGGGATGGGGATGATGGCTGGCGTGGGTAGTTCTTCGTATTGTCGAATGATTGACTCCAACTGTTCAATCAATCGCTCGGTCAAGAAGATCACCCCATAGTCTTCTGCCATTTCCTGCAGCTGTTGTGCGGCTTCTTCAAGATCATCTACAGGATAGATATCAATTCCTAGACCTTTGAAGGGCAAAATTGAGTTTTTGCCACCCATCATTGCTATTTTTTTATTCATACGTATCACGCACCCGACTTCTTAATATCTCTTCCGGTACTTTATTGATTTTTCCAATCAAAATAATCCGTAAATTTTTACTTTCGATTTCTTTTGCATACAAGTAACCGATCATCGCAGCTGGACCGAATGGTACGATTTTTTGTTCTTTCAATTTTGCCATCAAAAAGTTATCTTTTCGCAGATCAAACGTATTGAGGGTCTTCTTCTCAAGCAGTTCTTCATAGCTGTGATTAATCAAATGTTTGTAAGGTGTATTTTGCAGATACTGGACAAAAACTTCCAAAGACGTCGTGATTGCTTCCAACAGCTCTTTTGCAGGGAGAGTCCCATTATCTGCTAGAACAGCGCTGATAAAGCCTCGATGACGCTTCATGGCGTAACTACGTAGTGCTGTCGAAATATTAAAAATATCTACTTGCCGTTGAATGATCCCTTGTAAAAACGGATCATCATATCGCTTACCGATTGACCAAAGATGTTCCCAAAAATGATTGTCAAAAATGATATCTACGGATTGAATCTCATGATAATTTTCGATATAGGAAAATACTTCATCGATACAAGCAATCATTGGCTTCTCTGCGTGTGCACTTTTTCTTGTGTTGACCAAATCTTTCAATTCATTTAAAGGCATGGTTCCGATCGGTACCAAAAATTCAGAAAAGTCTTGTTTCATGAATTTAGCTTTTACTAACACCTTCAGATTTTGATAATCATAGCGAAGGGCAAAATAATCCACCACAGAACGATCAGGTGTTAGCTGATACAAGTTTTCATATACTCGTTTTAATTCTGCGGTCAATACTTGTTCAAAATCATGGACTCGATCTTCTTCATTGATAAAATCACCATAAACGGTTTCTCGCAAAAGAGCATAAACTTCTTCGGCACTGTTGGCAGAAAGCATACGTTCATAACGGCTGCGACTGATCAATTCCGCTTCATAGGTTCGTATTCGTGTATTCAGCGTGTTGTATTTGATATCTTCCATTTTTACACCCGCTTACTGTTCAAAAATCAATTGCAGTAATGTATGGCTCAACTCTTCTTTGCTGGCATCCAACAACGCATCAAACGTAAAGTTCAGCTCAATATCGCCTTGGCGCAGTAAAAATCCGCCTTTTCGCGGCAAAACTTGTTTTGCAACTGTTAGTCGACATTCAGGAATCGTTTGTTGAATCTCTTTCAATGAACCTTCTGTCAGCAGATGCGCACTTTTTTCTCCCAATACCAATTCAACTTCACCAAAAACCTGTGCTTCTTGTACTCCTTTTGTGACGAATGCTTGAAAATCAGCGGCTTCCATTTGGTTCAAGCGCTCAAGTGCCTCACTAAACAATTCTTCCAAAACGGATTGTTTCGCGGCAAGCACTTTATTGCGAGACTGAATGTGAATATCGGAAATCTGCAAATACATTTCTGCCCGTTTTTCTTTTTCAAATTGGGCCAAACGATCAGAAAGTTGTTCTTCTAGTTGAGAACGTTTGAGACGCTCCTGTTTTTCAATTTCTACTTGTGCATCATTAAGGACCAACTGATACTTCTTTTCAGCATCTGCTGTGATTTTTTCGGTTAATCGCGTAATATCAGACATCTTTCTCCCCCTCTTAATTTAAAACTAGCAAGAAGGAAATAACGAAACCTAAGATACAATACGTTTCCATCATCGCTACATAAATGATCCCTTTTGTTACGTGCTCCGGTTTCTTGGCTAGAATCTGCATAGCGGCACTTGCAGCACGTCCTTGCCATCTTCCGGCAACGATTGCTGTCAACGCAATAGGTAAAGAAGCGATAAATAGGTACATTCCTCTATCAAGGGAGATCGTTCCGCTCATTTGACCAAAAATCATGAATGATATAACGAAACCGTATAGTCCTTGGGTACTTGACAACAGTTCCAAGATCAAGGCCTGTCCAAATTTTTCTGGTTGCTCTGCAGTCAATCCTGCAGCGGCTTCACTGGTCATACCGACCCCGATCGTTGAGCCGATCCCACCACAAATTGTCGCTGTAGCTACACCTAATGCGGCAAAAACTAACCCGCCATTTTCATAAAAGAAACTAATCCAATTTTCCATTCTTTTCCTCCTGCATTTTCTCTTCTGAGATAACCTCTACGTATTTTTCATCGGTTTTGAAAGGTACAAATGCTCGTCCCCCACCGGTGAAAAATTTTCCGAAATATTCTAAATACTGTAAACGAATACCATGAACATACGCACTTAAATAGCTTAAAAAGATATTTAATGCATGCAGCGCCACAAAAAGCAAAATACCGACTGTGAAACGCGCAGCTATTGGTAAATAACTGATGATCAAATTGAATGCGGATGCGATACTGCCCCCTGCGACTCCTAACGCCATGAGTCGTGTGAAGCTGATCATATCCCCTACGTAATTCGTAACATCCATTAATCCATATAGTCCTGAGCCGATTTTACCAGCTAGTGTTTTTCCTTCTAAACTACCGCCAAATACAACTGCCACTAAGCTAGCGATAATCATGATCAAACCAATGGTTTGTAAAGGCGAATCAGGCAACAGCAACATTCCTGCTGCCAATAGAACAACACTGATCAAAAAGACCATCCAAGATCCAGCCTGAAAAATAGCCTGTAGCTTCTGATCTTTTCGTTTCCAAAGGACATAAAACTTCAAAGCTAATCCAAACATGATTTGGATATATCCGAAAATGATCGACAAGACCAAAATCTGATTGACATCTTCTTGGGCTGATAACAATTGGAATGACAATTCAAAGCCAAAGAAATTACCATAAATCAAGCCCCAAATAATCGTGGGAATCGAACAAAGCTGAAACAGCGTCAAATTTTGTTCCAATCCTTTACTTAAATGAAAGAATTTTTTGCCCAAGAATGTTGCCAAAAACAGTAATAATCCATAGCCAAAATCTGCAACCATCATTCCAAATGCAACCATATAAAATGGCGCCATAAACGGTGTAGGATCTAATTCATCATACTGGGGCAAACTATACATCCGCACTAACCCTTCAAAGGGTTGTATCCACCGCGAATTATTCAACAAAATCGGAACATCCTCGATTTCTTGTTCTTTCACTTGTTGGTATTCAAGATAAAAAGCATCTTTGCTGGCCTGTTGGATCCTTTTCTCCAGTTCTGCTGCTTGCTCAACAGGGATCCAGCCTGAAATAGCTACGGCATGAGCCGAACGAAGCAACTTTTCATTACTCTGAGCTCGTTTGATCGCGCCATCTAAATACTCTGCTACGAGACGCAATTGTCCCTGCTCTTCGCTCATTGCACGTAAGGAGTGTTTGATTGTTTTTTCTTCCTCAATCAATGCGTGGGATTTTTCTTTTACATGTTGCAGGTCATCTTTTGGCAGACCTGAATAGGGATAGGTATACTGCTCGAATGCAGTCTTTTTTAAAAGGGAACTTACTTTATCTTTAACATCTTTATGGAAAAGAACGAATAAGTATGTAGTCGTTTGTGATTGATAAACTGTTTCAAAATAAACGAGGGGCAGTTTTTCGCACCCCTTTGTGAAAGCCGCAAATTCTGAATTTGGGAGCGAACCTAATAGGCCACCTGATTTTTTTAATTCATTCAAAATCTGAGGACGGTCTTCAAAGTATTTCCATCTATTCAGTTCTGCTTCTTGAGCCAAAAGCTCTCGTTTTTCTTGTTCGATCAATCGTAAACGTTTGTCTTGTTTTCGAAGTGTTTGACAAACTTCTTGCCAAGGATAAGTATGAGCGGCTTGCGCTAATTCGTGAAGTGTGTAGCGCTTGATTGGTTGCCGAAGTTTTTCCAGCATTCCTTTTTTTGGAACATATTCCTCTAATAATTGCAGGCCCCAATTTACTTGATCAAATTGGTTTTCTACTTCTTCAGTCTGTTTCTGTTCATCACGAACGGGTGTTAACACGCCTGTGGTTTCCTCTGACTCGTAATACATTTCAGAAGAAAGCAATTCGACAACTTGAAAGTCTTGCAACTGCTGTAAAACGGCATCTTTTTGTTCGTAAAAGGTCAACAGGCTGAATTTTTGCATTTTTGCAATCGCCATCTATGTCACAACCTTATTTATTATTATTGCCAATGCTTGTTCTTTCAACTCAGCTGAAATCGTGCGCAATGTCTCAACTTCCTCTTTTGTTTTTGCCACAAGGGGTTGTTTTGATTGCTCAAATTCCGTTGCAACTTTTTCTTCAATCATTCGTTGTGCTTCACGTTCTTTTTGTACCAATTCTTTCTGGAATGCTGAAATTCTTGTTTGACTTTCATGGATCAGTTGTTTTTTTTCAGCTTCCGCTTTCGTGTTTTTTTGTTCTGCAAACTCTTCTGCTTCTTGCAGCAAACGAATGGCATCTACAGACATTCTCTCACCTACTTTCTACTTTTTTTCGCGAAAAAAAACCATTACGAATCAAGCGATCGCTGTTCGTATGGTGTTAAAATTTAATAAGTGTCATCTACTCACACTTACCCGAGTCACTAATATAACCGTAACATATATTTTGTAGTATAACAAGGTTTCATCTGTTTTTTTATAATCATTACATATAAAATTTAAATTTTTTGCACAATTTCACGAAAAGTAACCCCTTTCATTATAATGGAGGTTTTTTAATCAAATAAAAAAAAGATGAAAGAAAAATGACTTCCTCTCATCTTTTTTAAACGTTCTAATTTGTGATGCCACCTGTTTTTTGCTGATAAAAAAACACTTAAATCAGCTAGTCATTCTATCAATCAGCTGTACGAATAAACGGCATGCTCATGCAGCGGGGGCCGCCACGGCCCCTTACTAATTCACTACCTGGAATTTGATGTAATTTAATACCGGCCTCTGCTAAAAGTTGGTTCGTAATAGTATTCCGGTCATAGACGATCACTTCGCCAGGCGCGATGGCTAATGTGTTTGATCCATCGTTCCATTGCTCTCTGGCAGCTGCCGTGATATCGTCGCCGCCACAACGAATCAACTCGACTGCCGGCAAGTCCAAATAACGGCATAAAATGTGATCTAACGTATCTTTTTCTTCAACTACTTTGATTTCTTGTCCTTGCTTTGTAATAGAGAACAAGGTTAGTTCACCTTCTATTTCAGGGTGAATCGTAAACTTGTCTTTATCAATCATGGTAAAGACTGTGTCCAGATGCATAAATTTCCGTTCAGAACCAATATCAAATGCTAAAATATGTTCAAATGACGGTTCCATTGAAAAAATGTTTTCAGCAATTTTTTCGATAGAGTGCACTTCTGTACGCTGAGAAATACCGATCGCTAATACATGCTGGGACAAAACAAGCTGATCCCCACCTTCGATACGTGCAGGTTCTTCTCGATCATACAAGAAATTGACCGATGGCTTGGCGAACTGCGGATGGTGCTTGAAAATGTACTGTCCATAAAGCGTTTCTCTTCGACGAGTTTCCGAAAACATCCGGTTAAGAGAAATGCTATGTCCTATAATAGCAAACGGATCTCTTGTAAAATAAAGGTTTGGCATCGGATCAATAATAAATGGATAATCATTTTCCCGCATTGCTGACAAACTTACAGTCTTCGATATGGAAAAATCCTGTTTTTTTAACCCCGCCATCGTTTGATCAATAAACGCTCGTTCGTCTTTAATCGAAAGAAAATAGTCTCTGACTTCATTTAATACATCTTGATCTTGAATTTTCGTCTCTTGCAAATAATCATCCAAGAAAGCTTCCTTACACCCTGAAAGCTGTAATGTTTCAGCAGCCAGGTCTTCTAAATAAACCACTTCACAGCCATTCTCCACTAAAACTTTTGCAAAAAAATCATGTTCTTGTTGGGCTTGTGCCAAAAATGGAATATCGTCAAACAACAAGTCTTCTAAATAATCCGGCATCAAGTTTTCAAGTTCTGCACCAGGACGATGGAGCATCACCCGTTTTAACGGTTCAATTTCTGAAAATATTTGTATAGGTTTTGACATATCCAACCATTCCTTTCGCTCATTTCAAAAATGCTGAAGATGTGCATAAATATAAAAGAACATCTAATAATAATACATCTTCATTAAGAATTGAGTGTTATCAATTATATTTAATTGTAGGTTGAAAATAAAAAAACAGCAAGTAATATGGTTCTCGTGTATTGAGATCGGTTTGAACATTTTACAGATATTTGTATTATTTCATGCACCTTTTTGCTAACGCTTTCAGCTTTTACTTTTTTTGTTATGATTGAAACAAATATGTCTTACTATGAGAAAGGAAGTTTAACAGATGGTTGATCAAAAACAAATTTATTACGGCGCAGATTACAATCCTGAACAGTGGTCACAAGAAACGATAAAGGAAGACATGCGCTTAATGAGAGAAGTTGGAGTCAATTATGTCAGCATCAATATTTTTGGTTGGGTAAACATTCAACCAAATGAATCAACATTTGATTTCACTTTTTTGGATTGGCTGATGGATCTCCTTTATGAAAACAATATTGCCATCGATTTAGCCAATGGAACAGCTTCGCCCCCTGCATGGTTAGTCAAAAAATATCCTGAAATGATGCCGATGACCATTCATGGCAATCGGTTGGTACATGGTTCTCGCCAGCACTATTGCCCGACTTCACCGATTTATCGGGAATATGCCCGTCGGCTCAGTGAAGCTGTTGCCAAACGATACAGCCAACATCCGGGAGTTGTGATGTGGCATATCAATAATGAATATACTTGTCACATCCATGAATGTTATTGCCCGAACTGTCGTGCCAGTTTCCAAAATTGGCTAGAAAAAAAATACCAAACAATTGAAGCATTGAATACGGCTTGGTCAACAAAATTTTGGAGCCAAACCTATCAAGAATGGGACGAGATTTTCCTACCAGAAGAAATGCCGACTTTTAAGAATCCTTGTCAACAGCTTGATTATCGTCGCTTCATTTCTGATATGAATCTGGAAATTTATCAGATCGAGAAAAAGGCAATTCAAACATTCTCGTCAAACATCCCATTCATCACGAATTTGATGGGTCTTCATAAATATGTCGATGGCTTCAAATGGGCTTTTGAAATGGATGTCGTTAGCTGGAATGCCTATCCTAATCCGTTTGAATCTCTGCCCTATCCCCAATTCTTAGCCAATGATCTCATGCGAAGTTTAAAAAAGAAACCTTTTTTGATCATGGAACAAGCCCCAAGTGCGGTCAACTGGCGCCAAGTAAACGGCGTCAAAAAACCCGGTCAAATGCGCTTATGGAGTTATGAGGCACTTGCTCATGGCTCCGATGGCATGATGTTCTTTCAATGGCGCCAATCACAAGGAGGGGCAGAGAAATTCCATAGTGCAATAGTCCCTCATGGTGATCCACACACAAGTCGCACCTTTCGAGAATGTGCTGCTCTGGGAAATGAATTAAAACAGTTGAATGACATCGTTGGCAGCCGGTTTGTTGCCGATATTGCTATCGTATTTGATTGGGAAAATTGGTGGGCCCTTGAGCTAGATGCGAAGCCGAATACCAATATTCGCTATATTCACCAAATGAGGGCGTTATATGCCGCTCTAAGAGCGTTGAACATTGCTGTTGATTTCATTCATCCATCTGAATCACTAGACGGCTATCCCCTTGTGATTGCGTATAATTTGTACTCTGCATCAGAAGAATTCGGCAATAAAGTCAAAGAATTTGTAGCAAATGGTGGAACATTCTTGACAAATTTCTTCAGCGGAATCGTCAACGAAAACGATCAAGTCTATCTTGGCGGCTATCCAGGACTTTTTAAAGAAGTATTGGGAATCACAGTCGAAGAATTTCAGCCTTTAAAACCGGAAATCCAGCAACAAGTGCATTTTAAAAATAAATTTTATGAAAATCGTCGGTGGGAAGAACTGATCCATTTACAAGGCGCTACCCCACTCGCCACTTTCACAAGTGACTTTCTTAAAGATTCACCAGCTATCACTAAACATCGGTTTGGCAAAGGGCTGGCCTATTACTTAGGGACCGAGCTAGAACAAGAAGGGTTGACCGACTTATTGAACGACATTTTTAGTGATGCAAAACTAAAAAAAGTTGCTGAGAGGTATTTGCAAGAAAACAGCGAGTTGTCTGTCACTGTTCGACAAGGACCAACCCATATCTTCTTATTCCTACTTAATCATACAAACGATTCACAACAAGTACAATTTCTATCGGAAGGTACAGCATTATTATCAAAAAGAAAAGTTTGTGAACTCACCCTCGCCCCCATGGAAGTTGAAATCATCAAATTTGCCAAGGGCTAAAGAATTGCTTTATCTTTTGTTCTATTCTTTGTGATAACTCCATTCTCAGACTTTTTCGATCGTTCCTTCGTATACAGATGAATGACCCGATTAGAATCTATCTAATCGGGTCATTCATTCGATGATTTGCATGAAACAGCAAATTACATAACTACTATCATTTAGTTTTTCTTACAGTAACAATTGAACAAGAAAATGCCACTATTTTGGTGAGTTTCAATCAACTGAAAACCTGCGGGACTATCCGAACGCCCAATCCTAGATCAACAACTTATTGATTACTGGAACTGCATTCCGCCATCCACAATGATTGTTTGTCCAGTTATATAGTTGGCATCATCACTGGCTAAAAATGAAACAACTGCCGAAACATCTTCGGGTTCAGATAAACGTTTCAATGCGATATCTTTACTAAAAGTTTGCATCCCCCATTCATCATCTTTACCAGCATTAGCACCTACTTGATGCGCAATATCCATCATCATCGGTGTTTTAACAATACCTGGTGCATAAGCATTTACAGTAATACCATAGTCAGCTAAATCTCGCGCAGCGATTTGGGTCATACCACGAACAGCGAACTTTGAGCTACTGTACAACATGAGATTAGGATTACCCACAACACCTGCCTGTGAACAAGCATTGATGATTTTTCCACCATGATTCAACTTTTGAAATGCTTCAGAAGCCGCTTGTGTTCCCCATAATACGCCCCCGGCATTCACGGAATAAACTTTTTCAAACTGTTCTGGAGTAATAGACTCTATCGGTGTAGTCGGTGCTACCCCAGCATTATTTACAATCACTGATAAGTCACCATAGACATCTATTACTTTATCAACTGCTGAAAAAATCTCATCCCGTTTCGAAACATCTGCTTTGATAGCAATCGCATGTTCACCAAGCTCTTTCGCTGCCGCTCTTACAGAGTTTTCATTGTAATCCACCATTGCCACGTCAAAGCCGTCTTTGTACAAACGCTTAGCTATGGCAAAGCCAATACCTTGACCAGCACCGGTAACTAATGCAACTTTTTTCATTCATTTCCACTCCTTCTTATGAATACTCTTTACAGTTTTATGTTACTGCTTATGAATACTCTCAGCTAGTGAAAATAAATACGCATTCTAGTAAATTTTCTAAAACAGTAATTCGCAATACTTTTTCTTTTTGCTGATAAAGATCAATCCTTTCAAAATTTAAGAAAGCACACATTTAAATAAAAAAAGCATCAACGTAAGGAATACGTTGATGCTTCATTGTTATACCGACGGCCGGGGTCGAACCGGCACGTCCTTGCGGACACCAGATTTTGAGTCTGGCGCGTCTGCCAATTCCGCCACGTCGGCATGATTGCAGATCACTCAAGTACTTACTAAATTTTAACAGCTTTTTTTATCCAACCAGTTGATCTTCAACCAATATTAGGATAAAAATCGATACATCAATCGTACGAACGAATGATGTATCGATAATACCGACGGCCGGGGTCGAACCGGCACGCCCTCGCGGGCACTGGATTTTGAGTCCAGCGCGTCTGCCAATTCCGCCACGTCGGCATAACGCAAATATTAGTATCGTACTAAGGCGGTAACCGGATTTGAACCGGTGATG